>NZ_JAWOUQ010000164.1:0-500 GCF_033339475.1 Vibrio sp. 2304 | reverse complement strand
TCGACTATTTCGAGAGCTACAAATGGGAAATATATACAGACATCAAGAGGGATTTTTGAATTAAAATATTTCTTTACTCAAGCAATTAAAGGAAACGATGGAATGGTTTCATCTGATTCTGTGAAAAATTTAATCAGAAACATTATAGAAAAAGAAGATATTAAAAGACCATTAAGCGATCAACAAATATCAGATGAATTAGAAAAAATGGGAATCATTATTTCAAGAAGAACTGTAGCTAAATACAGAGAAGAGTTAAGTATTCCTTCTTCAAAATTAAGAAAAAGATTTTAATTTGTTTTTACCTTGATATTTTTTCCAGGGTTGGGTATAATAAGGATGTGATTTTTATAAAAGCTGGGACAAAAATAATACATGAGGGACAATATATGGCCAAATATGGGGGTGGTCCCATTAGTTAATTTAAATTTAATAAAGATGATAGTGCCTGAAACCTTGGAACTATTAGAGAAGCGATACATTATACTAAGAGAAGTTAA
>NZ_JAWOUQ010000163.1:0-501 GCF_033339475.1 Vibrio sp. 2304 | reverse complement strand
TTAAAGAAGACTCTAGATTAAAAATATATGAGCATTTCATAGATGATATACTAAGAAGGAAAGAACATATATTGTCAGATAAAGAAGAATCGATAATCGCACAATATAGCGAGGCTCTGATGGCTCCTGAAAATATTTACTCAATCTTCAACGGAGCTGATTTAACTTTCCCTGTTATAAATAAGAATGGCACAGAAATAGAAATTACTAAAGGTAATTTTATTCAGTTATTAGAAGATAGAGATAGGGAATTTAGGAAAAAAGTTTTTTATGAATTTTATAATGTATTCTTTAAGTTTAGAAACACATTAGCATCAACATTAAATGGAAATATTAAGAAAAACATCATAACTGCCAGAATAAGAAATTACAGTTCGGCTTTAGAAGCTAGTTTATCAGAAAATAATGTTGATGTCATAGTTTATGATAATTTACTGGATTCGATCCATAGGAATCTAGATAGTATGCATAAATATGTAGAGGTAAGGAAAAAAGCATTAA
>NZ_JAWOUQ010000162.1:0-501 GCF_033339475.1 Vibrio sp. 2304 | reverse complement strand
CGTCGAGCAATGGCTTGCGGCAGCGAAAGACAAGCGCTTTGGTAAAGCCTATAACGATCTCACCTTTAAGCCGATGCGCGAAATGCTTACTTACCTGCAAGAGAACAACTTCAAAACCTACATTGTTTCGGGTGGTGGCGTGGACTTTATGCGCGTGTGGGCGCCAGAGGCTTACAACATTCCTGAAGAACAAATCATCGGCAGTGCGTTGAAATACGAATACAGCTTTAATGATGGTCAGCCTAAAGTGATGAAGTTGGGCGAACTGTTAACGCTCGATGATAAAGAAGTGAAAGTCGAAAACATCCAGTACATTATTGGTAAGAAACCAGTGCTCGCCGTTGGTAACTCGGACGGAGACCAAGCGATGATGCAGTGGGCGACAAGCCAACCAAACTCTATGGCGATGATTGTGCATCACACTGACGAAGCGCGCGAGTGGAAATACGACCGTCAATCGGACGTTGGCCGCTTAGATAAAGCGTTAGACGAAGCCAATGC
>NZ_JAWOUQ010000161.1:0-501 GCF_033339475.1 Vibrio sp. 2304 | reverse complement strand
TTCACTCAATTCAACGAAAAGAGCGTCTAAATACGGTGAGCAGAAACAAGCCAGAATATCCAAAAATAATCTTAGCGTTCTGTCACCGTCTACGCAGGGGATTAAGTTTCTTGCGAAACACCTGCGGTCTTCGACGGAGGCCTGGATAGGCCAGGCTCCAACGAACAAATTCTTCCTATGACTTCGTCCTTCGAACCGCAGCGGCGTTAGCTGCTCTCGTTCACACCGGTCATGTAGTTAACTACACTCCCGGTGATTCACTCGATTGCTGCCTTGCTGCAATTCAAATGACTCGCATAGCGTCTGTCTTATTGACAGAATCGTGGGGGTAAGATTGTAGACAAAATCACCGCCCACGTAAAGGCGAATATTAGTTCGCCACAGTCGCAGTCAGACCGGACTGATCAACGGCAACACCAGCACCCATGGTGGTGGAGATGCTAACTTTCTTGATGTACACGCCTTTAGCCTGAGTCGGTTTCGCTTTTTTCAGCGCAACCA
>NZ_JAWOUQ010000160.1:0-502 GCF_033339475.1 Vibrio sp. 2304 | reverse complement strand
TTACAAGAAATTCAAATCTTATAATAGGACAATAACTCAACAAGACATTAGTTATTTAATTTTGCAAAGTGGATATACTAGTAAAAACTTGAAACTAAATTTATATGATTTAGAAAACGAAATAATAAAAATTGTCACTTATTCAGACGATACTATCATAGATAAAAATACTATCGATAAATCTATAATAAAATTATTAGATCAAAACATATTCAATTTATTAACTAGTATAGGTGAACAAAATGTAGAAAGATCTCTAAAAATATTTTCAGAAATTTATCTATTAGACGAACCTATTATTAAGATAATTTATATGATAAATCGTCAGTTTAAGCTGCAGTTAGCTTATAGAAGTTATAGAAGGGCAAATTATACTGATTCTGAAATAATTTCTAAACTCAAAATTAAACCTTATGAGTTCAACAAAATTTCTGCTTTAAGCAATAGATATACTATAGATAGATTAGTTAAATGCATATACTTAGTTATTGAAACAGAGAAA
>NZ_JAWOUQ010000159.1:0-502 GCF_033339475.1 Vibrio sp. 2304 | reverse complement strand
GCGAAATGATTTCGGTGGCCAACGAGATCGCCGAAGCCGGCTTCGACCCGCAGGGGCGAACCAGCGAAGATCTGCTCGACCTTGCCGAATCCCGGGTTTTCAAAATCGCCGAAAGCCGGGCCAACAAAGACGAAGGGCCGAAGAACATCGCCGATGTCCTCGATGCCACTGTCGCCCGTATCGAACAGCTGTTCCAGCAGCCCCATGACGGCGTCACCGGGGTCAATACCGGCTACGACGACCTCAACAAAAAGACCGCCGGCCTGCAGCCGTCGGATCTGATTATCGTCGCCGCCCGTCCATCGATGGGTAAAACGACCTTCGCGATGAACCTCGTGGAAAACGCGGCGATGCTGCAGGACAAGCCGGTATTAATCTTTAGTCTCGAGATGCCCGCGGAACAGCTCATGATGCGTTCTCTGGCCTCGCTGTCGCGCGTCGATCAGACCCGCATTCGTTCCGGTCAACTGGACGATGAAGACTGGGCGCGGACCTCCGGCAC
>NZ_JAWOUQ010000158.1:0-503 GCF_033339475.1 Vibrio sp. 2304 | reverse complement strand
CGGGCGAATGGCACGCATCACTGCCTAAACAAGGTGACCTTGCAAAACCTCGTACTTTGGATGTGATGGCAGCACTTAACCGTATGCGTAAGTCACAGTTCAAACCTTCACACTAAGTATTTTGTATTTGACGTATCACGACTTATCCAAGTCTGGCTCGTCTAAAACAAAAAGGCAGCAATTATCGCTGCCTTTTTTATTTTCAGTCCTAAACCACCAACTACAGTAGGTAGTTATTTACTATTTATCCATTTCGAAGCACGTTCCATGCTTCGCACAACACTCTGAATCTTTCGGCATCGCCATTTTCTCTATCAGGATGCCAGCGTAACGCCAGTTTCCGCCATTGTCGGCGGATTTCAGTACGAGATGCATCACCCGCTAGGTCAAAGAGTTTAAGCGCTTTCGCTTTATCGATGTTGTGCTCCGAGGCGCCGCCGACAAAGCGTTGATAACGACTCCAAAACTCATTGAGTAATCGACGAACTTCATCTTTGTTCGCT
>NZ_JAWOUQ010000157.1:0-503 GCF_033339475.1 Vibrio sp. 2304 | reverse complement strand
TGTGAAAAAAAGATGTTTATCTATCATAGCTATTGTTTTAGTATGTATCGTATTATTAACAATTTTTATAATTAATAGGGATACCACTATTGATAATTACATTTCAATAACAAATTCTGAGGAAAATATTGACACCGGTAAGATAACAACAAAAATAATGGTTTATGATATTAAAACAAAAACAACAGATGAAGTATTTCAATTTGAATATAGTTCACAATATCCTTTAGGATATTACGATGCTAAAACAAAATCAGTGTATTATACCAAACGTACAAGCATAGATGAGAATATTGGGGATAATATATTCGTTTTCGATTTAAAAGCTTCTAAAGAAAGACAGTTAACAAATGATCTTTTCGCTGTTAATTATATAATTTCTGATGGTGACAAAGTATTTTTTGTAGGTCGACCTAATGGCAGTCAAGTTCTTAAATTAGGAGTTATTGATTTAAAAACTAATACTATATCTTATTGGGGAGATGAGGATACCAATGTAGAGG
>NZ_JAWOUQ010000156.1:0-504 GCF_033339475.1 Vibrio sp. 2304 | reverse complement strand
GTTGTAGTGACGACGGCGGTTATTGGTAGCATTGTCAGTTTGTTTGGCTTGAGTATGCAGGTGAGTTTGGTCATCGGCATGGGGCTAGCCCTTTCCTCTACGGCTATTGCACTTAAAGTGATTGAAGAGCAAGGCCTCAATGGCACCGAAACGGGCCAGTCTGGTTTTGCTGTGCTGCTTTTTCAAGATATCGCCGTCATACCGATGTTGGCTATGTTACCGCTTTTAGCTGGTGAACAGAATGTAGGCAGTTGGTTCGATGCTTTTACCGTTTTAGGCAGTGTCGTAGCCTTGTTGATTGGTGGTCACTTTTTATTGCGTCCTCTGTTTCGTTTTGTCGTGATGAGTGGGGTTCGCGAGTTATTTACCGTGGCTTCACTCTTGGTGGTGCTAGGCATTTCGGTGGTGATGCAGAAACTGGGCTTGTCCATGGCGCTAGGAACTTTCTTAGCTGGAGTGCTGCTGGCCGAAAGTGAATATCGCCATGAGCTAGAAATCGCTATC
>NZ_JAWOUQ010000155.1:0-507 GCF_033339475.1 Vibrio sp. 2304 | reverse complement strand
TGACCAAGACAACGCCATTATTCTGGACGAATCCTATCAAGAAGAGAAACATGGCAAGTATTTTGAAGATCTCGCCAAGTTTGTCAGTGACGGCCTTGACGCTTGTGGTTACAAATATTGTACCGGTGACATCATGGCCACAAACCCGATGTGGCGAATGACTCGCTCCGAATGGGAAGAATGTTTCGCTGACTGGATTGACGATCCCAACCCGAAAGCGTTACTGAATGCATCAATATTTTTCGATTTAGATGGCGTGTATGGCCGCTTAAAATGGGCAGAACAGCTCACCAGCTTCATTGTGCGTCGAGCGCGTAAAAATAATCGCTTCTTAGCATGTTTGGCTCGAAATGCGCTAAACCGCACGCCGCCATTAGGCTTCTTCAAAGATTTTGTGATGGAAAAAGATGGCCAGCACAAAAACTCGATCAACCTAAAACGTCGTGGCACCGCGCCGCTGGTTGATCTGATTCGTGTGCATGCCTTGGCAGTGGGCTCTCGTGCACA
>NZ_JAWOUQ010000154.1:0-507 GCF_033339475.1 Vibrio sp. 2304 | reverse complement strand
TTTTTGTGGGAAAAAAGACAAGGTAAACGGCGTGACTTCTGCGCTCGAGAAAATGAAGACTTGCGGTGGTTTCACTTTCTTTTCTTCAGTTTCGTCGGCAAACATGTCTTCAAACAGTGAACCCGGCTCAAACAAACGATCGTCTTTATCCCAAGCACCGCCACCTAGATCCAATTGCAATGCAATGTCATCTTCTAATTTGGTTTTGCTTGGAATTTGCTTCATTTCTAGCGGCTTCCAGCCTTCAGCGGTCAAGCTAAGCAGGGTGTAGGTCTTTTTGGTATCGTCGACACGCACACCAAAATCTTTACCGCTGAGTACGGCTTCTTCGTTAAGCAACTGCAAACGCTGAAAGAAACTTTGCGCGTATTGTTTAGAGAGGTCTTTTTGACTGGTAGGCAACGTAGTGATCACCGCCACCGCGGTAAGAGATAGCAAAACCAGCACCAATAGGATTTCTATTAATGTAAAACAGTTATGTTTTCGCATTTGTTTCATTAGTGCTGG
>NZ_JAWOUQ010000153.1:0-510 GCF_033339475.1 Vibrio sp. 2304 | reverse complement strand
CATACGCCAATTCTACATGGCAATGGGTTTCACCCTACCTTGGCTTACCGATCCAAGCGGAGCGCGTTCATTACGACTTCCCTTACCACCTTTCGCTGCAAAACGTTCGCTCCCAAGACGCTCAACTGCCTTATATTGAACAAGTCGACGTGTGGCTGAACCCTGACATACGACGAGATGGGAAATGGATTATCGATAGCTTGCTGATCGATGGGGTGAGTCTAAAAAAAGGCATACCGACACAGCCTAACTTAGAGTCGATCCAGTTCCACCAGATTGCGCTGAAAAATATTGATTACGCGGGTCCGCGCTTTTCCGTAACTGGATTGAGTATCCAAATCCAAGATCCTACTTGGAGCAACGCTCAACAATTATGGCCTTACGGCGCTATTCAGGCCTCTGCAGAACAAATGTATGGGCATGGTGAGGCGATACAAAAAGTACTGGTTGATGTGGATTATCAAGCCCAAAACAGCACCCTCTATGGCACGTCTTTTAAATGGCGAAATA
>NZ_JAWOUQ010000152.1:0-511 GCF_033339475.1 Vibrio sp. 2304 | reverse complement strand
CGTCAGGAAGCTGGCGTTGCGCTGCGTAAAGGCAACGACGACCTGCTGAAAGCGGTAGATGGCGCGATTGCAGACATGCAGAAAGATGGCAGCCTGAAGGCGCTGTCCGAGAAATGGTTTGGCGCTGACGTGACGAAATAACGGACAGCGGTGAAAAAAGGCGCTCCTGGAAGCGCCTTTTTTTATTTAGCGCGTAACTGTGTGCATAATGAAGCATAACTGAGTCAGGAGGGGCCATGTCACTGCAAAACTTAACCCGCTTTCCGCGCCTGGAATTGATCGGCGCGCCGACGCCGCTGGAGTATCTCCCGCGTCTGTCCGATCACCTTGGGCGCGAAATTTTTATTAAACGTGATGATACGACGCCGCTGGCGATGGGGGGCAACAAACTGCGTAAGCTGGAGTTTCTCGCCGCCGATGCGCTGCGCGAGGGCGCGGATACCTTAATCACCGCCGGCGCGATCCAGTCTAACCATGTGCGTCAGACGGCGGCAGTCGCTGCGAAACTGGG
>NZ_JAWOUQ010000151.1:0-511 GCF_033339475.1 Vibrio sp. 2304 | reverse complement strand
CGTTAAGTAAACCACTCGCTCCATAACCAGTAACCAACACACCGCTACAACGGCAGCCAACCACCATAGGATTTGGCCACCTTGCTGCATAAAGCTCATCAAGGTATTGGCCCAATCCTCACTGATCAAACCCAAAGTGTTGAGTAGGATCTGCTCCATTATGCTGCGTTCTCCGCTATCGTGTTACGGTTGCCTTTGTTGTTAGACATATCGCGCTCTGCTTGTTCAGCAACTAAGCCAATACCCTGCTTTTCTAGAATGTTGCGAATGCTCTCGGCTTGAGAACTCAGCACATTATGCGCCAGAAGCAGTGGCATTGCGGCTACCAAGCCGAGAACCGTTGTCACCAACGCCATCGAAATACCGCCCGCCATGACTTTTGGATCGCCATTACCAAACTGAGTGATCACTTGGAATGTTTCGATCATGCCCGTTACCGTACCTAGCAGACCTAACATTGGTGCCAGCGCTGCAAGCAGTTTGAGCATCGATAGTCCTTTTTCAAGGTGCG
>NZ_JAWOUQ010000150.1:0-511 GCF_033339475.1 Vibrio sp. 2304 | reverse complement strand
TTTTGCAAGAAACCTTTGGCTACCAACAGTTTCGCCCTGGTCAGGAAGAAATCATTGATACCGTGCTCTCTGGTCGCGACTGCCTGGTCGTTATGCCGACCGGCGGCGGTAAATCCCTGTGCTATCAAATTCCCGCATTATTGCTAAACGGACTCACCGTTGTTGTTTCTCCGCTGATTTCCTTGATGAAGGATCAGGTCGATCAACTGCTGGCCAACGGCGTGGCGGCGGCGTGCCTTAACTCTACTCAAAGTCGTGAGCAGCAGCTTGAGGTGATGGCAGGCTGTCGTACAGGACAGATTCGCTTACTGTACATTGCGCCCGAACGCCTGATGCTGGATAACTTCCTTGAGCATCTGGCGCACTGGAATCCGGTGCTGCTGGCGGTTGATGAAGCGCACTGTATTTCGCAGTGGGGGCATGATTTCCGCCCCGAATACGCGGCGCTGGGCCAGTTGCGCCAACGTTTCCCAACCCTGCCGTTTGTGGCGCTGACCGCGACCGCGGATGA
>NZ_JAWOUQ010000149.1:0-512 GCF_033339475.1 Vibrio sp. 2304 | reverse complement strand
TGATAACGACCTGCTGCTGGCGGCGAAGGGGATTGCTCAGGGCAATATTCTGTTCCGCGGCAGCAGCGTCACCGTGGACGGCATCAAAACCCTGCAGCCGCGTCAGCCTTACGACGCGCCGAACTGGGTGCGCACCGACCGCTCGGTCACCTTCGCTGAGCTGAAAACCTATGAGCAACAGCTGCAGTCCAGCGGCCTGGTGCCGGATGCCATCACCGTGGCGCTTAACCTGCCGCCGGATCTCTATCTGCTGCGGGCCAACGGCATCGATATGGATCTGAAATACCGCTACACCATGCCGCCGGTGAAGGACAGCTCGCGGATGGATATCAGCCTCAACGACCAGTTCCTGCAGTCGTTCAGCCTTAACAGCTCCCAGGACGTGAACAAACTGATCCTGCGCCTGCCGGTGCTGCAGGGGCTGCTGGACGGCAAATCGGAGGTCACCATCCCCGCGCTGCGTCTTGGGGCGGTCAACCAGCTGCGCTTTGACTTCCAGTATATGAACCCGA
>NZ_JAWOUQ010000148.1:0-513 GCF_033339475.1 Vibrio sp. 2304 | reverse complement strand
CATGCCAGCTCTGACCAAGTTTGTTGACGGTACCGGCCCGGTCTGGAGCGGTAACCTGTTCCCGTTCCTGTTTATTACCATCGCCTGCGGCGCAGTCTCTGGTTTCCACGCGCTGATTGCCTCCGGCACCACGCCGAAGATGCTGGCGAATGAAGGTCAGGCCTGTTTTATCGGCTATGGCGGGATGCTGATGGAATCCTTTGTCGCCATTATGGCGCTGGTGGCGGCCTGTATTATCGATCCGGGCGTCTACTTCGCGATGAACAGCCCGATGGCGGTGCTGGCGCCGGCGGGTACCACCGATGTGGTCGCCTCGGCAGCGCAGGTGGTGAGCGGCTGGGGCTTTAGCATTACGCCTGATACGCTGCATCAAATCGCCAGCGAGGTCGGCGAACAGTCGATTATCTCCCGCGCCGGCGGCGCGCCAACGCTGGCGGTGGGGATGGCCTACATCCTGCACGGCTCGCTGGGCGGACTGATGGATGTCTCGTTCTGGTACCACTTCGCCATTCT
>NZ_JAWOUQ010000147.1:0-513 GCF_033339475.1 Vibrio sp. 2304 | reverse complement strand
AAGCATCTATTTCTTCTTGAGATATAAAATTATCACTCATTCTATAACATCCTCTTCTATAAATTGTAATACTTCTACTGCCAATTTGCTGTTTAACTTACCGGGTCTTACCAAAAAATGAGGTTTTCCTTCGACAAGCATGCTAAGTGGTTCATCAATCCTATTATCAAGCCTTATACAATCGCCCTCTTCTAAATTTAGAAAGTCTCTGATACTAATATAAGTTCTACCCAATTCCACCTCTAAATTTACAGGAACTCCTAAAACTCTTTTTTCCACTATTGCTCTATAATCATCAGTTTGCTCATTATCAGACTCGAACCAGTTTTTAAAGTTCAATCTCTCTATGATTGCATCTAAAGATATATATGGGATGCATATATTTATAAAGTTTTTATGTTCGAGTAACTCAAAAGTAAAACTTATTAGTATAACTGGTTCATTTGGAGAAGCAATTTGAACAATTTGAGGATTGCTTTCTATAAATTCTAACTCAGATTCAACCTCTACTAT
>NZ_JAWOUQ010000146.1:0-513 GCF_033339475.1 Vibrio sp. 2304 | reverse complement strand
CATTATTTTATCAAGTTTCTTTTTGCCTATGCCATCTACTTCTAGTAATCTTTCAGGATAATATTGTATTATGTCAAGTGAATTCTCTTTGAATTTATCAACAATTTTTCTTGCAGTAGCTTTGCCAATGTGAGGTATAAGCCCCGATGCTAAATAACTTTCTATTCCATTTATAGTCGAAGGTAATTTCTCCTTTATGTTTGTAAACTGAAATTGTTCTCCAAATTTGTCATGGTATATCCATTCTCCCTCTAATTCAACAAACTGGTCTTTTTTTATGAAATAAGTCTTTCCCACGAAAGTAACAGGCCCATCTGAAGTAACAAGCCTAGCAACTGTATATCCATTTTCTTCATTTCTAAATATTATATCTTCAACAGTTCCTTCTATAAACATAATTTACCTCCAACTGATCTTGATTATATTATACCGCAGAAATAAAAAAAATCCCACTCCGTAATCGGAGTGAGTTATCCTATAGTGCTTTCCTTAAAATCTCTGCTTTATCTGTTC
>NZ_JAWOUQ010000145.1:0-518 GCF_033339475.1 Vibrio sp. 2304 | reverse complement strand
AATGATGGTCTTGAACTTATTTGCGCCATCGTAGTTACACGTAATCGTGCCCGCACCGATATTAGTGCGTTGACCGATTTCCGCATCACCAAGGTAAGTCAGGTGGTTTGCTTTAGAGCCTTCACCAATGCGCGCGTTTTTCACTTCCACGAAGTTACCGACGTGCGCGTCGTTACGCAGCTCAGCACCAGGACGCAGACGAGTGAATGGACCGACGGTACACTCTTCACCAACGGTTGCGCCTTCAATCACACTGTAAGGACGAACGATAGTATTATCGTCGATTTCACAATCTTTCAGAACACAACCAGTGCCGATAATGACGTTATCACCCAGCGATACGTTACCTTCAATGATCACGTTTGCATCAATTTCACAATCCATACCGCACTGAAGCTCACCGCGTAAGTCAAAACGCGCAGGGTCACGTAGCATCACACCTTGTTCAAGTAGTTTTTGTGCTTGCATCGATTGGAACGCGCGCTCTAGACGAGCAAGTTGAGCGCGATCATTAACAC
>NZ_JAWOUQ010000144.1:0-520 GCF_033339475.1 Vibrio sp. 2304 | reverse complement strand
GCCTGCGCTTTGGCTGAGAGGATTGTCCTCAAAAGGCTTGGGAAAGTACGGCTTGTGGCCTGGCGCATAACGCGGCAGTGGTGACACGGCAGAAAGAGTTTGCGTCACTGGGATAGCGATGGGTGATAAGTACCACGGCAAGTTAATGCCAAACATGGGGGCGCTTAAAATCAAACCAGTGAATGGGTGCTCTGGGTGGGTTTGCAGGTAGCGCGTCGCGATGGCACCGCCCATGGAGTGCGCGATGATAAAGCACTGCTGATATTGTTTAAGGTCGTGTTGTTTGATCACCACGTCCATATCATCAATATAGTCAGTAAAGTCATAGACGTGACCCATATCAGAGTCAGATAATAGGCGATCTGATAAACCTTGTCCTCGGTGGTCAAAGGAATACACATCGTAACCTTGGCGGTAGAGATCGTAAAACAGCTCTTGGTACTTCCAGGAAGATTCGATGCGGCCATTGACGATCAGCACGGCTTTTTTGTGTTCAGGGTTGGTGAGTTTGCACCAGTAG
>NZ_JAWOUQ010000143.1:0-520 GCF_033339475.1 Vibrio sp. 2304 | reverse complement strand
TTCTGGCACGTCCATGTAACGACCTTGCTCTTTATCGTAGTAAGCAAAGCGAACGTTTTTGATTGGCTGGTCGAATTCCATCACGAAGAATTCTTTTTGGCTTGGTGCCCAGCCATCTGAGAAACGGTGACCTTCTAGACGGTTATTGTCTTTGTCCCATTTCAAGTAAGAATCTGAGGTGTAGTCCCAGTTAATTTTGAAGCCAGTGTTCACGATGATTTCTGACTTCTCATCACGAGGGAAGGTGTAGCGGTGTACACCAACGCGATCAGACGCCGTTAACTCGGCTTTGATGTCGTAATCCAATAGATTGACTTTGTAGTAGCCTGCTGTCGCTTGCTCGTCACGATGTTGGAAGCGAGACGCTTCTAGGTTTAGCGTTGCCGAACCTTCATCAATCATGTAATCCGAACGCGAGTTGATTGGCATGACGAGAATGTCGTTCAAGTCGCCTGCACCTGCTCCGGAAAGGTGGGTATGAGAGAAACCGGAAGTACGTGCGTCGTGGTAGTAGTAGCCT
>NZ_JAWOUQ010000142.1:0-520 GCF_033339475.1 Vibrio sp. 2304 | reverse complement strand
GAGTTGATTGAACTCGATGCGGAGCAGAAAGCCGCGATTGAAGCATATCGCGAAAAAATGAATGCCTATATTCCTCAAGCTAAGCAGCTAGCGAGTGATGGCTTGGAACTCGCCAATGACATCATTGATGATGTGGCAGCGAGTTTGGATGCGCCGGGCGCGTTTGATAACGTAAAAGTTGCAGTTAAAGACTTCTTTGCTGATGTGCAATCTCGTTATTACAAAGATGGTGATTTTATTTTGCCTGCAGACAGCTTTGAATCGATGACGCAGGGCTGGACGAAAGATTTTGAAAAAGCGCAGGAGATTTTTAATAAAGAGTTTCTGGCTAGCGCGTTCGATGCTTTATCGAAAAAAATGAAAGAAGAGGGTGGTTTAAACCTGACAGCACTCTCTGAAAGCATGGCAGAATTAAGTGCGAAAGTTGAGCAGCGTTTGGCTGAACATTCGAAAGAGGTGGAGCAACAAGCGGAAGACTTATGTGAATCTCTGGACAATATGGCAGGGCAAGAAGACGATT
>NZ_JAWOUQ010000141.1:0-521 GCF_033339475.1 Vibrio sp. 2304 | reverse complement strand
CGCCTGTTGACCGGCTATCTGACTCCGGACAGCGGCACCCGCCATCTTGCAGGCAAGCCGTTGGAGGCCTGGTCCCCCGAGGCTCTGTCGCGCCGGCGGGCGGTCATGCTGCAGCGAACAGCCCTGCAGGCCGACTGGACGGTGGAAACGGTCATTGCCATGGGACGCTCACCGTGGGGCGCGACGGCGGATCCGGCGGTGCTGGCGGCGGTGATGGCCGTCACCGGCTGCGATGGCCTTGCCGGTCGCCGCTATCCCGGCCTCTCCGGCGGCGAGCAGCAGATGCTGGCCATCGCCCGGGCGCTGATGAGCCGACCGCGCCTGCTGCTGCTGGATGAACCGTCGCTGGGGCTGGCGCCGATTATCATTCAGCAGATTTTCGACACCATCGAGCAGCTGCGCGAGCAGGGGATGACTATCTTCCTCGTCGAGCAGAACGCCAACCAGGCGCTAAAGCTGGCGGATCGCGGCTACGTGCTGGAAAACGGCCATGTGGTGCTCTCCGATACCGGCGACGCGCT
>NZ_JAWOUQ010000140.1:0-521 GCF_033339475.1 Vibrio sp. 2304 | reverse complement strand
AGAAAGCAAACCTTGGCTGCTATATGTTGTTATATCACTTATAAAACCCTCAATTATGTTCGTAACTTCTTGAGGCAAAAATTCAAGGAATTCCAATGGGATTTCACCCCTTACAAGAGGGGTAAGGCTAATTATATTTAGTAAAACTATTAAAAAAGGGAAAATCGAAAGTACTAGATAATAAGCCATTTGTGCTGCATAACCAAAAATATAATCATTACGTAATTTAAATATAAAATGGTCAATGACTATTATAGCCTTATGTTGTAAAAGCTGATCTATTATTTTTTTCAAATTCACACCAACTCTACTTTAAATACTTGTTAAACCAATTTGTGATCTCTTCCAATCTCTTTATTCTATGTTTGGGTTTTCCAGACCTTGAAAGTTCGTGGTTTTCTCCCTTGAAAATCACAATTTTTGACTCAACTCCGTGATACTTTAATGATGTGAACATCTGATATCCTTGATCAATCCAACACCTATAATCCTCATCTGAATGTATGAATAAAGTAGGAGTA
>NZ_JAWOUQ010000139.1:0-521 GCF_033339475.1 Vibrio sp. 2304 | reverse complement strand
GCTCGCCCTCAGAAAAGTAATCGATTACAAAACCGCTCAAAACAAAAGTAATCGATTACAAAAAGAAGATCGCCAGGCAAATGCGCCGCCTGCGAAGAGGATCACAATAAAAAGGCAGGAAGCCCCGCCGGACGGCGGGGCATCTCGCTTACGCCGGGCGGCGCAGCAGTTTGAAGGCGATAAACAGGAACAGGATCCACACCGGCAGCAGGATCGCCGACAGACGCATGCCGTCGATAGTGCACATCAGCGCCAGGATCAGCCCAAGGAAAGCAATGCAGAAGTAGTTGCTGGCGGGCGCCAGCAGCGCTTTGAACTTCGGCTCCCGCCCTTTTCGACGCTGGGCCGCGCGGAACTTCAGGTGCGCCATGCAGATCATGATCCAGTTCAGCAGCAGCGTTGCCACTACCAGCGCCATCAGCAGACCCAGCGCTTTCTGCGGCAGCAGATAGTTCAGCAGCACCACCAGCGAGGTAATCACCCCGGAGAGGATCAGCGAATTGACCGGCACGCCGCGTTTG
>NZ_JAWOUQ010000138.1:0-521 GCF_033339475.1 Vibrio sp. 2304 | reverse complement strand
GGCGTTATAGCGCACGATAAAATTGAATATGGATGGTCATGGATAATATCGAAAAAGAGCTCTATCAAGCAGCAATAGAACTAGTAAATATGCGATATCCTTCTGGTTGGGGTGGAGCTGCGGCTGTTAGAACAGAGTCAGGAAAAATATTAACAAGCATTGCTCCTGATACTAAAAACGATGCTCTTTCACTATGCATGGAGATGGGAGCGTATTTAGAGGCTCACAAACTCAATGAGCGAGTGACCCACTCATTATGCCTGTGTCGTGAGAGTGAGAACGATGAATTTCTAATTTTGTCACCATGCGGAGTTTGCCAAGAGCGCCTCGTCCATTGGGGTGGGGATGTCAAAGCAGCAATTACGACTTCGGGGAATGCATTGGTTTTCAAGACTATACGAGAATTAATGCCTCATCATTGGTCACTTGTAAACGGCAAAGCGCTATAACAAACTGTTTAAGAGTGATTCGCAACGCGTGGCATTTTTACTATGCGTTGGTTTTAGTGTTTAAGGTGGTAT
>NZ_JAWOUQ010000137.1:0-525 GCF_033339475.1 Vibrio sp. 2304 | reverse complement strand
TCCAAAGAGAGAGTTTACACTTACTAAGAGAGAAACAGAAATTGCCTTAAAGAATGCATTAAGATATGTTCCAGAAGAATTGCATGAAAAATTAGCACCTGAATTTTTAGATGAGCTATTAACCCGAGGAAGAATTTATGGATATAGATTTAGACCAGAAGGAAGAATCTATGGTAAACCAATTGATGAATACAATGGTAAATGCATAGAGGGAAAAGCTTTTCAAGTTATGATTGATAACAATTTAGACTTTGAAGTAGCACTATATCCATATGAACTTGTAACATATGGTGAAACAGGTCAAGTTTTCCAAAACTGGATGCAGTATAGATTGACTAAGAAGTACCTTGAAGAACTAACTGATGAGCAAACACTAGTTATTGAATCAGGGCACCCATTAGGGCTATTTAGATCTTCAAAGGAATCCCCTAGAGTAATTATCACAAATGCTCTCATGGTAGGAATGTTTGATGATCAGAAACATTGGATCAAAGCTCAGGCAATGGGAGTTGCAAACTATGGACA
>NZ_JAWOUQ010000136.1:0-525 GCF_033339475.1 Vibrio sp. 2304 | reverse complement strand
CGAGAACTTGGCGAGGTCTTTTTTCTGCACCACTGGCACAAACGCCAAGTAGAAATAGGGTTGGCTATAACCAGCCACCTTCGCACGCGACATGTTTAAAGACGCACTGCCAGTGATGTCGTACTTGTTGGCCGTAATGCCATTAACCAGCGTTTTCCAATCGGTGGCAACGTACTCCACTTTGACACCCAAATCTTTAGCAAGCTCAGTTGTGACATCAATATCAAAACCACGATAACTGTTCGTGGCTGGATCTTTCATTGTCATCGGATTCCAGTCCCCAGTCGTCCCTACTCTCAACACGCCTTTATCCAGAATCTCTTGAAGACGGCTCTGAGCATGAACAACTTGAGTGACCATAAGCAGGCATATTCCTAGCGCAAACAAAATCTTTTTCATTTTTATTCCCTTAAAAATAATGACCTTATACGGTTTAATTATTAACCTTTATTACAACCCCATTGATAACATAGCAGTAACAATGGAAGTTTTTTAGTTAATTCAGGGAGTAAATGTGACCTTTCG
>NZ_JAWOUQ010000135.1:0-525 GCF_033339475.1 Vibrio sp. 2304 | reverse complement strand
TATTTAGTCTTACAAAGTCTTTGTATTTTTTAGAAAAACTGCTGCCTGGATTTACTCCTACTTTTGCTTTGTTAATGAAAAAGTTCATTAGCTCCTTATCCTCCAATCCCAATTTGCTGCAATCAAGCCAGACTAGGTAAGTGCTTTCTGGGCGAAGTGGTTTTATTTGAGGGATCTTTTCATTGAAGTAATCTATACAATAGTTGAGATTGTCCTCTAAATACAAAATTAGCTCATCAAGATAATCATCGCCATTATTATATGCTTCTTCTAAAGCAATATTTCCAAATATGTTGCCTCCAGCTATATGTGCTGTGTCCAATGAAGCGTTAAATAAATTTAAAAGTTTTTTGTTGGGTATTATTATTGCAGAGGATGCAAGTCCCGCTAGGCTAAAGCTTTTACTTGGTGATATGCATGTAATTGTAGAGTTTTTAAGTTCTTCTGATAAAGAAGCTATAGGTATATGCTTGTGGTTTTTATATACAATGTCTGAGTGTATTTCATCTGATACTATGATTATAT
>NZ_JAWOUQ010000134.1:0-526 GCF_033339475.1 Vibrio sp. 2304 | reverse complement strand
CCTTCGCTGGACGTATCACGCTGCTTTTCGGGCATTTCAACGGCGTGGGTATTTACCTGATTGACGCGCCACATCTCTACGACCGTCCCGGTAGCCCGTATCACGACACCAACCTGTTCGCTTATACCGATAACGTCCTGCGTTTTGCGTTGCTTGGCTGGGCCGGATGTGAAATGGCCTGCGGCCTTGACCCATTCTGGCGCCCGGATGTGGTGCATGCGCACGACTGGCATGCCGGTCTGGCCCCGGCGTATCTGGCGGCGCGCGGCCATCCGGCGAAATCGGTGTTCACCGTACACAACCTGGCGTATCAAGGCATGTTTTATGCAAAGCATATGGATGACATCCAATTGCCATGGTCGTTCTTTAATGTGCACGGGCTGGAGTTTAACGGCCAGATTTCGTTCCTGAAGGCCGGGTTGTACTACGCAGACCACATTACAGCGGTGAGTCCAACTTACGCGCGGGAGATTACCGAGCCGCAGTTTGCCTATGGTATGGAAGGTCTGTTGCAGCAGCGTCATCG
>NZ_JAWOUQ010000133.1:0-526 GCF_033339475.1 Vibrio sp. 2304 | reverse complement strand
AGCAACTTGATGCCCACGGCAAACGTGAGAATTTCGAACGCA
Organism: Vibrio sp. 2304; assembly: GCF_033339475.1. Lineage (NCBI taxonomy): Bacteria > Pseudomonadati > Pseudomonadota > Gammaproteobacteria > Vibrionales > Vibrionaceae > Vibrio > Vibrio sp. 2304. The sequence goes on along the minus strand of NZ_JAWOUQ010000133.1, from coordinate 484 downwards.
ATTTTAATCACTCGGTTGCTATAGCGAGTTGCGGCCCACGCGCCTAAACTGCCCCCAAGAAAAGAGCTCAACAACAATACTGGTAACCAAGCCCAGTGAATCGGTGCTCCTGCTTGTACAACCGCGACGCCACCAATACCATTCCAAAACCGTCCGACACAAATCATGGTGTAGGCGCCCGCTTGTTTGTAATCGAACCCACACCAACGCACAAGAAAGAGAGTGACAAGCAACCCAGAACCAGCGGTTAAAGACCCGTTGACGATGCCTATCAACATGATGCCAATACCACCAAGAATCCAACCCAATTGATTGCGACGCTTAATGATTTCGATTTGCCCCAGCTGCTTTTTCAAGCGGGAATAAATACCGAGTGCCAGAATCATACTGCCTAGCATCTTTTCCGCAATACCATCAGGGATATGAACGATGAGGTTTGCGCCAATCACAACACCTATACTGCCAACAAAAATCAAATAAAGGG
>NZ_JAWOUQ010000132.1:0-527 GCF_033339475.1 Vibrio sp. 2304 | reverse complement strand
GTCGCGCGTCAGGAAGGGGTTAAGCGGGTTACCTGCAGCGCGCGCGAAGATGCGGTGGAATTTTTCGCCAAGCTCGGATTTGTCAATCAGGGGGAGATCACCACCCCGACCACCACGCCGATCCGTCATTTTCTGATGATCAAACCGGTCGCGTCGCTGGACGATATTTTGCACCGCGGCGACTGGTGCGCACAGCTCCAGCAGGCGTGGTATCAGCATATTCCGCTGAGTGAAAAAATGGGCGTACGTATTCAGCAGTACACCGGGCAGAAATTTATTACCACCATGCCGGAGGCGGGGAACCAGAATCCGCACCATACGCTGTTCGCCGGCAGCCTGTTTTCGCTCGCTACCTTAACCGGATGGGGGCTTATCTGGCTGATGCTGCGCGAGCGTCATCTGGGTGGGACAATAATCCTGGCCGACGCGCATATCCGATACAGCAGGCCGATCACCGGGAAACCAACTGCTATTGCCGATCTGGGGTCGTTGAGCGGTGACCTCGACCGCCTGGCAAGAGGTCGCAA
>NZ_JAWOUQ010000131.1:0-527 GCF_033339475.1 Vibrio sp. 2304 | reverse complement strand
AGATGCCGTTAGGCAAGCTGATGTGCTGGGTATGTATGGCGTTCTTCGTCTTCGTACTGGTACTGCTGACGCTGGAAGATGATACCCGTCAGGCGTTGATGGTGACGCCGCTGTGGTTCATCGCGCTGGGTCTGGGCTGGTTGTTTATCGGTAAGAAACGTATGGCGGGTATGCGTTAAGCGTTGTCATATCGGACACAAAAAAGGCCACATAAGCAGTGGCCGAATTCGAACTTCAGGAAGGCGCTCTCGGGCGCCTTTTTTTATTCACCTGCGAGGGCACGCGGGAACAACACATTGTTTTCCAGGCTGATGTGTTCCATCAGATCGTCGATCATCTCGTTGATACCGTTATACATCGCCTTCCAGGTGGTACAGGCTTCCGGCGGCGGCGTCACGTTGTGGGTGATGTGCTTAATGACTTCCAGCAGTTCGCCCGCTTCATCATGCTCGCTTTCCATCACGCTGATCGGCCCCCCGGCCTGGGCGCCCATTCCCTGTTTGATCATCGGGAACAGGATCTGCTCC
>NZ_JAWOUQ010000130.1:0-528 GCF_033339475.1 Vibrio sp. 2304 | reverse complement strand
TAAACCCTTTAGTCAAAGTGAATAGCATTAGTACAAATATCACAGAAGATAATTATAAAGATATCTTAAAAGGACATGATGTGGTTGTTGATGCAGTTGATGACATAAAGACGAGGTTTTTAATACAAGATTTTGCAAGAGAATTAAATATTCCTATGGTACATGGTGCTATATCTGGCTGGTATGGGCAAGTTTCAACTATTATGCCAAATGACAATACTTTAAATCTAATCTACAAAAGAGCTGAAAGTGTAGAAAACAAGTTAGGTAACCCTTCATTTACGCCAGCTTTGATTGCAGCAATTGAGGTGAGTGAAGTTTTAAAGATATTGATAAAAAGAGGTGAATTGCTTAGGCATAAGCTCCTATTAATCGACACTTACACTCAATCCTACACTGTTGTTGATTTAAGAAACAATCAATAATTATTGTATTATATTGTCAAAATTTGTGTACACATTCAATCTTTTACCTCTCACAAAACCGACTAATGTTATATTTAAAGCTTTAGCCAATTCTATAGAATAA
>NZ_JAWOUQ010000129.1:0-531 GCF_033339475.1 Vibrio sp. 2304 | reverse complement strand
GCCACCATAGATGGCGAAGGGATAGAACGCACCACCCGAGAATTTGGGACGTTCACGAGATCTTTGACAGAATTGAAAGACTGGTTAGTGGAAAACAAGATTACTCACGTAGCGATGGAGAGTACGGGAGTTTACTGGAAGCCGGTTTATAACATCCTTGAGCCAACAGGTATCACTGTTTGGATAGTCAATGCCCGGCACGTTAAGAACGTTCCCGGACATAAGACGGACACAAAAGACAGCCGGTGGTTGTGTAAGCTGCTGCTTGCCGGTTTGCTTAAACCCAGCTACATTCCACCACGCGAGCAGCGGGAGTTACGGGATTTAACCCGTTACCGCAAGAAATTAATCCGGGATGTGGCATCCAACAAAAACCGGATCATTCGTATTTTGGAAGATTGTAACGTGAAACTCTCGAGTGTATTAAGCGATACCTCGGGGATTACGGCCACCAAACTGATCGACAGGCTGTGTGAAGGCAAACAGGTAACCATCGAGGATATAGATGAGGTTTATCATGGAAAAATTGGT
>NZ_JAWOUQ010000128.1:0-531 GCF_033339475.1 Vibrio sp. 2304 | reverse complement strand
AACAAGGAACTATAACGCAGATGACATAGATTTGTGCGATATGCAGATGATTGTATGATTTTCTGCAGAAGTAGAAGGAGTGCGGTCAGAGCCTTGGGAAACATAATGCCATATATCAAAGGGAAACTTTTTCTAAAGGTTAACCGAGAAAAAACTAAAGTGCCATATATCAGCAATGTGAGATACATTGGTAACAATTTCTATAGATATAATGGTATTTATGCTTATAGTTACATTGACAGCTTTAGTATTTCTTATACAGTCTAATTTGGCCAAACAAAATTATATATTAGTCATTTTCCCAGTGCTTTTGTTCATCTTAGCAATAGTACTAGCATTTTCTGGATATCAAATTCTATTTAAAAAAGAGAATTTGGATAATTAGTTTATCTAAGAGCAAAATTTCATCAATTACTAAAAAATTTACATGTGAATAAATTGACACTCTTTTTTTAGAATGATATAATTGTTACATCAAAAAAGGGTGGTGAAATTTAGTGGCTAAAGATAATCAAGTATCTATTACTGTAA
>NZ_JAWOUQ010000127.1:0-532 GCF_033339475.1 Vibrio sp. 2304 | reverse complement strand
GTGATGATGAAGCAAAAGCACAAGCTATCTTAGATGAATTGAACGCAGGTGCAGATTTTGCTGCCGTAGCGCAAGAGAAATCTGATGATTTCGGTAGTGCTGAAAACGGCGGTGACTTAGGTTGGATCGAACGTGATGTTATGGATCCTGCGTTTGAAGAAGCTGCGTTTGCACTTAAGAACCCAGGTGACATGTCTGGTCTAGTAAAATCTGACTTTGGCTACCACATTATCAAGCTAGAAGAGCTGAAAGATGCTGTTGCAAAACCATTTGATGAAGTGGCTGCTGAGATTAAGCAAGAGCTAGTAGACCAAAAAGCGGTGGATCAATTCTACGAGCTTCAAAACGAGCTTGAGCGTGTTGCTTTTGAGTACCCTGATTCACTAGATGATGCTTCTAAAGCTATTAACCAAGAAGTGAAGACAACAGACTTCATCTCTCAAGTTGATGCACCTGAGGTTCTACGTAACCAAGCCGTTATGCAAGCACTACTGAGCCCAGAAGTGAAAGAAGACGGTCTGAACTCTGAAGC
>NZ_JAWOUQ010000126.1:0-532 GCF_033339475.1 Vibrio sp. 2304 | reverse complement strand
CAATATACACCGAGCGAATAAAGCGTGGGATCAGGGCCAAACAAATCGCCAGCAAGATATTAAATTCACCAAAGCCAAGGAATGCCACAAAAATGATCGCGAGCAATAGCGATGGGATCGACATAACGGTGTCGAGAAGGTGGTTCAAAGTACTGGAAAGCAGACCTTTCGTCATCCCCGCCAGCACCCCGATAAAGCAACCTACGATGGTCGCAATCGCAGTAATGCCAACTGCTGCGCCAAAAGTCAGTTGAGAGCCCATGATCAAGCGCGACAGAATATCACGACCTAAGTCATCGGTTCCTAGAAAGTAATCGACAGTGCCCGCTGGTGCCCATGAAGGGGGAACGAGTAACTCACCAGATTGTGCTTGTGGATCAAACGGGGCAAGCCACGGAGCTAAAATGGTGATCAATACAATCAAGCCTAAACACCACAAGCCAAACATCGCTAAACCGTTAGCGCGGTAACTACGCCAAAATCGCTCAAACTGAGTTGGAATGCGTTCTTCCTGATAAACGTTATTTGTTAG
>NZ_JAWOUQ010000125.1:0-532 GCF_033339475.1 Vibrio sp. 2304 | reverse complement strand
CGAGAGCAATCAGGATGATGACGGCCATAAACGCCAGCCCGATGGAGGCGAAGCCCTGCATCATCGGCGGCGCCAGAATCGACCAGTCCGCCATTCCCATCCAGGCGCTCATACCGGTGAGCTTCACCGCCCACACGCAACCGAAAATTTCAACCATGCCCATCACCAGGCAGATTTTGAGCGCCGCGCGCCAGCCGCCGAAGTGGTTGGCAAAGACGCCAATCGTCGCGTTGGAGAAGAACATCGGGATAAAGCCCGGAATAATCAGAATTGAAGAGCCAATGCCAACCAGAATGCCGACGGCAATCAGCTGGCCGATGGTGCCCCACATAAAGCCCCACACCACCGCATTCGGCGCAAAGCTATAGATCGCGGCGCAGTCAATCGCCAGCACCGCGCCGGGGATCAGGCGTTGCGAGATACCGTTGAAGGCTTCGGACAGTTCGGCGACCAACATCCGCACGCCCTGGGTAATGATGAAAATGGCCACCGCGAAGGAGAAACCGGTCTGCAGGATATAGACCGTCCAGTG
>NZ_JAWOUQ010000124.1:0-533 GCF_033339475.1 Vibrio sp. 2304 | reverse complement strand
TACCAAACTTTTTCTCTGGAGTATAAAAGGGACCGGGCATGACACTCCAGTCGATGCCTTTTTTAGGATCGAACTGACCATCCGCGCCTAGTTCCAGCAATAAGTTTTCAAGCCACGCTTGATATTGCTGATACTTTGTCAGTTCATGCATTTCTGACTTTTGCAAAGCCTCTTCGGCGAGAGTTGCTCCAGATAGAAATAGACAAACGATAGGAAGTAATCTAGTCATGCTTTCAATCCTAGAATCGACGACCTAATGAAAAGAATAAGGTCTCACGCTCCCCAAATCCGGCCTCCATCAATATCTCCCAGTCTTTGTTAAAGGCATATTGGAAACCAAGCACACTGTTCCAGTTCTCATCGGCACTTTGACTGACGTTGAAACCCGCATCAGGGCTCAAGTTTTCAACTAAGCCAAGTAGTTGCGGTGGTAGGTTTAAGCTTTTGAGGTCACCAGACAATTCTTGTTGAACATTTTGATACATGGCGCCAACAAATACGCGCAGTTCGCGTCCGCCATCGTATTGCCAGCG
>NZ_JAWOUQ010000123.1:0-539 GCF_033339475.1 Vibrio sp. 2304 | reverse complement strand
CGCCGGAGATAAGGTGTTGCAGATCACCGCCCAACGTATTTTGCATCTGTTAGACGACGGCCAGTTCGCGACACGCATCGGAGGCGATGAGTTTATTCTGTGCCTGCCAAACATCGAAGACACCAAGGAGTTAGAACAGTTTCAGTCTTTGCTGCATCACGCATGCAGTGCACCCATTTTTATCCATTTTCAAAACGTTCACATCGGTTTAAGTGTTGGTATGGCTCGCTTTCCTCATGAAGGAAGCTGTAGCGATTCCTTAATTCAACATGCTGACCAAATGATGTACCTCACTAAAAGATCAAGAACATAAAGTTTTGGCTCGGTCCGAGCCGCTGAGAAGCACTCAAAAATATAATAATTTCAGGACGTAGATATATGGTTAGTAAGTTAGAATTTTCGCATGCAGTGGCTGCTATTCGAAAGGAAAGGGGGTTAACTCAAGGCCAATTAGCGGATGAGCTAGCCCGAAGTTACAGCGCTTTTGAAAGCTTAAATCAACCCACACTAAGCCAGTGGGAAAGCGGTAAAGTAACGCC
>NZ_JAWOUQ010000122.1:0-540 GCF_033339475.1 Vibrio sp. 2304 | reverse complement strand
AAAAACTGCATTGACATAGATATCGGGATTTACAAGCTTCATCCTTTCTCTTGCAGTTTGAGCCTTACTTTTCCCTATAGTTTGAGAATTAGATAATATTTGCCTGTTTAAATTTGTTTCTTCGAATACATCTCCATCAATAACAGTTATATATCCAATCCCTAGTCTACCAAGCATCTCTATGACATATCCACCTATTCCTCCACATCCCACTACACAAATCTTAAAATTCTTAAGACTTTCATTTTCTTCCTTAGATAAAGTATTCATATTTCTATCATATTTCCCCACAAAATTAGCCTCCTCCTACGGGCGGAAAAAGAGATACTGTAGCTTCGTCTTCAATGGGTTCGTCCCATTTTTTATCTCTTCCATTTACTATAAATATTGCTACTTCTTCTTCTTTGATTCCAAGCTTTTCTATTATCTCTCTTCCTGTAATGCCTTCATAATACTCAAAATGTATTTCTTCTTCTCTACCATTTCTAAAGGTTGCAAATAGTTTTACCTTAATCATTAAGCCACCATCCCATTGGAAAT
>NZ_JAWOUQ010000121.1:0-541 GCF_033339475.1 Vibrio sp. 2304 | reverse complement strand
ATTCATTGAATGGCGTTTGTGGCATTTTATTAGTTGGCACTGGGCTGAACTTACCACTGCGCTGTAGGTCAGATGCAATGACAGCAGAAATGTCGGTAGGAAGTGGTTGACTGCCCTCCCATTTAAAGGGAACAACAGCAATTGGTCGTGCCGAATCAATACCATCGGTAATGACCAGCTCCAATGCAGCGTGCGCTACATTCGTTAGACTGCCTAGCAGTACAAACATTCCTAGTAAAAGACGTTTAATCACGGCTTATCCCTTATTGTTGTAGTGCGACCGTAAGGTTAATATCCTTCAGCCTTTGGTTAACTGTTGAATCGGTTGACATCGGGAAACTTGGTACTTGTGCAATTGCACTCTTTGCAGCTGCACATACTCTAGAGTCACCAGAAAGCACGTTAACTGACGAAACAATCATGTCAGTTCCCGTAGGAATCAGCTTAATGTTAACTCTACACTCCTTTCCCAATAGGTAGTCATCCTTTAGCAATCGGCTTTGAATAAGCTGAATATAGATTGAACTGTAGCGGGAAACCT
>NZ_JAWOUQ010000120.1:0-544 GCF_033339475.1 Vibrio sp. 2304 | reverse complement strand
TCGATTACTTCATATGACTCTTCTATCAAATTTTCTCTCAATGTAAAATGATCTTGTGCTCTATCCCATGGGCATCCATCTTTAGAGCGTAACTGTGCAACTATATTAACTAGATCATTAAAGTCATATATAGGATTTTTTTCTTTATCAACTTTTAAAACAACTAAAGATGTCAATGCCCCTATGTTTTTAGATTTGTCAATTTCCATAACTTTTATTTTTTCTATCAATTCTTTTCCTTTTACACCGGCATAATGGACTAAATATACATCATATTCATCGCCAAATATTTCTGATAATATCAGTTTTACTTCAGAAGCAACTCTCATGTTATAAACCTGGCAAATAATATGATTAAAATTTATATCAATATGGGTTGTTTTTAATTCTAATGCATCTATAATTTTTATCCCATCTATTGGATCAATTTTAAGAGATGCAAGCAGAGGCTCAATAAAGCTTTCACTAGGAACTATATTTATTTCTACTGATTTAAGGCTAGCTCTCTGCAACAAAATACTCACTGTTTTTTCAGCTACCATCA
>NZ_JAWOUQ010000119.1:0-545 GCF_033339475.1 Vibrio sp. 2304 | reverse complement strand
GAGAAGGTCAGATACTGGTGCACCTTGCGCAGTTCGGCGCTGATGGCCGCCGGGGCCACGCAGTAGCCGACCTTCCAGCCGGTCATATGAAAGGTTTTGCCAAACGAAGAGACCGCCACCGCCCGCTCGCGCAGCTGCGGATGCGCCAGTACGCTGGCGTGGCCGCCATCGGCAAAGCAGATATGCTCATAGACTTCATCGCTCAGGACATAGATCTCGCGTTCGGCGATCGCCTGCCACAGGGCGGCAAAATCCTCGCGCTGCCAGACGGTGGCCGAAGGGTTGTGCGGGGTGTTGAGGATCACCAGCCGGGTTTTCTCGCTCAGGGCGGCGGCAAATTGCCGCCAGTCGACGCGAAAATGCGGCGGCTGCAGCGCAATACGACGTAACTCGCCGCCGGCCAGCGCCACCGCGGGGGCGTAGCTGTCATAGCTGGGATCGAAACAGATCACCTCGTCGCCGCGGCGCACCAGGGCGGTGATCGCCGCATACAGGGCCTCCGTCGCGCCGGCGGTGACCGTGATCTCGCTGTTAACGTCGGGCTA
>NZ_JAWOUQ010000118.1:0-549 GCF_033339475.1 Vibrio sp. 2304 | reverse complement strand
CTTTAAACGCTCGATATTGGCTTTTCACTGGCGCGTCAACTGAAATAGTCGAAACATACAACGGTTGTTCGCCTACGTTTTGGCTATCACTTTGGCAACCAGTAAGAACGGCCAAGGCGATGGCCGATACTGCGAATAGAGAATGCTTCATTAAATGCCTTCCTCACGAATCCAAGCTTTCACCACTTGCCCTTCGACTAATCGTTCTACGCCAGCAATAACCACATAGTCGTTGTTATCCAAACCTGACTCAATCGCACCACTTTCATTTAGTGACAATGTCACCTTATTCACTTGTTGCGTTGAGCTATCCATCACCCAAACTTCACCTTGGTTCTCTTGCTTGTTTACCCAAGCCGATGTCGGCAACATCATGGCGTTAGACTTGTTTTGCTTAGCAATGTGTACTTGTCCTGTCATCCCAGTGAGCAAGTTGCGATCGGTTGGTCGAGTGATCGTCACAATCCCTTCATAACTGTTGGTATCGATGTTTGGCTGCGTTGAGATTTCTTTGAACTTACCCGGAATACGTTTGCTTGGTTCGCTGTC
>NZ_JAWOUQ010000117.1:0-550 GCF_033339475.1 Vibrio sp. 2304 | reverse complement strand
ACTTGTCGGAGAATTGCGCCGCAACCTCTTCCAATTGTGCAGCCAAAACGGGATCACCCGTCCCAACAACAACGACTTGAACATCATGCTTCAAAAAATCCGCCAAAGCCGGCAGCAAGTAATGCACGCCTTTTTGCTGAGTCAAACGACAAACCATACCAAACATGGCTACATCTTTTTCAGCAAGGTTTAGCTTCTGCTGTAATGCGCGCTTACAAGTGTTTTTACCTAGAACCATACTTTGTTTGTCGGCACTATAGTTCATTGGTAAATAAGCATCAGTTTCCGGATTCCAAGCACTGTAATCGCAGCCATTTAAAATTCCGACTAAATCCCCTGCACGTTGCTGAAACTCCCATGCCATTCCATGACTGCCAAGTTCTGTTTTTAACTCTTCAGCGTACGTTGGGCTGACTGCATTTATCTTATCGGCATTCATTACGCCAGCTTTGAGCATAGTAATATGCGTGGCACTCACCGCAGCATCGGGAACGTTTCGGCAGTGAAACTCTGGCAAACACTGTACGTCGTCGTAACTAAATACGCCTTT
>NZ_JAWOUQ010000116.1:0-551 GCF_033339475.1 Vibrio sp. 2304 | reverse complement strand
TCACCGTATCCAAGAAGAGCTGTTCTACCCATCTAATGAAGACAAGATGGCTCTACTTCAAACTCTGATTGAAGAAGAGTGGCCAGATCGCGCAATCGTGTTTGCGAACACCAAACATAAATGTGAGTCAGTTTGGGGCCACTTGGCGGCAGATGGTCACCGCGTTGGCCTATTAACAGGTGATGTTCCACAAAAGAAACGTGAAAAGATTCTTGAGCAATTTACTAAAGGTGATGTCGACATTCTTGTTGCGACTGACGTTGCAGCCCGTGGTCTACACATTCCTCAAGTAACACACGTATTCAACTATGACCTTCCTGACGACTGTGAGGATTACGTACACCGCATTGGTCGTACGGGTCGTGCGGGCGCGAGCGGTCACTCAATCAGCTTTGCGTGTGAAGAATACGCAATCAACTTGCCTGCGATTGAAGAATACATCGAACACACCATTCCTGTGTCGGAATACGATGCATCAGCTCTGATTCAAGATCTGCCTGCGCCAATCCGCATGCGTGCGCCGCGCGTTCAGCAACGCCGCACCAACACCG
>NZ_JAWOUQ010000115.1:0-551 GCF_033339475.1 Vibrio sp. 2304 | reverse complement strand
CACAGTAAAAGGTGACGATTTTGAGTTGAGCAAAGATTGTGTTCGCCTAAGCGGTGACAATATTTCCGTCAAATCCGACGATTGCTCTTCTAAAAACTGGGATGATAAAGACAAAAAAGGAAACGCTAGCGTGCATGGCGATGACAACCCAGGTAAAGGGCATAACAAAGATAAAAAAGACAAGAAGAAATAAACACTTCTGTTCGAAAAAAGGCTTGCGCGATGCAAGCCTTTTTAATGTTCAGCGTTTCAAGCACTTAGTAGAAGGTACGACCTTCACCCGCTCTAGTCAGCAGTCCGTCGCATGGCGCATAACGATCGCCATATTTCGATGCAAATTCGTTCATTTTCTCAACCAGTTCTTTCAAACCGAATTGATCCATATAACGGAATGGCCCGCCAAGGAATGGAGGGAAGCCAATACCAAAAATCGCACCAATATCGCCATCGCGCGTAGAGCGAATAATACCGTCGTCCAAGCATCGTACTGCTTCATTAAGCATTGGCAGTACACAGCGCAACGCAATATCGTTATCGCTGAGCTTCGATTC
>NZ_JAWOUQ010000114.1:0-551 GCF_033339475.1 Vibrio sp. 2304 | reverse complement strand
CTACTACGAGTCGATAAACCGTGGCACCCGTAGCCAGGTATCGATCTCACCGGAGGCGCTGGAGCCGCGTGTACTGCGGAAGGGTATTTTCACCAAAGACGTGGAAGATCAGGCAGCCATAGCCAAACGTTTAAGCCAGGCAGTGAACGATGGCTTTGCAGGAACCATCGCTATGGCCTCTCAGAGCGCCCAGAATGCCAAAAGAGCGCGCGATCTACAGAAGACTATGGATTCGCAGCAAAAACGCCTACAGAGCGTTACAGAGCCTTTTAAAGGACTTTCCCGGGAGCAGATGACCCATATTCTGACGATGGCGCAGACGTTCCAGAAACAGAATCACGATCGTGAAAAACAGCGCCAGCTTGAACGGGAGCAGGAACGCCAGCAACGTCAGAAAACTGACAGAGGTATTAGCCGATGAGTGAAAAGCAGCGCCGTGAAGGGTTTCGAAAAGCGGAAGCATCACTAAGACTTGAGGGAATGGATCCTAGTGGAGTACCTCGTTATGAATGTTTGAAAACGAGGATTATCTCTGGCGAAACAAGTTATGA
>NZ_JAWOUQ010000113.1:0-555 GCF_033339475.1 Vibrio sp. 2304 | reverse complement strand
ATGAATTATTAGTTTGCCTTTATATTGATGCAACTTGCTTTCCCCCTCAATTAATAGTGATATATTAGTTTCCTATTTTTAATCCTTTTCCTTTAATTTCCACACTCTCAACTCCTTCTATTTCTTTGAGAGATTCTAAAAAATCATAGTCATTTTTGGCTATAGACCTTCTAATAAATAAATCTATTTCAATTAAGTTTTCCCCAGATTCCAATTTACCAATTTCATTTATGTCCATTTTCTTAATGGTTATATTGTTGTTTCCTAAAATCGTTCCTATTTCGCCAATTAATCCGCTTCTTTCTTTCCCAATAACGAGTAAATGATTATTAATATCTGACAATACAGCTTTTTCAAATTTGCCTAAGTAAAGCAAAGATAAGAAAGATATAATACTTGTAGCTATTCCTGCAAAATAAAATCCCTGACCTATAGCTAACCCTATTCCAGCACATACCCACAAACTTGCTGCAGTTGTCAAACCCTTTACTCTATTACCATCTCTTAAAATTGTTCCTGCACCTAAAAATCCTATTCCACTTACAACTTGAGCGG
>NZ_JAWOUQ010000112.1:0-557 GCF_033339475.1 Vibrio sp. 2304 | reverse complement strand
CTTGATAGACGGAATTTTAGATGTTTCCATTGAACAAAAAGAAAAGTTATATAATAGGGATTCCACATATCCATTAGAATTTTCCATAAAGTTGATTAATGACAACAATTTAAGAAATGATGAAGTTTGGGATTTGACTAGTGGAGATGAGATTTATTTCATTAAATCAAACAATACTCAATTTGGACAAATTAAACTTATTGAAGATACTGGAAGTGGAGGATCTACAGGTACTGGAGGAGGAACTACAACATATTCAAGTATTGTAATTACTAATATACAAATAGTTGAAGATAAGAATAACGGAAAAACTTTATATAATGAGCCTAATCCAACATTTTCAAACAATATGTTGAATATATATATTGGGCAAGGGGAAAAGAAAGTAAATATAACATTAACTTTAGATAAGAAATATAATGATTTAAATATATCTTTAGGAAATTCACCAATAAGTATAGGTGATAATGAAACAACTGTTAATTTAAATAATGTTGAACTAAATAACAAAGCAACTATTACAATCAGTATAGGCTACAAAGCAAACAATACAGAAA
>NZ_JAWOUQ010000111.1:0-557 GCF_033339475.1 Vibrio sp. 2304 | reverse complement strand
CCGGCTGGTCAGGGACATCGGCAAACCTTATTGCTGGAAGATTCGGAAGATACTTTAGGCAAAATATTGTTAATCCGACTTCTGAAAAGACCCATCTTATAGCAGAAAATGATGGGAGTTTCTTTAGCAATCTGGGCGAAAAGATTGTTGTAGGCGGTTGGATTAATCCTACCACCTATTCGGTCGGCCAGACATATATACCCATATTCAATACCCGCCAAGGACCTGGTCAGCCAATTTTTTATGTTTCACTTTATCAAGGAAGACTTAGGCTGATGTTGTATAACTCCTCCGGCACACTAATCTACGACCAGAGTGAAACAGCTACCATTACCTTGAAAAACGGCGGCTGGTATTTTATCGCCTCCATCATTGAAGTAAGCAACAAAAAGGTACAGAACATCATATGTGATCGCAGCGACGAGGCAACCTGGGTGTCGCCTGTGCGTTCCTTTTCGGGAGAGCTGAATCGGGAATGTATAGCAGACATTATTATGGGGATGCATGCAAATACCTACTACTATGCCGGAGGCTTCGACGACTGGTTTCTGGAAACG
>NZ_JAWOUQ010000110.1:0-558 GCF_033339475.1 Vibrio sp. 2304 | reverse complement strand
CTTAATTTTGACTTCAGCTATTTCGAAATAATAATCTGATTCAGCAAAAGAAAAGTTAGCAGGTACCATTAATAAAAAAGCTAAAATTAAACAAATTATTTTGAATGTTTTTTTCATAAATTAACACCTCTTCTTTGTTTTTAAATTCTAAATGAATAATATAATGTAAAATTATACCATTTTATATAAAAAAAATCTAATGTAAATTTACGATTGAAATCATAAAAGCTTTGAAACGAACGATAAATAATAGATAATATAATACAAAGTTACCAAAAAAATAGGAGAAACTACTGCAACAGTAAATGGAGTAAAAACCCCTATGGATGTCCAAGATGGTAAAGTAGTAGATACAAAAGCCCTACTCTTAAAAGATAGAACTTATGTGCCTTTAAGATTTGTAGCAGAAGCTCTTGGTGCAACAATCGATTATCAAAGAGGCTTAAAAGTAAATATTATAGATATTAAAACACCTAACCCTGATACTACTCCTGAAAAACTCCCATTCCCAGAGCCATATATTATAACAGTATTTTACCCACAAACAAGGGGAGCATA
>NZ_JAWOUQ010000109.1:0-559 GCF_033339475.1 Vibrio sp. 2304 | reverse complement strand
AGGCAGATGTCGCAGTTACCACACGGCTCCTGACGCCCTTCGCCAAAATAATTCAGCAGCACCAGGCGACGACAGGTTTGTGCCTCGGCAAACGCCCCCATCGCATTCAGCTTATGCCGTTCGATATCCTGTAGCGGCCCGGCGGGTTTTTCTTCCAGACAGCGGCGCAGCCACGCCATATCCGCCGGATCGTAAAACAGCATCGCTTCCGCGGGCAGGCCATCACGCCCGGCGCGTCCAGTTTCCTGATAATAGGATTCGATATTGCGCGGAATGTCGAAATGCACCACGAAGCGTACGTTAGGTTTGTTGATCCCCATACCGAACGCCACGGTCGCCACCACGATTTGCAGGTCGTCGCGCTGGAATTTCTCCTGCACCTCGGCGCGTACGGCATTTTCCAGCCCAGCATGATAAGCCCCGGCGCTGATGCCACGGCTTTGCAGACGCGCGGCGGTGTCCTCGACTTTAGCGCGACTGTTACAGTAGATAATGCCAGACTTGCCGCGCTGCTCTTGCACATAGCGCATCAGCTGATCGAGCGGCTTAAATTTCTCCA
>NZ_JAWOUQ010000108.1:0-559 GCF_033339475.1 Vibrio sp. 2304 | reverse complement strand
AGTATTGCTTAGAGAATTCTAATGGGAAAGTAGTATCCGATCAAAAATACTACTTGAGTATGAGAGACTTAAATACAATAGACTTTATATATGACTTAGAAAATGCTGGTGTAACCTCATTCAAAATAGAAGGAAGAATGAAAAGACCAGAATATGTGGCAGTAGTTTGTTCGATTTATAGGAAAGTTTTAGATGGGTATGAAGTAGATGAAAATGAAAAAAAGAATCTGTATGAGATTTTTAATCGTAAATTTACTAAAGGTATAATGCTTGGAGACTTTGGAGTCAATTTGATGGCAGTTGATAGGCCTAATAATAGAGGGGTAGTAATAGGCAAAGTTATAGATGTTAGAAACAAAAAAGTAAAAGTTAAATTACTAGACAAATTGTTTGTTGGAGATGGACTAGAATTTATAAATAACAAGGGAGAAAATATTGGTTTTATATCTAATACAAATGCTAATTGTGGAGATGAAATTATATTTGAAATTGAAAGCATTAGGAATGGGTCAAGCGTAACAAGGACATCAAAAAGAAGCTTATTGGAAAATGCATCCAA
>NZ_JAWOUQ010000107.1:0-560 GCF_033339475.1 Vibrio sp. 2304 | reverse complement strand
GAAAAAATCGTACGCTAAGGTTTTCCGGGCATCCGTAAGGGCCGAAACTTCCCGTCTTCCAGTCTGCGGCTCTGCCGCCAGACGTAATCGCCGGTTAGGTTGATGTGCTCCCAGCCCAGCGGCGACAGGAATTGCAGCAGCTCGCCGTCCACCGGCTTGCCGGCCTCGACCAACCCCTGGGTGGCGCGTTCCAGGTACACCGTGTTCCACAGCACGATAGCCGCCGTCACCAGGTTGAGGCCGCTGGCCCGGTAGCGCTGCTGCTCGAAGCTCCGATCCCTGATTTCCCCAAGGCGGTTGAAGAACACCGCCCTGGCCAGCGAGTTGCGCGCCTCACCTTTGTTCAGGCCGGCATGCACGCGGCGGCGCAGTTCAACACTTTGCAGCCAGTCCAGGATGAACAGCGTGCGCTCGATCCGGCCCAGCTCGCGCAGGGCCACGGCCAGTCCGTTCTGGCGCGGGTAGCTGCCGAGCTTGCGCAGCATCAGCGAGGCGGTGACGGTGCCCTGCTTGATCGAGCTGGCCAGGCGCAGGATGTCGTCCCAGTGGGCACGCACGTA
>NZ_JAWOUQ010000106.1:0-561 GCF_033339475.1 Vibrio sp. 2304 | reverse complement strand
TGGCGGCGGCTATCGCAACGCTTATCTTCCTGCTGGTTGGCGCGTTAGCGATTGTGAATCTGAAAGCCACGCGCATGAAGTTTGATTAAGGGAGATAACGATAATGGCTATGGTCCAACCCAAATCGCAGAAGCTACGTTTATTTACCACGCATCTCCTGCTACTGATTTTTATCGCCGCGATTATGTTTCCGCTGCTGATGGTTATCGCTATCTCGCTGCGCGAAGGCAACTTCGCCACCGGCAGCCTGATCCCGGATACCATCTCCTGGGAACACTGGCGTCTGGCGTTAGGCTTCAGCGTCGAACACGCCGATGGCCGCGTCACGCCGCCGCCGTTCCCGGTCCTGCTGTGGCTGTGGAACTCGATTAAGGTCGCCGGGATCACCGCGATCGGCATCGTCGCCCTCTCCACCACCTGCGCCTACGCTTTCGCCCGTATGCGCTTCCCGGGGAAAGCGACCCTGCTGAAAGGGATGCTGATTTTCCAGATGTTCCCGGCGGTGCTGTCGCTGGTTGCCCTGTACGCGTTGTTTGACCGCCTGGGCCAGTACATCCCGTT
>NZ_JAWOUQ010000105.1:0-561 GCF_033339475.1 Vibrio sp. 2304 | reverse complement strand
CTTCCGATCTAAATCCTTGCCAGTCGGGCTTTAACCGATGACGAACGCGCACAGCTTTTATATGAGCGCGGAGTGTTGTATGATAGTCTCGGTCTGAGGGCATTAGCGCGTAACGATTTTTCGCAAGCGCTGGCAATCCGACCGGATATGCCTGAAGTATTCAATTACTTAGGCATTTACTTAACGCAGGCAGGCAATTTTGATGCTGCCTATGAAGCGTTTGATTCTGTACCTGAGCTTGATCCAACTTACAACTACGCGCACTTGAACCGCGGTATCGCCCTGTATTACGGCGGCCGGGCTAAGTTAGCGCAAGATGATCTGCTGGCGTTTTATCAAGACGATCCCAATGATCCTTTCCGTAGCCTGTGGCTTTATATCGCCGAGCGTAAACTCGACGAGAAGCGGGCGCTTGAAGCACTCAGAGAGCGCCTAACCACGTCGGGTAAAGAGCACTGGGGATGGAACATGGCCGAGTTCTACCTTGGCGACATTAGCGAAAAAGAGCTGATGACTCGTCTGAAGGCAGACGCGACGGATAACACCTCGCTCGCTGAGCAG
>NZ_JAWOUQ010000104.1:0-562 GCF_033339475.1 Vibrio sp. 2304 | reverse complement strand
TCAGGGTTGGCGCCAACTGATATTGATTAAAAAATGATTAAATAATTTGATTGGTTGAATCATGAAAATATCAAAACTACAGCTCGTTTATCTTGCAGCTTTATCCATGCTTGGCTTTGTTGCCACTGACATGTACTTACCTGCGTTCAAAGCGATGGAAATCGACTTTGCTACAGGTCCCGAACAAATCGCACTTTCTCTGACCGTATTTCTTGTAGGTATGGCTTTTGGTCAGTTGATGTGGGGATTAGCATCGGATAAATTTGGTCACCGCAATACGCTGGCCGCAGGTCTGGTGCTCTTTACCATTGCCTCATTCGGCTTAGCATTCTGCGATGAAGTTTGGCAACTACTAACACTGCGCTTTGTGCAAGCAATCGGCGTATGTGCTCCTGCGGTTATCTGGCAAGCGATGGTGATCAAGCGTTACTCCAGCAGTAGCCAGCAAATTTTTGCGACCATCATGCCGTTGGTGGCACTATCACCAGCACTTGCACCTCAACTGGGTGTGGTTTTAGCGGATAGCTTTGGTTGGCACAGTATTTTTATCGCATTAACGCTT
>NZ_JAWOUQ010000103.1:0-565 GCF_033339475.1 Vibrio sp. 2304 | reverse complement strand
CACGAACAGGCCCTTCAGACACCTAAATATGCCTCCCTCACTTGTGGATTTTTTATCAACTCCTCGCCCGGGCCTTGGAGAACTATTTGGCCCACTTCCAAGACGTACGCGTAATGAGCTATATTTAACGCGGCAAAGGCATTTTGCTCGACGAGAAGTATGGTCTTGCCCTGAGCATTTATCTCTTTTATTATATCAAACACTTCCTTCACCAAGATGGGCGCAAGTCCCAAGGAGGGTTCATCCATCATGACAAGCTGCGGATTGCCCATGAGCGCTCTGCCTAGGGCAAGCATCTGTTGTTCTCCTCCCGACAGAGTCCCTCCCTTTTGCCAAGTCCTCTCCTTAAGCCTCGGGAAAAGTTCAAATACCCACTCTAGATCCCTTTTTATTCCCTCTTCATCCTTTCTCAAGTAAGCTCCCAGCATCAAATTTTCCATAACGGTCAGGTTCGGAAAGATCTTTCTGCCCTCGGGAACCAAAACGATGCCCTTTTCCACTATTTTTTCCGGAGATAATCTCGAGATATCCTCGTCATTATAAGATATTATCCCGTTCTTTTGCC
>NZ_JAWOUQ010000102.1:0-567 GCF_033339475.1 Vibrio sp. 2304 | reverse complement strand
TCGTAACGGTAAAAGTACTGCCGGACATCAGCGTTATCTCTGCTCTCACTGCCGTAAAACATGGCAACTGCAGTTCACTTACACCGCTTCTCAACCCGGTACGCACCAGAAAATCATTGATATGGCCATGAATGGTGTTGGATGCCGGGCAACCGCCCGCATTATGGGCGTTGGCCTCAACACGATTTTACGTCACTTAAAAAACTCAGGCCGCAGTCGGTAACCTCGCGCATACAGCCGGGCAGTGACGTCATCGTCTGCGCGGAAATGGACGAACAGTGGGGCTATGTCGGGGCTAAATCGCGCCAGTGCTGGCTGTTTTACGCGTATGACAGGCTCCGGAAGACGGTTTGCGCACGTATTCGGTGAACGCACTATGGCGACGCTGGGGCGTCTTATGAGCCTGCTGTCACCCTTTGACGTGGTGATATGGATGACGGATGGCTGGCCGCTGTATGAATCCCGCCTGAAGGGAAAGCTGCACGTAATCAGCAAACGATATACGCAGCGAATTGAGCGGCATAACCTGAATCTGAGGCAGCACCTGGCACGGCTGGGACGGAAGTC
>NZ_JAWOUQ010000101.1:0-567 GCF_033339475.1 Vibrio sp. 2304 | reverse complement strand
CACAGACGTGCTGAAGCTCGATCAGGAAACCGACGCCGACAGGGTGATCGGGGATGATATTTCCGAGGGCGATGATGACGGTTCCCGCATCGCGTTCGAGTGGAAGACCGAGGTCAAAAAGTACCGGCGTTCGCCGACGAAAGATAAAACCGAATCAGACTAACAGGGTGTCGGGGCTGCGCCCTGACCATGAGGGCTTTGGGCATCCGTCACCTTGGTGGCGGTGTACCAAAGTCACATCTTGTCCGATTGATTTTACTCCGATGCAGGATAGGGCTAACGCCGCAAAGTGACGTCACTCGATTACTGAGTTCGGATTCCGAACCTGGGTTTTTCTTCCGGTAATTTTCCGGAAGGCGCGCTTAGTAGTTTCTCATCTGGCGATGAGAAACGCGCGGTGGGGCAAGCCCACGAAAAACAAAAACTGATAACGGACAAGATGTGTTTTTGGAGTACCGCCATCACGATGCCGGTACCAAAAACGATCCGTCAGGGCTGCGCCCCGACACCCTGCCAACACCTCACGCCGCCAGATTAAAATCTGTCAGCGTTCGCCGTTCCCGAAAT
>NZ_JAWOUQ010000100.1:0-569 GCF_033339475.1 Vibrio sp. 2304 | reverse complement strand
ATTCCCAGACCTAACTTGGCAAAGCTGTCACCAATCAGGTAAGCAAAGGTGCCTTTAATACCATCGGCAGCGCCAATCGCTTTTTTAGGTACAAAGCCAACAGCAGCCACACCAATCAACAATTGCGGGCCAAAGACCAGGAAACCCAACGCAAAGAGAGAAGCCAGATAGATATATTCGTTACTGGCATGTTGATACACACCGAGCGTGGCGATAATCAGCGCCAGCGCGATGCAGGCCACCAGCGCGCGGCGGCCGTTGGCCAGATCCGACAACCAGCCCCACAGCAGCGTGCCGACCAGCGCGCCGACTTCAAACAGGGTAAAGCCCTGAATCGCCACCTCTTTAGACAGCTTCAGCTCCTGGAAGGCATACACGGTGGACCACTGATCGATACCGATACGCACCACGTAGAGGAAGATGTTGGAGAAGCACAGCAGCCAGATCACTTTGTTTTTCAGCACGTACTCAACAAAGATCTGCCACTTGGTCATCGCATTTTCTTCGGTCTCTTTGTCCTCTTCGCTGATCGCTTCGCCAAACAGCTCTTCCGCCGTGCCGAGGCCGTA
>NZ_JAWOUQ010000099.1:0-569 GCF_033339475.1 Vibrio sp. 2304 | reverse complement strand
TGCTCAGTGCCTACATGAACAAGACCGGGCTGGGGCTGGAAGAACTGGAGGCGATGCTGAAAGCTGAAACCTGGCTTAATGGCGCGGAGGCGGTGGAAAAAGGTTTCGCTGACACGCTTGAACCAGAACTGCAGGCCGCGGCCTGTGTGAATCAAAATAAACTGAAGGATTACCATAATATGCCAGAACTGATTAACAACCTTTTTGGGCCGCGTGCCGAAGCTCCTGTCAGTCAGCCGCAACCCGCACAAAATCCGGCGCCGCAGGCCGCAAATAACCCACCGGCACAGCAACCCACTCAGCAACCGCTGGCAGGAAATATCGACAGTACCGCGCTGGCCGTCCAGCTCCAGCAGCAGATGCAGGCAGCGAATACTGAACGAGTAAGCGCAGTTTCCGCTGTGTTTGATGCGTTTCCTGCTTTCGGCTCGCTGAAAGCAGAATGCATCACGGATATTTCCTGCTCAGCGGAACAGGCCCGCACCAAATTGCTCAGTGCGCTGGCGGCAGGGACGACCCCGAGTGCCGGACCGGGTGCAGTTCACATCCATGCGGGTAACGGGAATATT
>NZ_JAWOUQ010000098.1:0-571 GCF_033339475.1 Vibrio sp. 2304 | reverse complement strand
CGCCAACGTGAATATTTGGCTGCTCGCGACTTGTTAAAATCCTTAGCCAGCAAGCCAACGTTGAACGAGTCGTTAAGACCTGATGTTGAGCACAACTTGAAAGTGATTGCTGGCATCGTCGATGAGATAAATCAGATGAGTGAAAGTCAAGCCGGAACAGAGCAAGAGGCGTCAACCGAGCTAGGCGACAACCCTCAAACCGCAGAAGGAGCGGATGAACAAACGTCAGCAGAGTTGATGATTAAAGAGACGTTAAGCGCAGACGACATCTTAGGTAGCCAAGAATTAGCCGACAAGTGGCTAAAGCGAGTCGAAGCGGATCCGAAGTATTTCTTACGCGCTAAATTCCAAATTCAATTACGCTCGCCAACAACGGGTAGCTCAACTACGACAACGGAAAACAATACAGAGGAGGCGGCCCAATGATGATGAATGTCCATCGCGTTACCTCTTTTGCACTTCCTGTACGGATAGTGGCATGGTTAGTGGTTTGTTTGAGTCTGTTCGTAAGTCGTCACGTTTTCGCTCAGGATATTTACGATCTTCAACGCAATCATGGTGTTGAGTTGCA
>NZ_JAWOUQ010000097.1:0-573 GCF_033339475.1 Vibrio sp. 2304 | reverse complement strand
GAGTTAGCTTTGCAGAAGTTATATCAAAACTCAACAAAATACCAATAAAATACTTCAGTCACCAAGAAGGTCACATCGCTTCAATAATTTATGAAAATAATATTTATGAAGATGCTTTTGTTTCATTTCACTTTTCTGGAGGAACAACAGAAATCATTTTAGTAAAAAATTCAGATAATTTATATACTACTTTAATAGGTGGAACCAATGATATTAGTTTCGGCCAGTTAATTGATAGAATAGGTGTTTACACAGGGCTAAAGTTTCCATGTGGCGAAAAAATGGAAAAAATTGCGTGTTTAGGTAGCTTGTTAAAATTAGACTTACCAAAACCACAAAATTCAACATGGATAAATTTATCAGGCTTAGAAAATTTCTACAAAAGATTGATAGATTCAAAAAAATATAATATTGAAGATATATTTTATACATTATTTATAAATATTTCCTATTTCATTGAAAACATGCTTATCAAAACTATTGAAATTCAAAATACTTCTATTGTTTTAATTGTAGGCGGTGTAAGCACAAATAATATAATTAGAAATTATTTGTCAAACAACAACTATAGAA
>NZ_JAWOUQ010000096.1:0-574 GCF_033339475.1 Vibrio sp. 2304 | reverse complement strand
CGAGATACTTACCTTTCAAAGCTTGATTTCTTTTATTAGATAACTGAGGTATAACTACAGGTAACCATCCGAAAATAAATATTGATAATGTAAGATAAATATTTATTCTTAATAATAGATACAGCGATATAATAAACAAGAAAATATCTTTAGCTATATTAATTATGCTGTTTAAATAATTATCTTCTATCACTTTAATGTCATTATTTAGAATTGAGATTAATTCTGAACTACTCAGCTTAGATTGAGTATCAATGCTTAAGAAACTTTTTATAATAGATTGTTTATAGTCTCTCATAACAGCAGCATTTAAAGCTGCATTACTTGCTTTTGATAATGTTTCAGAAAGAAAAACTGCTGCTAAAAATAATATTGAAAATAGGATTAAAGTAGAAATTTCATAACTATAAGTACCTGCAGCAGTATCTACTATTGTTTTGAACAATATAGCCTGATAAGCTTCAACGATAGATATTACTATTACAAAAATCAGACTTAATGATAGTAAAAATTTGTGATTTAATATGTATTTTTTCATATAAAACAACTCCCATGTATGTATTTCCGAAATTAA
>NZ_JAWOUQ010000095.1:0-577 GCF_033339475.1 Vibrio sp. 2304 | reverse complement strand
CAGTTTCACACCGGTGTCTTGCAACATTTTTTCAATCAAGATTCGGTTGATATGGCTGTCTTCTGCAACCAAAAGGTGCAAATTAGAAAAATCTGGATTGTCTTGTGAGGAAAGCGCTCGACGCTTTTGTATTTTGCTAGAAAGCAGAGTTTGCAGTTTATGCTGCGTGACAGGTTGCGGCAGTAAACGATCCCGTTCGCACGACCATGCCTGTCCTTCCTCCATCACGCAAGGGGCGAGAAACAGTACCCGTTTGGCGGCTGATTCTGTCGCATCAAGATCATAGAGCGCATCTCTATCCTGAGCATTATTCACGCTCGCGATGATGCGGTCAAAATCGTCCAAATCTCTGCCCAAAGACTGCGCCGCAGACCAATCGTTGCGATGAGTCACCTCGATGCCAATCTCTTTAGCTAAGCGCATCAAGTGTTCCACGCGTGGTTGATAATCATCAATCAACAATAGTCGATTTGCATTCAGTTCTACCGGTTCAGAATGAGGCTGACTTCGTTTAGGCAACTGCAAACTAAAGCTAAAACACGATCCGTTGCCAAAATCCGAACGCACACAAAGCTCA
>NZ_JAWOUQ010000094.1:0-582 GCF_033339475.1 Vibrio sp. 2304 | reverse complement strand
CTTTAAAAAGCAGCTTGACTGTCCTGGCTAATAGCTTTAGACTCATGGCTTTGCGTCCTTACCTTTCGATAAGTTTGCCAATTTACAAAAATAATATTTTTATTAATTTATAAAACTGATATCTGAAAAATATAAGTATGTCTTTAGATCTGCAGTTGCGAACATATTTATCAAATAATAATTATTTAATTCATAAATATATTTTTTGTATTTCTTATTTGATTCTGGCAAAAGCTTATAGTATACTTCCTTAAAAGAAGGAAAAAAATCATTAAAATAAAATATAATGTCTGAGATTCTTTTCCCAACTATAGGATTATTATCAATATCATTTAAATTAAATATTTCTTCAAAATTATCACTAACTTCAATTAAAATAAAATCTGAAAACTTATTCTCATCATTGTATATAGGAATAAAGCTAAAGTAAAAATCAGTATTCACTTTACACTCCATATTTATCACTTCCAATTTCTTTTCTTTTTGTAATGATACCATTTTGAGGTTTTATTTTAATTTTATTTAAGTTTTATTTCAGTTTTATTTAAGTTTTTTTCAGTTTTATTTTTTTGCATAAAAAAA
>NZ_JAWOUQ010000093.1:0-583 GCF_033339475.1 Vibrio sp. 2304 | reverse complement strand
ACGGTCTGTCCCGGATGGCGCTAGCGCTTATCCGGGCTACCAAAGCAGTAGCCCCGGCAAGCGTTAGCGCCGCCGGGGGATATAGCAGGAAATCTTTAAAAACCGCCACAAGATGTACCAGTAATCGAGGCGTTCAATGCGAGGTAAGGCGGCAACTGAGCGCATCCCCGGGAGCAGAGTGAACTATGTGACCGGGGTAAGCGAAGGCAGCCAACGCAACCGCAGCCTGAACGCTGAAGATTAATGGCAGTTGTTAAAGGTTCCTTAGCGGATAGAAACCACAACTCGTCCGCAACAAGTGAACCCCGGCACGTGCACTCGGTGTGCGTGGTAGTTTCTACGGCGAAATAAGCATATGAATGCTTAAGGGATCACGATGCAGAACGGCGCAATGAAAGCCTGGCTGGACTCTTCTTACCTCTCTGGTTCGAACCAGAGCTGGATAGAACAGCTCTATGAAGACTTCTTAACCGATCCTGACTCTGTTGACGCCAACTGGCGTTCAATGTTCCAGCAGTTACCTGGCACCGGAGTTAAACCGGATCAATTTCATTCCAAAACGCGTGATTATTTCCGTCGACTG
>NZ_JAWOUQ010000092.1:0-583 GCF_033339475.1 Vibrio sp. 2304 | reverse complement strand
TGTATGTGAGGCCCATCGCCTTGCTGACGGTAAACAGCTGCCGCTGGCGAAGCAGGGATTGCGCGCCGTAGCAGAGCGCCAGCAGCGCGCCGCCGAACAGGACGAAGCGAATCGGGTAGTTCATGCCCAGCCAGTAGGCGCCCCACCCCGAGACGTAGCCGGTTTCCGCGCCGAACCAGTTGCCCAGCGCCAGCAGAAAAAAGAGCCACACCAGCCCGGAGCGGGCAATATAGCCAATGGCACCGTAAATCACGCATCCGGCCAGAAACAGCGGTGCGATATGGCCGCTGCCGTTATCCAGCCGTTCGCCAAGCTGCCATAGCGCCACCGCGGTAAAGACGACGCCCAGAAACAAAATCGCCTCGGTGCTGTAGTGCCACTGCGTCTCCCGCCGCTGGCGGCGAAAACCCCAGCCGTAGCAGACGACTGCCAGCAGCGCAGGCAGCAGGATCCGCATCAGCGCCGAGTGGCTGAACAGGCTCAGCAGCCACGCCACCAGCTCGCTGTCGGCGAACAGACTGCCCAGGGAAATCAGCACGCAGGCCAGCGCGGTCCAGAAGGCATAGCGGCTCAGGCGCCGCCA
>NZ_JAWOUQ010000091.1:0-584 GCF_033339475.1 Vibrio sp. 2304 | reverse complement strand
GATGATCAGTGGGATGTTGTTCTCGCGCGCCAATTTGTCCAGTTTACGCACTTCTTCGTCAGTCAGTACGTTACCTGTTGGGTTGGTTGGGCGAGATGCACAAATTGCTGCGACGGAGTCATCGACGGTGAGCTTTTCAAAATCAACGTGATATTTGAATAGGCCGTTGTCGAGTAGCTCTATTTCTGGATGGTACGAAACAAAAATGTCTTCATCGATACCTGCATCACCGTAGCCAATGTATTCCGGTGCGATAGGCAACAGGACTTTTTTGTGCGAACCATCTGGCTGCTGACCAGCAAACAAATTAAATAGGTAGAAGAACCCGCTTTGGCTGCCATTCGTCAGGCTAATATTCTTCTCACTGATGTCCCAGCCGTATGTTTCACGAAACAGCTGAGCGAGCGCTTTGACGAACACGTCTTTACCCTGAGGGCCATCATAATTAGTGAGCGCGGCGACGAGTTCGCCACTGGCGAGCATTTCTTCACTGGCTTGGTGAAAGTAATCGCGCATGGCAGGAATGGCGGCCGGGTTACCCCCACCGAGCATGATGGCACCTGGCGTGCGTAGGCCATCATTCA
>NZ_JAWOUQ010000090.1:0-585 GCF_033339475.1 Vibrio sp. 2304 | reverse complement strand
AACGAACGTAAAAATATCGAGGTGGTGGAAACCATTTGTCAGCTGCTGGAAGAGCTGGCGCCGGATAAGCCGCAGGGCGTGGCGCACTATCGCGATCTGATCGCCTTCGTTGCCGATCGTCCGGGCCACGATCTGCGCTATGCCATTGATGCCTCGAAGATTGCCCGCGAGCTGGGCTGGACGCCGGCAGAGACTTTCACCTCCGGTATGCGTAAGACCGTGGCGTGGTATCTGGCGAACGAGGCCTGGTGGCGTCAGGTTCAGGACGGAAGCTATCAGGGCGAGCGTCTTGGGCTGCAAAGCTAATCATCTCTGGGGGGAATGATGAAAGGTATTATTCTGGCGGGCGGTTCCGGAACGCGACTGCATCCCATCACCCGTGGCGTATCGAAGCAGTTGTTGCCGATCTACGACAAGCCGATGATCTACTACCCGCTGTCGGTATTAATGCTGGCCGGGATACGTGAGATCCTGATCATCACCACGCCGGACGACCTACGTGATTTCCAGCGCCTGCTCGGCGATGGCTCAGAGTTTGGCATTGCGCTGCACTATGCCGTACAGCCGACGCCGGATGGTTTAGCC
>NZ_JAWOUQ010000089.1:0-586 GCF_033339475.1 Vibrio sp. 2304 | reverse complement strand
TGCTGGCGGGTTTCGAAACGGCAACTGGCGGGGAGATTTACATTGATGGCGTTCCGGTAAACAATCTCGCGCCACATAAACGCGACATCGGAATGGTATTTCAAAACTACGCGCTGTTTCCTCACATGACGATTGCGGAGAACCTCGCTTTTCCTCTAAAAGTGCGCAAGCTCGATAATCAAACCATTCAAAATAAAGTACAGAGCGCACTGGACATGGTCGAGTTGGGGCACGTTGCCAGTCGTTATCCAAAGCAGTTATCTGGCGGGCAGCAACAACGTGTCGCGTTGGCGAGAGCGCTTGTGTTTGAACCGAAACTCGTCCTGATGGATGAGCCTTTGGGCGCGTTGGACAAGCAACTTCGTGAGCAAATGCAGATGGAGATTAAACACCTGCACGAAAAGCTCGGTATTACGATTTTGTATGTCACGCATGACCAAGATGAAGCGCTCACTATGTCTGACCGAATCGCAGGTTTTAATCAAGGCGAAGTGCAGCAACTTGCCCCGCCAACGGAGCTGTATGAATCTCCGAGTAACGCGTTTGTCGCTCAGTTTATTGGTGAAAACAATCAGCTTTCTGGTGT
>NZ_JAWOUQ010000088.1:0-588 GCF_033339475.1 Vibrio sp. 2304 | reverse complement strand
TTTTGAAGCTGCCAATGACGCGCCACTTAACATCATCGCCTGTGAAAATATGGTGCGTGGCACTACGCACCTAAAAGGTGAAGTTTACAAACACTTAGATAAATCATTGCATGCAAAAGCAGACGAGTTCGTTGGCTTTGTTGATTCCGCTGTCGATCGCATCGTGCCACCAGCAGAAGCCGCCAACGATGACCCATTGGAAGTGACGGTTGAAAGCTTCAGCGAATGGATTGTCGATAAAACGCAGTTCAAAGGCGCACTGCCGAACATCCCAGGCATGGAGTTAACCGACAACCTGATGGCATTTGTCGAACGTAAACTCTTCACCCTGAACACGGGTCATGCTATAACCGCGTACCTCGGAAAACTGGCCGGTCATCAGACCATTCGTGACGCGATTCTCGACGAGAAAATCCGCGCAGTGGTAAAAGGTGCGATGGAAGAGAGCGGCGCGGTACTGATCAAACGCTATGGTTTTGATGCAGCAAAACATGCGGCATACATTCAGAAAATCCTCGGTCGCTTTGAAAACCCGTATCTGAAAGATGACGTTGAGCGCGTGGGTCGTCAGCCGCTGCGTAAGCTGAG
>NZ_JAWOUQ010000087.1:0-597 GCF_033339475.1 Vibrio sp. 2304 | reverse complement strand
CTCCTTGCCCCCGAGGCCGCGGATAATGTCATCGGTGACCGACTGCGGTTGCGCGACTTTCTGGCGGTACTCTGCTTTGCTGTAGAGCTTCACGTTCTCGTCATCTTCCCGGCCCGGCGTTTTCAGGTTCAGCTTCACCACCAGGGTGCGGAAAATCACGTAGTAGACGGCGAACTGGCCGATACCGATAAGGACATAGCCCGGCCAGCGCGTTAAGGAGACCGGCAGCGGCAGGTTATAGATCAGAAACTCGATCAGGCCCGATGCTCCCCAGGGACGTACGGTGAAGATGTCGCAAATGGCCTGCGAGGCGGCGGTTAACGTCGCGTGGATCACCCACAGCAGCGGTGAGACAAATAAGAAGGTGAACTCAATCGGCTCGGTGATGCCGGTCAGCATCGAGGTGATAATCGCCGGCAGCAGAATCGCCTTCGCCATCGCTTTCTTCTCCGGTTTCGCGGTGTGGTAGAACGCCAGCGAGGCGCCCGCCAGGCCAAAGATAGTGGTCATCCCTTGCTGCGAAAAACGTAATGCGTCGTTCATGACCGGCGTCAGGTCGGGATGGCGCATATAGGCGAGGAATATGGCCTGGGTGCC
>NZ_JAWOUQ010000086.1:0-598 GCF_033339475.1 Vibrio sp. 2304 | reverse complement strand
ATGCAAACTAAGTTGCTTAGAGCACTTCAAGAAAAGAGTGCCAGAAGAGTTGGTGGGAAAGAAACATTTCCAATAAAATGCAGAATTATAAGTGCAATGAATGAAGATCCTTACGAATTAGTTGAAAAAGGAAGATTAAGGCAAGATCTTTTTTACCGAATATCTGGATATAATCTATATATTCCACCTCTAAATAAGAGGGAAAGTGACATATTTGAGATTTCTGATTATTATATAAAAAAATTTAATAAGACAATGAACAAAAATATAATAGGAATTGAAGATTCTCTAAAAGAGATAATGAGAAAATATACTTGGCCAGGGAATATAAGAGAATTAGAACATTTTATTGAAAATATAATGGTCAGGTCATTAGATAATGAGAAATATTTAAGACTTGACAATATTCCTGATTATTTAAAAGAAATCATTTTTAATGAAAACAATGAAAGTGATATAAAGACCAATGATATAGACAGTGCAATTAATGAATTAGAGAAGAAAATGATATTAGAATCTCTCGAAAAAAACAAGTGGAATGTAACTAAGACAGCAAGAAATCTAAATATTTCAAGGCAAAGCCTTATTTACAGAATGA
>NZ_JAWOUQ010000085.1:0-599 GCF_033339475.1 Vibrio sp. 2304 | reverse complement strand
AAAGACAATCTAGAGAGAAAATTAAATAGGGAACCTAAAGAACAGGAAATAATGAAAGAGTAGAACTTAGAATCTAAGGATATGTATAAAATATATGAAACCCTTCATTATTTAGCAAATATATCTTTAGAATCTACACTCTACACTAAAGAGGGCGAGGAGTTTAATCTACTAGATACTATAAAAGATGAAAAGATTAAATCACCAGAAGATGAATATATTGATAAAGAAAAAAAAGAGAAATTAAAAATTGCAATAGAAAAGTTAGATGAGAGAGAACAAATTATTTTGAATTTATACTATGTAGAAGAACTCACTTTAAAAGAAATTGCATATATATTGGATATATCTATAGCTAGAGTGTCTCAAATCCATGGGAAAATACTACTTAAGTTAAAAAGCTATATTAAAGATTTTATGGAGGATTAGGATGTTTAATTTTCTTGTTATAATAGCATTCATTTTAATATTATTTGGAATATACATAGAGAGAATTAGCATTGATAATCAACAGGCTTACAAGAAAGAAGAAAGAACCTCTGATGAAGATAGATTTAAGGATTTAGAGAAAAGGTTAGATGAGATAGAGGAAATCATAT
>NZ_JAWOUQ010000084.1:0-604 GCF_033339475.1 Vibrio sp. 2304 | reverse complement strand
TTTTTCTATCTGACGAATTTGTCTTTTAGCAATCGGTCGAGCGAAAATGGACCGCCTCCCCACAGCATCACAATCAAAATCATTAACCCCCAGAGTTGATGGTCATGGAAACCTTTCTCCCACAGTAGTGGGTAGGACAGGACAGCGATAATGTTGAATACAAACAACATGGCAGCGATAGGGCGAGTAAACAATCCAAGCGCTAAAAAGACCGGAAGAACTAACTCTGCGAATGTGCCTGAATAGGCGGCAAATTCCCAAGGTAGCAACGGAACTTGATACTCAAATTCGAATAAGTACAAGGTGCTATCCCATGAAGCAATTTTGATAAGGCCGGAATTAAAAAACACCCAAGCGACCCATAAACGGCAAAACAGCAGCAACAACGGCATTGCGTGAGTTTGTAAGCTGTTGGTGTATTCGTCGTAGCGGCTAATCAGGCTTTTAACAGAATCTGTCATCGTATCCTCCTTACGCGGTTTGCAGCGTAAAACCTTCAATCAGGTCAAGCGTCATGATTGGATTAAGATGAGCGAGTAATGGCCCAGGAATATCGCTCAAACATTGCTTTTGTTCCAAGCTGGCAAGCAATTGATAGGCTTCG
>NZ_JAWOUQ010000083.1:0-608 GCF_033339475.1 Vibrio sp. 2304 | reverse complement strand
ATACAGGACTCCAGCCCCAGCGCCTTCACCCCTTTCACAATCTGCTCCAGGTAAGGCATATCGCGGTCATTGGGGTTTTTCCACGCCGCGCCCATGCAGAAGCGGGTGGAGCCGGCGTTTTTCGCCTGGCGCGCTGATTCCAGCACCTACTCAACCTCCATCAGGCGCTCGGCTTCGAGGCCGGTTTTGTAGCGTGCGCTCTGCGGGCAATATTTACAATCTTCCGGGCAGGCGCCGGTTTTGATCGACAGCAGGGTGCTGACCTGCACCTGGCGCGGATCAAAGTGTTGACGATGGATTTGCTGTGCTTCGAATAGCAGATCGATCAGCGGTTTATTAAATAATTCCGTTACTTGCGACATTGTCCAGCGAGGTTGGTGAGCCATTTTCCTCTCCAAAAGGTCGTACACTTCCTATTTCACACAGCCTCTTTGTTGGCGGCACTCGCGCCTCCCAGTCACATAGTGAACTATGCTCCTGGGGATGTTCTCGCTTGCCGCCTCGATGCTGCGCGAAATATTTTGTGTACGTTTCATTGTAAGTAAGTTCAGTGTAGACTTGTAAACCTAAATGTTTTCAAAATGGTTTACAAGTCGCTTATGACACTG
>NZ_JAWOUQ010000082.1:0-609 GCF_033339475.1 Vibrio sp. 2304 | reverse complement strand
ATCGGTCTTACCCCTCAAAGTTCAGGAGTCCTTGGGGGATTTAAGGCACAGGGCAGAGACCCAAAAAGCGCCAGAGACCTAATAATGGACGCCCGGGCCATAGAGGAAGCCGGAGCTTTCGCCCTACTTCTTGAGGCGGTACCGCCAGAACTAACAGAATTCATAGCAAAAGACCTTTCCATACCCGTTTACTCCATAGGAGCAGGAGCTCCCTGCGACGGACAGCTTCTCATATGCGGAGACATGCTAGGGTTATTCCAGGCCTTCACTCCAAAGTTCGTAAAGAAGTACGCAAACGTTGCAGAAGTTGAGACAAATGCTTTCAAGGCTTTCATAGAGGACGTAAAGACGGGCAAATTCCCGGAGGATCAGCACTGCTACCACATACTGCCCGAGACGGCTGAGGAATATCAGAAGATGCTTGAGGAGTTAAGAAGATAGAAGTCATAAAAGAAGCAAAATTAGAGATAGGGAGGTAGCTTTCATGAGTTGCGGAGAAATGTTGTGTCAGGAGGCGTTAAAGGGTTTGAACTGCTACTTGGCAAACCCCGAGAGCAAGCTAGTGAGAGATATAGCCAATGTCATCAAAAAATACGGTTCGCCCTGCGA
>NZ_JAWOUQ010000081.1:0-612 GCF_033339475.1 Vibrio sp. 2304 | reverse complement strand
AACAGCGAGAAGTTGACGTAAATCTTATCCGCCATCCGCTCCTGCAGTTCGTCGATAATCGGACGATGCGCGCGGTTGCTCGGGTCGAGCTGTTTCTGGACTTCATGGCACATGTTCAGATACAGCTGTTCCGCCCACGCGCGCTCCTGCAGGTTGAAGGTGCCTGAGGAGTAGCCGATGTGGATATCGTGCAGGTCCATCTGGCTGTCGTGCAGCCATTCGCGCAGCGAGCGGCGATTGCCGGTCTCGTGCATCTCCTGCCAGGTTTCCCACATGCTCTGCAGCGGACGCGCAGCGTCTTCCGCCGGCGGGGTCGCCTCGGTGTATTCGTTACGCTCCACGCCGATGATGTTGGAAACCAGCACGGTATGGTGCGCGGTCACCGCGCGGCCGGACTCGGTGATCACCGTCGGGTGCGGCAGGCCATTCTCTTCGCAGGCATCGCCGATCGCCCAGATAATGTTGTTGGCGTACTCATTCAGGCCGTAGTTCACCGAACAGTCGGACTGTGAACGGGTACCTTCATAGTCCACGCCCAGACCGCCGCCAACATCGAAGCACTGAATATTAACGCCGAGCTTATGCAGCTCAACATAGAAGCGTGACGATTCA
>NZ_JAWOUQ010000080.1:0-612 GCF_033339475.1 Vibrio sp. 2304 | reverse complement strand
CAGGGTCACTTACTAGTCTTGCATTGGCCATTTGTGTGTTAATTATGATTTATTTCACTTTCATTTCCGCATAAAGGAATCACTAATGTTATATTGGAAAAAAATGCCATCACTCTGGATCGGTAATAGACTGACAGAGTTTAATAGTTTAGAGACTTCACATGCCATTGCCGCCATAAAGATATATATAACTTTTTGTCTCTTTGGAAAAGAAGAGGATGATGGAGTGCGAACCGTAAAACTTACGTTTACAGAAATAAGCGAAATAGCTTCTATCAGCCGATCTTTGGTAAATGAAGGTCTCAAATTGCTCGATAATAAAAAACTAATTAAATACCTATCGCCCGCGTCAAAAAGAAAGAAAATCTATACAGTGGATGTTGATGGGTGCATTCATGACGGATGGTGTAAGCTGCCTATGGCAGGCATCGTTAGCGAAGACAGGACAATCAGCGCCTTCCAGTCAATGCATAATAGATACCATTTTGAGCTTGTAGCGCTTCAGCTATATTTATACCTTCTATATGCCAGAGATAACTTCCAGGAGCATGTGTTAGCTAGAAAACAAACTATTTGCGAAAAGCTTGCTTGCCGCAATGTAGATTTAAATAA
>NZ_JAWOUQ010000079.1:0-614 GCF_033339475.1 Vibrio sp. 2304 | reverse complement strand
CTCGCCAGAATGTACGGAGAAGTTGATATCTTTTAGAGCGTGGTAATCGCCATACCACTTGTTTACGTTGCTAAATTCGACGACGGGAGTGTTCTCTTTCAAAGGGGCACGCTTTTAGGGATAACAATCGCTCTACAATAACAAGTTGTGAATGCGATTTCATTAAGTTAACGCTCATATTCCAAGAGTCAGCGAATGGTTGGTTATATCGTGCGCAATAAAAAGGACCTGCCATTTGGCAGGTCAAGTCCCTGTGGAGCAAGTTATGGGGGAGAAATTCAAGGTCGAGCTTGAATAAGGGGGAGGTAAACCTAAGCTGCGATTTCTTCCGCTGGCTTCATGTGAGAAGACACATTCAAGCTCAGCAAGCGACACGCGTTGATTTCACCCATGCCTTCGATGGAGTCGAGTTGGGTCATCAAAATGGAGGAAATATGTGCTTCGTTGGCCTTTTGACGTAAGCATTCCACTAATTGTGGCGCGAGATCAACGTGGCTTTCTGCTGCTTTGAAATACAAAGGTTCAACACCGCGTAGAATGGTCATTTGTGCAAGCAAGGCTGGGTTGTCGCTCAGAGCCCAAATCTTAGTTTTACTTTGGCAGCGAGACATCAA
>NZ_JAWOUQ010000078.1:0-614 GCF_033339475.1 Vibrio sp. 2304 | reverse complement strand
TATTGCTGCTTGATAGAGCTCTTTTTCGATATTATCCATGACCATCCATATTCAATTTTATCGTGCGCTATAACGCCCTGTTAAGGGGTGAGCAACGTAATACCGAAGCCGCCGCATACCACCTTAAACACTAAAACTAACGCATAGTAAAAATGCCACGCGTTGCGAATCCCTCTTGAACAGTTTGTTAACTGAGCGCCTTTCAGTTTTCGCCGTTCTTTCAGCCACTTTCGCCAAAGCTCGTTTTGCTAATTAATGATTAGAAAAGCTAACCCAAATATGCATTTAACCAAAAGATTACCGTTTATCTTTAGTTTGAAATGCGTCTCACAACACCATACTTCGGCGATGTAAGTGCGCCGAACTAATCGCGAATGCCTTATTTTATTAGAAGGCTTTGTCCCGCCTTTCACATCAGTAAACTTAAGTATAAAACTGAAATTATTCGCATTAGCTCAGCTAAGGAAACCGACCGAACACGCTAAACCTCTGAACCTAGAAACTGTATCATTGTTCTTTCGTATTTTCTGCGCCAGTTAACGCCCTGTTAAGGTGTGAGCAACGCAATACCGAAGCTCCCGCATACCACCTTAAACACTAAAACCAACGCATAG
>NZ_JAWOUQ010000077.1:0-617 GCF_033339475.1 Vibrio sp. 2304 | reverse complement strand
ATCTACACATGAAATAAAGGATAATAAAGTTATCTCGGTTTTTGTCAATTCATTCAAGAGTACTTTAAATCTTTCTTCTACATTTTTAGGAAAAGTTAACTCTTCATAATTGTCAATTTTTAATGCCCAATTACCGTTGTCGTTCATGTACATAGTTCCATTGTCGTAAAGATATCTAAGCAATATTTCCATATATCTGGGATTCCCTTTTGATTCCCTATATATTTTATCTGCAAATTCATATGGTGGATATCCCATACCTAGAACTTTTTGTACAAATTTTTCACTGCTTACTTTATCTAAATTGTTTAAATGATATTTGACAATTAATTCATTTTCTTGCCAATAGTCAACATAATTATTAAAATCTATAAATGTTGTTGACTCACTTGAAGAAAGCAGAAGAAATACCTTGTATTCCTTTAATCTAATTAGCAAATAATCGATAAATTCTAACACTTCGTTGCCTATATTATCAAGATCATTAATTACAATATATAAAATATTGTTTCTAAATTTATTTATTATTGATTTTTCAATTATTGAAAATATATTATGCCTTTCATTAACCTTTCCTATACTGTATGTTTGCAATCCAATGTCTGTAGAAATATTAA
>NZ_JAWOUQ010000076.1:0-625 GCF_033339475.1 Vibrio sp. 2304 | reverse complement strand
CTAAAATTGTACTTACTTCAGTTCTTGCAACGTCATCTACCGCAGTATTAGCCAGTGATAAATGGGAAAAAGAATCCATGGACGCTTGGCTAGATGGTAAAGCAGAAACCACCTTACTGCTTAATAGCAACCTGAACTCTTTTGATATCAACACTGATGTTGAAAATCAGGTGGTTACGCTGACAGGTTCGGTCAATAACGATTTGGAAAAGTCGCTGGCAGAAGAGTTGGTTTCAGGCCTTGATGGTGTGAAAAAAGTAAATAACGAGCTAACGGTTGTGAGTGAGAATAAACAAGATGCCGATTCTGATGCATTTGCTGCATTAACGGATTCAAAAATTACTACTATTGTGAAAACTCGTTTACTGATGGATACCAGCGTTAGTGGTACAGACATTGATGTCACTACAGAAAATAAAACCGTAACCTTAACCGGTAAAGTGAACTCAGATGCCGAGCATGATCTGGCATTATCGATTGCAAATAATACCAACGATGTAAATAAGGTTGTCGATAAGCTTGAAGTTGTTCAGTAATAACTAATGTTGAGCTTTCACTTTAAAAAATAAGGAGACAACACCATGGTTCGTTGGATGTTTATTTTCCTTGCTTTGGCTCTCGTTTC
>NZ_JAWOUQ010000075.1:0-629 GCF_033339475.1 Vibrio sp. 2304 | reverse complement strand
TCATATTTCCCGATTGTAAGTATCCCCTTATATGTGTCTCCTACATTAGTTTTATATAAACTGATCATGCTTGATGATCTTTTAAACTCACTTACAAAAAATACTTCGACACTACTAACTCCCGATAAATCGTCTGTTACTTTTGCTGTGATTGTTATTATATCTCCTGCTTCTACTTCTGTCTTATCAATTTCCAAGCTGATTAATTTTGGTGGTGTTACGTCTACTTCTCCATTGTTTATTACAGTAAAACTGTAGTCTTCTTCAGGTGTGTATGATTTCCGATTGCCTGCATTGTCTTGCATTTCTATTCGTGTTAATTTTCGTATGCCTGGTTCTTCGTATTTGCCAATCCTTACTATCCCTTTATATGTGTCTGCTTTATCTGTTTTGTATAAACTAATTCCAGGTAATTGTTGTCCCGTATTACCTTCAAAATATACATATATCGAACTAACTCCTGAGATGTCATCTGTTCCCTTTGCTGTGACTGTTATTGTATCTCCTGCTTCTACTTCTATCTTGTCAAATTCTACGCTGATTAATTGTGGTGGTGTTGTGTCTACTTCTCCATTGTTTATTACAGTAAAGCTGTAGTCTTCATCAGGTTCATACCACCTAAAATTTCC
>NZ_JAWOUQ010000074.1:0-630 GCF_033339475.1 Vibrio sp. 2304 | reverse complement strand
CGCGAAGTTGCTGCTGAGTTTGATAACCCAGTCATGATGTATTCGATTGGTAAAGATTCATCAGTGATGCTGCATTTGGCGCGTAAGGCGTTTTACCCAGGAAAGATCCCGTTTCCGCTGCTGCATGTGGATACCGATTGGAAATTTCGCGAAATGATCGAATTCCGCGATCGTACTGCGGAAAAATACGGTTTTGAGCTTTTGGTTCATAAGAACCCAGAAGGCATCGCAATGGGATGTAGCCCGTTTGTTCATGGCTCGTCAAAGCATACGGACATCATGAAAACGCAAGGTCTTAAGCAGGCGCTAAACAAATATGGCTTCGATGCTGCTTTTGGTGGTGCTCGTCGTGATGAAGAAAAATCACGCGCAAAAGAGCGAGTGTATTCGTTCCGTGACAAGAACCATACCTGGGATCCGAAAAACCAACGTCCAGAACTTTGGAAAACCTACAACGGTCAAGTGAATAAAGGCGAGAGCATTCGAGTGTTCCCACTTTCTAACTGGACCGAGCTTGATATCTGGCAATACATCTACCTAGAGAACATCGAAATTGTCCCGCTTTATCTTGCTGATAAACGTCCGGTTGTCGAACGCGATGGCATGCTGATCATGGTGGATGATGACCGT
>NZ_JAWOUQ010000073.1:0-632 GCF_033339475.1 Vibrio sp. 2304 | reverse complement strand
AATCACTGTAACATTTAACCAACCAGTTGACAAAACAAAAGCAGTTATAACTGTTAACAGAGGTCCAGTCGCTGTAAATACTGAAAGCATAGTATTTGCTGATGATGCTAAATCAGCAGTTATTACAACTGTAACTAACCTTATTAAAGGTGATTACACTGTAAAAGTAAGTGGATTAACAGATGAAGCTTTAACAGCAACATTCTCAGCTGAAGATGTTAAAGTTTCAAAGATTGAATTGTTGTCAGACAAAGCTCCTTTAAAAGATTTGAGTGGAAAAGAAGCAACAGTTCTTTATAGAGTTCTAAACCAATATGGTGAAGAAATGACAGGACAAGATATTGTTTGGACAGCTTCTTCAGGAAGTACATCTGATAACCGCGCTGGAGTTTTGAAATTAACAACAAGTGGAATATTTACTCCTAATCAAGTTGTTTATTTGACAGGTGTGCATGCAGCATCTGCTACAGTACTAAACGCACAAGTAACTATAGCTATGCCATCAAATGTTGATACAATAGAATTCAAAGGCATATATGACACAACAAATAATGTAATGGTTGATTCATTACCATCAGGTTTTGCAGCAAATAGATATCGATTACTATTTAGTGCAAAAGATCAATATGGTA
>NZ_JAWOUQ010000072.1:0-633 GCF_033339475.1 Vibrio sp. 2304 | reverse complement strand
AGAGCTTGGCCGTATGCAAATTCGCATGACGATGAACAACGATTTGGCCAACGTGCATTTTACGGTTACCAACCCACAAGCGCGTGACATTATTGAACAAACATTGCCACGTCTACGTGAAATGTTGGCTCAACAAGGGATGCAACTGGCGGATTCCTCGGTTCAGCAGCAAAGCAGTGGACAACAGCAAAGTGGTTACGCAGCGGCTGAACAAAATGGCCAAGGCACGTCTGGACGCGGTTTTTCTGGCCAGTCAGATGAAAACTTTGATGCCGATGTGAATCTTGATTTGAATGTGGTTTCAAAGCGTGATGGAATTAGTTTTTACGCCTAATGTCGTAACATCAACCATCTTGAACAAGAACAAATAACTAGAGAAAACAATGGCAGAAGAACAGCTACAAGGTGCCGATGCACCAAAAGGTAAAAGCAAGCTACTGATCATCATTATTGCAGCCGTGGTTCTGCTCGGTGGTGGTGGCGCGGCGGCGTTCTTTTTAATGGGATCGGATGATTCGGCTCAAGCTGCAGAGGCGGAGTCGCAGCAAACACAGGCCGCAGCGGCTAACCCAATTGCGTACGTGAATCTTCCGCAACCGTTCATTTTTAACGTGACGGGTGACCGTCGCGATA
>NZ_JAWOUQ010000071.1:0-639 GCF_033339475.1 Vibrio sp. 2304 | reverse complement strand
ATCATTGGGTTAAACGCATCATCGGCAGAATAAGTCAGAACATAGCACGTAATGTTCAGGGCATACAGGATAGCACTAAAATGCGACATTCTTAACCAGCATTTTACCTCCTGCGCACGTAACAAGATGGGAAAGAGTATGTTTTTTAATAACATAAAAAACGGCGCGCTTCCTGCCGGTCAACGCAGTGGCATCATCCGCGGATGAAAATATATTTTCCCAGCGCCAACGTTTATTATTGATAAAAGTAAAGTCGATTAAGCGCCTTTCCGCTGATAAAAATGAGAGCCTGTTAACATTTATGCAGAATAATATTTTATGATGACACCAGGGAAATATTTGTTAAACTAGCGGCCAGTGATTCATTATTTTGATTACTCTATGATGCGTATTCCGCTTATATTTCCGCTTTGCATGGTAGCCCTTCTCTCTGGCTGCCAACAAAAACCCGCCTCAACGCTCAGCCCGGCTATCAGCAGCCAGGCGCAGCTCGAGCAGCTCTCGTCCGTGGCGGCCGGGACGCGCTATCTCAAGAATAAATGTAATCGTAGCGATCTCCACGCTGATGAAACGATATATCGGGCAGCGGTGAATGTCGGTAAAGCGCGCGGATGGGGAAATATTGACGTGGCGACGTTA
>NZ_JAWOUQ010000070.1:0-653 GCF_033339475.1 Vibrio sp. 2304 | reverse complement strand
TGATGCGCAAAACTGGCCAAGTACTTTCACGTACCACCATTGCGTCGTTAGTGTGGGATATGAACTTTGACAGCGATACCAATGTGATTGATGTGGCGGTCAAACGTCTGCGTAGCAAAGTGGACAAACCGTTCGATAAACCTCTGATTCACACTGTCAGAGGGATGGGCTACAAACTCGAAGAGAGTCGTGATGCCTAAGTTCTCGCTGCCTTTTTCCATGAAAAACAAGCTCGTGCTGATGTTTGTTAGTATGACGTTTGTGACCTATTTTTCTTTGGCTTTCATCCTACAGTACGCCATTGAACGCCACTTTTATTTGCAAGATTTCAGCTATATTTCCAGTAAGTTCAATGCCATTGAGAACGAGTTAAAACGCTCGCCAGAGGATGTGTTCAAGCAAGCGAATAACAGTACGCTCTATATGTGGGTGTTTGAAGGCAAGCAGAGCGTGTATCAGAACTCGAGCCTGACGATTCCTCAGAACCGAGCCTACAGCATTAGCTCGCCTCAGGTTTTAAATCACGAGCGTGCCATCGAATGGAGTGAGGACTCGCTGAATATTCGCGCGTTTGCGTTTCAAGCTGGGGAGTATCAGGTGGTGCTCGGCATGAGTATCAACCACCATATTTTGTTTTTGGATAAACTCGACTG
>NZ_JAWOUQ010000069.1:0-654 GCF_033339475.1 Vibrio sp. 2304 | reverse complement strand
CCACCTTAAACACTAAAACCAACGCATAGTAAAAATGCCACGCGTTGCGAATCACTCTTAAACAGTTTGTTATGCCTGCCCTAACACGCGCTCAATAAAAGCTGATTTTTTCCGACGATACTCTTCGTGAGACCAACCTGTACAAGACATTTTCAGCTCATTGTATCGTTGAACTAACTCAGGATTTTTACGGAGTTTGTCTCTAAACCCCGCAAAAAACTCAAATTCCGAACCATTAGCTACAACTTGAAAAGCGACATCCTCACCTGAGCTATTTTCCAGCATGCAAAGCTCCGGAGTTCTTAACGTATCGGATTTTTCGTTGAAACCTAGAGTAGAAAGTAACTTTACTGCATCTTCTAGTTCCTTGCCGTTAACACCAACAAGTATGTCTAGGTCACCTTTAGATACAGCATTAGGGATAGAGGAAGCTCCAATATGCTCAATAGATGCATCGGGGAGTAAAGCAGCTATCTCAAGTTCGTACTTACGAAACAGGCTTTCGCAAGATGCCTGATATTCATCTGCTTTGTAAAACTGCATATTTTCTCCCAAAAGGCATAACGCCTTGTTAAGGTGTGAGGCACGCAATACCGAAGGTTCCGCATAACACCTTAACCACTAAAGCCAACGCATAGTAAAAATGCCACGCGT
>NZ_JAWOUQ010000068.1:0-656 GCF_033339475.1 Vibrio sp. 2304 | reverse complement strand
AATCGTGCTCGTCTTCCGTAGAGTTCGCTTCTAGCGCAACTTTCATACGCTCACCAGCTAACTCACCCAAAGACAAAGAGCCCATACCAAACAGCATTTTACGTAGACCATTCTCTGCAGAACCTGTGAGTAGCTCTTGACGGTAGTTGCCTTTTTCATCAGCAGACCACTGTTTTTCCATCCATTCAAGATCTTGAACCAGTAGATCGGCCGCGGCTTTTAAGTACTCACCGCGACGATCGCAGTGACCATTTGTACAACCAGAACCAACAACAAAGTCCGTGTAAGCACGCTGACCTGCACCTGCATTTGTGCCGTTCAGATCTTGTCCCCATAGAAGAAATTCGATCGCGTGATAACCCGTTGCTGCGTTTGCTTCTGAGCCACCTACTTCATTCAAGCTAGCAAGTAATTCTGGAGTGATTTTTGCCACGTCAAGCTTAGACGGGCCGATCGTTAGGCTTGTGTTGGCAATGATATTTGCCGCTGCACCTTCGTTACCAAGCTCATATTGGTAGTCAGCAGCTACATAATCGATAAGACCTTCGTCAAGTGGCCAGGCATTAAGTTGACCTTCCCAATCGTCGACTACTGCGTTGCCAAAACGGAAAACTTCAGACTGTTGGTATGGCACGCGGGACTCTAGCCAAGCTTGC
>NZ_JAWOUQ010000067.1:0-663 GCF_033339475.1 Vibrio sp. 2304 | reverse complement strand
CCGCCTTCGTATTTGGTGGAGGAGTTCCACGCACCTTCAATGTCATCGATCGCGACATGGGAGCCGGAGATAGAGGCGCCAAAACGGATGTCGTCGAACAGGAAGAATTCTGGTTCTGGCCCGAACAGGACGGTATCAGCGATGCCGGTGGCGCGCAGGTACTCTTCAGCGCGTTTCGCGATGGAGCGCGGGTCACGGTCATAGCCCTGCAGGGTGCCTGGCTCGAGGATATCGCAGCGGATGATCAGGGTCGGTTCTTCGTAGAACGGGTCAATGACCGCGGTGGACGCGTCCGGCATCAGGACCATGTCAGATTCGTTGATACCTTTCCAGCCACCAATCGAGGAGCCATCAAACATTTTGCCTTCTTCGAAGAATTCGGCATTTACCTGATGAGACGGAATCGTGACGTGCTGTTCTTTACCTTTGGTATCGGTGAAGCGCAGATCGACAAACTTCACTTCGTGCTCGTTCAGCATCGTCAAAACGTGTTCAGCGGACATACTTAAACTCTCCCGGATTGGTCATTGTCGTCGTGGTAACGAAAACTTCATACTGCTTAAAAGTGGCGTTGTTGCCTTAAAAAATATAAAGCGAAATCTGTGCCAACTTTTAAATGCCCTATAAAACGCTGTATCATGCGCACCATAGTGCAAAAGGACT
>NZ_JAWOUQ010000066.1:0-671 GCF_033339475.1 Vibrio sp. 2304 | reverse complement strand
AATTGCTTTGATGGCGACGGGGATGCATCGTCATCAAGAGGCCAATACGATTGCTGATTGCCTTGAGGAGACTTCGAGCTCTGAAGAAGTCGTAGTAATGATTCGTGCGACGAGCCTGATGAACAAAGGCGCGTACGAAGAGGCACATCGATTACTTGAGCCACTTTGCACCGCGTATCCTGATCTAATCAGTTTGGCGGCGCTAGCGGCTGCAAAAGCAGGGTTACTAAGCCAAGCTGAACGTTGGATGGAACTGGCAGCTCAAGGCAGCGAAGAAAGCCAAGCTTTTGCGGCGAGCTTCACCCAAGACATTAGGAATCTTGGATGAGAGTCGACCCTAGCTTTGTCGGACAAACGCCCGCTCATTCAACCGATGTTCGTCACTATGAACGCGACGATGCGAAGCGAATGAGCGAGCTTATGACGCGAGAAACCACGGCCGAAGTTTCTCGCTCAGCTCCCAAAGACACGCTGACAAAAGTAGAAGAGAAACTCAACGCAATTAAAGATTGGTATGCGTCGATCAAGGAAGCAGAGACTGTCTCTAAACAAAGCGTGCTTTCTTCGTTAAAGGACGTTTTTTCTGATCCTCAAACACAAAAAGAAGCGCTGTGGTACGCCTTTCATCAGGCGAAAAGCGCCAAAGGAACGGATGATGCCGTTCCGGAATT
>NZ_JAWOUQ010000065.1:0-679 GCF_033339475.1 Vibrio sp. 2304 | reverse complement strand
TCATAAGTCGTTACATAACTTGGTGCGTTAACGCTTTACATCTGGCGTTACTGGATGAACACTTCCACCCAAAGTACAATGGCAGCCGACATAATAGAGTCAGTAGGAAATTATGAGTAACACGACGGCGAAAAAGTCGAATCCCCTATTCGAGATCCTTTTTAACGTATTCATCCCTTCGTTCATCTTGATGAAATACAGTGGCGAAGAGCACCTAGGAACCGCAATGGCACTGGTTGTCGCTTTGCTCTTTCCTGTGGTTTACGGCGGTATGGATCTCATCCGCAACAAGAAATTTAACTTTATCTCAGCACTTGGTTTTATCAGCGTATTATTAACTGGCGGCATTGGCTTGTTGGAGCTTGATACTCGCTGGTTAGCCTTGAAAGAAGCCTTGATTCCCGGCCTGATCGGCATCGCGGTATTGGGCTCCACTTTTACCCGCTACCCATTGATGCAAAAAATGGTATTGAACGACACGGTTTTGAACCTCGCATTGATTAACGAGCGTTTGAGAGAAAATGGTAAAACCGATGCGTTCGAACGTTGCCTAATGTCTTCGAACTACTTGTTCGCAAGCACCTTTGCATTCTCATCTGCAATGAACTACTTCCTTGCTACGTGGATCGTCACCAGCCCATCAGGCACTACGGCCTTCAATGAAGAGCTCGGTAAGTTG
>NZ_JAWOUQ010000064.1:0-679 GCF_033339475.1 Vibrio sp. 2304 | reverse complement strand
TAAATTTGACTGCCTTTTTATTTTGAAACAGCGTGGTGATAACGTTTTAATTTGCTACGAGCGCGAGCGGTATCATGGGCTAGCTCCATTGCTAACGATAAGAGGCCGCGATCTGAAGGGTAAAGAAAGGGTGAGCTGGCTGAACTGATGAATCTTTCCTGGGGGTTTCCACGTCCTGTACATCCCTGATCCTCTTGATGATACCCGCATGATGATGAAGGCTTGGGCTTCCGGCCACGGCAAGGCGGCTATCAATGCCGTCATGATTGATTGCCTGTTTACTGGGCAATGTCACCCCTGTAAACCAGCCTCCCTCGCCGACAACCTTCGGGAATGGCATGAGAAATTTCTCAGACAAAATACAACCTTAAGTCGTCTGGATAGCATTCACTGCAAAACTACAACAGTGATTAAACCATACTGCAAAAAGCCTGGTGATAATAGCATTGTCTGTAATAGAGCACATTACGCCGTATTTCAACGGGTAAGCTTAATCTGGGACATGCGGTTGAATGAGATGAAAACTCGTCACGGTCAACGTATACAGGAAGATATCAATGGGAGGTAGTAGAGGACAGGTAAGTATTGCGACACGGTCTGGCGGCGGGTTGGAATACTCGCTTCGGCGCGGGAAGGACTCACATCCAGGATACGCCGAAGCCTGCCGGTTCACCACTTT
>NZ_JAWOUQ010000063.1:0-685 GCF_033339475.1 Vibrio sp. 2304 | reverse complement strand
AGAACCGTTGCACGATGGGTATCGAAACTGGCTCAAACAAAACTACGTTGTAACACCAGAAGAAATGCTGTTGGATCGCACCCAGTTGATGGGGTTAACTGCCGCTGAAATGACGGTGCTCGTCGGAGGGATGCGCGTTCTTGGCACAAATCATGGCGGTAGCAAACACGGTGTGTTCACAGACCGAGTCGGCCAACTTACCAACGATTTTTTCATTAACCTAACCGACATGAACTACACGTGGGAACCCGTTGGCGAAAATCTTTACGAAATCCGCAGTCGTCGCTCCAAAGATGTAAAATGGACAGCGACCCGCGTCGATCTTGTCTTCGGCTCAAACTCAATACTCAGAGCCTATGCCGAACTGTATGCACAAGATGACAACGCAGGAAAATTCGTTGAAGACTTTGTCGCCGCGTGGTCCAAAGTGATGAACGCCGACCGATTTTGATGTCATCCAAAGCGAAGCCTAATTTAACAATTAGGCTTCGCTTATATTAAAATGGCAGGTATCACTTACCTGCCATTTTGTTGCTCAGAAACTTTCGGAGCACATTCTTGTTTTGTCTTATCAAGTTTTGTCTTATCAAGCTTTGCCCAACATTCTCAGCAACGTTCCGTCCTGCTTAATAAAGTGATGCATAAAGCTGGCACCAAGGTGCAAAACCAATAGGAATGGCAACAA
>NZ_JAWOUQ010000062.1:0-692 GCF_033339475.1 Vibrio sp. 2304 | reverse complement strand
GTTACCGCTATTGATCGTCGCCGGGGCGATGCTTTCTGAGCTCGATTTTTCGCCGGACTCGCGCATTTATATGGTGGTGGTGATGCTCAGCCTGCTGGAGTGGCCCCGACTGGCGCGGCTGGTGCGCGGACAATGTCTCTCCCTGCGCGAACGCGATTTTATGCTGGCCACCCAGGTGCTGGGCCTGTCGGCGCGTCGCCGGCTGTTTGGCCACCTGCTGCCGAATACCATTCCGATTCTGGTGGTGATGGCGACCATGGCCGTCGCCAACGCCATTCTCAGTGAATCCGCGCTGAGCTATCTCGGCCTCGGCGTGGTGCCGCCGACGCCGTCGTGGGGCAATATGATGGATGCCGCTAACAGTCTGATCGATTTCCAGCGTCGCCCCTGGCTGTGGATGCCGCCGGGCATCGCCATCTTTATCACCGTGATCGCCATCAACGTGCTGGGCGATGGCCTGCGCGATATTCTGGAGCCGCAACATGACTGACATCCGACTGACCGTCCAGGGACTCGCCGTCGACTATCCCACCGCCCGGGTGGTGGACAACGTCAGCTTCACCCTCGGCAACGAGCGGCTGGCGCTGGTGGGCGAATCCGGCTCCGGCAAATCGATGACCGCCCGGGCGCTGATGGGCCTGGTGCGCAAGCCCGGGGTGGTGAGCGCTGAACGGCTGGAGGTGCTGGGGCGC
>NZ_JAWOUQ010000061.1:0-697 GCF_033339475.1 Vibrio sp. 2304 | reverse complement strand
CAAGTTCCCAAATAGGCGATTCTAGGCGCGTAGCTAATGGTAGCTAAGTCTGAACTGCCCTAATCTCTTATCTACTTTCCCTATATAAAGAACAGCAGATTTCCAGCGGGATTGATATCTAGCCGCTAGTGATCCCTTGTCGTTGTATGTCACTGATGGGAATCTCAAGCTCTTGTTGATATTTACTAGCGTTTTTCTGGGTATTTTTAAGAACGCGTCTAGTTGTTGTTGGGATGATTAGCGTTGTTGTTCCTGTTATCATCTTAGGACAATGCAAATATAGGATTAACCTTATGCCACATCTACGATTTCGCGCTGTAGAACCTCAAGCAGTACAAGCTTTGTCAAAGCCACTGACTGACGAGCTCCAGCCACTAATGAATAGTCCACGAGAAGATTTTACTTTTGAGTACATCTACACAACTTTCTTTAGTGAGGGCGAGGTAAGTCCTGCTTATCCTTTTGTTGAAGTTTTGTGGTTTGATCGAGGACAAGAGACCCAAGACAAGGTGGCGAAAGTAATTACACAACAAGT
Organism: Vibrio sp. 2304; assembly: GCF_033339475.1. Taxonomy (NCBI): domain Bacteria; kingdom Pseudomonadati; phylum Pseudomonadota; class Gammaproteobacteria; order Vibrionales; family Vibrionaceae; genus Vibrio; species Vibrio sp. 2304. The sequence continues at coordinate 162 of NZ_JAWOUQ010000061.1, read as the reverse complement.
TCGTGGTGTAGTCGGTGAAGATATTGATGTAGCAGTCATTTTTTCTGCACTATCGCCAAATGCCTACTATGATAATGGTGAACATTACTAAAGGGGATGTATGATGCGGCTGAGTCTTTCTTTTTATTTAAGTTTATTTTTCTCAGCTCCTCTTTATGCTAC
>NZ_JAWOUQ010000060.1:0-704 GCF_033339475.1 Vibrio sp. 2304 | reverse complement strand
GACCCAGAAGTGCACGTGCACCGTATTGGCCGTACTGGCCGAGCAGGCAGTAAAGGTTTGGCGTTCAGCTTCTTTGGTGAAACAGACGGTCTACGTGTTGCTCGTATCGAAGAGTACTTAGAGATGGATGTGGTACCAGCGACCTTGCCAGCGAAATCAAATCAGCAGCCATACCAAGCGAAGATGGTGACCATCAACATTGATGGCGGCAAGAAGCAAAAAGTTCGTCCTGGCGATATTCTTGGTTGTTTGACTGGCAAAAATGGCATCCCAGGTGCGCAAGTGGGCAAGATTCATTTGTTCCCTGTGCGTTCTTACGTTGCTGTAGAAAAGTCTGCCGCGAAGAAAGCGCTGCAAATTATCAGTACGGGGAAGATGAAAGGGCGTCAGTTCCGAGCGCGTCTTCTTAAATAAGTCATTAGATTGAACAAAGGCTCTTCGTTGGAAGAGCCTTTTTTGTTTGGTACGTCTCTTATTCGCTGTCTTTTGCTAAACGCGCTTTAATACGGCTTAAGCTGATAGCGGTAATGCCGAGGTAAGCCGCAATTTGGCTGTCGGTAATGCGTTGTTCTAAATCTGGGTAGTGGTGGCAAAATAACTGATAACGTTCCTCAGGCGAATACAACAGCATGAAACGTTCTTTATTCTCTTTGTTCATCAATTGCGTTTCGAGCAATTTTAGGTAAATTGAGTGCTTTTCGGCG
>NZ_JAWOUQ010000059.1:314-707 GCF_033339475.1 Vibrio sp. 2304 | reverse complement strand
CAGCCGTTTGCCCGCCAGCCGGGTGTACGCTCAGGAGCAGGGCGTCTCCCGGGCGACCATCGAAAACGCCTGGGGAGAGCTGGTCGCCCAGGGATGGCTCGAGCGGCGTGGGCAGGCGGGGACCTTTGTCAGCGAGCGGCTCAGCCCGCGCCAGCTGGCGCCGGTACCGCCAGTGCAACCGGCCGCGCCGACGGAGCCGCTGCCGTTTCAGATGGGGCTGCCGGCGCTGGATCTCTTTCCGCGCGGGCAGTGGGCGCGGGTGATGGGGCGTCGGCTGCGGACGCAGTCGCGGTTCGATCTTGCACCCGGCGATCCCGGCGGCGATCCGCTTCTGCGCCAGGCTATCGTCGCTTATCTACGCCTGTCGCGCAGTATCGACTGTCAGCCGCAGCA
>NZ_JAWOUQ010000059.1:0-304 GCF_033339475.1 Vibrio sp. 2304 | reverse complement strand
GCCGCCTCCATGAACCTTATCCTGCGTACCCTGGCGCAGCCGGGACAGCATATGTGGATGGAAGATCCGGGGTATCCCTTTATCCGGCCGGTCGTCGAGGCTGGGCAGCTGGCGGTGGATGCGATTCCCGTGGACGACGAAGGGATGGACGTCGGCTGGGGCCAGCGTCATCACCCGCAGGCGCGATTTGCCCTGCTCACACCAGCCCATCAGAGTCCGCTGGGGGTCGCGCTGTCGCTTCCCCGACGCCGCCAGCTGCTGGCGTGGGCCGCGGAGCGCGACGCGTGGATCATTGAGGACGATT
>NZ_JAWOUQ010000058.1:0-717 GCF_033339475.1 Vibrio sp. 2304 | reverse complement strand
CTTTCGCTCTGATCATGTCTTCTACCGATGCCGCGCTACGCTCGTCACTGATTTCGAACTGTTCCAGTTCCACCTCTTCGGTCGCATAACCACCGGGTTGTGTTTTCGATGCCGCAGACATACTCGTGATGCCTAACGGTAATACATTGTCGCGAAACTGCGGTGATTCGCGCGTCGACAATGACAACTCCACTTCCGGATTAAACAGTCGATAGGCGCAAATCAATTGCACCAACTGCTTATCCGTCATGACGGATTTCGGTTGTAATCCCGACGCTGGTACATTACCGGCACAAGGGCGTAAACGAGGAAAAGAAATCGAATAACGCGATTGCCAGTAAGTACGCTCCAGGTAATCCAGATGCGCAGCAGCAAAAAAGCAGTCGGTGCGCCCCTCTTCCAAACCAATCAAAGCGCCAAGACCGATTTTGTCGATCCCCGCTTTTGCCAATCTATCAGGCGTTTCAAGCCGGTATCGGAAATCCATTTTGTTGCCACGCAAATGATGCTGAGCATATGTTTTGGGATGATAGGTTTCTTGATACACCATCACCGCATCAAGGCCCAATGTTTTGAGTTCGGCGTATTCGTCCTGATCCAACGGTTGGACTTCCATCGCTAAATAATTAAATCGCTGCTTGATGATTGGCACCATTTCGCGAAAGTATTTCATCCCAACTTTGGTCTCATGCTCACCCGTTACCAGTAACACGCTGT
>NZ_JAWOUQ010000057.1:0-721 GCF_033339475.1 Vibrio sp. 2304 | reverse complement strand
AAGAGGCGAAAAAACAGCTGCACGACGAAGCCAATTATGAGCGAGAAGCTCAGTTTGCCTATAGATATCAAAAGGCTCTACAAGACCATCCGCATTTTGTGGTGCCAAAAATCTACCCGGAAATGTCATCCCAATCCGTTCTGGCTATGTCGTTCATTCAAGGGACGCCCATAGAGAAAATTGCAAACTACGACCAAGAAACTCGCGACTTTGTAATGCACAATTTGTTGGAACTGCTGTTTAAAGAACTGTTTGAATTCAAGATGGTGCAAACCGATCCAAACTTCGCAAACTACCTCTATCTTGAACAAAGTAAACAAATTGGGCTGTTAGATTTTGGCGCAACTCGCGAATACAGTGAACGTTTTAGTTCCGGTTATCGCCAAGCCTTTTCATCTGTCGTGAACGATGACGAACAAGGGCTCAACGATGCTTTAGAGCAAATAGGCTTTTTCGCCCAAAGCATCAAACCAGAACAGAGAATGGCGATTTTAGATTTGGTCAAAATGGCATGCGAACCCATGCTAATTAATGAAGCTTATGACTTTAAAGCCAGCGGACTGGCGCAAAAACTGCGAGAAGCTGGAACAATTCTGAGTATGGAGCAAGATTATTGGCATACCCCACCAGCCGATGCCATATTCTTGCACCGAAAAATTGGTGGCATGTATTTGCTCGCCGCTCGAATCGGTGCAAAAGTAAACATTCGTCGATTAGTGCA
>NZ_JAWOUQ010000056.1:0-736 GCF_033339475.1 Vibrio sp. 2304 | reverse complement strand
CAATACCTTTGATGGTGGCGTAAGCCGTCTTCATGGATTTAAATCCCAGCGTGGCGCCGATTATCCGTTTCAGTTTGCCATGATCGCATTCAATCACGTTGTTCCGGTACTTAATCTGTCGGTGTTCAACGTCAGACGGGCACCGGCCTTCGCGTTTGAGCAGAGCAAGCGCGCGACCATAGGCGGGCGCTTTATCCGTGTTGATGAATCGCGGGATCTGCCACTTCTTCACGTTGTTGAGGATTTTACCCAGAAACCGGTATGCAGCTTTGCTGTTACGACGGGAGGAGAGATAAAAATCGACAGTGCGGCCCCGGCTGTCGACGGCCCGGTACAGATACGCCCAGCGGCCATTGACCTTCACGTAGGTTTCATCCATGTGCCACGGGCAAAGATCGGAAGGGTTACGCCAGTACCAGCGCAGCCGTTTTTCCATTTCAGGCGCATAACGCTGAACCCAGCGGTAAATCGTGGAGTGATCGACATTCACTCCGCGTTCAGCCAGCATCTCCTGCAGCTCACGGTAACTGATGCCGTATTTGCAGTACCAGCGTACGGCCCACAGAATGATGTCACGCTGAAAATGCCGGCCTTTGAATGGGTTCATGTGCAGCTCCATCAGCAAAAGGGGATGATAAGTTTATCACCACCGACTATTTGCAACAGTGCCCGGGAAACTGCGCTGCCGGAGAGTGTGCTGCGTGAACCACAACGGGAGCGGGAAGCGGTCCGGGAG
>NZ_JAWOUQ010000055.1:0-754 GCF_033339475.1 Vibrio sp. 2304 | reverse complement strand
ACCATAGTTTCCTGCATCAAGGTAAGCCATTATTGTTTCTGTCACTTAACATGTTCCTCTATCTTTATAACGCCCTGCTAAGGGGTGAGCAACGCAATACCGAAGCCGCTGCATACCACCTTAATCACTAAAATCAACGCATAGTAAAAATGCCACGCGTTGTGAATCCCTCTTGAGCAGCTTGTTAGTTTGCAGACCCAACGGGTTGATTTTACGTTGTTTTAAACTTTGCGAACAACAAACTTTATGTGCTTTGTTGCACTTAAGTCAGGCGTAATCTCAAAGCGGCTAGTCAATGAAACCACTTGGAACAAACAACGCCGCAGAAAACGAACTCACAACACCAAAAAACGCTTTTGGAAAACCAATCTCACAATGCGGGCTTTCAACAAAGCCACTGAAACCACGTGAACTTACCACACCAGAGAAAACGTCATTTCAGCGAGTAAATCGGCTTTTGAACCAACAAACTCAACGAGCAGAGTTTCAACAAAAAAGTACGACTCAATTAGCCCAAAAGTCACACCACCAAAGAACAAATCAGCCGGTGAAACGATACCAATTTTGGATTTTCACCACGCTAATTAACACTGAAATTGAACGCCGATACGACAATTTCAACCTTGAGCTTTTACCACTAGATCTTGCGATATAGCTGCGTTTTTCCTCTTGCAAACTAACGCCCTGTTAAGGTGTGAGCAACGCAATACCGAAGCTCCCGCATACCACCTTAAACACTAAAACCAACGCATAG
>NZ_JAWOUQ010000054.1:0-789 GCF_033339475.1 Vibrio sp. 2304 | reverse complement strand
CAGGGCGTTATAAAGATAGAGGAACATGTTAAGTGACAGAAACAATAATGGCTTACCTTGATGCAGGAAACTATGGTTATGTTTTTCTGTTTATTGCTATATCAATCGTCATTAACTTTGAAAAGATTCTTTCTACGTATTCAACCCATAGAAAACGCCGCTTAGATTCATTGGAGCGTTCAGTATCAATTGAAAGTTTAGATGAAAGGCTAAAGCGTCATTTGCATTCGGAGATTGAGATAGAAACTTTTTATCTTACTCATGGTGTGAGAGTTAGCCGTGTACTCTTAAACGGGATGTTAGATCTTAACGAAATCATTGGCACTCGGGTTTCGTTTAAGCACATAATTCGTTGTAGCCGATTACTTCCCAACCTCAAAGATGTTCATAAAGAGAACTTTCAAATTGCTATCGATAAATTTGACAAACTATATGCATATTATAATTTGGGGCTGGGTTTGCCGAGTTTTATTGGAGGGATAATATGGTTTGCTTACAGCATATCTCAAATAGTTACGTCACCAAATTACCCAAGTTTAATCGTCTCTTGTTTCACGGTATTAGTCAGTTTCGCCATGTTGTTCCAAGGTGCTCCGTATATATCAACCAAAATTATTAATAGAGAGCTGCGTGATTTACCCATGCGTGAGAGCGTTTAGTCATCTTTATAACAAACTGTTTAAGAGTGATTCGCAACGCGTGGCATTTTCACTATGCGTTGGTTTTGGTGTTTAAGGTGGTATGCGGTGGCTTTTGTATTGCGTTGCTCACACCTTAACAGGGCGTTAG
>NZ_JAWOUQ010000053.1:0-805 GCF_033339475.1 Vibrio sp. 2304 | reverse complement strand
GATTAACCAATTACTCAGTTTCCCGTTGTATCGAGAGACGTTGGGGCGCAAGGAAGTTTGTACCGTCACAGAACTTCACGCCGATGGAAGCATGAGTTTCGATAGGCCGTGGTGCCTCGGTGATGAGGTTCAGTTTTGTTATAACCATCCTTCTCTGACGTTAGAACAAGTGCGTCATGGGGTGGTGGAACTTGCCATGCATCAGCCGGAAGTAGTGATGATTTACAACTGTGCCTCGCGGCTGGATTTTATTGATAGCAGCGACGAAGTGCAGGCGTTTATGGATATTGCCGCGACCTTTGGCAGCTACTGCATGGGTGAAATACATGGTGACATTGGCCAGCCAGAAATTCTTCACCACAGTTTGACGTACCTTGCGATGCGCGAAGGCGATGAGGTGCAATCGCTGAATTTGCCTAAACCGCAAGTGAGCGCTTCGATTTCACCGCTGTTTAGCTTAATACGCAATGCGATTGGTGATTTGAACCATATGAACGCTCACATGGGCTATCAACTTGATCGTCAAACTCGCAAGCTACAAGAAAGCTACCGTCGTGACAGTCGCACGGGGTTGCAAAATCGCGTGGCGCTGCAAGAGCGCTTAAGTCACATCGATTGTGACGAGCATTTGTTAACGCTTAAGCTGCTCAATTTCAGCCACATCAACGAAAAGTACGGGTATCGAGTCGGAGACCAGCTGCTCAAAGATCTGTCGATGCATTTTACCAATCGATTGAGAAAGCGCTTAGGCATGCCAGCGGCGCTGCAACTGTACAGCATTGGTGTAGGTGAGTGGGCTTTTGTG
>NZ_JAWOUQ010000052.1:0-825 GCF_033339475.1 Vibrio sp. 2304 | reverse complement strand
ACTATTTCTTAATGGGAATTGGTATCATTGTTTTGATACATATTTTAAACCTGTTAAATTGGAAAAAAGCAATTTCACTTGCTGCTATGGTTTTTATAGCGGTTTATATGAATACTGATGATGAAATGATTGTTTATGCTTTTAACAGAGTTCTTGATACCTCTGTAGGTATTTTGGTTGGGGTATTAGTCAATTATTTGATTTCTGCTCCTCATAGTGATTATCAGTTTGATTCATTATTTAAATCCATGAAAAATGATATTAAAAGTATAGTTTATGATATAATTACAGAAAGAAAAGAGATAGATTTAGCTAAATTTAAATCTGATCTTGATAAATTAGAATCTATTTACGAATTGTCAATAGATGAAACGAGATACAAGATTTCTGATAAAGCTAAGATTGATGATAATTTAAATAAATTAAAGAAAATGCAAATTATTTTTACTGATTTATCTTCTATAAAAGCACTAAATTCTAAAAGTTGTATAAATGAAAAAAATAAAAGCACGCTTGAGGAGATGCTAAAGATGACTCTTTTCGTGAAGTGTGACAATGAAACAAGCAATGAAGATATAATATACAATTATCATCTCTCATCACTTTTAAAAAATTTAGCAAGTCTTAATTAAACTATTAATTTGGAGGGCAAAATGAAAGAATTAAGTTACGATTTTTTGATGCAGATTAATAGCGATATCTACTATGATTTAGATAAGTATATCGATAAAAAAAATATTAGAAAAGTTTTATTTAACAAAGTAAGTATAGAGTATCCAGTCATAACTTTGGATAAGGAAAACACAATATTTAATTTATGGTTAA
>NZ_JAWOUQ010000051.1:0-831 GCF_033339475.1 Vibrio sp. 2304 | reverse complement strand
CCACTTTGTGGTTCATGACTGGGGTGAAGTCGTAACAAGGTAGCGCTAGGGGAACCTGGCGCTGGATCACCTCCTTAAACGATGATTATTGCGATGAGTGTTCACACAGATTGATACGGTTTATGAAGTTTAAGAGATAGAACATCCCCCAAGATGTTCACTTAGTGTCCCGTTCGTCTAGAGGCCTAGGACACCGCCCTTTCACGGCGGTAACAGGGGTTCGACTCCCCTACGGGATACCATTGGGTCGTTAGCTCAGTTGGTAGAGCAGTTGACTTTTAATCAATTGGTCGCAGGTTCGAATCCTGCACGACCCACCATTTCCTTCCACGGAAATCAAAACAATGTGGGCGATTAGCTCAGTTGGGAGAGCACCTGCCTTACAAGCAGGGGGTCACTGGTTCGAGCCCGGTATCGCCCACCATTCTCTAAGTATTTTTGGAATAAAACGTCCAAACCAGAACAAGCAATTGATACTGGTTGGTATTTTTGACTCTGAAAGTCTTTAGAAAATGTAACTTCCTTGTGAAGCAACATAGCTCTTTAACAATTTGGAAAGCTGACAAAACAACAATTTATTGTTGTTTGTAAAGTTCTCAATGTTTATCGAAAGATAAACACCAAAAAACACATTCAAGTGTTCTTGGCTTTTTGTTTTCATTTTTTCTAAAAATGAAGGTAAAGAGATGAGTCCGGCAAAATCGAATGTCTCTCGCTCATTCAAATAATGAGAGACAACTTTGGTGATTTGATTATCAACTCGAAACTCCTTCGGGTTGTATGGTTAAGTGACTAAGCGTACACGGTGGATGCCTTGGCAGTCAGAGGCGA
>NZ_JAWOUQ010000050.1:0-837 GCF_033339475.1 Vibrio sp. 2304 | reverse complement strand
GAGGGACATCATGAGCCATCAACTCACCTTCGCCGATAGTGAATTCAGCACTAAGCGCCGTCAGACCCGAAAAGAGATTTTCCTCTCCCGCATGGAGCAGATTCTGCCATGGCAAAACATGGTGGAAGTCATCGAGCCGTTTTATCCCAAGGCGGGCAATGGCCGACGGCCCTATCCGCTGGAGACCATGCTGCGTATTCACTGCATGCAGCATTGGTACAACCTGAGCGACGGTGCCATGGAAGATGCCCTGTACGAAATCGCCTCCATGCGCCTGTTTGCCCGATTATCCCTGGATAGCGCCCTGCCGGATCGCACCACCATCATGAATTTCCGCCACCTGCTCGAGCAGCATCAACTGGCCCGTCAATTGTTCAAGACCATCAATCGCTGGCTGGCCGAAGCAGGCGTCATGATGACCCAAGGCACTTTGGTGGATGCCACCATCATTGAGGCACCCAGCTCTACCAAGAACAAAGAGCATCAACGCGATCCGGAGATGCATCAGACCAAGAAAGGCAATCAGTGGCACTTTGGCATGAAGGCCCACATTGGTGTCGATGCCAAGAGTGGCCTGACCCACAGCCTAGTCACCACCGCGGCCAACGAGCATGACCTCAATCAGCTGGGTAATCTGCTTCATGGAGAGGAGCAATTTGTCTCAGCCGATGCCGGCTACCAAGGAGCGCCACAGCGCGAGGAGCTGGCCGAGGTGGATGTGGACTGGCTGATCGCCGAGCGTCCCGGCAAGGTAAAAACCTTGAAGCAGCATCCGCGCAAGAACAAAACGGCCATCAACATCGAATACATGAAAGCCAGCATCCGGGCCAAGGTGGA
>NZ_JAWOUQ010000049.1:0-926 GCF_033339475.1 Vibrio sp. 2304 | reverse complement strand
GGGGGCGCTGGTGTCCCCCGGTGGGGCCTGCAAGTCCATGCTGGCCCTGCAACTGGCCGCACAGATCGCAGGCGGCCCCGACCTGCTGGACGTGGGCGAGTTGCGCACCGGCCCGGTGATCTACCTGCCCGCCGAAGACCCGCCCACCGCCATACATCACCGCCTGCACGCATTGGGGGAACGCCTGACCGACGAGCAACGGCAAGCCGTGGCTGACGGTCTGCTAATCCAGCCGCTGATCGGCAGCCTACCCAACATCATGGCCCCGGAGTGGTTCGACGGCCTCAAGCGAGCCGCTGAGGGCCGCCGCTTGATGGTGCTGGATACCTTGCGGCGGTTCCACATCGAGGAAGAGAACGCCAGCGGCCCCATGGCGCAAGTGATTGGCCGCATGGAGGCCATCGCCGCCGATACCGGGTGCTCTATCGTGTTCCTGCACCATGCCAGCAAGGGCGCGGCCATGATGGGCGCAGGCGACCAGCAGCAGGCCAGCCGGGGATCGTCCGTGCTGGTGGATAACATCCGCTGGCAATCGTACCTGTCCGGCATGACCACCGGTGAGGCCGAGGAATGGGGCGTAGACGACACGCAGCGGCCCTATTTCGTCCGCTTTGGAGTCAGCAAGGCCAACTATGGGGCACCGTTCAAAGACCGCTGGTTCAGGCGGCATGACGGCGGGGTACTCAAGCCCGCCGTGCTGGAAAAGCAGCACAAGAGCAAGGGGGTGCCTCGTGGCAAAGCCTAAGAACAAACACAGCCTCAGCCACGTCCGGCACGACCCGGCGCACTGTCTGGCCCCCGGCCTGTTCCGTGCCCTCAAGCGGGGCGAGCGCAAGCGCGGCAAGCTGGACGTGACGTATGACTACGGCGACGGCAAGCGGATCGAGTTCAGCGGCCCGGAGCCGCTGGGCGCTGATGATTTGCGC
>NZ_JAWOUQ010000048.1:0-945 GCF_033339475.1 Vibrio sp. 2304 | reverse complement strand
TCCTTAAGGCTTATGGAGAAATCCGTAAGCCTTTTTTCGTTCTAGTCCTTTCCATATCCGGTCTGCAATTACTTCCTGTAAGCTCTGGTCCATTAGCACCACTGAAACTCTCCACGTAGTCACCACAGAGTCACACTTCCCCTATCAGAGTGATATCCACCATCAAAACCTTCTCTCGTCTGTACAACGTGAATCAGAGCAGATACATACCACTCAACACCAGACCGGAACCCCGGAAAAACTTCGCGCTGGAACCAACAAAAATATAACCAACATTCTGTCCCATTAGGTCTAGTTATTAATATAAATATAATTTAGATGCCTGAATGGGGTTCTAGCTGAGATTACGCAGGAGACTCAGCACCGAAGATTAGGACAAGATGAATGTTGAATCATGATGACCGATTACCCTCAGTGGTAATCGGTCTGCCTTTCTCTAATGCAATTTCGACTCGTAATCAGCAGTACTCAACCACAGCACCAGAAACAGCGGCTAATCACGGGGCTGGTATTCATACTCGAACCGGAAAAACCAACGGCACACAGGATTACAGCGCGGATCTGGTATGAGTTAGGGCTAAGAGTTGGGTTAGTGGAATAGGATGTGAATCTAGCTGGTTACTGTCGGGACTGTCACGGCTGTCAGAACCGTCGGCACTGTCATGACCGTCGCAACTGTCAGGACAACAGGAAAAATACATCTACTGCCGCCGACGACGGCAAACTGGACGGAAAACCTAAATAAGAAATTTACATTAGGGTTCGTGTCCAGCTCGGTATCTAGCCAAAATTACAGCTAAAGACCGGATAGAGACCGGACCGACGACGCCGTCGCGGTAATTACAAAAACTACATCATGTAGGAAGTTAGGCAGGATAAGCCTTAGAGCGAGATTACAGGGCCAGTCTGGTGTGACCGACCCAGCGATCTAGGATTTTAGATTGG
>NZ_JAWOUQ010000047.1:0-986 GCF_033339475.1 Vibrio sp. 2304 | reverse complement strand
TAACGCTCGCACCCTCCGTATTACCGCGGCTGCTGGCACGGAGTTAGCCGGTGCTTCTTCTGTCGCTAACGTCAAATAATGCAGCTATTAACTACACTACCTTCCTCACGACTGAAAGTGCTTTACAACCCGAAGGCCTTCTTCACACACGCGGCATGGCTGCATCAGGCTTGCGCCCATTGTGCAATATTCCCCACTGCTGCCTCCCGTAGGAGTCTGGACCGTGTCTCAGTTCCAGTGTGGCTGATCATCCTCTCAGACCAGCTAGGGATCGTCGCCTTGGTGAGCCCTTACCTCACCAACTAGCTAATCCCACCTAGGCATATCCTGACGCGAGAGGCCCGAAGGTCCCCCTCTTTGGCCCGTAAGCATTATGCGGTATTAGCCATCGTTTCCAATGGTTATCCCCCACATCAGGGCAATTTCCTAGGCATTACTCACCCGTCCGCCGCTCGACGCCGTTATCGTTCCCCGAAGGTTCAGATAACTCGTTTCCGCTCGACTTGCATGTGTTAGGCCTGCCGCCAGCGTTCAATCTGAGCCATGATCAAACTCTTCAATTTAAGATTTTGTTCGGCTCAATGAATACTGAACATTACATAAAGTAATGTTTGAATTGACTGTGCTGAATCTTTCGATTCAATGGTCACTTCGTTTCATTGAAACCTAAATTGTTTCCGAAGAAACTATTTGGATTATCATCAACGAGTGCCCACACAGATTGATAGGTCTATATTGTTAAAGAGCTTTCCTGCTGAGCTTCGCTCAAAACAGGACGGCCATTTTAGCGAGTTAAAGTTTAGTGTCAATCACTTTTTTCAAACTTTCTTCAAGCGTTTCCGCTTGGCTAATTTGGCTTGCTAGCTTGGCTTCTTACTTCCGAAACTTAAGCTTCGAAGCGTTGCCGTGTCAGCGAGGTGGCATTATAGAGATTGCGATCACATTGGCAAGCCCTTTTTCTCGTTTTTTTTGATTTTTTTATCGTT
>NZ_JAWOUQ010000046.1:0-1067 GCF_033339475.1 Vibrio sp. 2304 | reverse complement strand
ATTTGACGTTAGCGACAGAAGAAGCACCGGCTAACTCCGTGCCAGCAGCCGCGGTAATACGGAGGGTGCGAGCGTTAATCGGAATTACTGGGCGTAAAGCGCATGCAGGTGGTTTGTTAAGTCAGATGTGAAAGCCCGGGGCTCAACCTCGGAATAGCATTTGAAACTGGCAGACTAGAGTACTGTAGAGGGGGGTAGAATTTCAGGTGTAGCGGTGAAATGCGTAGAGATCTGAAGGAATACCGGTGGCGAAGGCGGCCCCCTGGACAGATACTGACACTCAGATGCGAAAGCGTGGGGAGCAAACAGGATTAGATACCCTGGTAGTCCACGCCGTAAACGATGTCTACTTGGAGGTTGTGGCCTTGAGCCGTGGCTTTCGGAGCTAACGCGTTAAGTAGACCGCCTGGGGAGTACGGTCGCAAGATTAAAACTCAAATGAATTGACGGGGGCCCGCACAAGCGGTGGAGCATGTGGTTTAATTCGATGCAACGCGAAGAACCTTACCTACTCTTGACATCCAGAGAACTTTCCAGAGATGGATTGGTGCCTTCGGGAACTCTGAGACAGGTGCTGCATGGCTGTCGTCAGCTCGTGTTGTGAAATGTTGGGTTAAGTCCCGCAACGAGCGCAACCCTTATCCTTGTTTGCCAGCGAGTAATGTCGGGAACTCCAGGGAGACTGCCGGTGATAAACCGGAGGAAGGTGGGGACGACGTCAAGTCATCATGGCCCTTACGAGTAGGGCTACACACGTGCTACAATGGCGCATACAGAGGGCGGCCAACTTGCGAAAGTGAGCGAATCCCAAAAAGTGCGTCGTAGTCCGGATTGGAGTCTGCAACTCGACTCCATGAAGTCGGAATCGCTAGTAATCGTGGATCAGAATGCCACGGTGAATACGTTCCCGGGCCTTGTACACACCGCCCGTCACACCATGGGAGTGGGCTGCAAAAGAAGTAGGTAGTTTAACCTTCGGGGGGACGCTTACCACTTTGTGGTTCATGACTGGGGTGAAGTCGTAACAAGGTAGCGCTAGGGGAACCTGGCGCTGGATCACCTCCTTA
>NZ_JAWOUQ010000045.1:0-1122 GCF_033339475.1 Vibrio sp. 2304 | reverse complement strand
TCTACTGTTATTGTTACTTCTTTTTCTGTTATTGTTACTGTAGCTGATCCTGTTCTATCTTCATAGTTTGGATTTTCTACTTTTACATATACTTTGTATTCTCCTACATCAGTGTAGCTTGGGTTTTCTTCTGTCCAAGTTGCTCCGTCTTTACTGTAGTATACTGTATCTCCGTCTACTAAGTTTCCTACTGTTATGCTGTGTTCTAATCCGTCATATACTCCAGTGTATCCTGCTACTTCTAGCTCTTCTCCTTGTGCTTTTGTTATTTCAAAGTTCCCTTTTATTACTTCTACTTTGTAGTTTGGATTATCTGTATAGTTTGCGTCTAATACTCCTTCGTAATTTCCTACTTCTTCATCGTCATTTGTTCTTACAAAGGTTATTTCTCCTAAGTCGTTTTCATTTATTAATCCTACTACTGTTCCTGTGAATGTTGGGTCTATTGTTCCGTATACTTTTGTTTTACTATCTACTGTTATTGTTACTTCTTTTGCTGTTATTGTTACTGTAGCTGATCCTTCTCTATTTTCATAGTTTGGATTTACTACTTTTACATATACTGTATATTCTCCTACATCCTTAAATTTAGGATTAAATAATGTCCAGTCTTCTCCGTCTTTGGTGTAGTATACTGTATCGCCGTCTACTAAGTTTACCACTGTTATGCTGTGTTCTTCTCCGTCATATACTCCAGTGTATCCTGCTAGTTCTAGCTCTTCTCCTTGTGCTTTTGTTACTGTTAGTGTTCCCTCTTGAGTTATTACATTGTAGTTTATTGATTTTGTGTTGTCTTTGAAAGTGTATCCTGTTATTGTGTTGTCACTTGTTCCTACTAGTGTTTGTGATCCTTCTACTGTTACACTTTCAAATCCTTCTTCTCCTACGAATATTCCATCTACTATTTCATATCCGTTTGCTGTTAGTGGTGTCCCGTCATATGCTTTTGTTGCACTTTGTGCTTTTATCGTTATATCTCTCTTTGTTATTGTTACTGTAGCTGATCCTGTTCTATCTTCATAGTTTGGATTTTCTACTTTTACATATACTGTATATTCTCCTACATCTTTAAATTTAGGATTAGATAATGTCCAATTATCTCCGTCTTTGGTGTAGTATACT
>NZ_JAWOUQ010000044.1:0-1190 GCF_033339475.1 Vibrio sp. 2304 | reverse complement strand
TATGAATTAGTCGAAGATCTTAGCAACAACACCAGCACCTACTGTACGGCCACCTTCACGGATCGCGAAACGTAGACCTTCGTCCATTGCGATTGGTGCGATTAGCTCTACAGTCATCTGTACGTTGTCGCCTGGCATTACCATTTCTACGCCGTCTGGTAGCTGGATGTCACCAGTTACGTCAGTTGTACGGAAGTAGAATTGTGGACGGTAGCCTTTGAAGAATGGAGTGTGACGACCACCTTCATCTTTAGACAGTACGTATACTTCTGATTCGAACTTAGTGTGTGGAGTGATTGAACCAGGCTTAGCTAGTACTTGACCACGTTCAACTTCGTCACGCTTAGTACCACGTAGAAGTGCACCAACGTTCTCACCTGCACGGCCTTCGTCTAGAAGCTTACGGAACATCTCAACACCAGTACATGTAGTTGTAGTAGTGTCTTTGATACCTACGATAGCAACTTCGTCACCTACAGTTAGGATACCACGCTCGATACGGCCAGTTACTACTGTACCACGACCTTGGATTGAGAATACGTCTTCGATAGGCATTAGGAATGGCTGATCTACCGCACGCTCTGGCTCAGGGATGTAAGTATCTAGAGCTTCTGCTAGTTCAACGATTTTCGCTTCCCACTGCTCTTCGCCGTTTAGTGCGCCTAGTGCAGAACCTTGGATAACTGGTAGGTCATCACCTGGGAAATCGTATTCAGATAGAAGTTCACGAACTTCCATTTCTACTAGTTCTAGCAGCTCTTCATCGTCAACCATGTCACATTTGTTCATGAATACGATGATGTATGGGATACCAACCTGACGGCCTAGTAGGATGTGCTCACGAGTTTGTGGCATTGGGCCATCTGTCGCAGCAACAACTAGGATACCACCGTCCATCTGTGCAGCACCAGTGATCATGTTTTTAACATAGTCAGCGTGTCCTGGACAGTCAACGTGTGCGTAGTGGCGTGATGGAGTGTCGTACTCAACGTGAGAAGTTGCGATTGTGATACCGCGCTCACGCTCTTCTGGAGCGTTATCGATAGATGCGAAGTCTTTAGCTACACCGCCGTAAACTTTAGCAAGAGTAGTACAGATAGCTGCAGTTAGAGTTGTTTTACCGTGGTCAACGTGGCCGATAGTACCAACGTTAACGTGCGGTTTCGTACGTTCAAATTTTTCTTTAGACA
>NZ_JAWOUQ010000043.1:0-1245 GCF_033339475.1 Vibrio sp. 2304 | reverse complement strand
CCCCCAAAATTGGAGAGTGTTATGAAATCAACAACTAAAAGAACTCAGCGCGATTACTCCCTCGCTTTTAAACTCACTGTAGTTGATGAGGTTGAAAAAGGAAGCCTCACTTACAAACAAGCCCAAGAGAAGTATGGCATCCAAGGTTGCTCTACGGTTTTGGTTTGGCTTCGTAAGCATGGTCGACTAGATTGGTCTAAAGGGACACCTAACTTTATGTCCAAAGGAGACTCTATGGCCGAGTTCAATTCACCTCCTACACCAGAGCAACGTATTAAAGAGCTTGAGAAGCAGCTCGAAGATGCTCAACTCAAAGCCGACTTCTTTGAAGCTGTCGTGAACGTTATGGAACGTGACTATGGTGTTAGAGTGACAAAAAAGCACAAAGAAGCGTTGTCCAAGAGAAAACCATAGTAGGTTTGAGCGTTACGAAGTTTTGTCAGTTAGTACAAATCTCTCGCCAAGCTTATTATAAGCAATGCCAAACTCAATCTCGTTGTGAACATCATGAGCATGCTGTCATTGGCTTTGTCCGTGAAGTCAGGCTGAAGCAGCCACGCATTGGCACGCGTAAACTGAAGTTCTTAGCAGCAACAAAGGGCATTCAAATAGGTCGCGATAAGCTCTTTGAACTTCTCAGAAAGCATCGGCTGTTAGTGAGAGCAAGACGAGCCTATCACCGAACGACTGACAGCCGTCATCGATTTTTCTGTCACCCAAACAAAGTGAAAGATGGGCTGACACCAACGAAGCCAGAACAACTGTGGGTTGCTGATATTACTTACTTGCCAACTCAAAATGGAGAGAGTTATCTCAGCTTGGTTACAGACGCTTATTCAAGGAAGATTGTTGGTTTTTATGTGGATGACAACATGAAAACTCAATCAGTTAAGCGGGCATTTATCTCAGCTCTCAGGCAACGGCAGAGTGAAGAAAAGCTAATACACCACTCAGATAGAGGCTCACAATACTGTTCGAAGGAATATCAAGATATCCATAAGAAACATAGAGTGACTTGCTCAATGACAGACGGGTATGACTGTTATCAGAATGCTTTAGCTGAGCGTGTAAATGGGATACTCAAAATGGAGCTCTTGCTGAAGAAACCGAAAGATCTGAAAGAAGCAAGGACGATGGTAGCAGAGTCCGTAGATATCTATAATCAAATGAGGCCTCATACGGCTTTAAAATACAAAACGCCCGATGAAGTACATCGAGCGTTTTAGTTAAAAAGTGTCAACCCAT
>NZ_JAWOUQ010000042.1:0-1261 GCF_033339475.1 Vibrio sp. 2304 | reverse complement strand
TGGCGCTTGTCCGGGATTTTGTGAAGCAGGAAACGGGCGACAAACATGCATGGACGTTTGCGATCCACAATCCGAAAGCCAGCATTGACGGCGGCGAACAGCCGCACGCCCATATCATGATGAGCCAGCGCGTCAATGACGGTATTGAGCGCAGTCCCGAACAGTATTTCAGGCGCTATAACGCCAAATTTCCGGCGCGTGGCGGCGCGCGCAAGGACTCAGGGCATAATTTAACCCCTACAGAACAAAAACAGGCACTGAAAGCCCTGCGGGAGCGCTGGGAGCGTACGCACAACGCGCATATGAAACGATATGGCTTTGAGCAGGGTTTTATTGATAGCCGGTCACTGAAAGCACAGGGTATCGACCGGAAACCGGAACAGCATCTCGGTTTTGAAGCAGCCGGACGACTGGACGACAGCCAGAGGCAGGATATTAAAGACAGCCGGACGTTTTCAGTCGTGGATGTGCCTGAACAGGCGAAGCATATCGACCACAGCGACCGTAGCTGGATGAATGCCAGCGGTATCGAGGTAAACCGGAAGGAACTGGTCAGATCTCTGACGCATGATATCTCGCAGCAGTACGGGCGGGAGATGGCTGCACGGGTCACAAAACAGGGAAATGTTGAAATAGAGCGCGTGAAATCCCTGTCACGCGGATTTTCCATAAGCAGGTAACTATGGCGAGCACCGAAGAAAAACTTCTCACGCTCCTGCTGTCGGCGGAGCATCTGAAAGATGCCGCAAAAGAGCAGCAGAAAGCCGTGGCGGATTCGCTGGCGGTGGCAAGGGAAACCCTGAAAGGCTACCGGGAAATATCGGACAGTGTGGCGCAGCAGGTTCGGGATGAAGTCCGGCAGGAAGTGCAGAAAATGGATATTGCGGGGCTGATCGGCGAGCGTATCAGCGCTGATTTTCAGCGTCTGGAAAAATCCGTCGGGAACATGAAAATCAATGCGGACGCGCTGGACAAGGAAATTTCCATTATCCGCAGTAACATCATCGCGGAGTACAACACGCTGCGGGGTTACAGCTGGAAGTGGTTTGCTGGGGTTGCGGTTGCCTTTGTCGTACTGATATTTGCCACAAGCTGGTTTGTGAAAACGGAACTACAGGACAATTACAACGCGTCTGCTGCCGTCTATCAGAAAGTGGCAGACCTTGAAAAGCTGCTGACAACGGAACTGAAACCGGAAAAGAAAAAGAACTGACGCGCTGCGCTTGTCCAACGCCTCACGTTCGCACAATAAATTGCGCAC
>NZ_JAWOUQ010000041.1:0-1359 GCF_033339475.1 Vibrio sp. 2304 | reverse complement strand
ACTTCTTGCTGGTGTGTGTTACGTGCGCAGCAGGTGACACACACCTGTAAGACGGGTTTTAAGGGGTTCCGACCACTGACTAATCCGAAACACCATGAGTGACCCCCGTTTGACCAGTTGGCCGAATCGCTGTAACGTTGCCCCGATGACCAAAAAGCAAAACCCCCGATGCGTCAACATCAGGGGTTTATGGTCAGTAAGCATTTCTACGGCTCAATGTGTACTCAACTTAACCGGACAACTTGATGTTACTCAACAAAGACCGCTTTGGCAAACTCACGTCAAAATCTCTCGATTCTATTGCTGCTCTCGGACTCCGCGAGGCGAATGCCGAGCTTCCTTGTCTATTTAGAAACAACTCAACCGAGATTTCTTTAAAAACACCTCCAGAACCCTTATCAGCTCTGGCTTTTGAGCTTTCTACAAACCTCAAAAAATCTGCCTCGGCTCTGGCATGGAATGTACAGTATTTTGTCGATACCTACGGCCTTTCAAACGTTGGTTTTTTAACCCTGACTTTTCGTGACCATGTGACCGACCCCAAAGAGGCGCAGCGCCGTTTTAACTCCCTCAAAACACATATCCTTGCCAAAAGATACCGCGCTTACATCCGTGTTATGGAGCCTATGAAGTCAGGGCGCATCCACTATCACTTACTCGTTGCACTGCACTCCGACATTCGTACCGGATTCGATTTCCCCGCTGTATATCGCCAGGACTACTCCTCCGCAAACAAGGCTATCCGCTCCGAGTGGTCATTCTGGCGCAAGACTGCGCCGAAATATGGCTTCGGTCGCACTGAATTGATGCCCGTTCGGTCAAATTCTGAGGGGATAGGGCGCTATGTAGGCAAATACATTTCTAAGGGCATAGAATCGCGTACAGAGCAATTTAAGGGCGTTAGGCTGGTAGAGTATTCCCGCAAGGCTAAAATCGCTTCTACGCGCTTCCAGTTCGTTTCTGACGGGTCTTATGAGTGGCGTCGCAAACTTTCTATCTTCGTTCACTACATCGCGGATAACATGGGTTGTGAACCATCATTCGACGGCTTACGCCGTGTCCTTGGCTCTCGTTGGTCGTATCACTGGCGTGATTTCATCATGAACATCGAATAGTCCACGCTGTTTAATAGTGGACTCTTGTCCCATATTGGAACAATTCCGTCTCACGCAGCCAGATTGTAAATCTGTCAGCGTTCACCGTTGCTGAACTCGTCAAATGCTAAATCGGGGGTCCCTTTAGGGTTCCGATTTAGTGTTTGTACGACACCCCGATTAAAGACACTTCTTGCTGGTGTGTGTTACGTGCGCAGCAGGTGACACACACCTGTAAGACGGGTTTTAAGGGGTTCCGACCACT
>NZ_JAWOUQ010000040.1:0-1448 GCF_033339475.1 Vibrio sp. 2304 | reverse complement strand
GAAGTCGTCGCTATGAGCCTCATGTCCAGTCACGGAAGGATGAATCAGAAGCCATCAAAAACACGGATTTTAAGGCCCACCGCTGGGTTGTAGAGAGAACACACAGTTGGATGAATCGCTACCGTCGTGTCCTGACTCGTTGGGAGAAAAAGGTCGAAAATTACGAGGCAATGCTGCATCTTGCCTGTGCCATCATTGTCTGGAATAAAATCCTTTTGGGATAGGTTCTTATTCATTCTTTATCCCATTTAGTTTATATATCATGATTTGATACATATCTTGGCATCGACGTGTTATTTCAAGCTTACCTTTAAAAAATTATCATAAAATGCCTAGAAACAGATAAAAAGTGCGAACAAAAGCCGACAAAAAACATTTTATTGTTTATGGTTTTTAGCCTTTTGCGGAAGGATGATATAATAATTCGGCTCACACATTTATTTGAGGGTAAACAGTCGGTTCTATGACCGCCATTGAAGATAAGTTAACTCAAAACATAATAAAACAGGGCTTCACTAGATATGAAACCCTTTAATTTAACCTGAGCTTATTTTAATTTACTGTTACACAACTCTTGTAGCCGATTAATAAAGCGTGCAACATGGAAGCCATCACAAACTGCATGATGAACCTGTACTGAGAGCGGCAATAACAGTCTATCCCCTTCTTGCTGATATTTTGCCATTGTTATAATGGGTGCAAAATAATCGGTAAAATTAGCAACATTTAAATTAAAGCTATCAAAATTAACCCAAGGTAATGCTGAAATATTTAAATGATTTTCTGGTGTTACCCCTTGAGGAAATAACTTGGTATCACTTTTATAACGTTCCATTACCGATAAATAATTCACCATAAATTGATCAATATCGGATGAGTATGGGCAACTCAGTGCTGAAAATGTCTCTGTTTCTTGATGGAATACGGTGAATTGTGGGTCGACTGAATCCCATACGATCAATTCATCATCTTTTATCGCCATTCTCAACTCATCAAATTGATTCACGGCCTGAGCAATCAGATAGATCATTACCGGATAAAACTTATACGCTGAATCATCCAATGACTTTTTTAACGTCGTGATATCAATTTTGCTTGTTAAGCTAAAACCACATGGTAAACGATGCCGATAAAACTCAAAATGCTCACGGCGAACCCAATTTTTTACATCAAATTTTGTATAGTTCATAACATATCCCTTCTGAATTTTTATTTACTAAGAACCTATCCCAATAGGTTTTTAGTCCAGACAATGATACCACAGGCAAAATGCAGCATCGCCTCATAATTCTCGACTTTCTTCTCCCAACGAGTCAGGACACGACGGTAGCGATTCATCCAACTGTGTGTTCTCTCTACAACCCAACGGTGAGCCTTAAAATCCGTGTTTTTAATGGCTTCTGACTCATCCTTCCGTGACTGGATATGAGGTTCATAGCGACGACTTT
>NZ_JAWOUQ010000039.1:0-1541 GCF_033339475.1 Vibrio sp. 2304 | reverse complement strand
ATCATCAAGGTCTTAGGTAACGACACGTTCGAAGGCGACGACAAAGCGGTGTCGCTGGATAGCAATAACGGTCCAGCTAACGGCACGGTCTCGGTCAACCCAGATGGCAGCGTAACCTACACGCCAAACGACAACTACCACGGTACAGACAGCTTTACCTACATCGTTACGTCCGGTGGGGTATCGGAATTCACCACGGTGAACGTCGATGTGACGCCAGTGAACGATGCGCCCGTGGCAAACGATGACGCGGCAACAACACAAGAAGATACCGCTGTAACGATTGATGTTCTGCCAAACGACACCGATATTGATGGTGATACGCTGTCTATCCAATCAGCGTCTGTACCTGAAGCACAAGGTACAGTTGAGATTGTTGATGGCAAACTGGTCTTCACACCGGCTGAGAACTTCCATGGCGACGCCGAAATCACTTACACCGTGACCGATGGTGCACTGACTGACCAAGCAACGGTCAACGTCACCGTGAATGCGGTGAACGACACGCCTGTGGTTGAAAGCAACCTCGCAGACCAAACCTTGGCGGAAGACTTTACGCCATACAGCATCGATCTAAATACCGCTTTCAGTGATGTGGATAACGTAGATGGCGAGCTGAGCTTCAGTGTCTCTGGCAACAGCAACATTCAAGTGGCGATCGTCAATGGGATTGCTACGTTCACTCCAACCGCAGACTGGAATGGCTCAGAAACCCTAACGTTTACCGCCACCGATCCAAGCAGCGAAAGCGTTAGCCAAACGGTGAACTTCACAGTTGCCCCTGTGGCGGACATCGTGGCAGACAACGCGACGGTTGTGGAAGACACGCCGACCATCATTAAGGTCTTAGGTAACGACACGTTTGAAGGCGACGATAAAGTGGTGTCGCTGGATACCAACAACGGTCCAGCGAACGGCACGGTCTCGGTCAACCCGGACGGCAGCGTAACCTACACGCCAAACGACAACTACCACGGGGCAGACAGCTTCACCTACATCGTTACGTCGGGTGGGGTATCGGAGTCCACCACGGTGAACGTCGATGTGACGCCAGTCAATGATGCGCCAGTGGCAAACGATGACACGGCAACAACACAAGAAGATACCGCTGTCACGATTGATGTCCTACCAAACGATACTGACATAGATGGCGATAAGCTGTCGATTGAATCAGCGTCTGTACCTGAAGCGCAAGGCACAGTCGAGATTGTTGACGGCAAATTGGTCTTCACACCGGCTGAGAACTTCAATGGTGACGCTGAAATCACTTACACCATCACCGATGGTTCGCTGACTGATCAAGCGACGGTCAACGTCACCGTGAATGCGGTAAACGACACGCCTGTGGTTGAAAGCGGCATTGCAGACCAAACCTTGGCAGAAGACTTCACCCCATACAGCATCAATCTAAATACCGCTTTCAGCGATGTAGATAACGTGGATGGCGAGCTGAGCTTCAGCGTTTCTGGCAACAGCAACATTCAAGTGGCGATCGTCAATGGCATTGCTACGTTCACTCCAACTGCGGACTGGAACGGCTC
>NZ_JAWOUQ010000038.1:0-1547 GCF_033339475.1 Vibrio sp. 2304 | reverse complement strand
TTCGACTTGGATGACATGAAAGCCGAGGGCCGGGAGCCGGCGCTGATCGTGGAGACCAGCCCCAAGAACTATCAGGCATGGGTAAAAGTGGCTCAGGACGCCCCAGCAGGTCACAGGGGCGTAATCGCCCGGAAGCTGGCCCGCGAGTACGACGCCGACCCGGCCAGCGCCGACAGCCGCCACTATGGTCGCTTGGCGGGCTTCACCAACCGCAAGGACAAGCACACCACCCGCACCGGTTATCAGCCGTGGGTGCTGCTGCGTGAATCCAAGGGCAAGACCGCCACCGCAGGGCCGGAGCTGATGCAGCAGGCCGGGCAGGTGCTGGACAGCATTAAGCGCCAACAGGAACGGACGGCACGACTGGCCGAGATCACCGCCCCGCGGAGTGTGCGCCGGTATCGCCGCAGCGCCGTGGACGACTACCGCAGCGAAATGGCCGGGTTGGTCAAACGCTTCGGTGACGACCTCAGCAAGTGCGACTTCATTGCGGCTATGAAGCTGGCCAGCAAGGGCCGGGAGCCGGACGAGATCGCCAAGGCCATGGCCGAGGCCAGCCCCGCGATCATGGAGCGCAAGGCAGGCCATGAGGCCGATTACATCAAGCGCACGGTACAGAAAGTGATGGAGCTGCCGCAGGTGCAGGAGGCCCGCGCCGAGCTGGCGAAGCAGACCCAGAAGCAGCGCAGTCGGGGGCCAGATTTAAGTATGTAATGCTTGCGTTAGCGCTAACTGGTGGTATACTGTTAGCTCTAATGGAGGGTTTGAGATGAAAGACCAACACGACAAGCGTACCGGCAACCTGCTGGCCACCCCTAACGCTATACGACAGGCCCGCTTTGCCGAACAGCAGCGAGCCATGGGCCGCAAGGCCGCGAGCACCCCCCCCATAACTCTTCGCCTCATGACCGAGCGCGACCTGCCGATGCTCCATGATTGGCTCAACCGGCCGCACATCGTTGAGTGGTGGGGTGGTGACGAAGAGCGACCGACTCTTGATGAAGTGCTGGAACACTACCTGCCCAGAGCGATGGCGGAAGAGTCCGTAACACCGTACATCGCAATGCTGGGCGAGGAACCGATCGGCTATGCTCAGTCGTACGTCGCGCTCGGAAGCGGTGATGGCTGGTGGGAAGATGAAACTGATCCAGGAGTGCGAGGAATAGACCAGTCTCTGGCTGACCCGACACAGTTGAACAAAGGCCTAGGAACAAGGCTTGTCCGCGCTCTCGTTGAACTACTGTTCTCGGACCCCACCGTGACGAAGATTCAGACCGACCCGACTCCGAACAACCATCGAGCCATACGCTGCTATGAGAAGGCAGGATTCGTGCGGGAGAAGATCATCACCACGCCTGACGGGCCGGCGGTTTACATGGTTCAAACACGACAAGCCTTCGAGAGAAAGCGCGGTGTTGCCTAACAACTCATTCAAGCCGACGCCGCTTCGCGGCGCGGCTTAATTCAGGTGTTAGCGGTAATTTAACCAGATAGGAGTACAGACATATGAAAATCGTAAAAAGGATATTATTAGTATTGTTAAGTTT
>NZ_JAWOUQ010000037.1:0-1886 GCF_033339475.1 Vibrio sp. 2304 | reverse complement strand
CTTGCGGCTCCGGCTGGCCATGCTCCTGTGGCTGCTATTCCTGCTTGGGTGGCAGTCCGAACAGCGCCCGGTCATGGTCGCGCTCTAGGTAGCTGTCCAGCCCATCGAGCAAGCGCTGTTCTGGCCACTCGCCGCTTTCGACTTTGCCGAGTATCCACGCGCCTACCAGCACCTTGCGCCGGGTGTCCTCCTTGCGCTTTTGCTGCTGCTCCCGTGCCCTGACCCGCTGGATCTCGGCGTTGATCCGTGCCCGTTGCTCTTCCAGCTTGGCGAGCCGTTCCGCTGCTTTTGCCATGTTGACATTCCCCTTGGTTATGTGCTTGCCATCATGCTATCATCGGAGCACAGACACCGCAAACCCCGACCGTCATTCTAACGGGAGGGGCACTTACCGGTTTCTCTTCGAGAAACTGCCCTGCGGGCACCCCTTTGGGGCTGTGCGCTCTCCGAGGGCCATTGCATGGAGCTAAACCCCTATGGCCATCTATCACCTTACGGCCAAGACCGGCAGCCGGAACGGCGGCCAGTCGGCCAAGGCGAAAGCCGATTACATCCAGCGGGAGGGCCGTTACTCCCGCGACCGTGACGAGGTGCTGCACACTCAGTCCGGCCACCTGCCCGAGTGGGCCGAGCGCCCCGCCGACTACTGGGATGCTGCCGACCTGTATGAACGCGCCAATGGGCGGCTGTTCAAAGAGGTTGAGTTTGCCCTGCCGGTCGAACTGACCCTAGATCAGCAGCGGGAGCTGGTGGACGAATTCGCCCGGCATCTGACCGAGGGCGAGCGCCTGCCGTATACGCTGGCCATTCATGCCGGTAAAGGTGAGAACCCCCATTGCCACTTGATGATCTCTGAGCGGAAGAACGACGGTATCGAGCGCCCGGCTGACCAGTGGTTCAAGCGGTACAACGCCAAACAGCCAGAGCGGGGCGGGGCGCAGAAGTCCGAGAGCCTGAAGCCCAAGGGATGGCTTGAGCAGACCCGCGAGGCATGGGCCGACCATGCCAACCGGGCATTAGAGCGGGCTGGTCACGACGCCCGCATTGACCATAGAACACTTGAGGCGCAGGGCATCGAGCGCCTGCCGGGCATCCATCTTGGCCCCAACGTGGTGGAGATGGAGGGCCGGGGCATCCGCACCGAGCGGGCCGACACCGCCCTAGCCATCGACACGGCCAACGGCCAGATCATCGACTTACAAGAATACCGGGAGGTTATCGAGCATGAGCGCGATAGACAGAGTGAAGAAGTCCAGAGGCATCAACGAGTTAGCGGAGCAGATCGAACCGCTGGCCCAGAGCATGGCGACACTGGCCGACGAGGCCCGGCAGGTCATGAGCCAGACTCAGCAGGCCAGCGAGGCGCAGGCAGCGGAGTGGCTGAAAGCCCAACGCCAGACAGGGGCGGCATGGGTGGAGCTGGCCAAGGAGTTGCGGGAGGTAGCCGCCGAGGTGAGCAGCGCCGCGCAGAGCGCCCGGAGCGCCGCCCGTGGCTGGACATGGAAGTTGTGGGCCGGGGTCTTGATCGCTTCCGTGACGCCTATTCTGGCGCTGCTGATCGCATCATGGCTTTGGCTGGAGCCGCAAATCATCGAACAACAGGGGGGTATATGGCTGGTTTTCAAGCTCAAGTAAAGGGTGACCGCACCGCGCAAGCCATCGCCCGGCAGCTCAAGGCCATGGGCTGCGACCGGTACGACATCGGCATACGGGATGCCGCCAGCGGCAAGATGATGAACCGGGAATGGTCAGCCGCCGAAGTGCTCCAGAACACGCCATGGCTCAAGCGGATGAATGCCCAGGGCAATGACGTGTATATCAGGCCCGCCGAGCAGGAGCGGCATGGTTTGGTGCTGGTGGACGATCTCAGTGAGTTCGACTTGGAT
>NZ_JAWOUQ010000036.1:0-2090 GCF_033339475.1 Vibrio sp. 2304 | reverse complement strand
CTTTAAAATACAAAACGCCCGATGAAGTACATCGAGCGTTTTAGTTAAAAAGTGTCAACCCATATCAGGACGGGTCACGGCCATCTCTGAAATCAGCTTAAACCACCAAGACAAATATACTTTGTCTCCAGATATTCATCGAGTCCTTGCTTAGCACCTTCCCGTCCAACACCCGACTCTTTAACTCCACCAAATGGAGCCACTTCAGTAGAGATGATCCCTTCATTAACTCCAACCATGCCGTACTCTAAACCTTCACTAAAAGTCACAATACGCTTCAAGCTATTCGTATAGAAATAGCAAGCCAAACCATATTCTGTATCGTTCGCCATTTCGAGAACTTGATCATCATTTTCAAAGGTAACAATAGGCAACACAGGCCCGAATAGCTCTTGCTGAACAATCGACATATTCTGCGTCACACTATCCAAAAGAACGGGCTCCATAAAGCGACCATGCCGTCTCTGTGGAGAGTTAGCAATAGAGGCTCCTTCTTGTACAGCTTGATCGATCACCGCCTCTAGTCGATGCTTAGAGGCCATCGTAATAACAGGACCTAATGTGACATCTTTCTCTAAACCATTGCCAAGCTTTAATTTGCTTAACTTCGACAATACTTTATCAATAAAAGCTTGTTTTACATTTTTATGAACATATAACCGATTGGTACAAACACATGTTTGCCCTGCATTACGGAACTTCGACGCGACAAGCCCTTCCGCAGCCGCATCTAAGTCTGCATCTTCAAACACGATGAAAGGCGCATTACCACCCAACTCCATCGACACCGCCTTGACTGAATCACTGGCTTGCTTCATCAAAATTTTCCCGACTCGCGTAGACCCCGTAAAAGAGATCTTCTGAATCCTAGGATCAGTACTTAGTACTTGACCAAACTCAGCAGCCTGCTCCGACACCACGACAGAAAGCAGTTCTTTAGGGATACCAGCCTGATAAGCTAATTCAACAACAGCAATTGCAGTGAGAGGGGTAAGCTCTGATGGCTTGATCAACATGCCACAACCTGCCGCTAGGGCTGGTGCTGCTTTTCTTGTAATCATCGCAATAGGGAAGTTCCAAGGTGTAATTGCAGCGCATACTCCCACAGGCTGGCGAATTGCAGATAGACGTCTATCTGTCGTGGGGGCAGGAATAACTTCGCCATAAGCACGTTTTGCTTCTTCTGAGAACCACTCGACAAAAGAGGCACCATACATCACTTCCCCTTTGCTCTCAGCTAAAGGTTTACCCTGCTCTAAGGTAATAATCGTGGCTATGTCTTCTGCATTATCAAGAAGTAGTTGATACCACCCCCTCAAACGACGAGAGCGTTCTTTGGCACTTAATTTAGCCCAACGGACTTGCTCCGTTTTGCACTGACCAATGAGATCATCTAACTCATCAAGAGTACTAGGCTTTAACCGAATTAACTCTTGCTCAGTTGCAGGGTTGATGACCACAATTCCCTCTTCGGAAGACCATTGCTTAAATACAGATTTCAGCGTTTCATTTTTTATTTGTTGCATCATCAAACATACTCCTCAAGAACTCCTCTTAGGTTAATCGCTACTAGCAAGTTCAGCAAAGAAAACAAAGTTTTCTAAAAGGCATTAATTTTCGGAAGACTTAGATCTCTTCCTCACTATACTTCGGGAAATTGCGCAATACACGCAACGACGGTCCCGCTCTAAACATGGAAGCAATGAATGTTTGAGAAATAAGATGTAGAAAATTATTGTTTAAGAGAGACGCTAACAAAACGCGCAGTGAGGAAGACTATTCATTCTACTACGGTTGAGGGCGAGTGTTATAAAGACTCATTGTTCAAATGACCAATCTTTCAACGAGGACATAATACAAACTCGGAGTAATTGGAAGTGCAGGCAGCAGGCCCATCTTCCTGAGAAACTCATGTGCCAAAAGGGTAAAGAAAGTCGTATTGTCTCGCCTTCAATGTGTAAATGCATTTCTAGGGGACACGACCAAACGAAAAAGCCCCAGTCTTTCGACTGGGGCTTAATATAAGTGGCGGAGTGGACGGGACTCGAACCCGCGACCCCCGGCGTGACAGGCCGGTATTCTAACCAACT
>NZ_JAWOUQ010000035.1:0-2288 GCF_033339475.1 Vibrio sp. 2304 | reverse complement strand
TTCCTCCTTAGCTCAGTTGGTAGAGCGACGGACTGTTAATCCGCAGGTCGCTGGTTCGAGCCCAGCAGGAGGAGCCACTTTTAAAGCCGCATCACTTGATGCGGCTTTTTTGTATCTGCTTTATACGTCATTTCTCGCTTTCCCATTTATCTGCACTTCATTTCTAAACATCAGCGAATATTAAATCCTTTCTTCAAAAACACTTATTTCACGCTAAAAATTTAATCCTCATCGTAATTTCAATACGCATTAGTATCCGAGCATATTTATCTTCACTAAGATGCCCGAGTTATTACATTTCTTCTTTTAGCTATGCCTTGCATAGTGATAACACTTTATTTGTGAGCTAAATATGAAACTAAAAACTCAAGCCTATTTATTATCTGCAATCATATTGCTAGCTCTCCTAGCTCTGACCGCAACGGGCTTATGGACACTTCGCGTCGCAAGTAACCTTGATAACAAAGCTCGAGTTACTGAGCTATTTAAAAGTGCGTACAGCATACTTACCGAAGTAGAAAAGATGGCTATCGAAGGCAAAATGCCGGAAGACGAAGCGAAAGCATTAGCCACTCACCTACTTCGTAACAATATCTATAAAGACAACGAATACGTTTATGTCGCAGATGAAAATATGATGTTCATCGCCGCACCACTAGACCCTCAACTGCACGGAACCAGCTTCCATGACTTTAGAGATGGCAGTGGTAATAGCGTAGGCCAACTCATTCTAGATGTATTGGGGCACAAAACAGGTCAGATCGTTGAATATACCTGGAGCCAAAGACAAGCAGATGGCAGCATTGAAGAAAAACACTCGATAGCAGAAAAAACACCACACTGGGGCTGGGTTGTCGGTACAGGTATTGGCTTTAATGAAGTTAACGCACGTTTTTGGTCGACAGCACAATGGCAGCTTGTGCTGTGTCTGATTATCGCGGGAAGTATTCTAAGTGGCCTGATCATTTCGATTCGCAAAATGCTTAATCTACTTGGTGGTGAGCCTAACGATGTGCGCAAAGCAGTTCAAGCTGTCGCTCAAGGAGACATTCAGACCAGTTTTGATACTGTGGCACCGAGAGGAAGTATCTATCGTGCCGTGCAAGATATGAGTCAATCACTAGCTACTATGGTGACAAACCTAGAGAAGTCTATGCATGCACTGCGCGCAGAGTTGTCTGCCGTAGAAGCTCGATCAAATACGATTGCCGATCTTACCGTATCTCAGCAGCAATCAACGGCGATGATTGCCACTGCGATGACTGAAATGGCATCTTCAGCCAACCATGTTGCCAATTCAGCAAGCGACACCGCAAACAATACGGACGAGGCTGACAAACAAAGCCAACATACTCAGAAACTCATTCATAACACGGTTGAAAACATTCAAGGTTTAGCTTCTCAATTAAATACTGCGAGTAAAGCGGTCGCCGATCTAGATCAGGATGTAAATAATATTGTAAAAGTGCTCGATGTGATTGGTGATATTGCAGAGCAAACAAACCTATTGGCACTCAATGCAGCCATTGAAGCAGCACGTGCTGGAGAACAAGGCCGAGGCTTCGCAGTCGTTGCTGATGAGGTACGCAACCTAGCAGGACGCACACAAGACAGCACAAAAGAGATTCAGTATATGATCTCCAATCTGCAAGAAGGCTCTCGCAATGCCATTCACACAATGGAAATATGTGCAGAAACCAGTGAAAGCACTGTTACAGAGTCTAAGAATGCCTCTGAAGCTCTACAGCAAATTGTAACGGCGTTAGAATCTATCACCACAATGAGCCAGCAGATCGCTACTGCTGCCGCTGAGCAGACGCAGGTTAGCGATGATATTGCGCTACGCATAAACCTTATCGAGGAAAGCGGAGGCCAACTCAACTCTGTCGTAACCGAGAGTCAATCAAGTACTCAAAGTTTAGCTTCACTAGCGAATGAGCTAGAAGGTTGGGTAAACAAGTTCTCAGTAAAGCACTAGTTTAAAGTCAATTGTTCAATAAAAAGCACGTTTTCAGACGTGCTTTTTTGTTTTTATCGCCTTTATTTTGCAAGTGAACACACTATCAATGTTAAAACATCGCTTAAAGCATGGCGCATTGCTGCTAAAAACGCATAAAAACAGCCCACTCCGAGCACAAATTCATCAAACGATATTTTATTTTAATTTTATTGTTGACCTGAAAGCCGAAAAGCCTTTTAATACACCTCGTCGCCCGGATAGCTCAGTCGGTAGAGCAGAGGATTGAAAATCCTCGTGTCGGTGGTTCGATTCCGCCTCCGGGCACCAC
>NZ_JAWOUQ010000034.1:1593-3052 GCF_033339475.1 Vibrio sp. 2304 | reverse complement strand
TTAATTCTCGTTCTTACACATTCAATGTTCTTTCATTGAGTCCATCAAAACCCCTTGGGTGTTGTATGGTTAAGCCTCACGGGCAATTAGTACAGGTTAGCTCAACGCCTCACAACGCTTACACACCCTGCCTATCAACGTCGTAGTCTACGACAACCCTTTAGGATACTTAAAGTATCAGGGAGAACTCATCTCAAGGCTCGCTTCCCGCTTAGATGCTTTCAGCGGTTATCGATCCCGAACTTAGCTACCGGGCAATGCGTCTGGCGACACAACCCGAACACCAGAGGTTCGTCCACTCCGGTCCTCTCGTACTAGGAGCAGCCCCTTTCAATTCTCCAACGCCCACGGCAGATAGGGACCGAA
Organism: Vibrio sp. 2304; assembly: GCF_033339475.1. NCBI lineage: Bacteria > Pseudomonadati > Pseudomonadota > Gammaproteobacteria > Vibrionales > Vibrionaceae > Vibrio > Vibrio sp. 2304. Next base: position 2,686 of record NZ_JAWOUQ010000034.1, on the reverse strand, counting down.
CTGTCTCACGACGTTCTAAACCCAGCTCGCGTACCACTTTAAATGGCGAACAGCCATACCCTTGGGACCGACTTCAGCCCCAGGATGTGATGAGCCGACATCGAGGTGCCAAACACCGCCGTCGATATGAACTCTTGGGCGGTATCAGCCTGTTATCCCCGGAGTACCTTTTATCCGTTGAGCGATGGCCCTTCCATTCAGAACCACCGGATCACTATGACCTGCTTTCGCACCTGCTCGAATTGTCATTCTCGCAGTCAAGCGGGCTTATGCCATTGCACTAACCTCACGATGTCCAACCGTGATTAGCCCACCTTCGTGCTCCTCCGTTACGCTTTGGGAGGAGACCGCCCCAGTCAAACTACCCACCAGGCACTGTCCGCAACCCCGATAAGGGGTCGACGTTAGAACATCAACACTACAAGGGTGGTATTTCAAGGACGGCTCCACGCAATCTAGCGACTGCGCTTCAAAGCCTCCCACCTATCCTACACATGTAGGGTCAATGTTCAGTGCCAAGCTGTAGTAAAGGTTCACGGGGTCTTTCCGTCTAGCCGCGGGTACACTGCATCTTCACAGCGATTTCAATTTCACTGAGTCTCGGGTGGAGACAGCGTGGCCATCATTACGCCATTCGTGCAGGTCGGAACTTACCCGACAAGGAATTTCGCTACCTTAGGACCGTTATAGTTACGGCCGCCGTTTACCGGGGCTTCGATCAAGAGCTTCGACCGAAGTCTAACCCCATCAATTAACCTTCCGGCACCGGGCAGGCGTCACACCGTATACGTCATCTTGCGATTTTGCACAGTGCTGTGTTTTTAATAAACAGTTGCAGCCACCTGGTATCTGCGACTCTCAATAGCTCCATCCGCGAGGGACTTCACCGTCGAGAGCGTACCTTCTCCCGAAGTTACGGTACCATTTTGCCTAGTTCCTTCACCCGAGTTCTCTCAAGCGCCTTGGTATTCTCTACCCGACCACCTGTGTCGGTTTGGGGTACGATTCCTTACAATCTGAAGCTTAGAGGCTTTTCCTGGAAGCATGGCATCAATGACTTCACATCCGTAGATGCTCGACGTCGTGTCTCAGC
>NZ_JAWOUQ010000034.1:0-1493 GCF_033339475.1 Vibrio sp. 2304 | reverse complement strand
AGCCTACGCACTTGAACCTGGACAACCGTCGCCAGGCCCACCTAGCCTTCTCCGTCCCCCCATCGCAATTGTAAGAAGTACGGGAATATTAACCCGTTTCCCATCGACTACGCCTTTCGGCCTCGCCTTAGGGGTCGACTTACCCTGCCCCGATTAACGTTGGACAGGAACCCTTGGTCTTCCGGCGAGGAGGTTTTTCACCCCCTTTATCGTTACTCATGTCAGCATTCGCACTTCTGATACGTCCAGCATGCGTTACCACACACCTTCAACCGCTTACAGAACGCTCCCCTACCCAATGCACTAAAGTGCATTGCCGCAGCTTCGGTTTACTACTTAGCCCCGTTACATCTTCCGCGCAGGCCGACTCGACCAGTGAGCTATTACGCTTTCTTTAAATGATGGCTGCTTCTAAGCCAACATCCTGGCTGTCTGAGCCTTCCCACATCGTTTCCCACTTAGTAGTAATTTGGGACCTTAGCTGGCGGTCTGGGTTGTTTCCCTCTCCACGACGGACGTTAGCACCCGCCGTGTGTCTCCCGGATAGTACTTACTGGTATTCGGAGTTTGCAAAGGGTTGGTAAGTCGGGATGACCCCCTAGCCTTAACAGTGCTCTACCCCCAGTAGTATTCGTCCGAGGCGCTACCTAAATAGCTTTCGGGGAGAACCAGCTATCTCCAGGTTTGATTGGCCTTTCACCCCTAGCCACAAGTCATCCGCTAATTTTTCAACATTAGTCGGTTCGGTCCTCCAGTTGATGTTACTCAACCTTCAACCTGCCCATGGCTAGATCACCTGGTTTCGGGTCTATATCCAGAGACTGAACGCCCAGTTAAGACTCGGTTTCCCTACGGCTCCCCTAGATGGTTAACCTTGCCACTGAATATAAGTCGCTGACCCATTATACAAAAGGTACGCAGTCACAGGACAAGCCTGCTCCTACTGCTTGTACGTACACGGTTTCAGGTTCTATTTCACTCCCCTCACAGGGGTTCTTTTCGCCTTTCCCTCACGGTACTGGTTCACTATCGGTCAGTCAGTAGTATTTAGCCTTGGAGGATGGTCCCCCCATATTCAGACAGGATATCACGTGTCCCGCCCTACTCGATTTCACTGAACACACGTCGTCAACTACGGGACTATCACCCTGTATCGTCGGCCTTTCCAGGCTGTTCGTCTAACGCGTGTAAAGCTTAAGGGCTAGTCCAATTTCGCTCGCCGCTACTTTCGGAATCTCGGTTGATTTCTTTTCCTCGGGGTACTTAGATGTTTCAGTTCCCCCGGTTCGCCCTGTTGAGCTATGTATTCACTCAACAGTAATACCTTATAGTATTGGGTTTCCCCATTCGGAAATCCCAGACTCAAATGGTTTTTACTACCTAATCTGGGCTTATCGCAAGTTAATACGTCCTTCATCGCCTCTGACTGCCAAGGCATCCACCGTGTACGCTTAGTCACTTAACCATACAACCCGAAGGAGTTTCGAGTTGAT
>NZ_JAWOUQ010000033.1:0-3662 GCF_033339475.1 Vibrio sp. 2304 | reverse complement strand
AACGTCACCGTGAATGCGGTGAACGACACGCCTGTGGTTGAAAGCAACATTGCAGACCAAACCTTGGCGGAAGATTTTACGCCATACAGCATCGATCTGAATACCGCTTTCAGTGATGTGGACAACGTTGATAGTGAGTTAACGTTTAGCGTCTCAGGCAACAGTAATGTCAATGTCTCAATAGAAAATGGCATTGCTACGTTCACTCCAACCGCAGACTGGAACGGCTCAGAGAGCCTAATCTTTACTGCTACCGATCCAAGCGGCGAAAGCGTTAGCCAAACGGTGAACTTCACGGTAGCGCCAGTGGCGGATATCGTGGCAGACAACGCGACGGTTGTGGAAGACACGCCGACCATCATTAAGGTCTTAGGTAACGACACGTTTGAAGGCGACGACAAAGTGGTGTCGCTCGATACCAATAACGGTCCAGCTAACGGCACGGTCTCGGTCAACCCGGACGGCAGTGTCACTTACACGCCAAACGACAACTATCACGGGGCAGACAGTTTTACCTACATCGTTACCTCGGGTGGGGTATCGGAGTCCACCACAGTGAACGTCGATGTGACGCCAGTGAATGACGCGCCAGTGGCAAACGATGACGCGGCAACAACACAAGAAGATACCGCTGTTACGATTGATGTCTTGCCAAACGACACCGACATTGATGGCGATACGCTGTCTATCCAATTGGCTTCCGTACCTGAAACACAAGGTACAGTTGAGATCGTTGATGGAAAACTGGTCTTCACACCGGCTGAGAACTTCCATGGTGACGCTGAAATCACTTACACCGTCACTGATGGTGCGCTGACTGACCAAGCGACGGTTAACGTCACCGTGAATGCGGTGAACGACGCGCCTGTGGTTGAGAGCAACATCGCAGATCAAACCTTAGCAGAAGACTTTACGCCATACAGCATCAATCTGAATACCGCTTTCAGCGATGTGGATAACGTAGATGGCGAGCTGAGCTTCAGTGTCTCTGGCAACAGCAACGTGTTGGTTTCGATTGAAAATGGCATCGCGACCATTAGCCCAACGGCAGACTGGAACGGCTCAGAAGCGCTGACCTTTACGGCCACCGATCCAAGCGGCGAAAGCGTTAGCCAAACGGTGAACTTCACAGTAGCGCCTGTGGCAGACATCGTGGCAGACAACGCGACGGTTGTGGAAGACACACCAACCATCATCAAGGTTTTAGGTAACGACACGTTCGAAGGCGACGACAAATTGGTGTCGCTGGATACCAATCACGGCCCAGCCAACGGCACGGTCTCGGTCAATCCGGACGGCAGTGTCACTTACACGCCAAACGACAACTATCACGGGGCAGACAGTTTTACCTACATCGTTACCTCGGGTGGGGTATCGGAGTCCACCACAGTGAACGTCGATGTGACGCCAGTGAATGACGCGCCAGTGGCAAACGATGACACGGCCACAACACAAGAAGATACCGCTGTCACGATTGATGTCTTGCCAAACGACACCGATATTGATGGCGATAAGCTGTGGATTGACTCGGCATCTGTGCCGAGTGACCAAGGGACAGTTGAAATTGTTGACGGCAAGTTGGTGTTCACACCGGCCGAGAACTTCCATGGCGACGCCGAAATCACTTATACCGTCACCGATGGTTCGCTGACTGACCAAGCGACGGTCAACGTCACCGTGAATGCGGTGAACGACACGCCTGTGGTTGAAAGCAACATTGCAGACCAAACCTTGGCGGAAGATTTTACGCCATACAGCATCAATCTGAATACCGCTTTCAGCGATGTGGATAACGTGGATGGCGAGTTAACGTTTAGCATCTCTGGCAACAGCAACATTCAAGTGGCGATCGTCAATGGGATTGCTACGTTCACTCCAACGGCAGACTGGAACGGCTCAGAAGCGCTGACGTTTACGGCTACCGATCCAAGCGGTGAAAGCGTCAGCCAAACGGTGAACTTCACAGTAGCGCCAGTGGCGGATATCGTGGCAGATAAAGCGACGGTTGTGGAAGATACGCCAACCATCATTAAGGTCTTAGATAACGACACGTTCGAAGGCGACGACAAAGTGGTGTCGCTCGATACCAATAACGGTCCAGCTAACGGCACGGTCTCGGTCAACCCGGATGGCAGCGTCACTTACACGCCAAACGACAACTTCCACGGCACAGACAGCTTCACCTACATCGTTACGTCAGGTGGGGTGTCAGAGTCCACCACGGTGAACGTCGATGTGACGCCAGTGAACGATGCGCCAGTGGCGACCAATGACAATGCCGTTACTGACGAAGACACGCCAGTGACGATTGATGTCCTGCCAAACGACACCGATATTGATGGCGATAAGTTGTCTATCCAATCGGCGTCTGTACCTGAAGCGCAAGGCACAGTTGAGATTGTTGATGGAAAATTGGTCTTTACACCGGCCGAGAACTTCAATGGTGACGCCGAAATCACTTACACCATCACTGATGGTTCGCTGACTGACCAAGCGAAAGTAGCTGTTACCGTTAACCCAGTAAACGATGCGCCAACGATCAAGGTCGATGCTGTAGAAAGTATCACTGAAGATGCAGTGAATACCGATACGGTAGTGGCAACGTTGGAAGTCGCTGATATCGACACGCCAGAAGAGCAATTAACCGTTTCTTTAGAAAACAACTCAAACGGCTACTTTGCGCTAGTTGGCGATGAAGTCAAACTGACTCAAGCGGGTGTTGACGCGGTTAACAACGACGAACTCAACCTTAAAGACCTAACGATCAGCGCATCAGTATCGGATGGTGTTAATCCAACGGTTAGCGACAGTGATAGTTTGATTGTGAATCGCGTTAACGATGCACCAACAGTCGACAATGTGATTTCAGATCAAGTGTTAGCAGAAGATTTTACGATCTACACGATTGATTTAAACGACGCATTTAAAGACAGCGACTCCGCACTGAACTTCTCAGTGTCCGGCAACAGCAACGTGTTGGTGTCGATTGAAAATGGCATCGCGACCATTAGCCCAACGGCAGACTGGAACGGCTCAGAAGCGCTGACCTTTACGGCCACCGATCCAAGCGGCGAGAGCGTTAGCCAAACGGTGAACTTCACAGTAGCGCCAGTGGCGGATATCGTGGCAGATAAAGCGACGGTTGTGGAAGATACGCCAACCATCATTAAGGTCTTAGATAACGACACGTTCGAAGGCGACGACAAAGTGGTGTCGCTCGATACCAATAACGGTCCAGCTAACGGCACGGTCTCGGTCAACCCGGATGGCAGCGTCACTTACACGCCAAACGACAACTTCCACGGCACAGACAGCTTCACCTACATCGTTACGTCAGGTGGGGTGTCAGAGTCCACCACGGTGAACGTCGATGTCACGCCAGTGAACGATGCGCCAGTGGCAAAAGATGACACGGCGATTACTGACGAAGACACGCCAGTGACGATTGATGTCCTGCCAAACGATACTGACATTGATGGCGATACGCTGTCTATCCAATCAGCGTCCGTACCTGAAGCGCAAGGCACAGTCGAGATTGTTGACGGCAAACTGGTCTTCACACCGGCCGAGAACTTCCATGGCGATGCCGAAATCACTTACACCGTGACCGATGGTGCACTGACTGACCAAGCAACGGTCAACGTCACCGTGAATGCGGTGAA
>NZ_JAWOUQ010000032.1:0-4956 GCF_033339475.1 Vibrio sp. 2304 | reverse complement strand
GAGATGTTGAGATGGTAGAAAATGGGGGGTAGCTGGAGCAATGCCTATTCATTGAAATCTTCAAGATGCAAATATCAAAATTAAAAAATGTGACATAGTGCAACAAATGTATTGAATTAATATTTTTTTGTGGTAGATTGAAAGAAGTGGCATATATAGTTTGCTGCACAATAGGTCAGTTGGAAATGGTTCTAACTGATTTTATAAATAAGTATCAGGTGATAAATGAAAAAGATTGATGAAATAGGTAAACAGCAAACTTGTAGCTGATCTCACTCGCAATTACTTTTATGTTATCACCGCCGTCATGGCGGTTTTTTCATTTTGGGCCCAATGAGACCCCCAAGGCAGATACAGATAGGAAATGCAATGCGTAAATTCAACCATCAATGCTCTCCGAATGGAGGTGCTATTCATTAAACAAAGGAGTTAATATGACCCAATCAAAAAATATCAATATCAAAGTTGAAAGCAAATCAGATAGACTCAGCCGAATGGCTCAGGAATACCGAAACGCCCTCAATGAATTTCAGAATCGTGATGATATTTTTGAAATATCCTATTACGCGAATGATATCGTAGAAAAAAACCTTCTCGGGTATTACCTAAAAATGACTAGTTCATATCCTGTTCTGTCATGCGAGAATGAGAAACAATTTTTAGTTTGTTATAAGTCAGATAGCTTGAAGCAAATCACCGATGACTTGGAGCATTACTCAAGAATTATCACTAACGTTAGAAAGTGCAGCAAAGACGATTACGACGCTGAAGAAATTCACGCCTATTTTGATCGAATCAAAAAAATAAAGAGCCAGGTTGTGAACGCTCTAACCTTCCATTAAGTTTAAATATGTTGAACAACGGAAATGACGGTTTTTTCATTGCTGTTAGAATAATGAGTCACTAGTTTAGGCTGGAAATAATTCTGGCCTCTAATATTCTATATTATTACCCCGAATCATCCGTGAAATCAAAAATATATTAACTCTATGATACTGATAATCATGGAGTTAATTATGATTAAGCTAAACAATCTTCAACAAATCACAACCCTACCAATCACCACCACCTTACAAGAACAAATAAAATCCATACTCACCGGACCATTTCACGATGAAGCAGAAACCCAACAAGCATGGGATGAGCTGCAATGTGAACTCTGGTTTCTCACATCAAAATCCGAGCTCTCTGCCGTCGTCGTCGACGATATCGAAATGCTAAAACGAGCATTGACCTACACCGAATTCGAAGACGATCTGGACTATGGAGCAGTACTCACCCTGAGCATTGTCGAGGACTCTGGTAAGGGTATCTACCTACTGATGCCTAAGACACTACTCACCGAACTACGCGAATACTTCTCCATCGAGAATGACTAAGGAGGCAGCGATGCAATCCCGAAAATTCAAATTCAATAAACGCCAACTCGACTCACTACCACCGACGCCGCCGTCGAGCAAAAGTAAGGAAACAGAATACACAGACGAACTCTGTTCTGGCCTCAAGATGATCGTCAACCGTCAAGGTCGGAAGCGTTTCTTGTTCAGGTACACCCTGCATGGAACTAAGAAATCCATCCAGCTAGGCGAGTATCCAGCATTAGACATCAACACTGCTCGCCAGATTGCCAATGACCATAAACGGGAAATAGCTCTAGGTAATGATCCCAAGGCTATTCGTGATGAGAAGCGCAACGTCCTTACGTTCCAGGAGTTCTCAGAGCTGCACTACTTACCCTACGCAATGATGAATAAGCTCACCGCTAAAAGTGATGCAGGTAGTCTCAAGCTTCATTTCTATCCGAAGTGGGGCAAGAAACCGCTTACTGATATCGGTCAACAGGACATTCAGAAATTGCTAGATGGATTACTAGAAGGTAGGAAACCTGCAACGGTGAACCGTCTACGTTCCTTGGTCCTTCGCATGTTCAGACTGGCAATGGAATGGGGATTCGTGGACAAGAATCCCGGCCAGTACATACGGAAACTTAAGGAAAACAATGTAAGACAGCGATTCCTGTCACGGGCTGAGGTTTCAGCCTTCATCAAGGCGTGTAACGAAGAACCCAATCGCACCCAAGCTAATGCGCTGAAATTCGCTCTGCTTACTGGGATGCGAATCGGGGAAATCACCAGCTCAAAATGGGAATGCCTTACCGTCGACGACGACGGCAATTGTAGCCTGTTTCTACCACACACTAAGTCGGGGCTGTCGAGAACGGTCCTACTCAATCATTTAGCTAAGGAAGTCATCCATGATCAACGACGATTTCAACAACCGAAGAACCCCTATATCTTTGCCGGAGATGCACGCGGTAGACCTATCGCTCATCCGAAGAAGGCTTTCGCCAGAATCAAGAAAGCTGCCGGGATTACAGACAACTTCCGAATTCATGATTTGAGGCATAGCTTCGCATCGATCCTCATAAACAGCGGAAATGCCACGCTCTATGATGTTCAGCATTTGTTGGGGCATCAGTCTCCGCAAACCAGCACCAGATATGCTCATTTGGCTAGTTCAAGGCTGAGGGAGGTAAGTGCTAATGTGGCGGAGTTGGTGGGAGATGTGAGTAACGGATAGTCTAGAAGCAGTGAGTATGTAGCTCGCTGTTTTTTTTTGCTAGTTAATTATCATTTCATTTTACAATCAGTTTTTCAGTGTAGGCAATCCTACATCTAATAATGCTCAAAAGCTATTTGTACATTGAAAATCGCCCTGTAGGCAGTCTATCAGGATTATCATGAGGGTGGACGCATGAATGAGTCTTTTGGTCAAAACAACCACTAGCGCGAGTTCCAGAAATTGAATCAACAAAGATTTTTTTCATGTCGTCATGTTCAGAGAAAACAGTCATCCAAACACTAAAATATCCAGTTGTAACCATCTGCATTGCAATCATTTCTCGTATATGTACATTGTGTTTGTCCTGTAGATATATGTTTAATTGAACCTCAGCTGTTCCCCAAGCCTCCATTCTCTGGTTAATTCTATCTTGAGCAATTAGTTTACCATTTTCATCGAAAGTTTCTCTTGATGTTTTATCTAATCCAGTCAGCCTTAAGGTATTTATTGCTAGGCTTTGCATAACCACATTGTTATTTTTATTTACGTATATCTTACCATCTGGCTCATAAATAAATGCTTTGAAAGTGTTGTCTCTATCGGGGAAAAGAAGATAATCAAAGAATACCCCTTTACTACCTTTCGCTGAGTTACAATTAACACAAGCTAGTAAAAAATTATCCCACCTTCCAATTAACGTCGGATGATTATATTTACCTTTTTTAGGCTGTATATGCTCCACAGCTAAACTTTGAGTGATTACTCGTTCACAATAGCTACAGTAAGCAGCTTTATGACTGCCATTTATCATTCCTGAGCTAAAGCGAGAAATTAAATCTGTTTTCGCATCAGAGTAATCTGAATAATCACCGCTAACAGGAGAAGATCCTTTTTTAAACGGTCTCATTTTAAGACCTAAACTTAGAAAGATACTGTAGCTCCAGAAATGCTTGATAAGCTGGGTTTTCTGCATAAAGTCCCGTAATACTTGCCAAGCGTTTTTTAAACTCTTCTTGTTTATCTTTTGGTGTACCTTGAACTTCGCTCAAATCCTGCATGAAACCCTTCGCAGCCTCTTTCATATCTCTATATTTTCTTGAAGTTGTTGGGTGCTCAACTCCCATATTAATGGAGATGTCTTCTATACTTTTATTTTTAAATTCAAGCAGAGGCTCTCCGTCCATCTTTATTATTTCATTGCCACTTCGTAAAGACTGAATCAAAAATGGAGAGTGCGTAGTACATATAAATTGAATGCTAGGAAATGTAGTTCTAAGAGCTTCAATAATTACTCTTTGCCATTTAGGGTGTAGGTGTAGATCTAGTTCATCAATTAAAATAACACCTTTAGTTTCATGACAAATGCTTTCTCCTAAATGTGGATTAAGAATTGCTGCTCTCCTAGCTATATCGCAGAATAAGCCTAATATAGTTCTTTGTCCGTCACTTAGATGCTCAAATGGTGTTGATGTTCCATCTTCAAAACGTACCATCACTCTAGATTCTTCAAAATCAAAACCAAAACCAATACAATTTTCTAAAGCCCCTTTCGCTGCCATTTCAATTGCAGACTTTAGCGGGCTTGGTGTTTTCTTTTGAAGAGCTGCTAACTCTAGTTTAAGTAACCACTCTACAAGAGCTTTATCATTTACTCCCGTATGAAAGCAATCAACATATGGCTCGAACCTAGAGTATTGTTTCATTGCTGTATTTTTTACGTCTATATCACCTTCAGACATCCACAATCTGTCACATTCATAAAATGCAATTACAGGTAAATCAAACTGTTTTCCTTGCTCTATGTGACGCATAACATCACTGCCTAAGGTCGATAAATTAAGGGGATATTCCTTTTCTGAATAAGATCCACCATCACGACTCTCGTATCGAATTCCACCAGTAAAAAATGTTTGTTCCTCCCCTTCGGCTCGGTAACGAGTCCAATCAACCATCCCATTAACGGTATATCCAAGTCGGCTTATGATGGGAAAAATACCATGTGCACTAATTGATGTTTTCTTTGTTTTGTCAAAGCGTCCATCTTGTTCGATTTCTCGAATCTCATTATCTTCAATTGGTCGAAGATTTTTCCTATCCTTTATGTATGCATGAGCCCAGCCAGCAAGTGAAATGGCTAACCCTTTGAGGAGAGTACTTTTACCGCTACCATTTACGCCAACTATTAGATTAAATTCGGGGTTAAATTCAAATTGTTCATCAGAGAACAGTTTAAAATTCTTCAACGTTATACGCGTGATCATGACTCTATGATTTATGAGGAAGGTTTTAGTAACTTTAACATAAATTTTGTTGAAGTTGACTCTTCAATATATCGTGAGACGAACAAAGCCATCATGCCTTTTATGTGCGTTATGCTGTATCTTCCAACCCACA
>NZ_JAWOUQ010000031.1:0-4999 GCF_033339475.1 Vibrio sp. 2304 | reverse complement strand
CTATGCGTTGGTTTTAGTGTTTAAGGTGGTATGCGGTGGCTTCGGTATTGCGTTGCTCACACCTTAACAGGGCGTTATGCCTATAAGAGGGAATATGGATAGTAAATGGGAGTGCTTTGGGTGCGGGCATAGCAATGAACACTCATCATTAAAGTGTGAACAGTGCGGGTCTTTAGGCAAAGAGCTTGCAAACAAGCAGATGGCAAACCACCTGTTAGGGAATGACAAAGTGAAATCGAAGTTTGAATACTGCTGTGATAAATGTGGTTCAGAGTCATATGAGGTTGGTGAGTTAAGAGCCAGTGGTGGATTTTGGAGTACATTTTTCAATTACAACAAACACCGTTTTTATTTCTTATCATGCAGTAGCTGCGGTCACACTGAGTTTTACAAACGAGGTCTAGGTACTGGACAAAAAATACTAGATTTTCTAGGTGGTTAGCATAGGCATAACAAACTGTTTAAGAGTGATTCGCAACGCGTGGCATTTTTACTATGCGTTGGTTTTAGTGTTTAAGGTGGTATGCGGCAGCTTCGGTATTGCGTTGCTCACACCTTAACAGGGCGTTATGTTTAAAGGATGAAAATGTCTGCTATCAACAATGTTAGCCTCTTCTTCGCGATTTATTTTGGTATTTCAATCATTGTATTTAGACTGCCATTTGATATATCAGGTGCGTATTTTGACTTCATTGTTTATCTATTTTTGCCTGTTTGTTCAGCTTGCTATCTGGCATTTGTAATTTTTGGGAAAGTGAATGGAAAAAGCGTGTGGGCAGTGATGGCTCATAGACTTAGCCATAAAGCAGGTTTCAATCGATGGCAGGTGTTAATATTCTCTGGGCTTTTTGCATATCCGATTATAGCAATTCTTCTTTTGCCTTTTTTTCGTGTTTTATTGATTACCACGATTTTGACAGGGCAAGACTATTGTCATGTCGGCAAACTCTCAAACGTTGCAGAGGGTCGGCGAGTTATGTTTGGTCTCAGTGATATCACGATTGAAGCCCCTCAGTCGAATCGTACTTTTTGGTATCCTACGAAAAAGCTGATGCGAGATAATATTGATATAGGCGGCACTGTAGAAGCTTGTGGTAAGCAGGGTTGGCTTGGGTTTTACATTGAAAGGGTGTCTGCCCGTGGGGAATAAACATAACAAATTGTTCAAGAGTGATTCGGCACGCGTGGCATTTTTACTATGCGTTGGTTTTAGTGGTTAAGGTGTTATGCGACGGCTTAGGTATTGCGTGCCTCACACCTTAACAAGGCGTTAGGAGGGATTATTTTGAAGCGATTTTTACTAGCAGCTTTATCCATAGTGTTTTTGACAAGTGATTCAAGTTCTTGCAAAAGCAGAAACGACCCTAGTAGTCCTATAAATATCGCAATTTATCAGATGATTGAGGGAAAAAGCAGCTCGTATGCTCAACGTTTGTTGAAGAAGGGAATGGACGTTAATACAGTCAATTCATGTGGAGCGTCACTATTACTCATGGCGTCATTTCTTGGTGACCATGAACTGGTAAAAACTTTACTATCAAGTGGTGCGCTCCCCAACATACAGAATTATGAAGGGAACAGCCCAGTTTTTGCATCTGCTAACTTCTCCAATAACAAAATATTAAAGCTACTTCTTGATAATGGAGGTGATCCCAATTTACTTCTTACTCAGGAGTATGTTTACAACTCACCATTAATGATTGCTGCAATCAATGAGAATATCGAAGGTGTTAGGTTATTATTAGAGGCGGGAGCCGATTGTAATTACCGCAATCAATTGGGAAATTCAGCAAGAAAAATTGGTGAGGCTTCATTGAATTTAGAGCTGAAAGCATTGCTTATGGCGTGCGACAATCCCACCTAACAAACTGTTCAAGAGGGATTCGCAACGCGTGGCATTTTTACTATGCGTTGGTTTTAGTGTTTAAGGTGGCATGCGGCGGCATCGGTATTGCGTTGCTCACCCCTTAACAGGGCGTTATGCTCTAGGAGGGAATTTTGCTCAATTTACTGAAGAAAGTGGTGCTAATCAATCTTGTTGCAGCATTGATTGTTATTCTCTTAGCTCAGTTTGTCCCCTTCTTTGCTACTACTCAGCCAGTCGACTTTCTGTTCTTCGTTGTTATCGTGAACTGGGTTTTAGCAAAGCTTATGTGGGAAGGTGGCGTATATAGTAAAACAGCGCATATGGATGATTCTAGAACAGATAAAGTTTACAAAATGGTAGAAGGTCATGATTTCGAAGAAGACCAACGAGAGCAGCATAGAATGAACTTCCAGGCAGGTTTGGTTTTCTTTATTGCAGGGCTTCCAGCGTTTGTCACTTGCTTAATTCTCCAATTTCTTTGAGTACGAGCATAACAAATTGTTCAAGAGTGATTCGGCACGCGTGGCATTTTTACCATGCGTTAGGTTTGGTGATTAAGGTGGTATGCGGAAGCTTAGGTATTGCGTGCCTCACACCTTAACAAGGCGTTATGCTTAATCAAATAAAATCAGTGGTTTATGATTTTTCTTTGTTCCCTTAGCTTTTTGGTTTTGAGCTCGTCGGCAAGTTGTCTTCATTGGGCGCTGTTTTTCGGACACTTATTCTTTGGCGCTGGAAATTTGGAGAATTGCCTCAATCAATTTTCAGGTAAGCGCGAGGTTAGGGCGTTTGGCTCACCCAGCAATTTGATCTTAGGTTTTTGAGTTTTAGCGGCCAAATTTCAAAGTCCGATTTTTAAAACTATGAGTCATTTCGGTTTTCTACGTTTTGGCTTTTGTTTGTAAATCAAAGTCGAGTTAATCTTGGTTCTAGTAAAACGTAACCCATTGAAGCTTAAGCATAACAAGGCGTTCAAGAGGGATTCATGCCGCGTGGCATTTTTGGTGTGCGGTGAGTTTTGGTGGTGAAAGTGGTCTGCGGAAAGTTGGTTTGTGCGGCATTCACCCCTTAACGCAGCGTTATACAAATATGGGGATATTGAGTGCAGAGTGAGTTGTTACAAATAAAGGATCTTGTCGTTGGTATTGCCGCTTTTACAGGTATGGGCATGAGTTTCTACAACCTCTGGCGAGATCAGAATAAAGAGAAAGTTAAGCTAGTTGTAACGCCTAAATCCATTAAATCATGGGGTCGAACTGATACAGGACAAGAGTTTTCTGTATCCACAAAGCATAGCTTTGATGGTAAAACTTCCAGAAATCTATTTGTTATCGAGGTTATTAACCTAAGCAAATTTGATGTGACTGTCGATGAGATTGGTTTTTTATACCCTCGTCGTAAAGACCGGGCTGTAATTACAGGTCCAACTCTTTTTGACAATAAGCCGTTTCCTAGAAAGCTTGAGCCTCGTGAAAGTGTCAGTATTTACTGCAATATAAGTGATCTAATGCAAGGTTCAGATGTGCATCTTTATAAATATGCTTATGCTGAAACAGCGTGCGGAGAAATGCGCAAAGGTACGTCAAAAGCGTTAACTGAATTCTCAGCTTTTGCGAAAAAATTTGTATAACAAGCAATTTAAGAGGGATTCACAACGCTCGGCACTTTTGCTTCTACTTCAAATTTAGTGTTTATGGCACAATGCTTTAGATTTGGGTGTAGGCGTTGTTCACCCCTTAATTGGGCGTTAGGTTTTTAAATAAACAAGAGGTCTAAATTGGATATTAAGAGTGAGTTGCTGAGTTCTGTGCCAACAGCCCCTGCTAAAAGACTTTTCATTTCGATGATGGTGCTGGTACCGTTTTTTATTTGGGGGGTTGACCAACTCAACCCTCTTTGGCCTAGTCTATCAGCAAAGCATTTGGTTATTGCTAAGATTGCGGGTGCTCTAGTTATCGTCTGCATTACATCCATTCTGCTTAACTTGTACTATATCTATAAGCTAAAAAAGTTAGGGCGTTTCATCAGCGACCGTGTTCCTGATTTGATAGAGCGATGTGCTGATGAACAAATTGCTCATTATAAAAGTAAGAACCCGCTTTGGGGGGACATTGGAAGCGTTGACAAATAAACCTAACAAACTGTTTAAGAGGGATTCGCAACGCGTGGCATTTTTACTATGCGTTGAATTTAGTGA
The DNA here is from genome assembly GCF_033339475.1 of Vibrio sp. 2304. Classification (NCBI taxonomy): domain Bacteria; kingdom Pseudomonadati; phylum Pseudomonadota; class Gammaproteobacteria; order Vibrionales; family Vibrionaceae; genus Vibrio; species Vibrio sp. 2304. The sequence goes on along the minus strand of NZ_JAWOUQ010000031.1, from coordinate 935 downwards.
TTAAGGTGGTTTGCGGCGGCTTTTGTATTGCGTTGCTCACCCCTTAACAGGGCGTTATGTATTTTAATCATTGGTTTAGTGACAACTGACTAATTAACGTTGGAGCTATTGTCAATGCAACTAGAAACGAGTAAAAGCATGATTCGTATTGTTAGGAGAATTTGTGGTTCATATTATGCGCCTGGAGTTCTCATAGCCATTTTTATTATGTCGATATGTGTTGTAGAAAATAGAGTTATTGAGAGGCCATACACTGATAACGATGTGTTATACCATAAAGCTGAGGTAACAGGTAAGCATGGTACTTCTGGTCGTGGAATATCTTATGAAATTATTTTTGATAAAAAACACAAGTACGATATTAAAGTTCAAGGGTATGACTTTAATTTAATAAATAATAACTATTCCCTAGGATATGGTTCGCGCAAAGATACAGAAAACCTAAGTGTTGGGCTAGTTAAAACGCATTTAGATAATATTTATTATACTGTTTACGTTAAGGCTGGAGATGAAGTTCTTCTTTCTAGTTCTGATGGTCTTAATATGATAAATAAATCTAATGCCGAGCAGGTTAAATGGAGAGCTTACTTAAGTCTTATTGCATTTATTTTACTTTCTCTAATCTTTAGGTTTCTAAGGAAGTATTATTAAATTCTATGTATAAAGTTTGCTAATAAATTTGTGCAACCAAAATACATAACAAACTGTTCAAGAGGGATTCGCAACGCGTGGCATTTTTACTATGCATTGGTTTTAGTGTTTAAGGCGGTATGCGGTGGCTTCGGTATTGCGTTGCTCACCCCTTAACAGGGCGTTATACGAATAGAGGGAAATTATGTACAAAAATACTGATTTTAACTTGGATTCAAAAGAGTTCAGGTTTAAGAAAGACTCATATCCTTTGTCTAAGATAAACAATGTTAGGGTTAAAAAGT
>NZ_JAWOUQ010000030.1:0-5286 GCF_033339475.1 Vibrio sp. 2304 | reverse complement strand
GTTGAGATTGTTGATGGCAAACTGGTCTTCACACCGGCTGAGAACTTCCATGGCGACGCCGAAATCACTTACACCGTTACCGATGGTGCGCTGACTGACCAAGCGACGGTCAACGTCACCGTGAATGCGGTGAACGACGCGCCTGTGGTTGAAAGCAGCATTGCAGACCAAGCCTTGGCGGAAGACTTTACGCCATACAGCATCGATCTAAATACCGCTTTCAGCGATGTGGATAATGTGGATGGTGAGTTAACGTTTAGCGTCTCTGGTAATAGCAACATTCAAGTGGCGATCGTCAATGGTATTGCTACGTTCACTCCAACCGCAGACTGGAACGGCTCAGAAGCGTTGACGTTTACTGCCACCGATCCAAGCGGCGAGAGCGTTAGCCAAACGGTGAACTTCACAGTAGCGCCTGTGGCGGACATCGTGGCAGATAAAGCGACGGTTGTGGAAGACACGCCGACCATCATTAAGGTTTTAGGTAACGACACGTTCGAAGGCGACGACAAAGTGGTGTCGCTGGATACCAACAACGGTCCAGCGAACGGCACGGTCTCGGTCAACTCGGACGGCAGCGTCACTTATACACCAAACGACAACTACCACGGGGCAGACAGCTTCACCTACATCGTTACATCGGGTGGGGTATCGGAGTCCACGACGGTGAACGTCGATGTCACACCAGTCAATGACGCGCCAGTGGCAAAAGATGATACCGCTGTCACTGACGAAGACACGCCAGTGACGATTGATGTCCTGCCAAACGACACTGATATTGATGGTGATACGCTGTCTATCCAATCGGCGTCTGTGCCGAGTGAGCAAGGGACAGTCGAGATTGTTGACGGCAAGTTGGTGTTCACGCCAGCTGAGAACTTCCATGGCGACGCTGAAATTACTTACACGATTACTGATGGTGCACTGACTGACCAAGCGACGGTCAACGTCACCGTGAATGCGGTGAACGACACGCCTGTGGTTGAAAGCAACATTGCAGACCAAACCTTGGCGGAAGATTTCACCCCATACAGCATCGATCTAAATACCGCTTTCAGCGATGTAGATAACGTGGATGGCGATCTGACCTTCAGCGTCTCCGGCAACAGCAACATTCAAGTGGCGATCGTCAACGGTATTGCTACGTTCACTCCAACCGCGGACTGGAACGGCTCAGAAGCATTGACCTTTACTGCTACCGATCCAAGCGGTGAAAGTGTTAGCCAAACGGTGAACTTCACAGTGGCGCCTGTGGCGGACATCGTGGCAGATAAAGCAACGGTCATGGAAGACACGCCAACCATCATCAAGGTCTTAGATAACGATACGTTTGAAGGCAACGACAAAGTGGTGTCGCTGGATACCAACAATGGTCCAGCTAACGGCACGGTCTCGGTCAACCCGGACGGCAGCGTGACCTACACGCCAAACGACAACTACCACGGTACAGACAGCTTTACCTACATCGTCACCTCCGGTGGGGTATCAGAGTCCACCACGGTGAACGTCGATGTGACGCCAGTCAACGATGCGCCAGTGGCGACCAATGACAATGCCGTTACTGACGAAGATACACCAGTGACGATTGATGTTCTGCCAAACGATACTGACATCGATGGTGATACATTACGTATTGACTCGGCATCTGTGCCGAGTGACCAAGGGACAGTTGAAATTGTTGACGGCAAGTTGGTGTTCACACCGGCCGAGAACTTCCATGGCGACGCCGAAATCACTTATACCGTCACCGATGGTTCGCTGACTGACCAAGCGACGGTCAACGTCACCGTGAATGCGGTGAACGACACGCCTGTGGTTGAAAGCAACATTGCAGACCAAACCTTGGCGGAAGACTTTACGACATACAGCATCGATCTGAATACCGCTTTCAGCGATGTGGATAACGTGGATGGCGATCTGAGCTTCAGCGTCTCTGGCAACAGCAACATTCAAGTGGCGATCGTCAACGGTATTGCTACGTTCACTCCAACCGCAGACTGGAACGGCTCAGAAGCGCTGACGTTTACGGCTACCGATCCAAGCGGCGAAAGCGTAAGCCAAACGGTGAACTTCACAGTTGCGCCTGTGGCGGACATCGTGGCAGACAAAGCGACGGTTGTGGAAGACACACCAACCATCATTAAGGTCTTAGGTAACGACACGTTCGAAGGCGACGACAAAGTGGTGTCGCTGGATACCAATAACGGTCCAGCCAACGGCACGGTCTCGGTCAACCCGGACGGCAGCGTCACTTACACGCCAAACGACAACTACCACGGTACAGACAGCTTCACCTACATCGTTACCTCGGGTGGGGTATCGGAGTCCACCACGGTGAACGTCGATGTCACACCAGTGAATGATGCGCCGGTGGCGACCAATGACAATGCCGTTACTGACGAAGATACACCAGTGACGATTGATGTTCTGCCAAACGATACTGACATCGATGGTGATGCATTACGTATTGACTCGGCATCTGTGCCGAGTGACCAAGGGACAGTTGAAATTGTTGATGGCAAACTGGTGTTCACGCCAGCTGAGAACTTCCATGGTGACGCTGAAATCACTTACACCGTCACTGATGGTGCGCTGACTGACCAAGCGACGGTTAACGTCACCGTGAATGCGGTGAACGACGCGCCTGTGGTTGAGAGCAACATCGCAGATCAAACCTTAGCAGAAGACTTTACGCCATACAGCATCAATCTGAATACCGCTTTCAGCGATGTGGATAATGTTGATGGCGAGCTGAGCTTCAGCGTTTCTGGTAATAGCAACATTCAAGTGGCGATCGTCAATGGTATTGCTACGTTCACTCCAACCGCAGACTGGAACGGCTCAGAAGCGTTAACGTTTACGGCTACCGATCCAAGCGGCGAAAGCGTAAGCCAAACGGTGAACTTCACAGTTGCGCCTGTGGCGGACATCGTGGCAGACAAAGCGACGGTTGTGGAAGACACACCAACCATCATTAAGGTTTTAGGTAACGACACGTTCGAAGGCAACGGCAAAGTGGTGTCGCTGGATACCAACAATGGACCAGCGAACGGCACGGTCTCGGTCAACCCGGATGGCAGCGTAACCTACACGCCAAACGACAACTTCCACGGGGCAGACAGCTTTACCTACATCGTTACCTCCGGTGGCGTCAGTGAGTCCACCACGGTGAACGTCGATGTCACACCAGTGAACGATGCGCCAGTGGCAAAAGATGACGCGGCAACAACACAAGAAGATACCGCTGTCACGATTGATGTCCTACCAAACGATACTGATATCGATGGCGATACGCTGTCTATCCAATCGGCGTCTGTACCTGAAGCACAAGGTAAAGTCGAAATTGTTGACGGCAAATTGGTGTTCACACCAGCTGAGAACTTCCATGGTGACGCCCAAATCACTTACACCGTTACGGATGGTGCACTGACTGACCAAGCGACGGTCAACGTCACCGTGAATGCGGTGAACGACACGCCTGTGGTTGAAAGCAGCATCGCAGACCAAACCTTGGCAGAAGACTTTACGCCATACATCATCGATCTAAATACTGCCTTCAGTGATGTGGATAACGCCGATGGTGAGTTAACGTTTAGTGTCTCTGGCAACAGCAACATTCAAGTGGCGATCGTCAATGGTATTGCTACGTTCACTCCAACGGCAGACTGGAACGGCTCAGAAGCGTTAACCTTTACTGCCACCGATCCAAGCGGCGAAAGCGTAAGCCAAACGGTGAACTTCACAGTTGCGCCTGTGGCAGACATCGTGGCAGACAAAGCGACGGTTGTGGAAGACACACCAACCATCATTAAGGTCTTAGGTAACGACACGTTCGAAGGCAACGATAAAGTGGTGTCGCTGGATACCAACAATGGACCAGCGAACGGCACGGTCTCGGTCAACCCGGATGGCAGCGTCACTTACACGCCAACCGACAACTTCCACGGGACAGACAGCTTTACCTACATCGTCACCTCCGGTGGGGTATCGGAATCCACCACGGTGAACGTCGATGTGACGCCAGTGAATGATGCGCCAGTGGCAAAAGATGATACCGCTGTTACTGATGAAGACACGCCAGTGACGATTGATGTCTTGCCAAACGATACTGACATCGATGGTGATACGTTAAGCATTGATTCGGCGTCTGTGCCGAGTGAGCAAGGGACAGTCGAGATTGTTGACGGCAAATTGGTCTTCACACCAGCTGAGAACTTCAATGGTGATGCCGAAATCACTTACACCGTCACCGATGGTCCACTGACCGACCAAGCGACGGTTAACGTCACCGTGAATGCGGTGAACGACACACCTGTGGTTGAAAGCAACCTTGCAGACCAAACCTTGGCGGAAGATTTCACGCCATACAGCATCGATCTAAATACTGCTTTCAGCGATGTGGATAATGTGGATGGCGAGCTGAGCTTCAGCGTTTCTGGTAATAGCAACATTCAAGTGGCGATCGTCAATGGTATTGCTACGTTCACTCCAACCGCGGACTGGAACGGCTCTGAAATCCTAACGTTTACGGCCACCGATCCAAGCGGTGAAAGCGTCAGCCAAACGGTGAACTTCACAGTAGCGCCTGTAGCGGACATCGTGGCAGACAACGCGACGGTTGTGGAAGACACGCCGACCATAATTAACGTCCTAGGTAACGACACGTTTGAAGGCGACGACAAAGTGGTGTCGCTCGATACCAATCACGGTCCAGCGAACGGCACGGTCTCGGTCAACCCGGACGGCAGCGTCACTTACACGCCAAACGACAACTACCACGGGGCAGACAGCTTCACGTACATCGTTACGTCGGGTGGGGTATCGGAATCCACCACAGTGAACGTCGATGTGACGCCAGTGAACGATGCGCCAGTGGCAAACGATGATACCGCTGTTACTGACGAAGACACGCCAGTGACGATTGATGTCCTGCCAAACGATACCGACATTGATGGCGATACCTTAAGCATTGATTCGGCATCTGTGCCGAGTGACCAAGGTACAGTTGAGATCGTTGACGGAAAACTGGTCTTCACACCGGCTGAGAACTTCCATGGTGACGCTGAAATCACTTACACCGTTACCGATGGTGCATTGACTGACCAAGCGACGGTCAACGTCACCGTGAATGCGGTGAACGACACGCCTGTGGTTGAAAGCAGCATCGCAGACCAAACCTTGGCGGAAGACTTTACGCCATACAGCATCGATCTAAATACCGCCTTCAGCGATGTGGATAATGTGGATGGCGAGCTGAGCTTCAGCGTTTCAGGCAACAGTAATGTC
>NZ_JAWOUQ010000029.1:0-5919 GCF_033339475.1 Vibrio sp. 2304 | reverse complement strand
GGGACGGATTCGAACCATCGAAGGCAGTGCCGGCAGATTTACAGTCTGCTCCCTTTGGCCACTCGGGAACCCCTCCAAATTTTCAAGCCATTCAGACTACTAAAGGAAAGAATGGTGCCGACTACCGGAATCGAACTGGTGACCTACTGATTACAAGTCAGTTGCTCTACCTACTGAGCTAAGTCGGCATAAGTGGTGCGCATTCTATTGAATGATTTTCTAGGTTGCAATAGTAATTTAAAAAAAAATCATAAATTTCGATTTTTTAGATTCGTTTGCTGCAAATTCGTACAAACTTAGCTTTTTTAAAGTAAACTTCGACCTTTGTCGTTTGCTTTGAAGTTCGCTTGATGTATGTTCTTGCTTCTATTAAACCAAGGATAAAAGAGACCCATGAGTCCATTTTTGTCATTTGACCGTGCAAATTGGGCCGAGTTAAGAAACTCTGTACCGATGACACTTTCTGAAGACGACTTGACTGCGCTTCAGGGCATTAATGAAAACCTAACCATGGAGGAAGCGGTAGAGATCTACCTTCCTTTGTCTCGTCTTTTGAATCTGTATGTCCAGGCTCGTCAAAGCCGCAATTCCGTATTACAACAATTCTTAAATACAGAGGAACATGCTCCCCCTTTCGTAATTGGTATCGCTGGCAGTGTTGCTGTAGGCAAAAGTACGACTGCTCGTATTCTAACGGCATTGCTTTCTCGTTGGGAGAATCATCCCAAAGTGTCCTTGGTTACAACAGATGGCTTCCTATATCCGAAAAAAGTACTAGAAGAACGCGGTATCATGCATCGTAAAGGCTTCCCAGAATCCTATGATATCAAGCGCTTAGTCGAGTTCATGTCTGACGTAAAGGCAGGAAAGCCCGATCTTGAAGTACCCATCTACTCTCACATCACGTATGACATTACTGATGAACTAAGAAAAGTGGATAGACCGGATGTTCTTATTATTGAAGGTTTAAACGTTCTGCAAAGTGGAATGGACTATCCACATGACCCGCATCGTGTCTTCGTCTCTGACTTTTTAGATTTTTCAATTTATGTCGATGCAGAAACAGAGACCATTGAACATTGGTATGTAGAACGCTTTTTAAAGTTTCGCCAAGGGGCCTTTACGAAACCAGGCTCTTATTTTAGCCACTACACACAACTCTCTGTCGATGACGCAAAGAAAAAAGCGAAGCAAATTTGGCATGATATTAATGGGCTAAATTTAGAATTGAATATTCTTCCAACTCGAGAGAGAGCCCACTTGATTCTACACAAAGGCGTTAACCACTTAGTTGATAAAGTCTCGTTGCGAAAGTAATCGAAGATTAGTCACTTTTACGCAACGAGATTTCACCACCAATATAAGTCTCTAGTCCTTGGGAGGTTTCGATTAATATTCCACCTTGATGATCGATGCCTCGAACGACGCCATGTACCTCTCTAGGCCCAATAAGCAGTTTGACCTGACGATTAAGGAAATTGTCTAACCGATTCCAACGTTCGATAAAGCCAGTAAGCCCTTTCATTTCATATTCGACAAGTGCAGAATTCCAATGCTTGATAAGAGTCATTGCTAGAACATTTCTATCGATCTTGAGACTCTGATTTACTTGGTTCAACGTGGTCCATGGCTGGTCAATCTCAGGCTGGTCGTCAGGCATTCCAATATTCAGGCCCATCCCAATCACTAGATGAGCAGCCCCACCGGCCTGACCCGACATTTCAACCAAGATTCCGGCCAGTTTTTTATCTTGATAATACAAGTCATTCGGCCACTTGAGTTTAACACCTTGCATGCCTACTTCTTCCAGAGCTTCCACTGCGGCAATCCCAATCACCAAGCTCAAGCCCATTGCCGCAGCCATTCCTGCATCCAGTCGCCAATACATAGAGAGATATAAGTTAGAGCCAAATGGTGAGACCCATTGTCTACCGCGGCGACCACGCCCTTGTGCTTGATATTCAGCAATACAAACACGGCCCTTTTCCGAATCCGCGACTCTGTCGAGCAAATATTGGTTCGTTGAGTCAATCACAGGGACGAGTTCAACAAGTGACTCCGAGCTAGTGGTCAGGAGAGTCTCGTCTAACAACTGCAATGGTGAGGCTAACTGGTAACCGCGCCCTTGCACTCGATAAATATCAATACCCCATTCACTAAGACCTTTAATGTGCTTAGCGATTGCCGCTCTAGAAACATTAAGATCGTCGCCCAACGCTTCTCCTGAATGAAACTCTCCATCACTTAATAACTTTAAAATATGAAGTTTCGTAGAGTGATCTTTTCTCATCTAGATGCCTCGATCTGAGTCAAATTGGTCTCCCCGGTACGATTGAGAAAGCGTACTTCATGCTCAAGTATGATTTGGTATTTGTCCCATACCGTCTGCTTCACTAAAGAAGCAAGCGCGACAATGTCATCAGCACTACAATTATCTATGTTGGTCAAAACCAAAGCTTGCATAGGGTTGATCTGCGCACCATGTACAGACTTCCCCTTTAATCCACACTGATCAATAAGCCAACCAGCAGCAATTTTCATTCCTCCTGAAGCTGGGTAGGCCACTACGTTAGGGTATTTTTTTGTTAGTCGATCATAGTGATCTTCTGTGATCACTGGGTTTTTAAAGAAACTACCTGCGTTACCTATCTTGGTTGGATCTGGCAGTTTTGCCTTTCGCACTTGGCATACTCGTTCGAAGATAGAAGCAGGGCTGAGTTGTTCTTCTGGGATACTTTGTAAAGGACCGTACTGGTTAATCGGCTGCCATTGCTTCGCCAACTTAAGCCCTAATGCGGTGATAAAGCACTTTCCGTGCAACGCATGTTTAAATATGGAATCCCTATAGGCAAACTCACAGTCTTGGGCGTGCATTCTTTTGTTTTCAAACGTAGTTAGGTCAAGAACATCTACATAATCACAGATGTCTTTTAGCTCTAGGCCATACGCACCAATGTTCTGAATAGGAGCCGAGCCAGCACAACCTGGAATCAAAGCTAAGTTCTCAATCCCACCGATCCCCTGATTCACACACCAGGAAACCAATTCAGGCCAATCTTCACCACCGGCAATATGTAATAGGTAATGCTCATCCGTTTCCGTGACTTCTTTACCCATGATTCGATTAACAATCACTAATCCCTCAAAATGTTCTGTAAAAAGAACATTACTTCCTTTACCTAAAAAAAGTTTCGGTAAATGGGTGAATCTTGGGTTTTGAAATAGCTCAATAACATCTTCAAGCGACTCAACGATAGCTAAATAGGAACACGATTGTTCAATTCCAAAAGTATGGTAAGCCTTTAGGCTCGCATTTGTTTTAATTTGCATAGTAGGTTTGCAACACCAGATAAGATTCTCTTAAACTGTCGACATTCTACATTAGTTATCTTTTAACCGCAGTGACAATACCAGACTCATTAATCATAGAAGTGTTAAATCCCATCAAGCTCCCCCTCATTAAGAAACTATACAAAGCGTATTACCCTGCGGGTCGAGCCAAAAAAGATGAATTGATCATTACAGCAAGCCATAAAGGTGAAATCATTGCGTTACTACGTTTAAAAAGTGTAGATAAAGTTCGTCTGTTGACAGGAATGTTGGTCATTCCGAAAGTTAGGGGAACAGGGATTGGAAAAGAACTACTAACTCATTGTAAAAGCAATGTTTTCACTGATGGCGATTATTGCTTCGCGTTTACACATCTCGAATCCTATTATTCCAAGCATGGATTCACAACAATTGATTGCTCTGAGCTACCACACCCGCTAAAAATGGCATTTCAACGTTATGTAGATAGCGGTAAAGATCTCATTCCAATGCAATTCATCTCTTCAACGACATCAAAACGCGTGCTTTTGTAGCCAGGTAAATCATATCTTTGATAAAATGGCAGGTTCGCAATATTGCACTAAACTAAGGTACTCATACCGATATGATAGTAAGTAGGAATCCATTCGAACAGTTGCCAAGTCTCGCTGTCAATCCGGAAGACTTTGATGTTCTGTATTCAGCAGAATCATTCAGAACCCGTCTTTTAGATGCTATCAGCAAAGCAACGTCGCGAATTTACCTAGTCGCTCTATATCTGGAAGATGATGAAGCTGGACGTGAAATTCTCACTGCGCTTTATGAAGCGAAACAGCGCAATCCTGGGTTGGACATCAATATCTGTGTCGACTGGCATCGAGCGCAGCGTGGCCTGATTGGTGCGGAGACATCTGAGGGTAATTCAGCGCTTTACAAAGCATATGCCAGTAAGTACCAACACCCAATCCCTGTCTATGGCATACCAGTGCGTGGCAGAGAAGTTTTTGGGGTACTGCATTTAAAAGGCTTCATTGTCGATGATACTGTTATCTACAGTGGGGCGAGCTTAAATAACGTTTATCTCCATTATCATGAACGTTATCGATTTGATCGTTACCATGTGATTCGACATGAATCTTTAGCGAATTCAATGGTGCAATTCATTCAGGAAGAAATGATTGCTCACCCTGCCGTTAATGATCTTGCAGGAAAAGATAAGCCAGAAACCAAAGAAATAAAGTCGGCGATTCGCCAACTGAGGGCTTCTCTTGCTCAAGCAAACTATAAGTTTGAAGACCAAGCTGCAACAGAAGAAAGCGTAAAAGTCACTCCGTTAGTTGGGCTAGGCAAACGCCGTAATCTACTCAATCAACAGATTGTAAAGTTATTGGCAGCAGCCCAAGACGAAATTTTCATTTGTACGCCTTACTTTAACTTCCCTAAAGCACTTCATCGTGAAGTGAAACGAGCCATGAAGCGTGGTGTGAAAGTAACTATTGTTGTGGGTGATAAAACCGCCAACGACTTTTACATTGCACCTGAGGAAGACTTTAAAACCATTGGCGGACTTCCATATCTTTACGAAGTGAATTTGCGTCGCTTTGCGAAAGCCAATGAAGCGAATATCGCCGCACGTAAATTGTCAATTCACCTATGGAAGCATGACAATAACAGCTTCCACCTTAAGGGTATTTGGGTTGATAAACGCTATATGCTACTTACTGGGAATAACCTAAATCCACGTGCTTGGTCACTCGACCTAGAAAATGGGCTACTCATACAAGACAATTATGCGAAGCTCACTGGGAAGTTTGAAGACGAAGTTTCGCGTATTCTTGAGCATACTCACCTTATCTGTACTTATAAGCAATTAGAGAAAGTAGAAGACTATCCTATAGGGGTACAGCGACTGGTCAGAAAAATTACCCGCCTAAAGGCAGATGGTGTTTTAAAACGTATTCTTTAGACATCATTTCTCGCTCTAAAGTACTTCGAGATTTTTATACTAAGCCAACCGCTTTAGCAGTTGGCTTTTTCATATAATCCATTTGGAATACTTAACTATTTTCTAGTATCGCTAGTGAGCACATAACCACTTAGATCTAGAGCGACTCTCTTAATGGGTTTGAGCTTTGACGTTTGTGAGTATTCCGCATAGCTTACAGTCTCGAGCTAAGCTACCCCTCTCTGTTCTGGCGCTTCTTACCCTTTGGCGATATATTTTTTCTGAGACTCATCAAATGTTCAGCGTCGAAAATCATCACCTCGCTAATGAAGAGCTCCTTCAATCTTTCATCTTCCAATTCGTTTTTTCTTTCTCATCAAGATTCAAGTCGTTGAACGCCTTTGAATACCATAGATTACTTAGGCTTGTTTGTAGGTCATATTGCCTTTCCACAGCATCACCGGCCTATAATTAATTAAAGCCTAGTGTGTAATCACGCAGAGTTCGCTTAGTAGGGATTATGGGGAGTAGTCTAGTTAGGTGTAAACACTCTTCAGGGAAACGTCGCAGTAGAAACGAAAAAAGCCCCAGTCTTTCGACTGAGGCTTAATATAAGTGGCGGAGTGGACGGGACTCGAACCCGCGACCCCCGGCGTGACAGGCCG
>NZ_JAWOUQ010000028.1:0-8912 GCF_033339475.1 Vibrio sp. 2304 | reverse complement strand
AGGTCTATATTGTTAAAGAGCTTGCTTTGCGAGAAGTTTTTCTCTCAAAGCGGAGGTGCATTCTAGCGATTTAATTGTTAGTGTCAAACACTTTTTTAAACTAATTTTTTGTAGAAGCTTTTTACCTCTTCGACCCTGCTGAAGCCTTGTGACGTCTGCCGTGTCGATGGATGCGCATTATAGGGAGAAGATTTTCTTTGGCAATACTAAAAATGCATTTTTTCTAAAAAAACATGCCAAATGGATATTTTCCATCCAACCCCAAAATTACCCAGAAATAACACTCAGGATTTATACAATTTACCCACAAAAAGCTGTGGATAACTACTCATCGCTATCAAAGAAATAAGAAATACGCGAACGCGGATTTAGATACTCTTTTACTTTATCCGGTAATTTTGACGGATGAATCGCGTTAACTATCTTTATATCTTTTGACGCAAGATCAATGATTGGCGCTTGCGTCCTTGGTACTGATGGATCGTAAACCAAGACATTCGGGAATAATAAATGCGATGCATTCACTGAGATAACCAGGCCGACCATATTATTAGAAAGCTGAACTACGGTACCCGGAGGAAACACGCCCATAAACTTAATTAGGATGTTCAGGTTCTCTTCTTTATATAGGTGTTTACAGTTCTTATATAAATGAGAGAGTGCGGTATAAGGAATCTTTTGGTCTGAGACTATCGGGGTATGACACAAGTTATCAAACGCATTGGCTACAGCAATAATTTGAGCAAACTCGTTGATCTCATCTCCTTTCAGGCCTTTAGGATAACCAGATCCATCTCTTAGCTCATGGTGCTGCGCGATCACAATTCTCGCGACTTCGGGAAAAGCCTCGATTTGACTCGCAAGATCGACGCCATATTTAGTGTGCAACTTTAAGTAGTTGGTTTCTGGCTCTGTTAGAGGTAGTTGCTTTCTTAATATTGCAGTCGGGATTTTTATTTTCCCGATATCATGGAATAGTGCGGAGAAGGAAAGCTCTTTCAACTGTGCTGCTGAGTACCCTTTAGCACGGCCAATCATCATCGAGATAACAGCCACGTTCAATGAGTGGAAATAAATATCTTCAAACTCATTTTTTCCGTTCATCAGATGTAACGTAACATTATCATCGCACATTAACTTCTCGACGATATCTTCAATAAGAAGCTTTGCTTCATCAACTGCTGCTGTCGGACGGTTACGGATTTTAGTCATGACTGAACGCATACGTGCCAGAGAGCGCTCAAACTCTTTTTCACACTGAATCACGCGTCGACGGTATGCACTTAACTTTTCTATGCGGTTCTGTTTTTCTTGCCACATTTTTTGAGTTTCATGATCTAACGACGCTTCATTTGTTACTCTGTCAGCTTGTCTTTGATCAACAGGGAGTGGAACGGCATCGCTTTGCTCTGGATTAAAGTAAACGAACTTTACGCCGAGGTGGCGGATCATCTCGACTTGCTCTTGGTCTTTAATCTTAAAGCTATTGAGTAGAAAGGGGTGATCGTTCCACTTTAGCGGAAGACGGATATGTAATCCGGGTTGAATACGATCGACCGTTAGTTTAATGGCTGCCACTTATTCACTACTGATTTATATTTCTTAAGAGAGTTAGAATACTAGTAAATTTTGTGAATAAATTCATCAGTAACTATCAAAACATCAAACTGTTATTTCTAAGCGACTCACTTAATTAGATAGAAGTAAGCTACTTTAAGGAGCGATCTGCTTTGCGTATTTTAAGCTTGGCCTCGAACACTGGCTTGTCTATTACTTCTTGATCTTTGACTAGCCCCATTAACGTTTGTACCGCTACACGGGCCATGTCACTGATAGGAAAGTGCACTGCTGATACTGTAGGGTAAAGACTTTCACAAAGATCAACACTGTCAAAGCTAGTTAATGAGATTTGCTCTGGTACAGAAATACTGTGCTCGTGTAAGTACTGCATTGCGCCAACCGTCATTTCTTCACTGCACGAAAAGACAGCCGTCACATCAGGGTGTCGTTGTAAAATTGCAGCCATTGCATCATAACCACTTTGCCGACCATAATTCCCTTCTTCACACCAGCTTTCATCAATATCTATACCAGCATCCTTCATTGCATCAATATACCCAAGCTTTCTCAATACACTGTTATGACGTTGGGATGGACCGGCAATACAAGCAATCTTTCGATGACCACCAGCTAAAAGGTGCTCAACGGCAATACGGCTTGCATGATGATGGTTAAAGGTAACACAACGCTCTTCTATTCCTTCCACGTAGCGATCCAGGAGAACGAAAGGTGTAGGCTGTTTAGCTAGTTCACGTAAGTCATCATCTGACAAATAACGACTATGAAGTACATAGCCGTCACAACGTAAATCATTAAAACGCTGAATTGCCTCTTTTTCACCTTGTGCAGAATGATGGCCTTGAGCTGTAATCAAAAACTTCTTATGAATATCCAGCTCGGTCTGAACCTGCTCCATCATCTCGCCAAAGAAGCCCCCCGTATAGTAAGTCACCAATAACCCAACCATATTACTGGATGAGGTTGCGAGTGAACGAGCAATTGCACTGGGACGATAATTCAATTGCGCCATAGCTTGCTCTACTTTTTTTCGAGTTTCCTCGCGAAATTTCCCCTCTCCATTAATAATTCGAGAAACGGTAGAGCGATTTACACCGGCGAGTTCGGCTACATCTTTAATCCTTGCCATAATGCTATTGGGTCCAACTGCAATTGTTATTAAATATTCGTTTGTGTAGAACGGCTGCCAGCAATTCGTAAGGTGCTATAGGGGGCGAAGCTGGCAGCCTTTAATCATACACCGACCATTTGATTGGTAGAAACAAGCTCAGAGTAATCCGTGACAGTTATACCATGATGAGCTAACTGTTCTTTTAAAATGGGAGAGGTAAGAACTTGTAACTCTAGCTCTCGCTGAAGCGCATAGCCACTCTTTAAGATAAGCGCCTGATCGGCCTCTGCCGGGTGGCACATCACCTCAACCAAGTCATAGTCAGCTTTTAAGCTCAATAGATGTGCCATTAAGCCATCCAAGCTCACTTTTTGATCATAAAACTCATCAGTAAAGATATACCTGATTGTCATCGATTCTTGACACAAGCCAGTGCCCCGCAGTGGCACTCGGTATTCATTCGCTACTTCTTTAATAACGGGCAAAATTTGAGGGTGAGTATGCGCGTGATGATGGCTATCTAAGTGGCTTAGCTCTAACCCAAGCGATAAAAAATGTTCCACCTGAGCTTTTGCTTCATCATAAACGACCTGAGTTTCGAAGTCCTGCTTACTCCAAAGTTCGTCATAGTTAATAAAGTGCGCTCGGCCGTTGGTCAAGTTAGGATGCTTCGTTATAGGCACACCTGCTGTAAACCTAAGATGAACGCCAATTTTCAAGTCTGGATTATGGCGAGCTAGTTCTAAGGCATGTTGCTCAGCATCCATACCCACCATCATGGTGGTTGAATGAACCACACCTTGCTGGTGAGCTTTAACGATGCCGCTATTTACACCTCTCGTTAAACCAAAATCATCAGCATTAAAAATGACTTTCATTGGCGTCCTTCCTTAGTACTACAACGTCGTTAGTTTAAATTGAGGTAAATACGGAGCGTTCACCGCTAGGATATCATCCAGGATTGACTTGGCGCGGCCAATGTCAGGCACCAATGGGTTATTGGTTAATGCCATAAGCGCCTTGTCATAATTACCTTCGACAGCAGCTTCTATTGTTAGCTGCTCATACGCTTTAACTTGATAGAGTAATCCTTTGATATTGTTTGACAACTCGCCAACCGCAAGAGGTTTCGCCCCCCAGCTACCAATCACCGCACTACATTCAATCACAGCATCGTCAGGTAGGCCGTTGATCGCTCCATTATTTAAAACGTTAACAACATGAATACTATTACGATTGTTATAAATTGAATCAACTAGGTTCAGTGATGCATCAGAATAATAAGCACCACCCCGCTCCTCTAACTCTTTCGGCTTATGATCGAGGGTAGGATCTTGATAGAGCTTAAATAGCGCATTTTCTGTTTCCATTACCTGCTCAGCACGAGTGCCTTTTTCATCGGCACTTTGTTTCTCTTCAGCAAGCATGGCATCAGTTTGGTAGAAGTAGCGATGATAAGGACATGGTATCGCCCCCAGTGCTTTTAGAAATGCAGGATCCCACGGCTCTTCCCAGATATTCTTCATACTGAAGTTGGCACCATCACCGACTTTCTCTAATACCGTTTGAGTAATATCTTCCCCATTGAGCCATGCTTTGTGTACCCACACGAGATGGTTTAACCCAGCAAACTCAAGTTGTAGCTCTTTTGGCTCGCACTCCATCATTTCTGCAATCATCATTTCCATTGAAACGGGCACATTGCATAAACCAATACTCTTTACTTTGGTGTACTTACTGACCGCTTCGGAAACTAAACCCGCTGGGTTGGTGAAATTGAGCATCCATGCGTTTGGAGCCAACTCTTCAATGTCTTTACAGATATCAAGAATGACCGGAATGGTTCGCAGTGCTTTAGCAAAACCACCAGGGCCCGTTGTTTCTTGGCCGATGACGTCGTACTTGATTGGGATTCGCTCATCGTTAGCGCGTGCAGCAAGGCCACCAACACGAAACTGCGTCATCACAAAATCCGCATCTTTTATCGCAGCACGGCGATCGAAACCGGCTTTTATCTCAATTTTTGCTCCGGCTTTATCGACCATTCGCTGAGCCAATCCTTTGATGATCTCAAGCTTCTCAGCTCCTGACTCAATGTCCACAAAATGGATTTTCTTAACGGGTAAATATTCTAAGCGCTTAATAACCCCTTCAACCAATTCCGGGGTATAGCTACTACCACCGCCAATAATGGCAAGTTTGATCGCCTCTCTAGACATTTTCATCCCCCTTTACTTGTTCGAGATTTTTTTGTTCAGTGCGACGATTTCTACAGCCATCTCTTGAGCCAAAATCGTAGTCATCAGGTGATCTTGAGCATGCACCATCACTAACGTCATCGGGACTTTCCCTTCTCCCTGATCTTCTTCAATAAGCTGAGTCTGTATTAAGTGGGCTTTATTAATGCACTCTCTTGCTTGAGAGAGCTTCTCGTCAGCCGCTTCAAAATCTTGTTCTCGAGATAAACGCAATGCCTCGTAGCTTAAACTTCTGGCTTCACCAGCATTGCAAATGATCTCCATCACAACCAATTCTTGTTCCATCATTTTCTCTCCGAAAATCGGGCCGCGGTAATTGCGGCCCATTAAGCACAGTTAAGCAGTAACGCCTTCGCCTGACGGCTGCGTGTCACCTTTAGTTTCCTTCGTCGTTGGTAGTTCTTGCTCCAACATTTGCTTCTCAAACATTTTGAAGAATGGGAAGTAGATGATTAGATCAAGAATCAATAAACCAATGACGAGCAATACTGGCGCAAAGGTCCAACCGCTACCCCACGAAGCACCTATCAGTGCCGGTGTTGTCCAAGGTGTTGTAGCGACACCCATACCCACAAAGCCGACATGCACAGCAAAATACGCAATCGTAGCGTTGATGACTGGAGCGAAGACGAACGGGATAAACAAGGTCGGGTTCATCACAACTGGGCTACCGAAGATCACTGGTTCGTTGATTTGGAAAAAGCCAGGCACCGCACTCATTCGACCAATGCTCTTAAGGTGAACAGAACGGCTAAACGACATCAGCATAACAAGAGCAAGTGTTGCACCAGAGCCGCCAATAAAGATGTAAAAATCCCAGAACGGTTGAGTAAATACGTTTGGAATCGGTTCACCTGCAACAAAGGCTTCAATGTTGGCACCAATGTTGGTCAAAAAGATTGGAGAAAGCAGTCCAACAACAATTGCAGCACCATGAATACCCGCAAACCAAAGCAGCTGGCAAAGCAATAAAGCGCCAATAATGGCAGGCAATGAGTTAGACGCACTAATTAGCGGTTTAAAGATAGCCATAACAGCATCTGGAATCAGCATGTCGTACTGGGTTTGTACGAAAAGGCTAAGTGGATATAAGGTAATGAATATCGCTAAGACTGGTAGCAATACTTCAAATGATCGCGCAATCGCCGGTGGCACCTGCTCTGGCATGCGAATCGTAATATTGTGCTTTTTCATAAAACGGTAGAGCTCCACCGAGAAAAATGCACACATCACTGCGGTGAAGATCCCGGTTCCGCCCATGTGAGACATAGACAAAGCGCCATCTTTAGCTGGGGCCGCTATGAGTAAAAAAGACATTAGTGACAATACAGCACTCGTGATCCCATCCATCTTGTAAGCCTTCGCTAAACTATAAGCAACGCCCAGCGAAACAAAAATGGTCATGATCCCCATCGACATGTTGTAGGGCATCATTATGGTATCAAAATGTGTAGTGGCGAAATCGAGCCAAATTCGACCAAAAGTAAAGGTTGTATCTTCGGCAAATGGGGGGAATGCAAAAATCAAAATGAAACTACCAACAATAATAAACGGCATTGCGACAATAAAACCGTCTCTCATTGCGCGAACATGGGGCTGATTCCCCACTTTAGCTGCTATAGGGGCTATATGCTTTTCGACTGCGCCTATAATTGCGTCATAAAGCTTCATAGAATCCATCCTTATTTTAGGCAAAAGAATCCCGCATCAAATATTTATATTTGATGTACAGTTATCTTTTTTAATTTAAAACTATGGTTTAGTTAATTAATTCTAATGCTTGCTCTAGTACTTCCTCTCCCTTCATCATTCCATAATGCTGAGGAGAAATCGCGTCAATGTTTTTACCATGCTCTTGCGCCGTTTTTCTTAGCTCTTCTAGCTGAAAACGTACTTGAGGCCCGAGAAGACAAACATCGTACTCTTTAATTGCATCTTCAAATGCATTCACTGACATCGCATCAATTTTGCATTCAATTCCTTTATTTTCAGCAGCTTGCTCCATTTTCTTAACAAGCATACTGGTTGACATCCCTGCGCTACAGCATAAAAGGATCTTTTTCATAGCCTTACTCCCGTTGTGTAAATTTCAACCTACAAAAACTGTAGCAAAAATAACCAAGACAAAAAAGCGCAACCGGTTGCATTATTCGTGAACACAATCCCAATTTAGAAAATACCACCTATTTTTTTGTAATTATTTAGGTCTAGGATAAAAGTCATAAAATAATTTAAGACATCACATTAAGTTTCAAATTATCAATATTTTACTACTGACAACGTCGTTATTAATTTCTTAAAAGGAATAGAGAATGAAATTTAATAAATTGGCTATTGCAACGCTTGTAAGTGCCGCACTATCACAACACTCATTTGCTCAAACCGACTCTAAAGGCACAATTTATCTAACGTTTGATGATGGACCAATCAATGCATCTATTGACGTTATTCAAGTACTTAACCAGGAAGATATCAAAGCGACGTTTTACTTTAATGCTTGGCATTTAGATGGAATTGGTGATGAGAATGAAGACCGTTCCCTAGAAGCCTTAAAGCTCGCATTAGACACTGGTCATATTGTTGCGAACCACAGTTACGATCACATGGTGCACAACTGCGTGGATGAGTTTGGACCGAACAGTGCTGCGGAGTGTAATGCGACCGGGGACCACCAGCTTAACTCGTATCAAGACCCTGTTTACGATGCCTCAATGTTTACGGAAAACTTATCTGTGTTAGCAAAGTATTTGCCGAACATTACAAGCTACCCGAACTACAAGGCAACAGAGTTTGCTAGACTGCCCTACACCAACGGTTGGCGCGTGACGAAAGACTTCAAAGCAGATGGGTTATGTGCCACGTCTGATGACCTGAAACCTTGGGAACCAGGATATGTATGCGATACATCCAACCCATCCAACAGTGTAAAAGCAGCTATCGAGGTTCAAAATATCCTAGCGAATAACGGCTATCAAACTCACGGTTGGGATGTGGACTGGGCACCCGAAAATTGGGGCATTGAAATGCCAGCAAACAGCCTTACAGAAGCAGAAGCATTTCTTGGATATGTGGATTCCGCGTTAAACACTTGTGCACCAACAACGATTAACCCGATCAACTCCAAAGCTCAAGAGTTCCCATGTGGTACACCTTTACACGCCGATAAAGTTATCGTATTAACTCACGAGTTCCTATTTGAAGATGGTAAGCGTGGCATGGGTGCAACGCAAAACCTACCTAAGCTCGCTAAGTTTATACAGTTAGCAAAACAAGCGGGTTATGACTTCGACACAATGGATAACTACACACCGAACTGGCAAGTTGGTCATAACTACGACGCTGGCGATTACGTCTTACACCTAGGTACTGTATACCAGGCTGTAACAAACCATACTGCGCAACAAGATTGGGCACCGTCTCCAACCTCTAGCCTTTGGACAAATGCGGACCCAGCCACTAACTGGACTCAGAATGTTTCCTATAAACAAGGCGATGTAGTGACTTATCAAGGTTTGCGTTATCTAGTTGATGTACCGCACGTGTCCCAAGCAGACTGGACTCCGAACACTCAGAATACCTTGTTCACAGCTCTATAGGCTGTTCTTACTATCACCATGTAGTAGTTTGCGCGAGGCATACCCCTCGCGCTTTTTTGTTTTGAAGATCCAGATACAACAAAGCCCCGACTTTCATCGAGGCTCTGTCTTAAAATATGGTACCGGTGGACGGAGTTGATTGGACTGGCATTCCTGCCGCCACCGCGAAGGCAACGCTAACTTTCTTTTGATATTTACGAACACCTAAAACGACGAAAGGCCGCTATAAAAGCGACCTTTCTAATATGGTACCGGTGGGCGGACTTGAACCGCCACGCCCGAAGGCAACGGATTTTGAATCCGTCGTGTATACCAATTTCACCACACCGGCATCTTTGGGCTATTGCCCTTTGATGGTTGGCATTATAC
>NZ_JAWOUQ010000027.1:0-13653 GCF_033339475.1 Vibrio sp. 2304 | reverse complement strand
GAACGGTACCGGAGAAGACAGGAAAAACTCCTAGTCGTATTAAGCTGAAAATCGAATTTATATTATTGAATTAGAATAACTTTTACTGGTTTAGTCCGGTAAGGGTCTTCTTCTTTCCAGTTCGATATATAAAGGAGTTTCTATGAACCAAGCCAAAAACAGCAGGAAGAATGCAGAAGCTGACACATCTAAAACCACATCAGTAGACAATCCATTCTCTACCATTCTCAAAACAGGTGAAGCACCAAAGCTAGGAGCAAAGTCCCAAGGAACGGTGATCTACGAGATTGCTCAAAACAGCGGAGACAACCAAATCTACTTTCGAATTGCCGGACAAAGTGGCGGGGCAGGATTGCATTCAAAACAGTGGATTCTTCTCAGTAGGCTGTTAGACCTTATTGAATCACAGGGCGACAAACCATGGAAAAGTCAGGTGTATAAATCTCTCTATTCTTCCGGCTCAGCCAACAATCAAGGATTCTGTGCTGCAATTGCTCGGGGCCTTAATCTGGCAACAAAAGCAGAGTCATCTATTTATCTGCACATCAAATCGAAAGATTACGATGAGCAAAAAGCTGACCTATTAGCGCTCGTACAGAAGTCATGATGGGGTTCTCGACGTCGTCGACGTAATGACGACGCCGACAGTGCCCATTAAATAAATCTCATGAACAGGTCGAGAGATAGGCTTCGACTTCTCGCATCAACGCCTGTTTTACCCACAATGGAGAAATGATATCGACACTCGGTATCCAGGATTTTAGGACTGGCATCAAGGAATGTATGTCCGAGGTCTGAATGCTGATAAGCGTTGAACCATAGCCCAGTTCTTTCAGGGGTCGGATAGTCAGGTGATGTTCGGTTTCCTGATAATCGCGAATACTGCCCGAATCAATCTGAGCTATGACTTCTATAACACCGTAAGCCTGCCAATGCAGCTCTTCTCTGGTCAGCTTCTCGGAGAGAATAGGTGAGGGAGTATAAATATCATCGTGCCGGATTATCTCAGCAATCTCGGCCACTCGAAACGAATGAGGCTGTGTTCTCTGCGCAGCGATCAGATACCAGTAGCCCCGCTCGTTAATGAGTTGGTAAGGCTCCATCTGATGATAACGCCGATTGTGGAAAGTCAGAGTCAGCGTATTTCGTTGATGAATCGCATCCGCAATTAAAACTAAGGTATCCCGAAAGCGAGCTGAATCCTCGATAGGAATATGGCGGAACAGTATGGATGGTGTCTTATGGTTCAGCGCCTGAGTCATGGTTTTCCTGTCCGGAAACAGCTTATCAATGCCCATGTTCGATAGGGCATGAAGAGCTTTATGAGCTTTAGGGTTACGATGATCTAATTGCTTCAGGTAGTAATAACCCTCTTCTCTTTCGATAGGCAAAAACGCCAAGCGATTGAAGTCCCGAAGTACCGTTCTCTCATGCACTCCGAATTCCTGCTCTAAGTCGATAAAGCTCAACTTCTCTCCTGCATACAACCGGGAAAGAATCTGACTCAATCGGTAGGCTAACTTCTCGCTCTTATTCATGACTCAATAATGTAGTGACTCACTGACAGGTGGTGTCAGCCCTCATTATTTCGTGGTCGCCAAGAATAAGTGACCGATTTTGTTATAGGTTTCATCGCCCAAGAAACCTAAGCCCTGCCTTTCTTCCTCAACATCATTTAACTGACTGACACAACCTGTCAGTCCTAATCATCATACTAATCAACAACCGTGCTCCTACGCTGAGCATCGTCATTATTCAAGGAAACAACACAATGAAAAAATCAATCATCCTGCTAGGTCTAACGTGTCTATTCGCTACCACATCATCATTCGCTGGCGGTACGCTCGGCGGTAATCCGGCTGACATTTCGAAGATAGAAAAATCCTGGGATGGGAAAACAGGTAAACAAGTTTACTCTCAGTCTGGCCCACGTATTGAGTGGTATGCCGATGCCTGTGGAACCATGAATGGCAAAGTCATGGATGCGGCGAAATGCGGTCTAGATACCAAAGCACAATAAGTTTCGTTGCGGAGCTTGGCTCAAGGTACATCGGATTCGAATTGGACTCTCTAGGCCGAGGTATCAATGAGCTTCGCAACACCCTATTACTTCATCCAATAAACAATAAGGAGTCTTTATATGACGATTAAATCAATCACAACCCTAGTAACAACCTGTCCGGCATGCGGTGAGCGTGCTTATGATGATGGTAGCTGTCAGGTGTGTGGTCACTCTCACTAAGTAGTGTTACAAAAAAATTAGAGGACCATGTTCTTTATTGAGCATGGTCCTTTTTCATATAAAAAAGAGGCAAACATGCAAAGCAAGACCTTTTCACAATCATCATCTCAATCCAAAAAGAACACAGGTATTCGTGCGGCTAAAGTCGGTGCTGCTCTCGGAGCTAGATTCGGTCCATATCCATATTCCGTATTAATCGGTGGTATAGCTGGCTTCGTAATTGGTGTTGTCGCCGACGAGGTTATAGATGATTGACGGGCAAGCTAGGTGAGCAGGGGGATAACCTCTGCTTTTTTTGTTAAAGGGTAATGAGGTCCAAAAAAGGTGGACGCATTTCCTTGATTAAATAACTCAATAAGGAATGTCGTCCACTTTCGTTCGCGCAGTGATTGGACTTGAATTTTTTTGAGTTCTGAGTGTCTCCAAATTATTTTTGGACAAAATCAATTTAGAACTTATGCTCTACAGCGTTTCTTTCAGATGAGGATAAATATGTTTCAGGCTTAGATGTTTGTATGGTTTAGCCAACTATAATTTCACGGTTAATATTTTGTTCTTTAGCCAAAACATTGGCTAGCTTTGCTACTGATATTTTCCCTTTATCTATCGACTCCTTCTCTTCATATGAAAGGAACAATATATCATTTGGGTTTCTATTTTTAGACTTATTGAACACCCTAATAATCTTGTTTACTTCAAAAACTATTTCCTCTAGCCCAGACTGAATGTCGTCAGAGTATCCAACCAATGGCTTGGCACATACTTTCCCTTCCTTAATCTCACCGTTATAAATTATTTGAACAATCTCTTTTAAACCGATCACCATATCAAGATAACAGCCTTCAATATGAGTCATATCTTTTATTGCGCTTCGATCAATTACGCTCAAAACCACCTCAAGACAGTGCTTATCATTTAATGGAGACAACTTATGAAATGGAATTTCTCTTTGCAAGATTCTATTGACATTGACGATCCTTTCGTAACTTGAAGCTTTAATTTTGTTTATAAGATATTCAACACTTACAATCTTAGCTTTAGGCGTCTTTGTGTTAGTTTTTTTTAAAAAACCAAAGACAATTAATTCATTATATTTCATTCCATGTTTCTCATACATATTGACTGTATGAGTTACTTTTTTCATATTTGCATTTGTCGTAACTTGTATTGCTATCCCTTCATCTTCATTCAGTAAGTCAATTGCTGGGTAATCATGTTCAAAATCATTCAAATTTATATATTGAGAGTTTTCAAGGACTGTTAACATTTCCTTCACCACCACTTCAACACTAAATGAAATATCGTTGAATGATTGTTTAACATTATTTTCTATATATCTTTGTAAAAATGTAATTAGATCGATGGATTTTTTAATTTCTAATTCTGTAGACATATTTTTTCCAGTTAATGTTTAAAAAAAAACCAACTCCCGCTTAAGCGGACTAAAATTATTGGCTATAATGTGAAACGAAGCGAAACTGAACCAACTGTTTTAGTTCCGTTTAAAGTGCTTGTTAGCAATGTTGGACCAAAGTATCTCTATTAGATCAGTTGCCCCTTCATAGACTCCTAAATCATAGTCTAATACTTTTAATGCTAAAGGTATTAACTCATGGTAACTATTTTTATAAAGTTCGGTACATGAACTAATGAAACTTTCCATGGTAGGATCCATTGAGTCAGCTCCTAAATGAAAGTAATCATCAAATTCTATTTGCATTTTAGAAAGAATTGAGGATTCTGAATGTTTTAAAGGGGGGATATAGGAATCTGACTCAGATAAAATTTTAAACTTTTTTAAATAAATACTAGCTTTTGTAAATTGCTTTCTAAGCATGAAAGCAGCACTAATATGAAGTAAGTATACTGCAGTGCTTACCCCTTCATAGCAAATATCAATTTTATCAATATTTTGTTCTAGCCTTTTTAACAGTTGAAACTGAAATGTTCCTTTATTATTAGATAAAACAATACACAAGAAAATCAGCTCAGGAGTATTCGGGTAAAACCTTTCAAGATCATCATAGAATCTAAATTCATCAAGTTGCCATTCAAGTAACATTGATGATAAATGGCTTAATTGCTGCTTGTCTTCGCTTAATCCGCATAGCATTGAACATAGTATTGGTAAATACCAATGCGCCCCATTATATGAACTTAATTTAACATTAGAGAATTTACTATTAGAATCATTAGTTATTATTTTAATAAAATCTTCATGCAAATTCGAGTCACTAATACACATTTTTATATATGATGAAATAATTTCATTTTTAGATAATTCAAGATCCACCGAGTGCATCAGTAAATTAGAATAATCAACCTTATTTCTCCATAATTCTGATATTAGCAATTGATGTAATCGCAAATAGTTAACATCATTTCTTACTCTTGAATGTTGATTAAGAATATCTTTAATTAAGTCATTCGCACTATCACTACCAACAAAGTATATTCTATAGTTATTTTTCCCATGTAGAGCTTCTAAATTCTTTGGTCGACTTGAATACACACCACCTTGAGCTATAACATGAAAGAAGAAAAGAGGCTTTTCAAATGCTCTATTTTCTTGCGCATATACTTTTAATGGGTTATATGCCATTCCGTTGGTGGCTTTGCTTTCAACTTCAAAAATAAATAAAGGAAATCTATTGCCTTTTTGGGAAAACCACGCAACGTCTACTGCAGGAGGCTCACCATATACTGGTTCATCTACAGGGAATTCTTCCTTAACATAATAACCAAGGACATTACCTAAATGCACAATACCCTCAATTAACTCTTTCCCTAATGCAAGTTTATGATCTGCCATGGGGTCAAACTCTCCTGATTGCTAACAGTGTCTTTTCAGCAAACATTGTCTTTATAATATTTTCTGAAAATACAGACGCCATAGCAGCAACATACTGTTCTATGAGTCTTATTCTTCCTTCCACTCATAAATTGCAGAACATGTCTGTATAATCACAATTGCTCAACTAGGCTCATAATCTGTTATTAATATATGTAGGTCAAGAACTGACATGAGAAAGTGGTCAGGAATCTTGTGATAAACAGTTTTGGGGCATAAGTGTGCTAGGGCATTGGTGCCACTAAGAGAGCTATCCAATCAACTAAGTATCGATTTACCAGCCATGATTTGAGAGCCAGAAAAAGTGGACACAAAACCTTAATCACAATTCCATTAGGCTTTGCGTCCAGTTCTGGTCATTTAGCCAGCCACACATCGAGAGTGTTCGGATTGCCATCTTTGGTCCAACAATCAGGTTGGCTTATGTTGATATCGGCTCTTATCTTCAACTGAGGATACATTTCCTGCACCACTTGGGTCATGATCTGTGCAGTTAACTCGCTGACTTCATTTAGACATTCTTTAGGTGCTTCGAAAACAAAGGCATCATGCATCGCAACGATCAATATGGCGTTATAACTTTTATACAACTGATGAAGTCGATTTCCGGCTGCTTTGAACAAGGCTGCTGCCGTACCTTGTACTGGCATGTTCACCATCCAGTTTTTCTCTGTATGACCTCGTTTAGCATCCAATTGGCGGTATCGGTGCAATCCCGTTGCAGTGCTGACATGCCCTCGTAGAGCGCCATACTGGGGCATTTTATCAATGGCTTTTTGCAGTTCGGGAAACATCGATAGAAACTTATCCATCAGTTCCGTGGCCTTGTTGACACTGATATTGAGTTTTTTCGCTATTCCGAAGCTGGTGATACCGTAAATTAGGCCTAGGGTGCATTGCTTCATGATGGCTCTTTTCTCAGGATATTTTTCTTTGAAGACCGCTGAATCGCAGGTGCTGTATTCCGGTTCTAACTCTTCACAGAAGAACTCTTGGGCCATGGCCGTGTATAGATCGCCTTGGTTATACATCTTGACTAAGTTTGAGTCGCCATACACACCAGCAGCAATGGCTACCTCAATCTGTGCAAGATCGACTTCTCCAATCACGTAACCGTCTTGTGCAACCACTAACGGACGAAGGACAGCAGGAAGCCCCAAGATATTTGGCGCAACGGTAGCCTGTCGGCCTGTGGCAGCCGTAAGTTGTTTTTGTTCTGAGTGAACCCGTCCGTCACTACCGACAATACCGGGCTGTAAAATGACGTCTTTGTAGACAGAATCGATATGCGTATATTTTGCCAAGAATGCCACCGCTGGGTGTAAAGCATAGTTCTTGCTTAGCATTTCACGTTGAAAACTATAGTCATCCCCGTCTTTGAAGTGATGCAGTAATCCGAGTGAGGCAAAAAGCACTTGCTTTTGATGCTGGCTATTGGGGTTTGTCATCCCTAGTTGCGCTAGCCCTTGACTGTATAGACTTAGCTTACGCTCGCACGCTTCGAGAATTTGACGGCACTTATCTCTGCATACCTTAAAGCCATTCCACTCGATGGCGGCGTTAGTCACGACCCAAGGCATCTCAATACTGATAAGGTGTTGGTGGATGCCAAACATGAGGCAGGATTGGCTTTGCGTTAAGTACAACTTCGCCACAGTGATGCTGAGCTGTGACGTCTGTTCAATCTGGAGCGCAGAAAAAGACGGGCAGTCTTGCTCAGAGCCCATCAGTAACTTCGCGCTGGAAGCGAGGCCACTTTGGACATTGTAACGTTGAGCTGTGTCGGCTAAGCCATAAAACACCGTGTTCTGTTCAGCCAAAGTTTTTTGGATTTGTATCTTTTCGACTGTTGAAACATCTTGAGTGGATTTAGCGTTATTGTGTTGACCAAGATATCTGGCTTTTTCTGCAATGCAGGTATCCCACCAATATCTGGACTCGTTTAGGCCCAATGACCAAATACAGTGCAGGTCGGGTTTGGCGTCGTGGGTTACGTAGGTCACAGGCAGATCGAAAAGGCTTTGTAGCTTTGGACGAATCGAGGGGTTCGCAACGTTAATAACGAAGGAGTGCAGCACTAGTGAGCGACTTGTGTTCTCCATCAGCGTCATGCTGAGTAAGCGTGGAGTAATGGACGAAATATCATATCTGTCATTGCCGTTCGGTAGCGTGACTACCGGAGTCGAGTAAGTGAATTGAAAGCTGAGACTGACAGCGGATAGCGGTAATTGGTAAGCCAGCTCAATCAATTGATCGATCTCGGCTTCATGTTGAATGAACTGAGTTTTCCCGACGGTATGTGACGTATCTTGAGGCAGAATCAAGGCACTCGATGGCGGGGCTGTTTTCTTTTTTAGATGCGCTTGGGTTCCAGGTAATAATTCCATTGCATGACCTTTTAAGTTGTAAGGAAAGCATTTCTGACCATGCCTTCCTTGCTGAGTTTGTGTTGGTTATCCGGCCTTATGGCGTCGAACGGTTCGAGTACTGATCCCTAGAGTTGAAGCAATCTCTTGCTGCTTAAACCCGTCGGCTATCATCTGATTGATCTGCTCTGACAGGGTTGCCGACGTTCGGGATTGCTTGCTTTTCAAACCGAAGTGCTTTCGCAGTTGCTCTAGGTTGCTGTACTCATGGTCGTAACCCGACTTTGGTGCATCGTTATTTTGAAAAGTGATGATTTCACGCGATTTTGTAAATGGGCGCACGCGTCCAATGGCTTGGATGACAACCCCCATTTCTAATGTTTGCAGCATTGGGTTTACGACTTTGGCGACATCAGAGTAGCGATACTTTTGATCTGTGATGACGCCATGACGCCGACGAGGGTTGTCAGTGGTTGCAATCGCCACGTCTATGCGCTCGTCCTCGGCTCGCAGCTCCTGAATTGCATTGTTAAGTATGTCTTGGGTTACGTAATAGCTGTTTAGGCAGTAGCAGCAATCGAACTCTTCGAATTGATTAATACCGATGACCCCGTAATGGATCATGGGTACTAAGGTCATATCGTCACACTCTGCATAATCGCTTGCGGGAACCACACGAACGTCCTGAACTCCTTCCTCGGCCAGATATTGATTGAGCATGGAAACGCAGTGGTCGACGTGTTTCTGTTTAGAGACCAACAATACGCGTTTCCCTTCTCTTACTCGTTGGAGCGTCAATTGGGCGAAGGTATCTAGGATTTGCGGTGAGTTTTTCTTAAAGTTTGTCGCAGTCCCAATTGAGGATGCGATATTGTGCCAGACCGTCGATTCCCCCCGAAACTCAATGTGAGAATACGGGCAGTAAAAATCCATCCCGAGTTTCAGTTTCAGTATGTCAGGGTAGGTGGTGCCGCTGTATAGCACTGTGTCGAATCCCGCATTGACTGGCGGCGCAGGGAAGTGAATTGAACCATCTGCTAATTTTTCGCGTGATTCTGCCTCAGATGCTCCGAAGCTTTGGAGGTCATACAGAATATTGATGAAACGATCGCCAAACATGCGATCGCCAATACTGGTGATTTGAGTCATCTGATCTGGAAAAATTGCAGGGCAGCGCCACGCTGAAATATCGCGCAGTTCCTCCGTTGAGGCCTGTCGTAAACATTCCAGATAGTGCGTTAGAGCGCCTTTTACATAGTCTGATAGACGACTCCCCTGCACGGCTTCTAGGGTTTGTTCAATCGATATGGGCGATATGATTCGACTGTAATGGTTTAGGCTTACGTTAGCTTCATCGAAAATGACTAAGGCATTGCTTGCTTTAGCCATCGTTACGATGTGTTGGATGAAGTAGGGGTTACGCACGAAGTGTGATTGAGTTGCATATACGATTTTCGCCCCATTCAAATTCTTGCCGTATTGGTCGGGCCAAAAGCACTTATCCTTATTTGGACACAGGGCACAAATGTGCTTTTTGCCCAGTAGACCTAGGTTTCTACGTTCATAGTCTTTCCAACTCAGATCGCGAGTTTCACCACACAACTTGCTGGGGCGGGGTTGTATATTGACAACTTTAATATCGGCTGGAGGGCTTTGAAGAGGCTTTCTTTCTTCAATAATTCTTCGGGTCGGCGCAGAGACAATCACGCAGTCATATGCGTTCGACTCCAACGCCAAAGTGGTCAACTGATCCAGTTGGTACGACTTACCAACGCCCACCATCCAGTCGTTGAGCACGTAGTGGTGTTGCGCCAGCATCCCAAGCATAGCTTGAGCACTATCATTAAAACGAAATTCAGCGAGGCTTTCGGCCCCGCTGATGGTGACTGGACTAACCACAATCAAGCCACACCTTTGAAGCGTAGGCGTCTCTCGATCTCTGGGATCTCTCGCAGTTCGTCGTCGGTCAGAATACGGTAGATATCAGACAAGCGTATTTCGCCAGAGTCGAATGCGTCGGAAAACTCAGTAATTTTATCTTGATCGATAGTGGCGTACTCGGGTAGGGCAGTTGCATGAACATCATAATTGAAGCCATTTTTCTCAATTGATACGAGTTGACCGCCTTTGGTGACGTAGGGCTTGATCTGCGGCAACAAGGATTTTGGCTTCTCGGATGGTGGAACAGCCAGCACCTTCACCTCTCCCTCAATGTGATCGTAGACAGGGAATAGGTAACGGCTATCTAATTTAATTTGAGCGCGGCACATCGGGCAGTCGGGTCCATTGCACTGAAGGTATGCATGACCATTCACGTAGTGGAAGTAGACTTTCTCTGCCGTAGGCGTAAAGAAGGTTATCTCTGCGGACGAATTCTTTAAATCAACAGCCTGAAGTGCCAGAGGTGCAAAGTTAGGTTGGTTACTTGAATCGCCGTTAGAAAAATCGTTGAAATTCACCATAGAGTTGCGGCCATGTGTTTCGTAGTTTGCCGAAGTATGTGTGTTGTTTGAGTAGTTCATCATGTGCTCCAAAATTTATTCTTAATTCAGCAGCCAATATATTGGCTGCTGAATTTGAGGTGTAAGAAGGCCGTCACCGAGAGGCTCGGCTAGTCAAAAAATCAAAGTAAAAAGTGGTGTTGCTAAAGGGTTAGTGTTTTTCGACGGTTTTAATTGCTTCGGATAGCTGCTCAGCAGCTAACTTGTAGCCCCAATTCGACTTACTCGCTAAGCGTTGTTCAAACTCACGAGTGATGGCGTCTAGGTTGTCTATACGGCCAACTTGCGCCTGTACTTCCATTGCGGATTCGACATATTCCGCCATTCGGACTTTTGGACCTTTACAGGCGTGTTGTTTGGCTTTATTGGTGTAAGTGTTCAGTAGAACTTGAGTATCAAATGACATGATATTTCCTCCTTGGGTGTTGTTATATTGAATCAGTTTTTCGTTCAGATCGTGCTCAAGTGCGGATTTGACATTAAAGTCAAAATCATCAACTGAGTAAAAGCAGTCGATAGCCAGTGAATGGGTGGCAGCAGAAAAAAGTTCGAGTATTTCAACCTGAGTCATTTCAATGCTCTCGGTCACATATGCCATTGCATCGTAGACGGACTGAGGCAGTCCTTTTAGATTGCTTTTATTGTGGATACAACTGAACGAAGTTCTTTCCAGATTGGGAAAGGCAACATGTGTAGTTATTTCAATATCTGCGTTGTTGATGGCTTCTGCATGGGAACCAATCCATTCTTTCATTTCAAAAATATGTTCAATGGGATCACCAATTTCGCTCAAGTAATGGTTTTGAGCGATGGTGATTGCTGTGGATCCGTTTGAGTAATCGCATTCGCCGTTATAGCACTCTTCTGAATCAATAATGTTATCGATGTCAGCAGGTAATTTTGATGGAGCGAACACCAAGTTGTAGGCCAGCTTAACGTAGTGAGCGACGTTAGATGGTGAAACAGAGTTAGTTAATGTTGTTAATTTAGTATTCATTCTCTAGTTCCTATAGTATGATTTATTCAATTAAATCAGGAGTTAAGTTTTCCTGATGAACATAAATTTGCCCTACAAAATTGATTTTGAAAAGTGCCTATAAATGGCAGAAAATTTGTTCTTGAATTTTTTTAAACATGGCTGATAGCCCCTCAGAACGGTTCTCGCGAGGGTAGACGTTTTTTGAAAGGAAAATTGAGGTTATCCGCTTGTTTTAAGGTGTTCTGAGAGCGAGTGAATTTTATTTTTTGTGATAAAAGTCTACTTTTTTAGTTGTAGTGTTACTGGTTGATGCTACTAAATCCGGTTTAGAGCTTAGCCTCATTGCTTTATGTGAGCCTAAGATTTAACCAAATCAATACGTCCGGCATCGGTGGCTTTGGTCATCGGTGCCGGATTTTTTTTAGTGTCGCCGTCGACTGTTGGCGATAGACGTCGACGATGACAATCGATAATTGTTAGATGTGGAACATTTTCCATTCCCTTATTGAAAATATGGCTTTGTGAGCTAAGTTTTATATTGGTTTTTTATTACTGATATTGAGGATAGTATGGCTAGGTATTATGTGAACAAGAATCAACAAGCTAATGGCGATCATGAAGTGCATAAGCAAGGTTGCTCTTACATGCCACTGGAACATAACCGAACGTATCTTGGTGAGTTTGCTAGTTGTGGGCCTGCAGTTGCTGCAGCGAAGAAAACCTATTCAAAGGCCAATGGGTGTTATTACTGCTCAGAAGCTTGCCATACGGGGTAGGAGCTTCCTAGGGTAGCAAGAATAGAGGGATCTGTACTTTGATCCCTCTGCGTAAATGTGTCGCTAGTTAACCACTTTTAGAGTTGGTTGAGAGGTGTTACTGGAAAGGGTAGTTTTCCCATTGTTGACCTTTGATACAACAGCTTTAAACAGAAAAAATGGGTTGTTAAATGTTAAGGCTGAAAGCTCATCTTGAGGTAGTTTCAACTCATTGAGTACTTCGCTCCGAGATATATTTTTTTCTCTCAATTTATTGAAAATCTTTTGAAATACTAAAGACGTTTCCCTGCTCTCTAGACCCTCCGGCTCTGATTTTCTGCCATAACAGTTTGATAGTTCGATGTTTAATTGACGATAATGCCACTCGGATGACAAACCTAAGTCAAAAGTTCTTCGTATTAGAGCCGCTAATGATACTTTCCAATGCTTCTTCAGCTTCAACAGTTGGTTTAGAGAAGGATATGAAGGTACTTTCGCTAGAATACTTCCTTTCGGCATTAGAAATGCTGACGCAAATCGATCCGCTTGTTCCTCGGCTTGGCGTCCGTTGTTAGATGCATGTTTGTGCAACACTAGATGACCCAGTTCATGGGCGGCATCAAAACGACTGCGTTCTGGCGTTTTCATCGTATTCAGAAAAACGAAAGGTTTTTCGTCTAACCAAAATGAGAATGCATCTACTTCGACACAATTCTCAGTCAACGAAAAGACGCGCACCCCTTTAGATTCCAAAAGGTGAATCATGTTGGAAATAGACAGTTCGCCTAAGCCCCAATGTTCACGTAGAAGTTGTGCGGCACTTTCAGGATCTGCGAAATCTTCGCTGCTGCAATCTAAAACATCATGTTGCTTTAAATTGAATCGACTTTCTAACCAGGTGTTAAACTCAACTGCCAGTGTTCCGGCACTGAGAGCTGCGTCTCTTTTGGACGCACTAAGCTTCGTCATAGCTCGGAAGCTTACGCCTTCTTTTACGATTTGCTCAGGATTATCCGCGTAGAAAAATTCAACAGGGTAATTGAGAATATCTGCTATACGACTCACCAAGGTTGAGTCAGTTGTGTCCAGAAGACCCTTGTTTTCATATGTTGAAAGCGTTCTCGTAGTGATCCCTGTTAGTTCGGCTAACGCCTTTTTTGTATATCCTCTTCTTTCTCTAGCAATTTTTAGTCTTAATGAGTTAAACATTGTCGTTACTTACTTCTTCGATATCAAAGTCAATTTCATCATTGAAATCGACTTGTGAATCAACGATTTCTTCGTTGTCCATGTCAATAATTATACGGTTTTCAAGATCAAATCCTGTCACGTAACCTCTCTTATTGTAGGATACAGGTCTCGCCAGCTCAGCGGTAAGCTTATTGTTATTTTTGTCAAAATTATGGAGGAGGAACCAAACATCACAATTTAATTTGTTTTTGGTATTCGACTCAGGAAGCGTTTCTGGGAACAAGTCATAGTTGAGATTTTCTTCGAACTTAAGCGCTAAAAGATCAAGAGTAAAGTCGCCTTTGTCTGTAATGGATTGCGGGAAACCAGCTGGGTTTCCAGTTTGCTCACAAGCACTACAAAGGTAGATTGCAATTTTTTCTTCTTTATTGATCGTAAGCTCTACATTACGAATGGATTCTCTAACATATCCGAGTGGTTTTAGTAGTTCGCGGAGAGCGCGGATAGTATCACCATAAAAATACTGACCACCACTGGTGACAGGGTTGTTTTCAGTCATTCTTTTTCTAGCGCTTAAACCTCGTTGCAATGCTTCCTTAATATGTGGAAGATTAGAAACTAAGTGAGCTCGCTGGGTATCTTCGATTCGATTACTTTTTTCTGTCTGGGCGTTATTGGTTAGTGCTGAGTTCATTGTTGTCATCCTCAATTCTATTTCCTGTATTCTAACCTCGATCGAGATCGAAAAACAAGAAACGAAAGAAAGTG
>NZ_JAWOUQ010000026.1:0-15299 GCF_033339475.1 Vibrio sp. 2304 | reverse complement strand
CTATGCGTTGGTTTTAGTGTTTAAGGTGGTATGCGGTGGCTTCGGTATTGCGTTGCTCACACCTTAACAGGGCGTTAGGTGCAGCTTGAGCTCTTCAGCTCTCAAATGAACAACAATGGAGAAAAAATGGACTTTTCTAAGGCATTTCAATATAAAAAGTGGGCAAATAACGAATTGCTTGATATTGGAGAACGACAGTTCTCAATACTTCCAGAAAGTGATGCTACCTTTTTCGTTAGAATCTTAAACCATACAACAGTCGTTGATAGTCTCTTCATCAGTCGAATTATGGGTGAGCCTGAAAAATATAGTGGTGACAATACCGTTGAGACTCCAACAATATCGGAGCTTCGAGAGACAATGAATCAAAACGACTCATGGCTAGTTCAGTATGTGGGCGCTGCAACCAAAGAAGATCTAAAAAGAGTTGTTTCATTTAAGTTTATTGATGGTGACACAGGGCAGATGTCAATCGAAGAGATTCTGCTCCATTTGTTAACTCATGGCAGTAACCACCGTGGTATGGCATCTAGGGTACTAGCAGAAAACAATCTAGAGCGTCCTAAAGACACATTTACACGCTATCTTCATCAATTAGAGCCTTCAAGAAGAGTTGGGGGCTAGCACCTAACAAACAATTTAAGAGGGATTCCCAACGCTTGGCATTTTTGCTTCTACTTCAATTTTAGTGGTTACAGCACAGTGCTTTAGGTTGGGTGGTAGCGTTGCTCACCCCTTAATTGGGCGTTAGCTAGTAAAAGGAGTATTTCAGTGATTAAACGTAAAAGAGGCTTTTTTCGGGCGGTAACTCTATATGATATTGCCGTCGATGCTCGTGATCGCACAGAAGAACACCCAGAACAAGCTCTAGTTAGTTTGATATTTGCATTCAATGCATTGGAGGCATTTATTAATGAGACTGTTACTTGCTGCAAGGTGACAATGGGGGGCCGATTTGCAGAGCATGAGAAAACATTTTTCTCTGTGATGAACGAGCTTCAAAAAAATAAAGGATCTACTCAAAACAAATTTGAACTCGGGAAGTTGATATTAAGTGGCTCTGGTTGGGAGCGTGATAAAGCACCTTACCAAGACTTCGTGTTGCTGTTAAAAGTTCGGAATGAGTTGGTACACAGAAAGTCTGAGTACCATGAAGACACTTTAACCAAAGGCGCAGGCTTTCCTGAAAGAACCATAAAGGACCATCCTAAATTTTTTAAAGACTTAGAATCACGAAAGCTTTGTGACACCTCTGCTGTAGACGGCAGCTGGATCGATCTTATTCAAACTCCTGCTTTTTCAGCTTGGTGTTGTGATACAGCCCTTTCAATGACAAGTGAGTTTCTAACGAGTATTCAGGATGTACCGGATAGTAAATTGAAAGGCAGGATGCAAGAGATATTAGACTTCACCCAGCCTGAAGCTACTAGCTAACAAACTGTTTAAGAGTGATTCGCAACGCGTGGCATTTTCACTATGCGTTGCGTTTAGTGTTTAAGGTGGTATGCAGGAGCTTCGGTATTGCGTTGCTCACACCTTAACAGGGCGTTATGCCGCAAGAGTGTCAATTTAAGTTCGGAGAAGATATGGGACTCTACATAAGAAAGAGTATCAGCGTTGGTCCATTTCGTTTCAATTTGTCAAAATCTGGATTTGGCGTTTCAGCTGGTGTTAAAGGGCTGAGAGTAGGAACTGGTCCAAGAGGTAACTATGTCCGTATTGGAACAAATGGTATTTATTATCGTTCGACTATTCCGATTGGTTCTCAGGAACGAATTGTCGACAACACTATTCAGCCCAACTATCAAGAGTCCTTCGAAGCACCGACTCACGAACCACTGAAAGAAATTGAGTCAGCGCATGTTTCGCAGATCGTAGACTCTTCTTCGGCTGAGCTGCTAAAGGAGCTTAATGATAAACGGAAAAGGTCTAGTTCATGGCATTTTATTTTTATTCTATTTTTCGCTGTTGTTTTTGGAATTCATAATGCCGAACTCCCTAAATGGGTTGTCGCTTTGACTGCTGTGTTGGGGATTGTTTCTACTTGGGTTTGTTATACGAGAGACACGTTATCTAAGACAACGGTACTTTTCTATGACTTTGACTCCGAAATGGAACTTGCTTATGACAAGCTGTTTTCGGCAGCAGAACAAATGGCAAAAGCTAATAAATGTTGGCATATATCAGCCTCAGGCAAAGTCCTTGATAAAAAATATCATGCAGGTGCAAGCAATCTTATAGACCGAAAGCTGACATCGATTATGATCTCTGAACCGCCTCGATTAAAAACAAATGTGAAGACAGTTTCCATTGCAGTTGGTCGTCAAACATTACATTTCTTTCCTGACCGAGTGTTGGTCTATGACACTACAGGTGTCGGAGCTGTGAGTTATCAAGATTTGGTTGTGATGGTCGGAGATAAAAAATTTATCGAAGAAGAGTCAGTTCCTGCTGATGCATTGATCGTTGATAAAACGTGGAAATACGTAAATAAGTCCGGTGGACCAGACCGCAGGTTTAAAGATAACCATGAGCTACCAATTTGCCTATATCAGGAAATGTCATTCACAAGCCAATCAGGTCTTAATGAGCTAATTCAATTATCAACTCGAGGACCAGCGGAAAAGTTTGAAGCCTCTGTAAATTGTTTAGCAGCAGTTCTTCCAAGAGAAATTGATAGCGATAAAATTGCGGCTTAACAATCTGTTTAAGAGTGATTCGCAACGCGTGGCATTTTCATCATGCGTTGGTTTAAGTGATTAAGGTGGTATGCGGAAGCATCGGTATTGCGTTGCTCACACCTTAACAGGGCGTTATGCGATTCATCATGTCTCCGTTTCTTTGAAATAAGAACTGACGTTTTCATCTAAAAAGCTTTTGAATGCATCCATACAAAAATTATGTCTAGCTTCCGCGGACTTAGTTCTTTGTTGAGACTTCTTCATTTGATACACAAATAGCAATGCTGCATCCTCTGGAGAATCCTTTCCAGACTCAAATTTTCCTCCATTGTGTACAGAGCCAAGGCGTCGACTTAAAGACTTGAATAAATCTTTGTCATAAGTGATTGCTGACGTGATAGCAATAGAGTTACTGGAGCATTGAGATGTTAAGTCAGCCATAGATAACAGTTCTATATCAGCGAGCCCCATTAAATCTCCTTTACTCTTAATTTTGAATAGCTTAGATAGCCCATCCTTATCTCTATTCATCATGTTGCGAGCTTTCGGTTGCTTCTTGTTCTGATCAAACATTCGTTTTTCCACGAAGTTCATCAACGCCCATTTAACGTAAAATGGACTTAAATAATATAGCTTAATTTCTGGTATAAGGTTTTCAGCAACAGCCATTGGGATTGATATAGAGCCATCCTCACGATCAAAACTCATAGTCCAATTTTGTGCTGCTAATTTTTCTACAGCCTTTTTAATGTTATTGGAATCTTTGTCAATTAATTTAGTTACGTTTTTCAGTTCTTTGTAATTTCTAAAGCCTATCGTGTTAGTGGAAATGCCAA
The DNA here is from genome assembly GCF_033339475.1 of Vibrio sp. 2304. Lineage (NCBI taxonomy): Bacteria > Pseudomonadati > Pseudomonadota > Gammaproteobacteria > Vibrionales > Vibrionaceae > Vibrio > Vibrio sp. 2304. The sequence goes on along the minus strand of NZ_JAWOUQ010000026.1, from coordinate 11,782 downwards.
GTTTAATAGCAGCTTCTTCTACGATAGACATTGCGTTGTTATACTGAGAAATATTAGAAATTGGTTTTTGATTATTCAATTCATACAAAACAGTCGGTGTTATACACAGAGAAATAGTAGCTCCAGCGTAGTCTTCCAAAAAGTAGAGTATTGAACTTGTTGCGATATATCTTATTTCTCTAAAGCGATTCTCATTTGAAGACAAAATATCCTGAATTATATTTGTATCTAAAATGATTGAAAATCGATTAGAGGACATTAGATACTCATTAAGTAAAGAGTGTAATTGAAACAAAGATTCAATGAATGTCTCTTTTTCTTTTTCAGATGCACTTTCTAAAAATCTTTTCAATAAGCTTTCTCTCTTAGCTTGACTTATTAAAACTTGATTTTCAAAATCACTCGTTATGCGCATCGCAAACACTTTTTGATCGCTTGTACTTTGTTTATTACTAGATTTGAAAATAATACCACCTCTGCCTTTAGGCTAGATTTAGTTAAAAGTTTTGTTGCATATCACTCCAGTAATGTGGCGTGAACTTTGACTTTTCAATAGATTTATAACTGAATAACTTAGATATGTGCGCAAGATCGCATAACAAAGCGTTTAAGGCAGATTCGCAACGCTTGGCAGTTTAGGTTTGAATCAGCTTTAGTGTTTACGGCACAATGGTTTAATAAAGGTGGTAGCGTTGCTCACTACTTAACGCGGCGTTATGTGCTTTAGAGGAAAATAGAAATGGAAGTAGTAGAAGCTAGCCCTGACTTGGCTCCAATGTTAGCTAGTTATGCGAAAGAATGCTTCAACTCGGGTATCCCAAAGTATTCAGATGTTGAGTTAAACCCTGAAGCTTATTTGTCGGGTTTGGTTGAGCGCTCTAAGGCAACCTCCGAATTACCAAACGGATATTTACCAAGTACAACGTACTACTGCATTTCGAACTCTGAAATCTTAGGTGCTATTCGAGTCCGTACAGGGACGAATGCGAACGTAGAGAATGTAATAGGGCACATTGGTTACGAGACTAGACCATCAGCTCGTGGCAAAGGCATTGCTTCGTTTCTTCTAGCTTGGGTACGTGATCATGTGGTAACTGACTCGGTTATTGTTACCTGTTCAATTGATAACCCAGCATCTCAAAAGGTTATAGAAAACTGCGGTGGCGTATATTTGGGTAACTATACAGACGATAATGAGGGTACAGTAAGGCGCTATCGTTTAGCACGCACATAACAAACAATTTAAGAGTGATTCAGCACGCTTGGCATTTTCGGTTTGGGTCAAGTTTAGTGATTAAGGTGTTTAAATTGAGTTTCGTGGTCGCGTGCTTCACACCTTAATTGGGCGTTAGTCGCCAGAAAAAACTAGCAATCAAAATCATGTTTCTGAGCTTAAAATTTAGCAGCAGTTTGTTTGGAACACAGATTCATCATCGATCATTAGAACTTAGTTTTAGCTGTTTTGAGTCCAAAATTTTGCAAGTGTCCTAGCGGTTGTTTTGTTCTTTGGTGCTGACAGTACAGGGCAATCGAGAGTCTATTTTTGCTTGCAACTCCGCTCGGTGACTTTGTTGGTACAAAAGCCGATTTACTCGCTGAAGTGATTTTTTCTCTGGTGTGGTAAGTTCCACGTGGTTTCAGTGACTTTGTTGAAAGTCCGCACTGTGAGATTGGCTTTCCAAAAGCGCTTTTGGTGTTGTCAGTCCGTTTTCTACGACGTTGTTTGTTCTAAGTGGTTTCATTGAGTAGCCGCTTTGAGACTACGCCTGACTTAAATGCATCAAAGCACATAAAGTTTGTTGTTCGCAAAGTTTAGTTCGGCTTAAAATTGTCGCTCGGTGCCTCGCGACTAACAAACTGCTCAAGAGGGATTCGCAACGCGTGGCATTTTTGCTATGCGTTGAATTTAGTGATTATGGTGGTGTGCGGCGGCTTCGGTATTGCGTTGCTCACCCCTTAGCAGGGCGTTAGGCAAATAAAGGAGGCATTTGTGTCAGATAGTAATTCTGTTATAAATTTTGGTGACTTGGCTAAACCAGCAACAGTGTTGATTGAAAAAGTTTCGAATGCCGTTGGTGTACTTTATGAGCCAAGACGCATTCGTAAGAAAGCTGAAGCTGAAGCTGAGAAAATAAAGGCACTTGCTGGTATAGAGCTAAATGAAATTCAGCAAAGAGGTATTGAGAGATTTGTTCAACAAGAAGCTCGTAAACAAGCAAATGTTGAATCAATTACAGCGCAGGCAGCTTCTCAGTTAGATGCATCCGCTAAAACTGAAAATTTAGAAGAGGATTGGATTGCCCATTTCTTTGATAAGTGCGACAAAGTTTCAGACGAAGATATGCAATCGTTATGGTCAAACTTACTGGTTAGGGAAGCCACAACTCCAGGTACATACTCAAAAAGAACGGTAGATTTTGTTGCTTCTATGGACAAACAAGATGCAGAGTTATTCACCAAATTCTGTCAGTTTGTATGGATGATAGGTGAGCCAACCCCGTTGATATTTGACTTCGGAAATGATGTTTATACAAAGCAAGGTATCACTTTTGAGGTTCTGAAACACCTCGATACTATAGGTTTAATTTCATTTGAGTCTGTATCTAGTTATCGTCGGACACACCTACCTAAGCGAACAGTTTTCTTCTACTTTGGGCGACCAACTTTGTTTGCGTTTAAGAACGACAACGACAACGAATTTCAACTAGGAAAGGTTCTATTGACTCAGGCTGGGCGTGAGCTTGTAAGTGTTTGTGGCGCAAATAGAAGTCAGGAGTTCTACGAATATTCGATATCTGAGCTGCATAAACAAGGCATAACTCTGGCAAGTCTATTTGCCTAACAAACTGTTTAAGAGTGATTCGCAACGCGTGGCATTTTTACTATGCGTTGTGTCTAGTGTTTAAGGTGGTATGCGGCGGCTTTGGTATTGCGTTGCTCACACCTTAACAGGGCGTTATATGTCATTGTAGTTAATCAAAAATATTGGAGTATTATGCCTCTAAGTAAATTAACGATTCCCGATACCGAAAGGGTAATTGAAAAAGGTAGCAATAGAGAAGTTATTCATGTGAATGACCCTCATGCATTAGTAAAGGTTGCTGGATATTTGAAGTTTAGTCATGCTTTAACTGACAAAAGTGAAGGCATTTACTTCAGAGGAGAAAGGAAAATTTACGGTTCTCTATCTCCCACAATATTTAGAAATGTCCATCAATCAAAATCAAAAGAGAATCGGATCGTTTCTGTTCGTAATGCTCTCAAGGAATTTAATGATAAGTGTCACATTTTTCAAGGCTTTGGAGAGTATGCTCATGAGCCATTGATTCAACATTACGGCGTTCATACTACATGGGTTGATCTTGTAGATAATTTTTGGATAGCGTTATGGTTTGCGTGCCATCGAGCTAAAGGTGCCGGTGAGTGTGGGCAATATCTGCATTTTGAGAGGCGTATACCCTCAGAAGAAGATAAATATGCTTATGTTGTGTTAGTCGGTGTGGATATTCAGAGGCGAGATAAATTTAAGCCGGGTTATTTCCACGGTCCTAACACTGAGATGGTTGATTTACGTATGGCTGCACCATCTGTTTTCTTACGTCCGCACGCACAGCACGGTTTGCTTTTCAGATGTAAAGGTGTCAACAACGAGCGTCCAAATGATTACTCTAAACAAATTAGAGGGATTGTTAGGGTTAAGTTGTCCGACGCTCTTGATTGGTTGGGCGACGGCAAAATGGTTGGAACCCATTCTCTATTCCCGCCTCCGTTCTATGATAGTGGCTACCGTATTCTCATTGAAAGTGGAGCCAAAATCGATAAGCACATTGGTAGTATTGGTCTAGTGGGAGCTTAGACATATAACAATCTGTTTAAGAGTGATTCGCAACGCTTGGCATTTTTGCTATGCGTTGCGTTTAGTGTTTAAGGTGGTATGCGGTAGCTTCGGTATTGCGTTGCTCACACCTTAACAGGGCGTTAGCTTACAGTCTGAAAAATCAAACTCATATAGCTGATGTTAGGTAGGGCATATCGTCAAAACGAGCGCTCTGATTGGCAAATATTTTGGTTGTATCAGCGGTAGTAAGTAACATTTTTTAGCGGTAATTCTTACTCTGTGCGGTCATAGTGTTGCTTGGTCTTGGTTTGTTGGTGGTAATTTAAGTTCCGCCTCTATTTCATTCATGGCTAAGTTTTTCACGTGAAAGCAGCAAATCCAATGCGAGCATTGGTGGGTGAAGTTCCGTGAGTCTCCACGCTCGGCGGTTTTGGCAAAACTCAAGTTAATACTAAGCTCATCACCTGAAGTTCTCGGCTATGTTTATAATCTGGACTTCACGTTTAATGTCAAAATAAGTTGTTGTTTTAGTTTGGAATGCTCGGAGAATAGTAAGCTAACAAAGCGTTTAAGGCAGATTCGCAACGCGTGGCATTTTTGGTTTTAATTGACTTTAGTGTTTACGGCACAATAGTTTAAGTTAGGTGGTAACGTTGCTTACTACTTAACGCGGCGTTAGTTGCTAAGGCGAAAAACGCGGCTAAAGCAGAATGTTTAGGGCTAATGTTCGTGCATTTCTGGTTCGGTTTTGTATTTCAAATTTTAGTCTTTCAGGATTGTGCAAATCAGGCTTTGTTTTTTGTGATCGGACTTTCCGTTTTAGAAGCCAAGTCATTTGTTGAGAGTCTGCTCTGTGATATTGTCTTCTCAAATGAGCTTTTTGGTGTTGTTAGGGTGTATTCAACGGCGCTGTTTGTTCCAAGTGGTTTCAGTAACAGGCGCTTTGAAACTGCGCCTGATTTGAGTTTCTCAATACACGTCAAGTTAGTGTTGGCGAAGCGGTAATCAACTTCAAATTAAAGCCTTAAGTTTGTCAACTAACAAAGCATTCAAGAGGGATTCACAACGCTTAGCGGTTTCGGTTTGAATTGGCTTTAGTGTTTACGGCACAATGGTTTAGGTTGGGTGGTTTGCGTTGTTCACCCCTTAATGCGGCGTTATGTATCCGAGTTTCGAAAGAATGATCGCACTATTCAATATGAAACAGGTTTGATTGTTTTGAGTGTGTTAGAGTACTTTTTTTTGTTTCAGTGAGGTACGTACAGTGTCAGTAATTCAATTTGCCAAGTTATGGAAAAACCATCCATACCCAAAATCTCCTTGTGATAGGGCTCATTTTCCTAATCAGTGTGCTATTCGTATGGGGGTTGCTCTGGAGGAAACAGGTATCGACACTTCAACTTTTGACCAAAAATATCCTAATAGGCGCTGCTACCCTGGCTTTAAACATAGTCCGAGACACATTTTAGCAGCCCAAGAGTTAGCAAATTGGATCTCTGTTAACCCTAATATATTTGGAAATAAAGAGCTTATTAAAGATCAAAGAGAAAAATCATTAATTGGTCGGAGAGGGATTATCTTTATCAGGAATGGGTGGGGTAGTACCGATCACATTGACGTTTGGGATGGCGAGCATATGAAGGGAGGCGCCCCTGATTGGATTAATCTTGGTGATGAAGTTTGGTTTTGGGAGATAAAACAGTGAAACAAATAACTGCGCTACTTTTATCGTTTGTTAGTTTTTCTTCGTTAGCATTTAATCTGTCAGTTAACAATGGATCATCTTGTACTTTGTTTGAAGAGTCTACCATTTTTGAAACAAAACTAACTTCTCCATGTAATTGGGCAGTTAATGCTCAAGGTGATTTACAGACACTCAGTGTAAAAGGTAACAAAGTAGCCATTCTTCTAGGTCAACCTATATCTTCTAATCAAGCTGAAAAATGGGGGGTAAGTGTCGAACAGAACTGTTCTCTTGAATCTGTTGGTGTAATGATTGATGAGGTTTCAAAAGTAATCGCGGTCAGTAAGCCGCTTGAAGGGGCATTGTTGTGCCCGGTTCTTCCTATAGATCATGTGTTTTTCAAAAGCTACAATTGGTCTCTCTAGCCGCTATACATAACAAAGCATTTAAGAGTGATTCCCAACGCTTGGCATTTTCAGTTCAAGGTTGGGTTTCGTGTTTTTTGGCGCAATGGTTTAGGTTCGTAGTAGCGTTGCTCACACCTTAATGCGGCGTTATGTGGTTGGAGAGAAATTATGAATCCATCAGCGGTTCTTGTTCATGTCCCAGATGTAGCGAAAGGGCTTGAATGGTATAAGAAAGCTTTTCCAGAAGCCGTTCCGGTTTACCATCCTGACTTTGACTTCACGGCGCTTGATCTAAATGGTTTCTCCCTAGAAATAGTCCAAGCAGATAAAAAGGTTGGTGCTGGTAAAAGTGGCACAGTTGTTTACTGGTCAGTAGATAACTTATGTGTTGCACTGGCTCATTTTCAAAAGCTAGGTGCGCGCCTTTATCGCGGACCAATGGAAATTGAAGATGGTCTTTCAATGTGCCAAGTTGAGGATCCATTTGGAAACTTAATAGAACTACGTGGGAAAACCACATAACAAATTGTTCAAGAGGGATTCGCAACGCGTGGCATTTTTACTATGCGTTGGTTTTAGTGTTTAAGGTGGCATGCGGCGGCATCGGTATTGCGTTGCTCACCCCTTAACAAGGCGTTAGGCGACATGAGACAAACGATAGAGTAGTGATAGTATCTTGGGGTGCATCTAGCTTCAGTTAACGGAAAAGGAACGGGTTAATGAATGGTAAAGCATTTGATAATTGGCAAAATCGCGAAAGAAAGGGTGTTTAAATTGGCTTTTCAGAACCACTTTCGTCACAGCCATTTTGTACATGATTTTTAATGTTATTTTCCTTTATCCATCTTCAGATGCGCCAAGCATTACGATTTTCTTATCGAATAATGCTCTTAATTACTCAATTTACACGATCGGGGTGTTTTTCGCATTTTGGGCTATTTGGCTATACAACGAGTCTTCGTATGAGAAAGAAGTTAAACGTAGAAATGTCGCCTAACAAACTGTTCAAGAGGGATTCGCAACGCGTGGCATTTTTACTATGCGTTGGTTTTGGTGATTAAGGTGGTATGCGCGGCTTTTGTATTGCGTTGCTCACCCCTTAACAGGGCGTTATGACACGACGGTCATCACAGGTTGGATGTACAGTGATAACAAACAAGTATGATTCTAATTGATGGGCTTGGGTGAAAGGCGACAAAAAGGGCGAATATTGGTTATATCCATGCTAACCTTGAGGCGCTTTCGCGATCCTTAATATGGCGCGCAATTCAAGAGATCGCGCTAGCGCTACTCAAGGTAGTGCAATAACAAATACTTCGTCTTCGATTTCTTGCCTATTTACTCTAACTCATTGTATTAAAGTTATATTTTACTTAAATTTGAGTGACATTGGTCGTGACATAACAAGGCATTCAAGCAGATTCGAGCCTATGTGATTTTCTCGGAATGCATGGAGTTGTGTTGGCAAAAGTATTATGCGTTCGAGAGTCTTGAAGCGGCTCTCACAGCTTAACGCGCGCGTTAGTTGCCAACGAGGAAAAACGCAGCTAAAACAAAATGTTTAGGGCTAAGATCCGGTGTTTTTGGCTCGGTTTTGTATTCCAAATTTTAGTCTTTTAGGTTTGAGCAAATCAGGCTTTGGTTTTTTGTGGTCGGACTTTCTGTTTCAGAAGCCGATTCACTTGTTGAGAGTCAGCTCTGTGATATTGTCTTTTCAAATGAGCTTTTTGGTGTTGTTAGGCTGTATTCTACGGCGCTGTTTGTTCCAAGTGGTTTCAGTGACAGGCGCTTTGAAACTACGCCTGATTAGAGTTTTTCAAAACACACAAAGACAGTGTTGGCAAAGCGGCAATCAATTTCAAATCAAAGCTTTAGGTTTGGCAACTAACAAAGCATTCAAGAGGGATTCACAACGCTTGGCAGTTTTGGTTTGAATCAGCTTTAGTGTTTACGGCACAATAGCTTAGGTTGGGTGGTGGCGTTGTTCACCCCTTAATGCGGCGTTAGCCGTCATGGAGCTTGCTATACTCAAAGTGATAGAATAGTATCACTTTAGTATTCCTTTGGAGCAGCTCTCATGAAAGTAGAACTAGTTACATCACTTAAACGTCAAGCAACTAAGATCCTCGCCGATCTCCATGACACTAAAGAACCCGTGTTAATTACTGAGCATGGTAAGCCATCTGCGTATCTCGTTGATGTTGATGACTATGAATTTATGCAAAATCGTTTAGCTATTCTTGAGGGTATTGCAAGAGGTGAGCGTGCGTTAGCTGACGGTAAAGTGGTAAGTCACGATGAAGCCAAGGACAAAATGTCAAAATGGCTGAAGTAATCTGGACTGAACCAGCGTTATCTGACCTCAATGATATCGCTGAATATATCGCACTTGAAAATATCGTAGCTGCAAAGCAGTTAGTACAAACGATCTTCTCCAAAGTCGAACGCCTACAAACTTTCCCGGAGTCAGGTCGTATTCCACCCGAGCTAGAACATTTAAGTTATCGTGAAGTTGTCGTTAATCCATGTCGTGTTTTCTATAAACAAGACGGTGACAAAGTGTTTATTCTGTTTGTTATGCGTGCAGAGAGAGATTTGCGTAAGTTCCTGTTGAGTAAGCAGTAACCTTTGGGAATGAGCGGCTAACAAACTGTTTAAGAGTGATTCGCAACGCGTGGCATTTTTACTATGCGTTGGTTTAGGTGATTAAGGTGTTATGCGGCGGCATCGGTATTGCGTTGCTCACACCTTAACAGGGCGTTATGAGGCAAGGAAATGTGAGCGATAAAAATATCAGTGGTCACATCTTTAGCAATAACAATAATGTTAATTGGCTTTTTTGTTTATCAGTATACAGTCGTAGAAAATCAGAGGTTTATAAGCGGTATTGAAGGAGCGGGTTTAGAAGTAATTTATTACCTTCTAATAACGGTGTTCTTTTTTGTAATCGGATTAGTTAGCTTTATACCATCAATTTCTTCAATGTTTATTGAAAAAAACCTAGGAAACAAGATATTACCAATATCAATTTCTATCGGAAGCATAGTTATTTGCTTAGGCATGGTAAATTACTTACTTATGCCATTAATTTTTCAATTAAGGAGTGGCTAAGTAAGCCTCATAACAAAGCGTTTAAGACGGATTCTCAACGCTTGGCGGTTTCAGTTCAAGTTGAATTTAGTGGTTAAAGTACAATGGGTTAGGCATGGCGGTTGGCGTTGTTCACCACTTAACGCGGCGTTAGCAATATAAAGCAAAAGTTCCGGTCTTTTACTAATCTTTATGACGATAAATTGGTTAGGAGACAGAGTAATGGAACGTGAATCTACAGCGTCAAAACAAGAGTTTATCAATGCGTTGATCAAACTAAGAGATAAAAGTCGGTTTCGAGATACGACTAGTTATTTGGAAATGCTGCGTGCGCAGGCAAAGTCCGACAATCAGACAATAACAGCAACTAAGTTAGCCGAAGTGGTTGGTTTCCCAAATTACAATACTGCAAATTTAAAGTATGGAACTTTGGGGCATGAATTGGCAGAAGTGCTAAATTATGAACCACCAAAAAGAAACGATGGCAGCACAATGTGGTTCTGGACAATCTCAACTGGAAATCCAGCTTCTGAAGATACTCAAGATGGACACTATGAATTCGTAATGCGCCCAGAGTTGTATGAGGCTTTAGTAGAGATTAAGTGGGTGCGTTAGACATATTGCTAACAAACTGTTTAAGAGTGATTCGCAACGCGTGGCATTTTTACTATGCGTTGCGTTTAGTGTTTAAGGTGGTTTGCGGCGGCTTCGGTATTGCGTTGCTCACACCTTAACAGGGCGTTATGTAACATGGAGGCTCGATGAAAATCGCAGTCATATTAGGTACTTCAAAATCTGACGGTAATACGCGAAAACTAGTCGAATCATTCGTAGAGCAGTCAGATGCAAAACTGTTTGATCTATCTGATTTCGATATCAGTTTTTACGACTATGAGCATGAAAATAGCAACGATGATTTTCTTCCAATTATTCATCAGCTACTCCGTTTTGATCATCTGGTGTTTGCTTCGCCAGTTTATTGGTACTCAATGTCAGCACAGCTAAAAGTTTTCTTTGACCGATTATCCGACCTTCTAACAATCGAAAAAGAGCTGGGACGCAAGCTGAAAGGTAAATCTATTTCAGTGTTATCTACTGGCTACAACTTAGACTTGCCTGCATGTTTTGTACAACCATTTGAACTGACTGCGAGTTATATGCAGTTAGAGTTTAAAGGATGTGAATACCTTGCTGTACAATCAGAATCAGATTTGGGTAAAGTTACCAGTAGTGCAGTGCAAGCTATTGAAAATGTTACATAACAGACAGTTCAAGAGGGATTCAGCACGTGTGGCATTTTTGGTATGCGGTGGTTTCGGTGTTGAAGTACCATGCGGTAACATTGGTATTGCGTGCTTCACCCCTTAACTGGGCGTTATGTGTTTCAGAGGTAATATGGAATATCTTCACTTAAAAAAAGATGCTTCACATATTCCCGTACTCCAGGTTGGGAAGTTTCGCTGCATAATTGTGGCTGAGGAAGCAGTAGCTGAAAGTTGGCAATCGAAATTGAGTTCTTGGCTAGTCGAGGGTGGTTGCTTATATGCTTTAGCTTGGGGTGTTAATGCCAGTTCTTGGGATACATCTATAGATATAGCTAATATCACTTACGTCGGAGGTAGCGATTTGAATGATGCAAATTTGGTTGTAACAACTTGGCACGATGATGAGCCGCTGTCAGAAGTCTTTTGGTTTGCAAAACATTTAGCATTACATCCTTACTATGAACTTAGAGATACTGTAGTTGTTCATATCTCTAGCGGTGAGCCTCGCAAACAAGAGTTCGTCGAACTTTTAAAAAACGCATAACAAATTGTTCAAGAGTGATTCGGCACGCGTGGCATTTTTACTATGCGTTGGTTTTAGTGGTTAATGTGGTATGCGGAGACTTAGGTATTGCGTGCCTCACACCTTAACAAGGCGTTATAAGAATCAGAAATATTGAGGTAGCTGTGATAGAAAAAATCCCATCATGGGCTGTGTTAAAATCAGTAGAAGATGTGAGATTAGTAAAGTCAACATATGTATGGTTAGTCGTTGTTCCGATCGCGGTTAAACTCCTTTCAAAGTTAGGAGATACAGTAACTATCACAGTTGCAGGGCAGCCGTTAACCTTTGATTTAGTTTTGCCTTTTTCTTGGCAATTATTTTACTTGTCAGCTCTAAGTTTTGTTTTAGGAAATGTCGTATTTTTATGCTTTGCTCCGTCAATAGCGAAAGAATTTCGAAATTATGGTGACTTTCAATCTCAAGGGAAGCTAAGGCATGATATCAGTAATTATAAGGCTGCGGATCAAGCAAAAACTGATAGACGAGTAAAGCAGCTTGTAAATGCTGCACAATTTAGCCATAAACGAACCTTTACCGAAGAAGAAAACCCAAACGCATTTTATAGTGCGACACAGCAAGAAAAAAGTGAGTTTTGGGCAGTTTTTAATGAACGCATTGCTATAAATAAAAGTGCTCGCGCAGTTTGTTCATTCTTTTACTTAATTGGCTTTGTTCTGTTTTTAGGTGTAATGACACAAAATATCATTTGGACCCTGAACGAAATGGCTCAACTGTGGCAATTCTTATAACAAACTGTTTAAGAGTGATTCGCAACGCTTGGCATTTTTACTATGCGTTGCGTTTAGTGTTTAAGGTGGTATGCGGTGGCTTGGGGATAGCGTTGCTCACACCTTAACAGGGCGTTATAAAGATAGAGGAACATGTTAAGTGACAGAAACAATAATGGCTTACCTTGATGCAGGAAACTATGGT
>NZ_JAWOUQ010000025.1:0-24212 GCF_033339475.1 Vibrio sp. 2304 | reverse complement strand
GTATAATGCCAACCATCAAAGGGCAATAGCCCAAAGATGCCGGTGTGGTGAAATTGGTATACACGACGGATTCAAAAAAGTTTTAAATCAAGTCGTTACACTAAAAATAAAAGTTTTATCACCAAAGCATTGCTAAGAAGTCGCTAATTAAAGCGGCTTTTTTTATGTCTGTAATAAACTAAAGTCATACCGAACTATGGTGCATACATGGTTCATATCTAACCTATTCACTATCTTACCTAACCCAAGTAATACAACATTTTCTATTCCTAAACTTCCTATCAGCTCAGCATTACTAGCTTAAATTAAGCTCAAGAAACATGGTCAAATCATGGTGAGTTTACGTTGTTCTAAGAGAAGTGTTTTGTTTGACAATTCAGTTGGTTAGTGTAGGTTTAGTTTGTGTTCTTCAGGGATGGGAATGTGATATGCAGCATTATGTAACTGAGTTTATTAAACATCGAGGGGTTGATGTCTTAAGTATTACGGCACCCGAAGTCTTGTGCGTATATGACGAAAAATACCGCGATGACTTTTTAGCAATGATTAAAACGATTGATAATGTAGCTAAAAATTACTCGAAAATATTGATTGACTTAACGTTCGTTCAATCATTTTCGGCATCTGGTGCTGTTGCTCTTTTTTCTGTAATTACATCAAACCAAATTGTGACAGGGTTTGATGATCTGTTTGTTTTTAAGATGCCAACTAAACAGTCCACGAGGAACTTAGTCTACAGAAGTGGTCTTTGGGATGCTATTCGACCAGGAGGAAAGCGAAAACTGGATCGACTATGGGATACAAACTCTAAATTCAGGAGTGGCTTTGATCCTGATAAGCATCTAGAACCTATGATTGATTCCTTAGACTTAAGCGTTGTACCAAAAAGGTTGAAAGAAGCGATCAACGAGGCTGTTCTTAATATAGTACAGCATGCATATGCAGAGACAGGCAGCATTCCTAGATGGTGGCAGTACGCTGCATTTAACTCCGATAAGTCACAGTTCATTTTTGTGATCTGTGACAGAGGATTGACTATCCCACGAAGCCTTAAGACTGTATACGGAAATGATAGTAGTATTATCGAAAGAGCGATGACCTCTGGTGTATCCTCGACTGGCTTAAACTGGCGTGGTAAAGGTTCTGACAATATTAAAAAACCAGTTGAAAAAGATGAAAATGATATACTTATCGTTTTGAGTCGTTATGGTTTGTACAAATACGGTTCTCAGAATGCAATCCCAGAGTGTGCTGATATACCAACACCATTTCCTGGAACCCTAGTCGCTTGGTGTTTCGACTTAACAAAGTGAGGATGAAAATGAGAATTGACATTGCTTTGGATTTCTCAGAAAAGCCTTTTGGGCGGTTTAAATCTGATGGCAAATTTTCAGGCGAGCGTTTTCGCGATGAGTTCCTGATTCCAGCCTTTAACGAAGAACAGGGAAAAATTATTGTATACCTTGATGGTGTATCAAGAGGCTATGGCAGTAGCTTTTTGGAAGAAGCTTTCGCAGGTTTACTACGTAAGCAAATTACCTATGCCCAAGTGAAAGAGCGTTTAGTTATTGAAACCGCAGACGAGGATTACAGAGAAGAAATTTGGGATTATATCGAAGAACAATGGCATCGACAGTCGTTAAAGGTGTAGGTAGGTGACAGAGTCTGCTATTGCTAGCATCATTGTTAGCTTAATGATATTTATCATGTCAGCCATGCTAGTAATGGTTGGATGGGAAGTTATTTATAAAAATGGCAAAAAAATAGCCAGTCGCAATGAGATGTTTGCGAGAAAGTCTGCTGTTATGAATGAGCTATCCTTACTTACTAATGAAGCCGTTTCGTTTTGGGAGAATATGAACCTTACGGATAACGAATGTCTAATCAAAACCTCTGTATTTATAGCTAAAACTCAATCTATTAAGAATAGAGTTAAAATGATGCAAGAACTGGGGCTCAATGTTGATATTGACAAGAGTGTCAGGGATTTAAGACGTAGTATTACACTTGATGCCGAACAAGCGCACCAGATTTCTGCTGAGAATAAGCACGAGAAAATTTTTGAAATTATCGAGTCATCAGATTCGATAAAAAAACAGTTGAGTGAAGCATTCAGACAGGGCAGAGAGCAGGAATCGTTTTTACATTCCAAATAGAAGGTTATTTTTTTTCAAAAAAAATGCCACTATCAGTAGTAATTTCAATGTTTTAGGTAAATATCTAGTTCTCTAACTTGTCTTTTCCGTAATAAAATTATATTCGATAATATATTAACTTCCTGAATAACCCAGCATATTCAGGAGGTTAAATGAGTAAGTCAAAACGTATCACCACCACTTTCCTAAACAACCTTAAACCCAATCCTAAAACCGCCAAATTCGCCGATTACGAAGTCAACTTATCCGCTATGAAAGACAGTGGTTTACCTACTGGCGTTCGCTGCTTAGTGGGTAAGTCTGGCGGGAAACGCTTCCTTCTTCGTTATACTAGTCCGGTAACAGGTAAGAAAGCGTCTATTAGTTTAGGTAAACATCCCGAAACCGATATCCTCACGTTACGTAAGATAGCCAAAAAGTATCGCCAGCAAATTCTTGAAGGTATAGATCCGAAGTTAGAACGTGACAATCAATCTGTCGATAAGGCAATGACACTGGAACGTTTCTTCAACGAAGTTTATCTACCCCTAGCGAAGCAAAAACGTAGCTGGAAAGATGATGTCGCTAGATTTAATCAACACGCAAAGTTAATACATCACATACCCATCAATGAACTGACTGCTGCTCATATAGTCAAAGTACAAATGGTAATGCAAGAAGCGATCAGTAAAACGACGGGTAAACCTTATGCCCTAGCAACAATTAATCGTGTATTGGCATTACTTAAGACGGTGAATAGACAAGCTTACAAACTGTTGGGTGCCCCGCTTATCGCTGACAAGGTTAGTTTATTACGCGTAGACAACGAACGTACGGGCTACCTTTCAGAATCTCAGCTCAAGGAGTTCGTTGACCACGCACTCAACTACTCAGATAAACAGACTGGAGCGTTTTTAGCGTTGTTGTTTTTGACAGGACTACGCGATAAGGAGTTGAGATTTCGCAAGTGGAATGACATCTCTTGGGAAGAGCAAACTCTTTATATTGATCGAACCAAAAATGGTAGTAGTCACATTATTTTCCTGAGTGATTACATGGTTCAGATTTTGGAGTCGCTACCCAAGGTAACAAATAATCCTTATATCTTTGCTGGACGTCGCAAAGGGAAACCTATTAGTCCAGCTAGACATGCCTTGAAAGTGATCAAGGCGAAGATGGGATTGCCCGATATACCTGGAGATAAGGCGAACATAACTCTGCACAGTGCTCGTCATACTGTGGGGAGTCTATTAGCCTCTCAAGGTGTCCCCTTGCATGATATCGCTAAGCAGCTCAACCATTCTGACCTATCAAGTTCTAGACGTTATTCGAAGTTGACTGTAGGTCGTAGGCGGGAAATAGGTTCTCGTTTATCGGATATGGTGACTGCGAAGCCAGAGATACGCTGGGAATGAAGAAGTTAGGTTTAACCAGTTAATTTGGAAATGACATTAGAAAAGCCCCTGTTTAGCGATGAGCTAAACAGGGGCTTTTTCATTATTAAACGGAGATTAGAAATGAAAACAGTAAACAAGTTTGAAGATATTCAATCACTGCCAATGCCGGATGGTGTGAAAGCAAAACTGCTAGAGCACCTGATAGAGCCATTCGGTGATGAAGAAAGTACAAAAGCATTCTGGGATGAAGTTGGTACGACCTTGTACTTAGTTGAGGAAGGGGATACCAACGAAAAACTGAATGAAGAGTCTGAGGAAGATCTGCACTTTCTTCGCTTTGTTACTAACTACCCTGAATGGGTGCTGTTGTTAAACGATGATGACTGTCCTTGGCTTCTAGCGGTTGCCATCGTGACCATGGAAGGTGGTGGTGTGTACTGCTGTGCCCCATTGAACAGTCTAACGTTCCCTGTCGCCAAGTTAGCTGACCAAGCTGAATCTTAAAACCAAATTAAACCTGAACAATTCCAACTTAAAGGAGGTGCCCTATGGCACGCAAAACCAATCAAAAAGAAGAAGTAGTTCAACCTGAAGCTGTAGAAGGCAATGAAAAAGTCACGGTCACTGACGATCAACCAGTAGACCCTTTCACTCATATCGTGCGCGAGGGTAAAGCGAAGAAGTTAAGTCCGAAAACGGAGAACCATGTGTTCTATGAAATCGCCTTACATGACGAGGAAAACGAACCCTATATCCGTATGACTGGAAATCAGGGCTCTGGACTGCATAGTAAAGAGATGATCCCGCTTAAAGATATCACCGCTGTTCTAGACGTGCAGGGTGATAAGCCGTTCAAGAGCTCTGTGCTGAAGTGTGTATTTTCTGGACAGTCAGCGAACAACGCGGGTTTTATGGCAGCTTGCTGTAGGGGGCTTGGTCTTATCATCCAGTCGGAGAAGTCAGTGTTTCTCCACGTTCTAGCGCCAGACTACGAGCAACGTCGTGATGAGTTGCTGTCTCTCGTGGACGCTGAAACCAAAGCGAAATAACCCCAAAACCACATTACCCATTACCATCCAAGCCAACTCTGGCTTTCATACTGAGCACTTAGCAAGAGTGCTTCCCTGACAATTTAAATGAGATTTTATTATGAAATTAGTCTTTGATACTGAGCGCCTTTTGTTACCGATATCAACTAGTCTTCAAGATGCTTTAAACCGAGTGATCAGCGAATCAGGTAAATGGACACCCATGATCCAATCGGTTGTGATCAACTTCCGAGATTCATCCTACAGTTCGGAAAACGGCGGTTGGCACCCTGTTGAAATCAGGCTTGTCCGCCTCTACGACCAGTGGATCTTTGATTACATCACGGACTTTGCGTATTGCGCTGGTCCTTATCCCGAACTGGTTAAAGATGTGGATTTTAACTTCTCATCTGGAACAGCGAGTTTTTCCTATGTTCCGGAGCTGCCGATAACAAGTAGTGAGGTAATGGAGTTCTACTCGATGTGGGAATCCAACTTTCTTAGCTACGTCGAAATGGGCGTGTTCGATGAAATAAAAGTCACTGTGGATTAGTCCATCGGCAACAAACCAAGTAGAAAGCACCATGTATGTACCATAAAATAGTCGACTCACTTCCTAGTGACACTAAGGCTTCCCATTGTCCCATGTTCGTCATGGTGTGATGGGAAGCTTTTTTCATTGGGGCAAGTTTTAGCAACGTTTACCCAATCCGTTGCCTTCGGGATTCAGAGGGGATGAAGTTGCTGGATTGCAATGAACGGTGGAAACACCAAGGAAGGGAGTCTTAATTTTAACGAGTTTGGTTGGTTTACACTGGTGTTTTGTTATTAAAAGCTCCCATTGCTATGTCGAAGCAATGGGAGCAGTAAGGGATGGGAAGCCTATATAAAATACCGAGAGAATGATTTGTCTGATGCTATCTCTGCTACTAGGGGTAAAGGCTAGCCCTTATTATGCGACGAGAGGCGCCCCTTAATCTTATGTTCGTAGTTTGGCTCGAAAACTTGGTCATTTTCAACGTTGCCATACGAAATGACAACTTATCCAATTTACCCCAGTACAAACAGAATTAGATATAACTTACTGGCTTAGTTCGTCCAGTAGAGACAACCCTAGCTGATACTTGTCATCTAGTGCAGATGGGTGAACATGTCTCTTTATATTTGGTAGAGAGTTCAGGTAGCTGAAGAATCCGTAAGTGGTCATAGGGTACCCAGGCTCAAAATATTCTTCCTCATCATCCCCAAATGAAAACCAATGACAAAGCATTACGAGGTCTTCTTTCTCGTAAACAACCGCAGATGTGCGTGACTTTTCATGGTCGCTGTAAGCTAGAAAGTCAATGAAGATAACTTCTTGGCTTTCTGGGTTTTCCAAATGCTCTTCTGCCATCTGAATCGAGTAGTGATCCGACTCTGCGAAAAACATTTGAGTTCCCATCGTTGCTTCATGTCCCCAAGCTGCTGCCGCACACTTGGCAATTTTCTCACTTTGACAGTCGTTAAGTAGATGCTCTGTTTTATTGAATGAAATAGACATGTTTTTTGTACCTATTTTGTTTTGGTTTCGATACGCGGATTAAACATGCTTCACTTATAAAACACTAGTCTAACTGATAGATTTATAACGATATTCGTGAATGGATTGACACAAATGAACTTTTACTCAAATTTTTCACCTATTTTCAGAAGCTAGTTAAAACAGGCTAGGTGTAACAAAAGGAACTTGCCACCGGAATCTATAGTGACAAGTTCAATTCATGGCTCTGTTTATCCAGTCATCATACCCAGTAGATAGCCAACGGCGGTGAAGCTTAACAAGTTGGCGATATCAACTAGGTAAAAATACGGACTGGACTGAGTGACTTGGAGCAGAGTTCGTGCATCAGACATCATGGTTATACCCCTATTAAAATTTCACCTTCTATCGAAGTTATTTTAGTGTTTGCTAACTAACGACGAAAAACAGCATCATTTTGAGTTTTCCCTTGCGCGGTATCGGTTTGAGGTTTCGCTAAATCACCTCTTTCCCTTATCCAGCATAGGTAAGTTCAAAATCGGTACATAGTGGCAAGTTCATGATTAGGACGGTAGGTCGCGGCGTAGTGAAACGACATTATGTCGTGGTTCTTTGTTGTCTTGGAGCTGTGTTTTTAGAGAGAACGCTAGGGCGTTATTTATTAACGTGGCAACGTCATGACACGATACTCACGTGCAGCAAATAAAGCATTTGGATCATCATGATCTAATTGCTCAGTAAGCTGATCGGGTTCGGTAGTCTGAAACGTGTCGACTACTTGTAACGATCCAACGTGGCGTGAAGGTCGCGTATAAGTTCAAGCTTGAGACTGACTGGAGAGAGAACCTCGACTTGAGGTATCCAAGACTTCAACAAGGGCAAGATATCGCTCAATCTTGATACTCGACTGCTAACCAATAAACTACCGTCGCTCAGTTCTTTCAATAGCTGCTGGTGGGGAAGAATCATACTTTCAAGAAAGTGCGGAGCTGCTTCCCTATCAACCTGTACAAGCACTTCAGCATCATCCGGAGTTAGCCACTCCATCCCTTGTTTATATATCTCCTCGTGGACTTTTTGACTCGGTTTGTATTTATCTTCCCGGCGGTGAATCCGTGAAATATTCGGCAGTCGGTACGAATGTAGCTGGTCACAGTAGGTCGCAGCGAGGAACCAGATACCACGGTCATTCACCAAGCGATAGGGATGGGCAGATTCAAACGTTTTGCCATTGTAGGTAAGGTCAATAACAGAGTGAGTGGTAATAACTTCGGTCAACTGTCTAAACAGCGCATCGAACTTCCCGATGGATTCGGAGCGTGGATTCTTAAACAGAACGGGGGTGTGACCGTTGAACTTGTAATGATTAGGTAGTAGCGCAGACAAACCCGTATCGTGCAGTACCTTGTTGGTATTCGCATTACCATTATTTCGAGTTACCGGATCTAACCGATAACCCTCATTAGTGCGGATAATCGGAGCGTTGACTAGCCTTTCATTGAAATCGCGTCTCAGGGTTTTCTCGCTTACCTGATAATCCGCGACCAACTGCTCAGGGGAGAGCACTTCTCCCATAAACAATCTCGTCAATATGTCACCTAGCCTTAAAGCTAGCTTTTCACTCTTATCGCTCATGCTACTAGCGTACGGTTTCCCTTGGACAGGTTGAGGGCAAAACATTTTTAAATGTTTCAAACCGTCGCGCACTGAGGTTTGGCATAGCTTTCATCGGATAAGGCAGGGCAATGACGATGACTATTTTCACACTCACTCTGCGGTCTTGGACATATCCTGTCCGGTCGCAGTGGGATACTACACAACGTAGATTTACTACAACGTCAATTAAAGGAAACAAGTAATGCAAGTGACATTCATTAAGCCACTTATGGCATCAGGTTATTCATGCCGTTCTTTAGGTTGTCCCGGTTGGGTCACCAAGGGTGGGTCATGTGATACATGTGGCGCAATGGATTACAGCTAAGAAGGAGTATTCGTTATGGGCAACTGGACAGAAGACCAAGGTGACTATGATGATGGCACAGAAGATTCTGGCTTCAGTCAGGACTTCGACATGGAACCGGGCGACGATGGTTGGCTTGGCGGCGACTTCATGGCTGATGATGACGATGATTAAGTCCCATCACTAAATTAAGCTTATCAACAAGGGCGATATCGAAAGGTATCGCCCTTTTCTGTATCTATAGAAAAGGAAAAACATTATGGCAAAAACACATTTTCATTCTAACCCTCAACAGCGCTGGTTTAAGCCGAGTCTATCGACGGGGATTCGAGGTGCTCAGTATGGCAGCGTTCTAGGGCGGCGCATCGCCGGGGCTAGAGGGATGGTCGCATTTGGTGCGGTTGGATTTTTGGCAGGAGCAGTGATTGGTGGGGTCATGGAGGAAAAAGACGTTATCTAGCAAAGGAAGAAGTAGGGGTGACTCTGCTTCTTTTTTTATTGGTAGTTTCGTACCGACATTATGCCGTTTCAAGAATGGAAAGCCGAAGGTCGAAAGGTGCTTGCTAACGTCCGTCAACAAACACCTTTCAGATAGGGTATGGAAATTCTTGCATGAAATAATCGCTAAGGTCTGGGCAATTTATTTGATAAAAACGTACTATTAAAAAACTATTAAGCAGTGAGAGTAACGTGTAACACGTTAGTGACCAGTGACTTCGCTAATCACCTGCTTCAAGCGCTTCGCTGTCTCCTTGTAACCGAAAGAATCGCGTTTAGTGTCATAGTCGTGCACCAGCGCGGTTTCAAGCTCATCAAGGATTTGATCCCAGTGTTGGATCTTGCCACCTTTCGACTCGATATTCTGACCAACTTTACGAACCTCACGAAGGCGAGTTCGGCGGTTCTGGTTAGTGCGATTTGCTTCAGCGGTGAAAGCATTAACGATTAAATCATAGATAGACATGTTCATAATTTATATTCCAATAGTTAAGTAAAAGATGCAGTTAAACTGCGCTTTGATGGAAGTCCCAGTTAGGTTTGTAACGACGGGACGGTGATGAGGCTGCTGTAGCCTTCTGAATTTCCTGTTTGATCATTAACTGTGTATCTAGATCATCACAGGGAATAAATGAAAGAATCCGGTTACCTTGAGTTCTCAGGATAAGTCCTTGATATTTTTCACTAAGGTGACATTCATATCCTAGAATAGCGTTTTTCCGCACCCAACTACCTGTTGGGAGGGTTATCCAGTAATTCGCGTCTCGGATACAAAGCTTCTCAAGGTCAGCAAATAGCGTATCGAGATTTTGCTCACTTTCTTCATCTTTAAGAGTCAAATGAGCTAGCTGTTTACCGCTCGCTGCTCTGACACTGATATTGCCATCAGTGATATTGATTGATGCCAAGATACTCGTTGACACCTGTAACTTGACACTGAATAAATTCACCGTGTTCTTTTTTACTTCGGTTGCCATGGGTGTTCCTTAATAGTCGATAGCAAAACCGAAACGTCATAATGTCGTTTCGGTAACAAGTTACGCAGCTTCAAGAGTGGGTTGACCTTCTAATTGTTGACGTAGGTTGGCATTTTCCTGCTCTAGCTCTTTGAGGCGAGCTTCCAGCTCCGATACCTTGTCAACTAAGTCATCATTCACAACGGGGGTGGTCTGTTTCTTCTCTGTTTTTAATTGAGTTGCAAAATCGTTGAACATTTCATTGATAGTGTCGGATTCAACATCCGGGTGTTGTTTTAGGTGTTGCTTAATTTGCTCACGCAAAGGTGCATAGCGTTTACTCGATAACTTGTAAACTTTGGTAAATCCTACTTTACGGCATTCATCTAGCGTTCCGAATTCACATAAGTTAGTCCAACGTGTAAGCGTGCGCTTATCTACTGTGCGTTTACCGTTACCGATAATATTTTCATCACGCCATTTACCGAACTTATTCTTGTTCCCTTGAAAGAGCTGCTTAGCTTCATGCATTGCAGCACCAATATCGTACTGAGCTTGCTCACACTGTTCCTTATCAACAACACGACCAGCACCCGCGTTCGACAATGCGTTTACTACTGTATTGGCTAACTCACTTAAAAGGTTTTCAGTGAGCCCTAATGCTTTGTTTACATCAGTCATTTTTCTAGGCTCCATATTTAAAAAAGAGCTCCATTTAATCCCCTTTTAAGTTTTTGGTCAATAGTAAAAATTCTTTCAAAACAATCACTTAGTTATGGATTTGAGTGTTTTATAGTGAAAAAATGAAAAGTGGATTACAAGGGGGCGTATCGTTGTTTAAAAGGCGTGTAAGGAGGGTATTACCGAATTGCTTGTTACTAAAAAGGGATATTAATCCACTCGGGAGAATTGGTTTAAGAGCCTGCTAGACATGTATCGGATTTTTCAAGAGCAAATTGGATCAAGATTTTTAGCGTTATTTTTGTGAATCTGATCACATTGTATGCATTTGAATGGAGGGTAGATACCGTCCACTCCTTTTTTTAGCTTGAATAGAGGCAAAAAATTAGGATAGGTAAACTTAGTTCTGACTGAATAATGGTATATAAATCATAATATTAAGTTAAAAGATGGATGTTGTATCTTGATAGTGTAATTAGGTCACGCAATTCCCCTCTGATTACGTCAGTAATCCCATCACGAAATCGTTAACCTAATCCCCTATCAAGATATAACATCCATTTATGTTGATATAATTTATTAAAATCAACCAGTTATGTGTTTGTGTGTAAGCGGCTCTCTTCACGTTTTCCGCTATCGTTACCAACTATCACGAGTTCTTCAGCATCATTTTTACTTCATCCAGTTCGTCTTTATGGAAAAAGTGTTCTATCTCCATGTCAGGGAACGTTGCAATTAACCAACGTAATAGTGGGATTAGTCTTGGGGTCGCAGCGAGTACGTTAGGACGGAAGGCTGTGTCTCGTGAATTACTAATGGCATTATCTGCAAGCCTAAATCCTGCATTGTTAAACAGTTCAGTAAGTTGTTTGAGAGTAAGTTTCTTACCATTAATGGTTTTGGTCAGTCCGTAGCTCTCTTTAGATAGGGCACGTAACGCGAGTTTTAGTAGAGCACCCTGTGAACCGCCTTCCTCATACTTGATGTATGATCCCTTTAGTAGTGGTTTGGTTTTGCTGTAGTCGACCCAGTTCTCCCAATCTTCCATTGTTTTAAGGCAGTTATCACGTCGCCATCCATCAAACAATGCGCGAATCTGTTGTCCCTCTTGCTCGTTCTTCCACGGTACGGTATCGAAGTAGATATGTTCGACGATGTGACCTTTAGGGTGGCGGATTTTAGTCATGCGAGGATTAACGGGTTTACGCTTAAAGTCGAACTCTAAGTTGAGCGTCTTTTCTCGTTGGATTTCTATCAAGTCCATGTCTTTAAGGTACATGTCACGAGGTGAAATCAATGAGTTGTTTGGGATCTTCTGTCCGGGGTAGCGGTCTAAGAACAGTTCGACCATATAAGCATTTTCATCCTTTGCCGATGATAAGGCCGATTCTGGTGGCTTAACGCCTGCTTTTGCTATGACAGGTTCGGTATCGCCATATTCACCAGTGATTTGTCCACGGGTTTTCATTGCGATGATTTGTTTAGCATGGTGCTTATGCTTAATCATCTTACCGTCACCCGTTTGCTCGCATATCTTACTGAATCGTTGGCTAATGGTTCCTGAAACATGGAGTTGTTCTTCAGTACAGTCTACGAGATACCCATCTGTTGTGGCACTTACAACGGTAACGCCGTCGTGATTACCTTTATCATCCTGTATCGATAACCCTGCTAATTGCTCTGAGAGAACGGCTCTAACGAACCCTGTCGCATGAGCTGCGAAATATGGATTGGTAACAGGAGAATGAGGTATGTTTTTACTTAATCCATCTGATGAGTTGAAGCCTCGTTTTCCCTTCAGTCCCTGCCCTAATTTACCGTATAGCGTGTTACCTATTTCTTTCCATAGCTTCTCTCTGAATTTATCGCCCTCATCCGTATATTTTTGTCTTTGCTCTCTGATGAGTTCCGTAAAGCCTTTGAAAAGTGGCTCTTTATCTTCAATCCATGGAACGATAACTCCGAACTGAATTTCAATATCACATCCCATGTTATATGCGACTTCTATTTCAGGTGCGGTGCAGTAAGAATACCCCTCTAGTGGGTAGTACAGACCGTATAAGTCTGTTCTGACTGGAAGAGATGGAAACTTAGTATGCTCTGGGAATTTAAACTTAACGTAAGCAAACCCCATTTTATGACCGAGATAGTCATTGATATTGGTTGAAGTGAAGCTTTTCTCGAAGTCTACGGGGTTAATGTCCATTAAGGCATTGACGTACGCTGTAGCAAGATCGAAATCGTTGTAATCGCCTAAGTTTACGCCACCAAACACGTAACATTCGTTTCTTCCGCCATGGAAACAATCGACACTGAGCTGTTCGAAGATACGACGACCTGCTGTGATGACAGTTTCTTTCTTCTGCATGACTCGACCTTTAGTTTGATTCCAATATTGAATCGTTTTGGTCTCCATACCGAGTGCTTGGTTTAATGTGTTTTTATCACCCGTGAGTGCTTTGAAGAGTGATACTGAGAAGTTACCCAGTGTTGATGGTAGATGTTCAAACTGAAGTTTATCTAACCTGTTTTCTGGAATTTTACCCTTTAATGATTCTTTGATGTCGTTAAGGGCGAAGTGTTGCATTTCCAATCCGTACTTAACGGTGATTTCGGCGTCTCTCAATGCGTAACGAAGGAAGAGTGGTTCATTCTCTACTAGTAGTTCATCCATTCGGTCTTTGCGATATGGAGCAGGGATCACTTCTTTTGGTATGCCGATGAGTTCCCCTGCGCTATCAAGCCCGCTTTGCCCTGGACTTAGAAGTAAAGTATCTACAAAGCGCACGCGACTCTCACGTTTCTTTCCATTCTTGTCTGTAAAGTGGACGGGTTCTGAAGCTTGCTTGGTTCTACCCACTGCGTCGAGGTCGATGCCGTATGCGCCACGCGTGGAGGTTAATGTGCTTCTGACGACTTCCAGTTTCGCTTTCTGACTGGTATCCCAGAACGCTTCGAATGACACCATGTCAGCTCTGAGGTAGTGAGCATAGATGTAGATTTTCTTTGGCCATCCTGTGATAAATCCGCGTCCCATTGCAGTCTGGAGTACTTCAACCAAGAACTCTTCAAATTTCTTACGTGGTTTCTTGATTCGATTAATCGCTTTAAGTTCATCTTCACGGCTTTTGTTCGCAGCTCTGGATTTCTTGATAACATCAGCAACGGGGGTAAGTACCACATCACTCATGTGGTGTTCACCTGTGATGAGATAATACTGATAGGACAGAATGTCGTTTCGGTTTTCCTCGGCGTTGTAGACGTACTCACTGTCTATACCAATGTGAACTGCTTCATCATCACCTTTGAGAGCTTGCCATGGTGACTGCTGTTCATTCTCGAAGTAGATGTCGAGCTCATCATCGACAGCTTTACTTGAGTATTCATCGGTTTGCTCTTGAGTGAGGAATTGGTCGAGTTCGATGCTGGTTGATTCTGTGGTTTGGTCGGTGGTTTCTGCTTGGAAGTATTCGTCGAGTTCTTTATCTATGGCTTCAACATGGTTAGGTTTGTTTTCATTGTTCATCGTTGTTCTCTTATAACCAAGTGCATTGTTGGCGGGTGATGCGTTCCTCTTTATACCACAGAGCTCATCCACTGATGAGTGTGGCTTCGTCTTGGTTTTGTGTGTGAGTGATAAGGTTGTGTAGAAAGTGGGAGGGGCAGAACGATGATTTTTGAGATTTTGATGTGTGGTATGGAGAGTGGGGCAATTGATGAAAGTAGAAACCCATACCGGGTATGGGAAGTCTCAAAACGGTGCTGTTTTTCATCGAGTGTAACTAAACATATAAATAACTCCGCTAGGAGGTCCGATTTAATATGGTATTACCCTGATAGTGTAGTGGTGAACGATTTGGTCTGACTGTATGTGCGGTATAGAGAGCCTGATCCTATAGTGGGATCAGGTCTTTGTTACTGCTTGATTGCATTATGAGCTGCTTTGTCTCGTTTTCTGGTGGTGATTTGGGTAAAGCCGTTACCTCGGTGAATGACAAGGCTCGTCTAGCTAAGAATCAGGGTGAGATGCGCAATCTGTCGTTGGGTCAAGATACTGAGGCTGTTTTTACTTGAAACATACTGTCTATATGTCACATGTGAATATGTGACTTAATTTATATTCCTGTAATTTGATAGATATAATATTAATTTAAATTTTTCATGTGTAAGATATGAGAAAGTTTAAAAAAAATTATAGGTATTTGAATGAAGCATATATTAAGTGTGTACGTGGCTATTGCTTTTGTTGTTACAGGCTATTCAATGTTTACAACTAATGGTCCAGAAGGTTTTGGTAAGGACCATTTTTCTGAGGGGGTAATGTGGCCTGTCTCATTTTTTAATTATGTGTTTGAGCCTGAGCTTGATGGTAGCTCTGTCGAGTCACTGATTGACTCTGTTGTGGAGGTTGCTGAGTCTAGAGATAGTGATTATGAAGCACAATTAGCTGCTGTTGCATTTAATCGAATCATACTTCTGGATTACGTTGAATCTCGACCTAACTTAACTAGAGGAGAGGTCCAAACTCTAGCGCAACGCTCAAGTAGCCAAAACTTTGGTAGAGATATAAGACTAGATCCTCAACGACAGTCTGATTTGATGGATAGGTTAGATGGACTTGATTACGATGAACTGGTTAGCTTGGGAGGGATTTCTTATGAGCGAGTTATTAAAATCAGTCGTGACAGAGATATGTACTCAACCGGTGAAGATTGTGTGGATGGCCTAATAAAAGCATATCGACAAGAAAAAGGGGCTGATGCCATGATCAAATACGACATTCTTCAAGAGTTTGATGAAATGTGTGGCCTTTAATTCATAAGAGTGTGCACAGTATGATTAAACTTATTTTTGTTCTCCTTTTTATGGTTTTTTGTATCAACTTTCCACTAGTGGCGTGTGCTATTGGTGTGTTCATGCTATTCATCGGGGCTATTAACAGTAAGTAGTTATAATTTCATAAGCTTCTAAAACTCGTGTATTAAATTATACGAGTTTTTTTTTTAACCTTAGCCTCTACTAGAGGATGTGTTCCTCTGTGTCCTTTGCCTTTAACCGCTACAGTCGATATTGATTGTCTTGGAGAGAATACGATTGAAGCTCCCCCCTAAGTGTTAGCAGGAGGTTTCCGAGAGGGCTTTTCTAGTTGGGAGAGGAAGGGAGCTAGGTGGTTGTTTGAGAAAGGTCTAGGATAGCGAGTCGCAATATATTGTTGATTAGTTAGTAAGTTAGCACCAGAAAACCGTCATTCAGTTCGGTCGCTCAAGAGTCTGATAGATGGTATCAAATTCGGGGTTGATGTTTGCGCTAAGCTGGTTTTGCCCCATTATTTGGTAGACCTTTCACTCGTTCATATCCTTTTCATGGGCTTTTCCCCTACAAAAACTTATCCATTCTTCTAGTAGTGTTCGTTTGTAACCCCCCCGTGTTGTATTACGGGGATAAATTCCAAGAATAGGCGAAATTTGTCTAGGAGATCGGTGGAGGTCCAACTCACTTAACTCGGTGTCCAAAACTGACGGTGCGGATCT
Source organism: Vibrio sp. 2304 (assembly GCF_033339475.1). Taxonomy (NCBI): domain Bacteria; kingdom Pseudomonadati; phylum Pseudomonadota; class Gammaproteobacteria; order Vibrionales; family Vibrionaceae; genus Vibrio; species Vibrio sp. 2304. The sequence continues at coordinate 8,507 of NZ_JAWOUQ010000025.1, read as the reverse complement.
CTTTTCCTCCCCCCTCTCTCCAAACTTTGAGTAAATACCTCTTTTCAAAGCTCTCTACGGTAAGTGGTTTGGAGTATTTAAATCCTTGAACTCTTGACACATTCATAGAGTTACAAGCTCTGTGTTGCTCAGGAGTTTCTATTCCCTCAGCAATAATCTCATAGTTAAGTGAGCGTGCAAATGCACAGATGGCTTCAAACAACTGCCGAGAAGTGTGAACTTCGATATCCTTTAAAAAGCTGCGATCAATTTTGATAATATCGATTGGAAAATATTTGAGATGAGATAAGGATGAATAGCCAGTACCAAAATCATCAATGGCGATTTGAATACCTAACCGACTGAGCTCGTTTAACGTTTTCGAAGCGTTGCCTTTCGGGAGTAAACAGTTTTCAGTAATTTCAAACTCAATGTGAGATGCACCGACTCCATACAAATGCAAAAATGCAGCAACCCTTTCGACCAGTTGAGGAGCGGATAGTTGTTTCGGAGAAAGGTTCACTGCTAACGTAAAAGACTCAGGAAAGAAGCATGCTGTTCGCCATATCGACATTTGCCTAATCGCCGTTTCAATCACCCATTCACCAATATTCTCAATGAGCCCAGACTCTTCTGCAATTGGAATAAATACGTCTGGTGGGACGAAGCCTAGATCTGGATGATACCAACGAATCAACGCTTCGGCGCCAACAAGTCGCATTGATTTGTCAAATTGAGGTTGATAATGTAATTCGAATTCCTCTTTTTGTATGGCTTGCTTAAGGTTACTTTCAATGCGTAAACGTTGATCAACCGTATCATGAAAGGCTTTAGAATAGTACTGTGCCTGTTTTCGACCTTTCTCTTTTGCCCTGTATAGCGCGATATCTGAACACTTTCTCAACTCTAATGAGTTTGATGCACACTCAGGATAACTGGCTACCCCGATGCTAATTGAAACCTCAATACATTGCTGGTCAATGTTGAAATTACTTTCAAACGCAGAGAGTATACGTCGTACAATTAAGTCAACCTGCTCTTCAGACGCTAAGTTAGTTGCAATCACTGCAAACTCGTCACCTCCTATACGAAATAGAGAATCACTATCTCGAGTGTTGTATTGAAGTCTTTGTGCTACTTCCTGTAAAACATGATCTCCCGTGATATGTCCATATTGGTCATTGATGTCTTTAAAACGATCCACATCGATGAGCAAGAGCGCTAAAGGTGTTTGACTGCGTGAAGCCATGAGTAAAAATTTCTTTAAGCGCTCATCAAAAAAGTGTCGATTAAATACCCCTGTTAACGTATCAGTCTCAGCCAGTTGTTTTAGCTGAGTGTGAGTCTCGAGTACCTTTTGCTCTAAAAAGTAGCGCTCTGTTGCGATGATAATCGCTCTTCTCAAGCGGATCGAAGAAATTTCATTTTTCATCACGAAGTCTTGAGCACCCATCTCAATACATTTCAAAGCCAACTCTTCGTCATTACTATGGCTGAGCATAATAATAGACGTGGAAAAATCCGAATTTGATTTGAGTGCAATGAGCACTTCCATCCCCGTTGATGGTGGCAGTTGATAGTCCAGTAAAATCACATCAAAAGATTGTTTAAGGGCTTTGTCTAACCCTTCATGAGCAGTTTGCGCTTCTTCTATTATCGAGATAGGCAAATCTGTACTATGCAATGTTTTCTTAATTGCAAGTCTATCGATGGTATCGTCATCAATAATTAATACTTTCATATGCTGCCGCCATGAGTCATTGAACTGGTAATTCTACGATGCGCCAGTAGTTATCTAAAAAAGCAAGAACTTCATTAAAGTCCTGGCTCACCGAAGATTTGACCATGTAACCTGCGATATTTTTTTCATACGCTGCCGTAATTTCTTCATCTCTTCTCGAGGTGGTTAGCACAAAAATCACTAGAGAGCAGAGCTCATCATCTCTTCTCACTTCACCAAGAAATTCAAGTCCATTCATTCGAGGCATGTTTAAATCGAGAAGCACAATACAAGGGGGAGGTATTTCCCCATTTCGCAAGCATTCTAAGGCTTCTATTCCATCTCTAGCTCGGTAAATAGGGTTAAGTAACTTCAAAGTGTTGAGTGCTCGCTCGATGCCCATTGCATCAATATCATCGTCTTCCACTAAGAGAATATTAACAGGTTTACATTCAGGGGATGTCATGAGTCTTCCTTAACGAGTACGGGGTTATTTTTAGGCCATGAGAAACGAAAAGCACATCCTCCGAGTGAGCTAGAGTCAATAGAATAATGGCATGAGTATAAATCCAGAACTTTCTTAATAATAGAAAGACCTAAACCACTTCCCTCAACAGTGTCTCTCGGTTGTAAGGTATGAAACAATTCAAACACTCTCTCCCTGAATTGTTCTGGGATCCCTGGTCCATCATCTTCAACCACAAACTGATACATGTCTCCGATATCCTCTCCTGAGACATAAATGGTTCCTATTTCCTTGTGGTGATGTTTGACGGCGTTGCTGATTAAATTACGAAGTATTAATTCAAGAGGTGTCGTTAATGTCTCAAACTCTCCGATATGGTTGTGGCAAACCAAAGAGAGCTTACGTTGGGGAGAAATCAGTTCTAATGTCTCTTCACAATATTGCTCGAGATTAAATCTCCCTAGCTGGCCAGGCTTACGCCCCACACGAGAGTAAGCGAGTAAATCATCCAACAGTTTTTCCAACCTCTGCACGCGGTTGCTCAGCAAAGACGCATATTGTTCTGTTTGAGGGGTTAAAAACTCCGATAATTCCTCGATTAACCAAGTCACTAGCTGGGAAATGCCGCGTAAAGGGGCTTTCAGATCATGAGAGGCGACATAGGCGAACTGATCAAGTTCTCTATTTGCCTCTTGCAATGCTTGATTTCTGACTTGAAGGTCTTTTGTGACCGTTTCTAACTTGTCTGTGCGCAATTGCAAATCTTTGGTTAAATGCTTTGCATACTCATCGACTCGATCTTTTTCACGAACCAACATGAGAAATAGGATAAATAACAAGACATCCACAATAATACCGAAGATAAGAATAAGCAGAGGTTGAGTGGTATTTTGCTGCGCTTCAAACAACGGCGAACTTTGAATAACGAAGGTCCAAACTCTACCGTATATATTCAACTCTAGAGTTTGTGTAAAGTGCGGATCTGAATGATGGCGCATGTTTGATACATTAAGATCACTGTACAGTAATTCTTGATTATCATAGAGACTGAAATTCACGAGTCGTTTCTCTCCAGAGAGAGTCCCGTTCATCAATTTATTTACAATAAATGGGGCGTAAACTAAACCTAAGAAACCATCTTTTGTATCTCCGTAGTACTCAGGAACTTCATCAGAAAACCAGGGGGCATAAAACAGAAAACCCGGCGCCTTTTCTGAGTCTTGAACTAAGGTAATTGGAGCAGTGATGGTGGCTGTATTTGTTAATCTGGCGTTTTTGGCTGCGGTGTATCGGTTGTTTTCATGTGCCATGTCTAGTCCCACGGCCTTTAGGTTATTTTGTATTGGTTCAATGTAGGTAATAGGCCAATATTCGGAAGCAGTTCGAGCAGGATGCGGCACATATTCAGACAGTTGCTTTCTTTGCCATTCTAAATACCGCTTTATTTTGTTATCAGGAACGTAGTGAATAACACCAATACCGTTGATGCCTGGAAAGTGTCGAGGGACATCAAACTGGTCAGCAAAAATTTTCCAGTCTGCTCTTGAGGCAGGCGCTTGATACATATGTAAGGCTGACACTCCTGCGAGCAGTGCCTCCTCATATTTCGACATCCGCTCTTGTACGAGTTCGACCAACTGATGGGCTTGAAACTCAAATTGAGTTTTTGCTTTTTGTTCCACCTGACTCGAGGTTACCGCCCAAGCGGTAAGAGTGAGCACGGCTGACAAAAAAAGTACAAGCCAATGATACCAATGGAGTGTACTTGCCCGTTGAGTCAATAAAGTTATCGTCAAAATTTAACTGACCTTTGTAATTATTATATGTAAATCAACATAATTGATTATTAAATTATATGCAACTATGTTCTTTTTTTATATTTTCTTGTTTGGTTTTATGGGTGGTTTCGTTTCTTCAATAGGTTGCGCGAAAACAAGTCGCCATGGTCTGAGCAGTCTTATCATTAGTGACCACGGTTTTATGATTAAAAAATAAGTGACTAGCGGGCTTGCAACCGTAACTCTCTGAGCTTTAGGGGGGGGATGAGGAAGGGATAGTCGAACATTGACCACGCCGATTCTGTCTTCCTCTTAGTACTGAATACCGCACTAAATAAATTTTTAGGCCTCTACCTTAGCCTTGAGGTTTAAGGCTAAGGTAGAGGTAAAGGAAGGTAAAAAAGAGCGATACAAACAAGAAGCGTAGACTTTGACATAGTTTGAAAATAACTGTAGCAAAGTCGGGGTTATCTAACTTAACTTCTACAGAAGTACTTTCCAACCGGCTTAATCAGATACGTCGTTATAATTTTTAGTTATTGATCACAAAGCTTAATATACAAGGAATTGAAATGAAGTTATACGAAATTAGTGGAGAAGTATTTTTATTAAAAACCAATTATGAGATCTCAATGTACCGTAGTTAACGTCATAGGCTGATATATTACCCTTAGTTTACCCAAAAAGGGCGTTAAAATCGTGAAGGTTTAAAGGGATATGGTTCAAGAGATGGATATAAAGCCCAAAGCTAAATGTGATTATTGTACATGTCGAAAAGTAAAATTTAGTGATTTCAGCATGTCTTTTCAGCCTATTTGGGACCTAAAAAGGCAACAAGTCTTTGGTTATGAGGCTTTGGTTAGAGGGGTGACAAATGAATCTGCTTATTCTGTCTTGTCTCAAGTGAATGCAGAGAATAAATACAGCTTTGATCAGCAGTGTAGATCCAAAGCGATACAATTAGCCGCAGAGTTGGGTTTAGACTCTGTCTTAAGCATCAACTTTTTACCCAATGCAGTCTATGAGCCAGAGCGCTGTTTAGCAACTACGTTGCGTTTAGCTAAAAAATATAACTTCCCAACTAGCAAAATTATGTTCGAGTTTACAGAGGGAGAGCGAATAAAAGATACTCAACATCTGAAAAATATTGTCGAGTACTATCAAAAGCTTGGTTTTTTAACCGCCATTGATGACTTTGGTGCTGGTCATTCCGGTTTAAGTTTATTAGCAGACCTTCAACCCAATGTTGCTAAGCTTGATATGGGGTTAATTCGTGACATTAACTCTTCTGTTAGTCGTCAAATTATTGTTAAAAACTGCGTCAGTATGTTTCAGCAGCTTGGAGTTTCCGTATTGGCTGAAGGAGTAGAAACTCTAGAAGAAATGACATTTCTCCAGTCCTTGGATATCGATTTAGTTCAAGGTTATTTGATTGCATCGCCAGGTTTTGAATGCCTACCGCCGCCTAATTTTAGGTTGCTTATCTAGGTAATAGGAAAGCCTTATTCCCCCGATGACTAAGTGGCATCCAACACTCGAGGGGCAATAAAAAGTCACTAAGCCTATGATTGCTGTTGGCTACGAGCAACGTTACTGGAATTTCTATTTTTTCGGGTTAACGATTGATAAATAGTACTCAAACGCTCTACAGACCCTTTTAAACTTTTAAATTGCTGAAGTGTCGTCTTAGTTCGACACCTACCATAACAATACAATGGTAGGTGTTTCATAACTTGCTCACAGTAAATTACTCGTCTTGATACTTTTCGAGTTTGTTATAGAGTGTTTTCACGCTAATGCCTAACTCCTGCGCTGATTCCGTTTTATTGCCTTGATTCTCTTCAAGGGTATTGATAATGGCAGCTTTCTCGATCTCCTCTAGCGAGACGCCCGCCGGAACAAGGTCTTCGATGCTGGTGCCTGTTTCCAATGGTGGTGTGTCGAAGATCAGGTGTTCATCTCTGATAGTGTCATCAGCCAAAATAAAGGCGCGCTCGATCGTGTGTTTGAGCTCACGGACATTACCTGGCCAATTGTGTACAGCGATTTTTTGGATCGCAGAGTCAAGAATCGTTTTGGTTTTTGCCTCATTGGCGTTGCGGTGCGCAATAAAGTGCTTGGCCAGACCGACGATATCACCGCCTCGTTCTCGCAGTGGCGGTATCGTTAATGGGAAATGCGATAACCGGAAAAACAGATCTTCACGCAGGAACTGCTCCTCAATGGCGATTTTAGGATCACGGTTTGTAGCAGCAACGATGCGAGTATTAGCGATATGAACCGTATTACTGCCAACTGGGCGATACTCTCCGGTTTCTAGCACCCGCAATAACTTCACTTGATGCTCGATAGGCATCTCGGTGATTTCATCTAAAAACAGCGTGCCGCCTTCTGCCTGTTTAAATACACCTTGGTGAGTTTTATTCGCTCCGGTAAAAGCGCCTTTTTCATGGCCAAACAGTTCACTATCGACCAACTCTGGACTAATCGCACCACAGTTAATCGCGATAAAGGGTTGTTGCTTACGATCGCTGGCTAAATGGATGGTCTGTGCCACTAACTCTTTACCTGAGCCACTTTCTCCGACAATGAGGACGTTAGCTTCTGTTTTTGCGACGCGTCGGATCATGCGATAGAGCTGATGCATTGGTGATGAGGAACCCACCAAAAGGCCAAATTGGTCGAGATCGCTAGTGGACACTTTACGTCCTTGATCTTGTTTTTGCTGATAGTACTGGCTGACTTCGCCTAGGGTGTCCGTCAAAATAGCAATATCGACGGGTTTTCTATAGTGAAAAATTGCACCTAAGTTCATCAGCTTATCCAAATTTTCGTTTGGAGCACCAGAGCTAATGATGATCAAGTCCATATCGTAGATGTCTTCGATATTAGAAAGGCGCTGGTAATCTGCGCTAGTAAAGTGGGTGGCTTCAACAATCGCAACTTCCGGTTTGAGTTGTAGGAAATCTTCAATCCATTGGTCTGCGGCATTGATGTCATGCAGACGAAATTTGTTCAGTTCCTGGCAAGAAGCGATGGCATTTTTAAGTGATGGATCTTGTATTCTTAGAAACAGGCTTGGCATCGACACATAAATGTCCTCTTTACTGTGATGAGGTAATATAGTTGGATTGCTCTAAGTGCACAAGACGATGTGCATGAATGCTTCTGATATATTTTGGAGATGATCGGTAGTATGGTAACTAATATAATGTTGCCACCTCCCTAAAAAGCGGCGTTATGCGAATGTTGTATTACAATTGGATATAGAAGGTGTGAATCTAAGTTAGTATTGTAGTGCCTTTATTGGGTAAAGATTTATGGGTTCATTCTTAAATGAGTTGGTCCTTGCAAGAAAAACAAGTCCATTTTACGCCGTAGAAATCTTATATTTAACCCAACGTGATCGTACAAAAAGTTTAGTACTCGTAGTTGGAAAAATACGCATGTAAAGTCGTTTAAGAGTGAATTAAAACGCGTACAGCTTTGCCTTCGCGTAGAGTTTAGTTGTTGGAGTGATAAGCCGTAGCATTAATATTACGTACCTCACATCTTAACAAGGCTCTGGCGGATCCCCTCGAAATTACCCCCACATGATGATTTCGGTCATCAATGCCATGAGCAACAAGATATCTATGCGTTTGGTGCAACGTGTCCGGTTATGACGTAGCGCCAACCCGTAGGCTGGACTTTTTAAATCTCGGAACGACTCTTCAATTTGCATTATTTTTGCGTACAAACGGGTGATATGAATGCCGTTAAGCACATGATGGGAATGTTGGTCACCAGAAGCCAAGGTTCTTTCACTCCTTTATAGAACACTTTTCCTGCCGAGTGTTTTTGGCAGGTTCGACTATGGCGATGGGCTTTTCTGCCTTTGGGGCGACTTTTGTATAAGTAAGCAAAGTGCTGAAGCGGTGAGCGCTTAGCAAGTTGGTTTCCTCCTAAAAATAGCGACTTATCTGTTGCTTGGGGATAAAACGTTTTATTCCATTGTCAAGAGCCCTCATTACACTTAATCGATACTTCACCACATACATCTCCAAGCCAGAACCAACATTTGTTGGCGACTTGCCTGAACCATGTATTTCTAAAGCCAGCGTCGGGGATAATGATAGGCGTGCAGCCTTGGAGTTGCAGAGATTGAAACTTATCAAGAAAGTGCTGATAGCTCTTGGGTGAGTTATAGTTTTTGTACTCAAATACTGGTCATAAAGCGTGACGACACGACCTGCTCTGATCCAGTGATATTGAAGACTCTCGTAAGAGACTTTTTCCATACTTTTAGTAATTCAAACTTTGCTAATTTAGCAATATTTCTAAAACGTAAATGTCCAAAAGTGAGTTAGCCACGCCCGAAGGCAGCGGTATTTTGAATCCGAAAGTGACCAATAAGATTGCTTTAGCATTATGGTGCATTCATGGTCTTGTATCCCTTGCTCTGATTCTGTCCAGGAGGCTGATGAAGTCAGCCTAATCCGCGCAACAACCTAAAGCGCAAGAGTCTACGTATTGTGCAGTGAAATGGGCCGTCAAAGGATTAATTGAGTCGGTTCGTTTGGAG
>NZ_JAWOUQ010000024.1:0-27068 GCF_033339475.1 Vibrio sp. 2304 | reverse complement strand
TATGCGTTGGTTTTGGTGTTTAAGGTGGTATGCGGTGGCTTTTGTATTGCGTTGCTCACACCTTAACAGGGCGTTAGTTCGCAACGTCTTCGAAAGTAGAGGTAGAAATTGAATAAACAAGCAAAAGTTATTTTGTGGTCTTTGTTTGTTGTTTTGCTAATGCCAATATTGGCTTACATATACAAGTTTGGTCTTGGGCTTTGGGATAAACCAGATGAATGGTCCGATTTAGGAGGTTATGTCGGGGGAATATACGCTCCAATTCTTTCGATTGTTACGTTGGTTGTCATATCGATACAAATATTTATACAACATCAACAATATCAGCATTCATTGATTCAGCATCAAGAGGAACAAATCAAAGAGTACTTAACTGCTCTGGAACAAGCATTAGACGTTGAGGTAGGAGAAATAAGCTCGCGAGATTTTCTTGTAAGCCTATGCCGAGATGTATCTAAAGATACAATCAAGTTGATTCCAGCGGAGTTGGTTATGGATTTTAATCAATGCAATCATAGACTTTACTCAATGTGGTGTGAGGTCATGAAATGCCTCGCGGTTTTAGAGAATATCTCAAACCAAAATGTCTATAACAAGGTCGTGTTTGCATCAAACAAAAATAAAGTCATAGCATACCTAAACCCTCAAACATGCAGAATGCTCGATAGGTTTCACTTTATATTTCTTTGTAAATGTGAAGAAATTAACGTCCACATCGATACTCAAGGTCTTAAATATTACTATTCAGATCTGAGAAATGGTGGGTAGCGAACTAACAAACTGTTTAAGAGGGATTCGCAACGCGTGGCATTTTTACTATGCGTTGGTCTAAGTGATTAAGGTGGTATGCGGTAGCTTTGGTATTGCGTTGCTCACCCCTTAACAGGGCGTTATACCTTTAGAGGGAAAAATGGACATTGTACTAGGTACATACAAAGATCCTGTTTATGGTCTTGATTGGCATGAGCAAACTGATGGCATTGAAGCCTCAATTAGAGAGCTACTTAGCAAATCTGCTCTACCAATTGAGCTTTCAATTCGAGAAAGCAACATTGGTCGGGGTGCTGATTACCCAGTTACAGTAATACAAGTTCTTTCAGTTTTAGGCTTGGTGGGTTTTGTTATTCCGGAAGCACACAAGCGTGTAAGGGAGTCTATCGAAGAATGGTCTCGTATAAAGGGACACTTCGTAAAGCTTCAAAAGTTACTGTCTCGCAATCATCGGATTATTTCACTACCTGAAGAAGTCTTGTTCGTAAAGTCTGTTGAAGCGCTGCTTACTGAAACAGAAGCGAGTGACGCTGTATTTATTCGCTGTGACTCAATTCATAGTGTTGGTAGCTTCGAGAAATTTGCAGGCTTAAGAGGTTTCTACTTTGATTGCCAAAATAAGCAATGGCGTGTAGTCATTGATGGTTTGGGCACCGTGAAGCTAATAGAACAGGTATAACAAACTGTTTAAGAGTGATTCGCAACGCGTGGCATTTTTACTATGCGTTGGTTTTAGTGTTTAAGGTGGTATGCGGGATCTTCGGTAGTGCGTTGCTCACACCTTAACAGGGCGTTAGGGCTATTTGAGGAGCCTACACTTCTAAAGTTTACTTTTTTGACTACACCAACACGCACCACATTTATGGCATTTAAATGCGGTACATCTACAACGAGCGTGAATATCTCTATATAGGGCATGTCCACAGCTATAACAACTTCCAGCTTTTGTATTTATTATTAAGCCATGCTCTTGGGAGGTGACTTCATAAAATGGGTTACTTTCACTTTCATACTCAACAAATGTGAAAAGCTCAGTTTCAGAAATGATAGTATGAGACAGTCCAAAACGGCTAAAATAATCGGGGTAATCACGAATTATTCGAGATTTCATTTCGAGGTATTCTAGCTTCTTAACATGAGTATTTCGGTTATGTAGTTCGATTTTTCCAGGTAGTTCAGAACGTCTTTTTAACTCGAGTTGCCTCTTACGCTCATGTAATTTAGTTTGCTCGTCAGCTTTCTCTTGCTGAGACTTCTGCCAGTTGATATATACGCGAAGTGTTGATGATGCTTCTGCTGGAGAAAGTCTTTCCTATTCTTCTGCCAGTTCGTATTTGTCATAACTCTGTAGTTGAACCCTTTTGGGGTTAAATGCCCATACAAATCTTTTGTCTTCTCGCTTTATGCTCAGATCTACAACAAGTCTACCTCGTTTGTCTTTTTTTCGTAGTACGATTAGGTCGCTAGAATTGAATGGCTGGTTATTCATTGGATCTGTCAATCCTACTAATGCTGATTTGTGTAGCGTATTGTACCACTATAGTTGGCACCACGCCGTTAGTTTAGCCCTAACAAACAATTTAAGAGGGATTCCCAACGCTTGGCATTTTTGCTTCTACTTCAATTTTAGTGTTTACGGTACAATGCGTTAAGTTGGGTGGTAGCGTTGCTCACCCCTTAATTGGGCGTTATGTTCTTGGAGGTTTATGGAAAACTTCAAAATTAGCAGAATCCACACAAAGTTAGGTATTTTCCGACTATCTGGAATCCTCAACAATGAAAGTGGTATTAAAAATATCAGCTATATTTCTGCTGAATATATGGGAACTGATGGCTGGTGCGAACTTAATTTACAGTCGGAGCATACTCAAAATTTACTGAGAGACATTCAAATTGAAGTGTGGCAGTACCTAGCGTGAGCAAGTCTGTGTTGCATCGACCAGGCATAGTTTTGTAAATATCAGTGGCTTCAAATAGCTACGAACATAACAAAGCGTTCAAGAGGGATTCTCAACGCTTGGCAATTTTGGTTCTAAGTTTAGCTTTTGTGTTTATGGCACAATAATTTAGGTTTGGTGGCTTGCGTTGTTCACCTCTTAACGCGGCGTTATGTACTTTAAGGAAAATTGTAACCAACTCTAAAGGATCGAGAGTGATAGATCATTTTGAAATTAAGGTAGTTGCATTCGAAGAATGTCGTGTGTTTTACAAGAATGTGCTAGAGCCATTGGGTATTGAACTCAAGTGGTCAGATGAAAATGCTGCTGGCTTTGGGCTTTCGTGCGAGCCAAATGTAAGGTTTCTAATTGAAAAAGGCGTCAGTAATTCTAAGTGCCATATTGCTTTTTCTGCATCAAACAAATTACAAGTTTCTGCATTTCATCAAGCGGGGTTATCTTTAGGTGGTAAATGCAACGGTAAGCCTGGTTTACGAAAACACTATGCTCCAAACTACTACGCTGCGTTTTTGATTGACCCTGAGGGCAACAATGTGGAGTCAGTAGTGTACCTTTAGCACGTACATAACAAATTGTTCAAGAGTGATTCGGCACGCGTGGCATTTTTACTATGCGTTGGTTTTAGTGGTTAAGGTGGTATGCGGAAGCTTTGGTATTGCGCGCCTCACACCTTAACAAGGCGTTATGCGCTCGCAGAAATGGAGATAATCAATCATGGAAGATTTAGCTAATTCGTTAAGAAGTTCTGGCCTAAAAGTCAAAATTAAAAAAGGAAAAATTGCAGTTCGGCTTGACGGGCTTTCAAATCCGGTTTCGATAATAAAAGATATACCTGCTGATGAGTATAAAGTGAAAACTAATGATTCGATTCTATCGATAATTGCCTGTCTTTTGCTATTTATTGGTCTGTCAGGTATTTATGAGTTTAGTGGTAATGCTTTGATAAATATTGCACTTATCTCCGTTTCTATATTGTCTTTTGTTACAGTGTTACTTACAGAGTTTAAGCTGACTAAATTACGCGCTACTGTAGTTGCTTTCAATCGTGGAGAACGCGCATAACAAATTGTTCAAGAGTGATTCGGCACGCGTGGCATTTTTACTATGAGTTGGTTTTAGTGGTTAGGTGGCATGCGGGGGCTTTGGTATTGCGTGCCTCACACCTTAACAAGGCGTTAGGCTACTAAGTATTTGCGTAGGTTTCATTCATTGAGCCTCAACAAGTAATTCGTTATTAAACATGAATAAGGAAATTGAGATGTTTAGTCATATTATGATTGGTACTGATGATATTGAAAGGTCGAAAAGTTTCTATGATTCTGTACTAGCCGTAATTGGAGTCAAAGAGTCAGTGGACAACGTGAATGATACGGGACAAAAACGATTTTTCTATTTCCATAATGGGTCTACGTTTTGCCTCACTGAGCCGATAAACGGTGAACCAGTAAGCTCAGCTAATGGTTCAACTATTGGGTTTGCATGTGAATCACCAGAACAAGTAAAAGAGTTCCATTCAGTTGCCATAGCCAACGGTGCTACTAGCATTGAAAGTCCTCCGGGCTTACGTGATAACTCTACGGGTAAAAAACACCTGTGCTACTTCTTGGACCTAGACGGACATAAAATCTGTGGTATGTATCGTTGTAAGTGATGTGCACTTATCAGCTGCGTAGCCTAACAAAGCGTTTAAGACGGATTCACAACGCTTGGCATTTTTGGTTTGTTTTGAATTTGGTGTTTACGGCACAATGCTTTAGGTCAGGTGGTAGCGTTGCTCACCACTTAACGCGGCGTTATGTTGTCAAAGATTAAGTATGAAGATTTTAATATTATTTATAGCGGCATTATTGTCTGGCTGCGCTGGTTTAATTGAAAGTGCTAGTTCCCCAAATTATCGAGAACACAAAGCTCGGGACAGTGTATCGCCTAGGAATCATAAAGGTTCAAGGAAAAACAAATTAGTCGGTACTGTTGTACTCACGTTTAATATTAATAGTCAGGGTGATGTGATTGACATAATGGTTACTGATTCTGTACCTAAAGGAGTATTCGATGCTGAAGCTGTGCGAATATTATCAAAACGGAAGTATGCGCCTTCCGAAAAAGGGGAAACTGGCCCTAAAAAAGCTAAGTTCGAGTTTAAAATTTGACACATAACAAACTGCTTAAGAGGGATTCGCAACGCGTGGCATTTTTGCTATGCGTTGATTTTAGTGCTTAAGGTGGTATGCGGCGGCTTTTGTATTGCGTTGCTCACCCCTTAGCAGGGCGTTATGTAGCCACGAGAGGACGGTAAGTTAAAAGGATTTATATATGTTAAATATTCGGCAAGCTCGCATTGAAGATATCAGTGTTATCAAGAAACTACAGTTTCAGCTTAATGAGTATCATCAAGCAAATTTACCTGATGACTTTTTATCACCGGAAGAAATTGAACAAAAAATAGACCTACACAAGATAATCAAAAGTGAAAGCTCGATTTTTCTGGTAGCCGAAAGCAAAGGGCAGTTAGTAGGTTTTGTTTTTGGTGAGCTATGGGTTCGTAAGTCTTGGACTCTCAAAGAGCGAAAGATCGCAAACGTTGAACAGATTGTTGTGGATTCATGCTTTAGGAGTCAAGGTGTTGGAGTGGCGCTAATAGCGGCATTTGAGGAAAGGGCTATTTCTAACGGCGGAGAAGAGCTGTTTTTAGAAGTATATTCCTTCAATGAATCTGCGTTAGGTTTGTATCGCAAAGCTGGTATTGCCCCCAAAATCCTAATTGGGCAGAAAGCACTAAGCTGAAAGTCGGCTACATAACAAATTGTTTAAGAGTGATTCGGCACGCGTGGCATTTTTACTATGCGTTAGTTTTAGTGGTTAAGGTGCTATGCGTAGGCTTCGGTATTGCGTGCCTCACACCTTAACAAGGCGTTATGAATAATTTGGTTAGGTGGTAAATTGGATAATATTGTAGTTTCAATCTTACTTGCTGCTCTAGGGTGGATGGCAATCCCGACGTTTGTCTTTTTTGCCTTGTTTTTTGTGGTTTGGTTAGTTTTGAAGTCGAAAAATAATGAGTTAATTCAAGGGCGCTATGTGATTTTGAAAGAGGTTGATTGTGTTCGAGGGCTGTGGTTTAGCATGCCTAGTTTCATGGAGGAGAAAGCATTTCTCCAACTACAAAATGGTTGGTTAAAAAGTCTTTTAAGGTTTATTTACCCTCTGTACTTTCTTTGGGATCTAACCTTTTTACTTGCGACGGTAGCATTCTGACTAATGGCTGGTTATGTTTTTCGTGAAAAATTATACATAACAAAGCATTTAAGAGTGATTCGCAACGCTTGGCGTTTTCGCTTCGCTCAAGTATAGCCAAGCGCCGCTCACACCTTAATGCGGCGTTAGGTGCTTGAAGGAAAAGGTAAGTATGGAAATTGCTTTTCGGCAAATAAACATTGGTGATTTCGAATTATGCGTTGCTGCGAGAAAAGATGCGTACTTTTGTAGTTTTGGGCATTACGATGGTTTCGACGACTTCATCAGTGGTTATCGTGAACGCGTCTTAGACCGGCTAGAAACATCAGGATGGTTCTATATCCATATATTTGTGGATGGTCAGTTTGCAGGGCAGTTAGAGTTTCGCAGCTTTTCTCCCGAGCCGGAAACTGGCTATGTGCATCTCATTTACTTAAAGCCGAGTTTTCGTGGTTCAGGACTCGCTCCAAAAGTGCAGGATTATATTGTAAGCACTTTGAGTAAAGCGGGTTGTTTGCGTGCTGTACTTTCAGTAAGTCGAACTAACCATCGAGCTCTCACATTCTATAAGCGCCATGGTTGGGAGTTCGTGTGCAAGAACCCCAAGCACGATGAAACAGACTTTTACCAACTTTGGCTACGCACCTAACAAACTGTTCAAGAGTGATTCGCAACGCGTGGCATTTTTACCATGCGTTGCGTTTAGTGATTAAGGTGGTATGCGGCGGCATTGGTATTGCGTTGCTCACACCTTAACAGTGGGAATGGGTAAAAACCTCCAGTAAACAACAATGAACAAGAATGAGCTAATACTCGCATAAAAACATGTACTTATATGTATGTTGTTTGTGCTTTGTTGTTCATGGGTATGCGTGTATGTACAATTATTTTGCTACATATACGCTACACAAAGGACTTGTGCATGCCCATTAAGAAGAAGATAACCAACACCTCAATCAAGGCGCTAACTGTCGAACAGAGACGGCTCAACGACACTGAAATCAGCGGGTTTCATGCTCGCATTTCACCTAAAGGCGCAATCAAGTATTACTTTTACTACCGTTTAAATGGCAAACAACGAAATTACTTCATCGGCTCGGCGGATTCACTCACAACCGCTCAAGCAAGAGATTTAGTCAAAGAGAAAGCGGGATTAGTGGCGAGCGGGGTGGATATCCAAGAATCTCGTCATGAAGCTAAAAAGACAGAGATGCGCAAAAACCTGACGCTTGGCCGTTTTCTCTCTGAGCACTATAAAGACTACCTTATCTCAATGAACCCCAAGCGGGCGGATCAGGCTTATGCTTGCATCGCTCATTCATTTGTTCATCTCCTAGACAAACCGTTAGAGGAGATAAAAGCGTGGGATATTCAACAGTGGATCACGGAGCGTCGCAAGTTAGGGCGTGCCCCAGCAACGATAGAGTATTGTGTGAACCGACTTAGAGCCGCTTTAAATCGTGCGGTAGAGTGGGAATTCATCGATAGCCACAACTTAAGCAGTGTTAAACTCATCAAGCAAGATAACACTCGAATACGGTATCTCTCTAAGGAAGAAGAGAAGCGCTTACTCGATACCCTTGAAAGCCGAAATCAACGCGTTCGAAAGTCCAATAACAAGATAGAGCATCTTCAGTTCGTTGATTTCTTCGAGCCGTTAGTAATCACCGCAATGAATACAGGAATGCGTAAAGGAGAGCTATTGAGTCTTCGATGGGAACACGTTTCACTGCCTAATCGCTACTTAACAATTCGTTCTGAAAATGCCAAGTCGAAGAAGACGCGAACGATACCGCTCAATGACACGGTATTAAAGCTTTTTGAACGCTGGCGAGTACAGCATCCTGATGCTGACTATGTCTTTATATCGAATAACCAGCCCGTTGAGTTCTTTCAATATCCGTGGCAATCATTATTGAAAGAGGCTGCTATCGAGAATTTTAGGTTCCATGACTTGCGGCACCATTTCGCAAGCAAGTTAGTGATGGCGGGCGTTGATTTGAATATCGTGCGTGAGTTGCTTGGGCATGCTGACCTCAAGATGACGCTGCGTTATGCACACTTAGCTCCAGAGCACAAAGCGGCGGCGGTGAATCTTATTGGTTAAGTTGCAAGATAAATCGAGATATCACTCGAAGCATTAAAGTTATGGTTTTATATATAGTGGTCTTGGTGCTGTAATTCGTTGTTGAAATTGTTAACTCAACAAGGGATTGAAGTGAGCCAGTTTAAACGCCGCTATGTAAGGCTTGAGGAAGTCTGTGATAAAACCTATTTAACCCAATGGGACATACTAGAAGCCATTGAAGAAGAGAAGTTGTGTTTGTTTGCCGATATTTCTGCTTCGCGTCTTGGTGCAATTCATCCACCCAGCCAATCTGTGGCTGCTATCTTCGACTATCAAGGCATTGTCCAACTCACTGAACGCTCATCCAAGCGGTTTGCGCTTTCATTAGAATCTATACCGGTTAAACACGTCATCATCGCTGAGATGCATGGTATCAACCGTTGGCGTTCGGTTACTGAAGCGTTTGACAATGTATTACAAGCGCACTTTAAATACACACCTAATGTACTCTCCCAACCGAATAAAGCGTTTGTTGCTTATGCCGCGGTTAATGCCTCTCTAACCACAGAGAGCGTGGTTGGTGAGTTCATTACTAAAGCATCCGCCATTTTCTCTAATGACGTAACGCATCAACTTGTTGAACACTACCCAAGTCAACGCGGTCAACGCCTTTCAACCGATGCGTTAACGGTTAAACCCAGTCAAATACGCGTTGATATGGATCAGGTCGTTGATGTTTTTGGTAAAGCAGTACTATTGAATCGTGGTTGCCAAGCGGTTGATACGGTTAAGGCAACATTAGGCTCAACGGTTATCCAGACTGCTGGTCAGTGTATTGAGTCGGTTAATGCGCCTACTGAACTCGGGTTGGATTCGGTTATCCAACCGATGCCAATCCACCCCATTGCACAAATTGCTCATCGAGTATTAACGCTCAATCCCCAAGCCAGAGCGGATAAGGTTTGGAACATGATAAGGCAGGACGTGAGAGCGAACGAGTTTAACCGTCAATTTGATGTTGATGCGTTGATTGAAAGCATTACTCAGGACTCGGTGACGTGGTTTGGTCGTGGGGATAATGAAAACACCATGTCTTATGACTCATTCAGAAAGAATGTATTGGTCGACGTAAGGAGGCAAATTAGGCCGTCAAAATAAAACGTCGTCGTCATCGTCGTTGATAACGTCATATGACGTTTGTGGTCGTTACGTTGAAACCTCAATGAACAAGAGGGAACAACAACATGACTCAAACCACACTTGATAAACGTGTATACACAGAACAAGAAACGGCGCTTTACATTGGTATGAGCCGTTCATTTTTACGCCAAGCTCGTATGGAAGGGCAGCGCAAGAACCGAACTGCTGCGCCTCCTTTCATTAAAATTGGTCGTGCAGTCCGTTATCTCAAAGAAGACTTAGACCAGTGGTTAGATAGTCATGTCAAACGTGACCACTTGCTACAAGGGGAGGGCTTCCATGCTTAACGATAGCAATGCACCAGAATTTCCCCATGTCAGATATAAGGAGTCCGGCCAACAAATCGTATTGAACACGGCTGATAACTTGAAAGCATTACTGAAGAGTACGGGCTACCAAGCCAAGCTCAACAAAATGACGTTAGAGCCAGATATATTCAAAGGCAAAGTTTGTATGGGTTCGCCTGATATCGTCAGAAGTGAGCTTGTATCGTTGGCGTCAATTTACACATTGCCCAAATCCGCGATTGATGACCACTTTAACGCCGTGGCACATGAAAGTAGTTACCATCCAATCGCTGATTGGCTTGATGGCGAGTGGGATAGAAAGCCCCGCGTGGAAGCAGTGCTTAATTGCTTAGAGACTAAGAATCCCGCGCTCTCTAACATTGTGTTGCTACACTGGCTGGTGGGCTGTGTAGCATGTCTTTTTGTGGGTAGCTTTAAATCCAAGCTCGTGCCTGTTTTACAAGGTGAGCAATCCTTTAAAAAGACCGCGTTCGTTGAACGAATTGCCAATGTGATGCCAAGTGCGTTTCTTGAAGGCGCAGAGCTCAACCCTGATAACAAAGACAGTGTGCTGACCGTTATTCGCTCATGGATAGTGGAATTGGGTGAACTAGAACGCTCAACCAAAAACTGCCAAGGGGCGTTGAAAGCGTTCGTGACAAGAGCTTGCGATACGGTGCGTCCTCCTTATGCACGTAATGACATTAAGAAAGACCGACAAACCAACCTCATTGCGACGGTAAACGGCACGGACTTTCTAAAAGACGAAACCGGAAATACCCGCTACGCCGTCATTGAGCTGGTGGGCGAAACGGACATGGATACGCTTAATAACATATTGGGTTGGGACTACAAACCAACGGGTGAGCTAACGCTGAACCAACCAGAGAATCTGCGCCAATTCTGGTTAGAGGTGAAACACAAATTCATGGTTGAACATCATCCTTGGATGTTGTCGTCTGACATTCAAGCGCAAGTGTCGCAAGAGTCATCCAAATACGTAGATAAAGGCAACTGGTATAACTTGCTAAACGACCACCTAGAAGAATGTACAGGTAAAGCGAGAGAGTGGTTATCAACCAAACAGATATGTGAAGTTATCAACGCTGACACATCAAAAGGAAATGTGATTGGTAAAGCGCTCAACCAACTGACTAAAGACGGTAAGTTAGAAAAGAAAATGCTCAACGGCTCAAACCGCTACTGTTTCCCTACCGTTCGTCCTCAAACGTCATTTTGCTAAGTACTTAAACTTACCCCACTTACTCCACTTGAATCGATATTAAGTGGGGTAGGTGGGGTAAGTTGTTCTACTTTCAGAAAACGACACATCACCCTCGGCATGTAATAGATAAAACATTCAGCTTTAAGGTCCCTGGTTGCGTATTGAGGAATTAGTTTTGGCTTTGCCCTAACTGGTATCGGCCTCCCAAAAAGAGAACTTAAAAAGATAGCGTATCGCTTTGCTGTGCAAGTGCTGTACAATTCGAGCTAAAGACATGACTTGTCACTCAGAGAATGCTGCTCTCTGTCTATCGATATCGCGGACGTTGTATTATCAATAAAACAACCCAAAGTGCACTTTTTTATAGTGATATTGACTTTTTCGTCACCAATACATTAATAAAAGCCATTAAAAACAGTATGATACAAGTGATTTTTTAAAGTGGTAGGAAAAGTAAATGGCATCTTTGGGGTATTGTGATGTAAAAGATATGGCTCTTAGTCGTAAAAGTAAGGGAGCTATAGGAGATATAAAAAGCATCATGGAAAGTGGCAATCTTTTGTCAGGTGTACTAGCGGCAACGCCTTTTTATGCTGTTTTTGGAACACCCAGTGTCACCTCCAGTCCATTCGAAAAACTGGTCACCATTCGAGAGTATGACTGGGAAACGTTTGGTAATGCAATGTTGGCCACAAGCGCCGTTACTCGTAGTCGAATTTATCAGGTTGCGGAGCCAATGACTTGGCAAACCAGCGGTGAAGAACAAAAATTTTGGAAGTGTGTATCTAATGCGTCATTATAAATTTATTGGATTGTTATCCCTTGTTCTCTTTAGTAGCTCCAATGCTGTAGCGGAATCCATAAATATGGATTGGGTAACAAAATTCCATATGGATAAACAGACTAAAGAGGCGACTCTCAACTGGATTATTCAGAGAGAGAAATGCATCGCTAAAGAAAAGCAAAGCAAAGAGTTGTTTCCTCGTAACGAATGGTTTGACTCGTTATCTAAAGAGGACAAGGTAAAGGTTGTTCTCTATATTAACAACTTGAAGCTACAAGCGTGCTCTGAGCAAGAGTCGTTAGAGCTAGAACGTTTGGTCGATAAAGGAAAACATGCAAAACTGAATGAGACACTTACTGTGTTGGGCGCTTTTAACTGGCCTGATGAAGGTGAGCTAGAAGGTATCGATAAGCACAAAGTAAATCAAATCTCAGAACAAGTTGATATGTTCAACATCCAAGTTGTTGGAGAACAACTCAAGTTTAGAGACTAACCGCAATACAGGTTGGTTGTCGTAATATCATAGCCAACCTGACTGCCCTAGCTTCAATTTAGATAATAATATTACATGAAAGTAGGGGTGTCTGGGTTCAGATATAACAGGTTACTCTAGCTCATTTATCCCCCAAACTGCGCTAACGCGAGTCCTCTTAGTATTTCTACTGGCTTGTCTTTGACTGAACTAATTTTATGCATTTAACATCTTGAATGCGCACATCAGGTGTAATGGTAAATTAAAACAAAAGTGCCGATTGCAATCTGTCTATTGCTTAGGTAGGAGTTAGTGATGGGTCTGAGCTTAAACACTTTCGATATTGTTAAATTTTCCAATAAAATTGAATAACATTGTTACCTAAAAAGCCACCTTGGTAGGTGGCTTTGTTGACAGCTATAAGCCAGAAACTGGATCATTTTAAGACTCGTCAACAGTTACTGAGTCTGCGTTATTCTTAACAGAGGCGATACCATTTTCTGCCCCTTGCTTTGAAGCGTACATTTCACTGGTCGCAATCACTTGTCCGTTGTCTGCTTTAAGTACAAAGTAGTATGGTTGAACGGTATCCTTTGTAGATTTCTTAATTACATACTTGCCCATCTGTTTACTCCTTTGGGGTAAATGTAAGTTATGAGAACGATTTCTCACACAGATATATTTATTTATCTTATTGCATATCAACTCAAGTGCATTTTGCGTGTTTTGTGAGCAAATTATGATTTGTCGCGGTTTCAATGAATTCGAAAGTGTAGTGGAAAGATGAATTTGGTCAGTAAACTAGAGGAGCACCATATTTGACTCAATTGATATCATGCTAAATTAGCAAAGTCACTGGCACGTTTCTGCCCCGAAATGAGTTACGTCTCGCGAAAAGATGCGAGTAGTCAGCTACTTTTTGCAATACATATTTTAGTGAAAAGGCAAGAAGCAATGCCTACCTCCATTACAGGCACTAAACGTTTTGAATATACGCATCTAATTGATTAATCGTCGACATCTAGTAAAGTAGTTGTACCTGAAAATGATCCACCTAATTTCTGGAGAGACTTAAGTGTTTGCTAGGATAGAAAAGCTGTTAAATTCACTTCAGCATCATGTAGATAAAAACATTGATGAAACGCTTTATCAAAACAAGGCGTTTTTATCTAGCGAGTGGAACCTTTTAGAACACAACATATTGCGTTGGTCTCAAAGACATAGGTATTACATCTTTCTTCTCTTCGTCTTATCTAGCTTACTCGTTGCCAATTTATTACTCTGGAAAGAAGAGTTAACCCCATTTGCCCTTGAGTATTTCCCTCACTGGAACAAACTCATTGACTGGCAAGGAGCTTTTCTTGCAGGTCAGTTGACCATTATCGGTGTTGTTTACCCCCTTGTCATTGGTTTGATTGGTGTACTTTTTCAGAATAAGTCAGCAAAGAAGACACTATTTCCTATTTATCAGATGTATTCTGGCTTCATGTTTGCTGGATTGAGTGGATTATTTTTGTCTATTTTTATAATTGCAGGCTATTTCCTCAGTGCTAGTATCGAACAGTCAACTTATCTATCGATTTGCATAACTACTGCACTATGGCTTACATTCAACATCTTATTAACAAGCTGGTTTTTTGCGACCACTTTCTTGATGTTGGATGAAACGAAACGTGATAGGTTAATTGTTAGGTTCACTATTCATGAGCTTTGTGAAATGGATATTAGGCAAAGAATTCATGAACTATTATTACTCAACTCCGTTCGGAATAAGATTCTAGTCAACCCTAATGAAGATCTGCTAAAAGTTAGCACTTATAAGTTCTCTGATGAGAAGTACAACGAAATTATAATTCCGTCAACAGATCCAATTCGGATTACAAATGTTTACTACGCAACAATCAACGCGCTAATTCATTACCAAGTTAAGAAGCTAAAGATACTTCGTTGGTTTAATCGGCAGAGCTTTGGAAAGTGGTTAGTTTCAAGAAAAGGTTTTAGCGGGCTTAGCTTTGACTTTAATGCTAAGCCAGAGTTCGTACTACAACCTGTATGGACGAAGAAAGGTGAAACTGGTCTAGTAGTTGCCAGATATGTAGACTTCAATTTGGGCTGGATATCTAAGCTACTGATTAAGAATAGCGTTACAACAACGAAAAAAGAAGTTGATTATGACAAAAGCCTGACGTCCATGATGTTAGGTCTTGTTGGTTCAGCTAATGATTCTATCCGTGAAAAGAATATCGGCGAATTCAAAACTGCTTTAGCCAATATCGTAAAGTGGCACACTGAGATAGCTTCTGCTTTAAGTTTCTTAAATGATAACAAGGAAGATGACAATTGGCTATTGCTACCAACGACCAACTTTTTCAGTAGAAGTTATCTCGATGAAATTTTGACAGAGTATTATCGAATAGCTAGATCTGCTGTTGAACTAATTCCTGAAAACATCGAATTTTATGACGAAGTTATTTCCTTACATAAGCGCCTATTTGCTGGGCGAGAAAAGTTGGTTACACGTGAAGGTTTCTCATTGATACAAAGCAGTTACTTTACTTGGTCATTATTGATGGAGTGGCGCTCTTACAGTTCTTCTTCATCAGATATACGCTTAGCTAATAAATATGAAGATGTGCTTTTTGACTTCGTTGGCTCATGGGAGTCTTGGCTAGATTATATTGAGCCTAGATATCAACGACTTGATAGCCTAACTGATTCACTACCCTTTTATCTCGCTCATTTAGAATTTACAGCTCATACCGCAATATCTGCATTAAGGTATGACAATGTTGAGGCGGCTGGTTGGGGGGTTGATATGCTAAACAATTGGTGTGAGACACTTTCAGTGAGAGATTACGGCCATGGGTTCGAAGAATATGGATGGCACTCAGAATTAGTGACCCATAATATATTGCTTAAAGGTTTAGATGACAAGTTGTGGGCTATTATATTAAATGGTTATGAATTTAATTCTCGGTCTGCTTTTTATATTGCATTTGAGAATGCAGCGCTTGACCTTAGAGTTATTACAGCATGTTATATTTTGCTCAAGCCTAACTTAAATGATGATCAAGTAAGAAAATATATTAGAGCATTACTTTCTAACGCTGCGATTCATCCAACTGGTGCAATTGCTCGTGGAACGAAGTCCGTATCTAACGCTAGTGATATAGTTGGGGTGTATATTAGGCATAGAGATTACTCTAATAATGGCTATGGCTCATGGCTTTCAGGAGTTCTTGAGTCTTTTGGGCGAGTTAATGAAAAGAGAAGAGTATCAGGGCGTATCTATTCAGGTTGGGGGCGTAATGATCCTCAAAGTATGAATGCGGCTTACATAGAGATAGCCGTTTCACTTTCAAATAGCGAATGGCAACTGGGACGTCAATGGTTCGATATTGTATTTTCGGATGCATTTCGTCATCAAGATCAACAATCCCTTGTTAGTGACTTACAAGAGTGGCTTAGATTGGTCGACGAAATCAAAGAACCATTCCTTATCTCTAGAGAACAGTTTGATAGTTACCTAGATAATTTTAAAAATTCAGTTCAACGAGTTATAGAGCAAATAAATCAAAGACAGAGTGAATTAGTGGCAGAAGCGGAAATTGATGAAGACCTTCTAACACAATTTGGTTTGATTTGTTCCGAGGGTCTTATAGGCAAAACCCCGAACTTAGAATTCCCAATCAGCTTATTTAACTCAGTTGGTTTTAATGGTGATATTGTTGATGATACCTTATATAAATTAAACATACAGGAGTACAGAAAAGAAAGGGTTGCCAAAGGTATTGATACCAATAGAGCAATCAACGAGAAAGGTTGGCTAAAAGAATCAACAAGGTCTAATGTTCAAGCTAACATTTTAAGAGAGATATTACGTTACAAAACATCTGATTCAAAAGTTTATTCCAGTGTCGAAAATAATATTTTTGACATTTTAGATATAGCAAGAACCATTACAAATCCTATTTTGTTTTCAGGAAGCTCAGAGTTAAAAAGGTTGCTTAGAGAAGCTAGGTACAAACCAGAAGTAGCGAATAAATACAATATCTCTTTTATTGATGGCTTCGGAAAAGATTATATATGCAATTTGGGTGGTGTTATTGTATATAATCTTTATTTTTCAGACATCAACTTTAGTTTATTGACTACTAGAGAGTTATTTGAACATATTGAATTTGGCAAGATAATGGATGATCAATTTGTAAAAGTAAGTTACAAGCCATCTCAAAGTGCAAATGTCGGTGAATTATCAATAAATTATTGGATGCAAGTTACTTTAGCAAAAGATCTACCTTGTATTAAAACTGAAATAAAGAACACAGATAAAAGTGATGATAATCAAGTACTATTGAGTAAGGCTACAACACTTTAGGTGGTTTGACGTAATTTTAGTAATCTCTATTTGGTGAGCTAGAGCAAAGAACCTAGCTCACTTTTGTCCAAATGTGAGTTAGTAGAGCTTTATGGCTGTTTACTTCGATAGCTACACATGTGCTACATATCCTTTTGAGTTATATCTATTTTGTTTTATAAATTACTGTATTTTATGGATTTTATGTTTATTTTATTATCCCTTAACAGGGCGTTAGCAGTCAAGGATGAATATGAAACAAAACTACCAAGTTCATGAAGACATGTATGTTGAAGCTCGCGAAGCTGGCTGGGAAGGTTGGGGTGGCAACGAGCGAATGTCTAAAGCAGTTTTAGTGGAGCGTTTTCTTGAGCTATTTAAACGACCTGTGCAAGGTAAACTGCTCGAATTAGGTTGCGGTGAAGGACATCATTGCAGAGCTTTCCAGAAGTTGGGCTTTGAGGTGGCAGGTATAGATATTTCACCAACCGCAATTGAATGGGCAAAGGAAAAAGCCAGAGCAACAGGAGTCGAGGGTAATTATTATTTAGCGGACCTAACGGTAGCGTCTCTTGAACTTCCAGAAGGTTATGATGTTGTCATTGACGGTAATTGCTTGCATTGCATTATCGGTGCAGATCGAGTGATATTTTTGAGTCATGTTTATCGTTCACTGTCTGAAAACGGGGTATTTTTTGTCAGTAGCTTGTGCTCTAAAAATGAAATTAGCTATGAAACTTATAGAGATGGCAGTCCATATCGTCATGTTACCTCTGAAAGTGATCTAGTTGTTGAACTAGAGAAAGCAGGGTTCCAAGTGCTTCATGTCAGTGTCTATGAGCGTGAAACTTCAAACCACATAACGATGTATGCGATAAAAGCATAATTTTGTGTAGAAAAAACTGCTAACAAATTGTTCAAGAGTGATTCGGCACGCGTGGCATTTTTTACTATGCGTGGGTTTCAGTGGTTAAGGTGGTATGCGGAAGCTTAGGTATTGCGTGCCTCACACCTTAACAAGGCGTTAGTCGCCAGAAAAAGCTAGCAATCAAAATCATGTTTCTTAGCTCAAAATTTGGCAGCTGTTTGTTTGGTATACAGATTCATCGTCGATGGTCAAAACTCAGTTTCAGCAGTTTTAAGTCCAAAGTTTTGCAAGTGTCCAAGCGGTTGTTTTGTTCTTTGGTGCTGACAGAGCAGGGCAATCGAGAGTCTATTTTTGGTTGCAAATCCGCTCGGTGAGTTTGTTGAAAGTCCGCACTGTGAGATTGGCTTTCCAAAGGCTCTTTTTGGTGTAGTCAGTCCGTTTTCTGCGGCGTTGTTAATTCCAAGTGGTTTCATTGAGTAGCCGCTGAGACTACGCCTAACTTAAATGCATCAAAGCACATAAAGTTTGTTGTTCGCAAAGTTTAGTTCGGCTTAAAATTGTCGCTCGGTACCTCGCGACTAACAAACTGCTCAAGAGGGATTCGCAACGCGTGGCATTTTTACTATGCGTTGAATTTAGTGATTAAGGTGGTATGCAGCGGCTTAGGTATTGCGTTGCTCACCCCTTAGCAGGGCGTTAGCTGTTTGAGGAAAAAATGAGAAAATTCGATAAGCCGCTATTCTGGCTGTATATAAAAACAAGAGACTCATTGTTGTCATCTTTTAAGGGCTTTCTGGGAATGCTTTTAGTGTTGATCGGGGCAGCAGTAGTTTTAGGTAATGAATCCCCTGAGAATGTCTGGATTTCGGTGGGAATCATTTTATTAGTATCTAGTCTTCCAGTCTCAATGGGCTTGATGATGGTAAAGTTCAAATTTAAGAGCTTTGCTGGATCAATACCTACAGCAGAACTAGCGTACTTCTTACAGCACGATGAAGGTGCAAACTTAGATAAAGCTGTGAGAGGTTTATTTTCGTTATACCTATCTTTTATGATTTACCTTTGGTTTACGATGGTAGCTATCGCAGCTCTTGGTATGTTGGGAGCAAAGCTCGTGTTGTAAAACACAGCTAACAAACTGCTCAAGAGGGATTCGCAACGCGTGGCATTTTCACTATGCGTTGAATTTAGTGATTAAGGTGGTTTGCGGCGGCTTTTGTATTGCGTTGCTCACCCCTTAGCAGGGCGTTATACGAATAGAGGGAAATTATGTACAAAAATACTGATTTTAACTTGGATTCAAAAGAGTTCAGATTTAAGAAAGACTCATATCCTTTGTCTAAGATAAATAATGTTAGGGTTAAAAAGTTAAGTTTTCTTGATAATTTAGGTCAAGTTTTATTCTGGGTGTGTGTTTTTTCAGGGGCAGTTTGGTTAGTTATTCCAAGGTTGGAAGAGGTGCCACAATGGCTACTAGTTTTAGTTCTTAGTCTGACGGTTGTAGGTTTGGTTTTTGCTCTTTTTCGTTGTTCTAAATATGCACTTCAAATCGAGTTTCGCCACATAGATGAAACGGGCGTTCAATGGGTTAATGTCGCCAAGTCATACTCAAAGTCAGATTGTGAGTTATTTGAACAGCAAGTGTTGGCACTGAAGAAATTCGTATAACAAATTGTTCAAGAGTGATTCGGCACGCGTGGCATTTTTACTATGCGTTAGCTTTAGTGGTTAAGGTGTTATACGGAACCTTCGGTATTGCGTGCCTCACACCTTAACAAGGCGTTAACTGGCGCAGAAAATATGAAAGCGCAATGATACAGTTTCTAGGTTCAGAGATTTAGCGTGTTCGGTCGGTTTCCTTAGCTAAGCTAATGTGACTAATTTCAGTTTGATACTTAAGTTTACTGATGTGAAAGGCGACACAAAGCCTTCTAATAATATAAGGCATTCGCGATTAGTCCGGCATACTTACATCGCCGAAGTATGGTGTTGTGAGACGCATTTCAAACTAAAGATAAACGGTAATTTTTTGGTTAAATACATATTTGGGTTAGCTTTGCTAATCATTAATTAGCAAAATGAGCTTTGGCGAAAGTGGCTGAAAGAACGGCGAAAACTGAAAGGCGCTCAGTTAACAAGCTGTTCAAGAGGGATTCGCAACACGTGGCATTTTCACTATGCGTTGGCTTAAGTGATTAAGGTGGTATGCGGCAGCATCGGTATTGCGTTGCTCACCCCTTAACAGGGCGTTATATTAATTTTTAAACTTCGAGGATATTTTTAAGTTGATAACACAGGTTAAAACGAGTATTACGACAGCTGAACCAATAATGCTGTCGATTAGCCCCGACTGGCCGTCAATAATTGTTACAGGTGCCATTGGTTTGGGTAGTGTTCTAACCTCAATTGGTGTCGTGTATGTGACGAAAGCAAGCCAAAAAACACAGAATAAGGCTAAGTCAGCGGAACTTCGTCATGCGTGGACAGAAGAGTTAAGGGAGTCTCTTTCTAGTTTTGATTCAATAGCTACAGTCTTGCACTTTAAGGTTGTTACACAACCAGAGTTTCCTCAATCTGATGAGTTTACAAGATTAATAGGTGAGCTTTCACTTCATCACAAGAAAATTCTATTAATGCTAGACGAAAACAAAGAAATCACGATTATGCTCACTCATGTTTTACGTGATGTAATGAAAAGCGTTGTGAAAAGAGATAGTTCAGACATCTTTAATCAATTTATGGATATTAAACAAAGTCTTGGGCGACAGATTCTCGAAAATGCTTGGCTAGATATTAAGAGTGAGCTAATAAATTAATATAACAAACAATTTAAGAGTGATTCACCACGCTTGGCATTTTTGGTTTGGGTTAAGTTTAGTGTTTACGGTATCCAACTTGAGTGTTGTGGTAGCGTGGTTCACACCTTAATTGGGCGTTATATGCTTCAAGGATGATGATGAAAAAAGTAGTACTTTCAATATATTGCTTAATGGCGTTTAGTCAGGCTAATGCTGACGTCGATCTAGACTTTCCCTTCCAGAAAAAGTTTGAAGTGTATGAGATTAGCGGGAATAGTGTTGAAGAAATTGAGCGCTCATTTAACGCTAGACCTGAGTTTCTCGTAAATGAAGGCTTTGACGGGTACACCGCATGGAAATACGACTTCCATACGAATGATGATTCTTGCGAAATTCATGAATTTGAGCTTGAAGTTACCTATACACTTCCTAAGTTCGAAATGTCTAAGACTTCAACTGAATCAGCTGAGGAGTTTCGCCCATATCTTGAGAAGCTCTATCGACATGAGCAGATTCATTGTGCGCTTGCAGTTAAGTCGATGCACGAAATGTATTTAGCCTTCAAACGTGGACAGCGTGGAGGGTGTAGTAGCGCAAATGATAGAGTCATTGATCTTGAAGGTGATTTGGTGGAAAGTAATGCTCTGTTTGACGTTTATACATCGCATGGAGAAATTGAATTAGCAGAGTCTCCTTTTGGTGAGGGGCCTTACTTGAAAATATGCGAAATACCTTTCTCGTCAATGTCACCACGCATATAACAAAGCGTTTAAGACGGATTCCCAACGCTCGGTATTTTCGGTTTGCTTCAGCTTAAGTGTTTACGGCACAATGGTTTAGGTCAGGTGGTCTGCGTTGCTCACCCCTTAACGCGGCGTTATGTGCTCTTGGTCTAACATTACTTAATAGCTAACTGAACTATTAGAACTCTATTGTTACAGTCTTGAAAATTGATTTAATGGAGTTTGATGATGGATTCTCGGGTATTAAAACTAAAAACAGTCGAATCATGCGAAAAGTTTAGATCTAATGCTCTTAGGTTAGGCGAAAATGAGCTAGCCCAACAGGCTACATTAAGAGCAATTGCAATTCGAGCTGAGTTATACGGCTGCAAAACTGAAGCGGAAAGGTTGGCAATTGAAGCTGTTTTTGCCTACGAGGAAGTGCTATCCAATCGAAACGGCAAAAGGACTAGAGCCAGCCGTACGTGGCAGATGATCGAACGTCGTGGTGTTATAGATGCAGTGGAAAGAGCTGTAAATCGTGATGATGTCACTCAAGGTTATGAAGCTTTAGCTGAAATGGGGCTACAAGAATATGCTTTTGAAGCCGTAATTTTGAAGTTCCCCAATTTGTTTTCAGAAGAGGCAGTAGAGAAGTCAAGAGATCGAATGTCTCTTTAACTACGCACATAACAAAGCATTTAAGAGTGATTCCCAACGCTTGGCATTTTCAGTTTAAGGTTGGGTTTCGTGTTTACGGTGCAGTGGTCTAGGTTAGGTGGTAGCGTTGCTCACACCTTAATGCGGCGTTATAAGCAATTATGAGATTACGAGAGTGAGATATAAGATTCTTTTAGTTTTGTTTCTTGGTTTGACTGTTGGGTTCAATGCGCAAGCTAAGATCTGTAAAAAAGGGCAACCATGCGGGAATTCATGTATATCATGGAAGAAAACTTGCCGCATTGGGACGTACTCCTCGAAGAGTTACTCGCCATCTAAATCCGCGACTAGTGCAAAGTCACCTAAATATAAATCGCAAAATAAATTGAGTGCAGGTGATTACGAAGTTACTGCTACTAAACTAAATGTCCGTGATAACCCATTTAGTTCAAAAGAGGTCGTAGGTACTTTAAGTAAAGGTCAAAGGGTGTATGTACATTCATTTATTAGTGATTGGGCAATGATTCGCTACAAGTCGTCTTTTTATTGGGTTAGTAAAAAGTACCTCAAACGAATGAGTTAAAATTGCTTATAACAAACTGTTTAAGAGTGATTCGCAACGCGTGGCATTTTTACTATGCGTTGTGTTTAGTGTTTAAGGTGGCATGCGGAAGCATCGGTACTGCGTTGCTCACACCTTAACAGGGCGTTATAGCTCAGAACAGATCTGCACCCTAAAATGATAATAACTACGTTAATCACGTATAGTTTTGCTATCTATACGTTACTTGCGTATACTTTGCATATGAAAAGTGTATTTGTCGAATCAACCATATTTGAAAAGTACCGTAGTGAATACCTCAGTGATGAAGAGTTTAGACTTTTCCAAGCTGAGTTAATGTCTAACCCGAAACAGGGTGACGTAATTCAAGGTACAGGTGGTTTGCGAAAGATTCGAGTTGCAAGTAAAGGTAAGGGCAAGCGTGGTGGCTCTCGTGTTATCTATTACTTCCTCGATGAAAAGCGACGTTTCTACTTGCTGACAATTTATGGCAAGAATGAAATGTCCGATTTAACCGCAGACCAAAAGAAACAGTTAAAAGCTTTTATGGAGGCGTGGCGTAATGAGCAATCGTGACCTATTTGCAGAATTAAGTTCAGCTCTTACCGAGGCTAAAGAGCACTCAGAGGGTAAGCTTACCCTTAAAACACATCAAGTTAATGACATCAGTGAGTTAAATATCTCACCTGATGAAATCGTGAGTATTCGTGAACAGTTTAATATGTCACGCGGTGTATTTGCTCGTCTGTTACATACATCATCTCGCACATTAGAGAACTGGGAGCAAGGGCGTAGTGCACCAAATGGGCAAGCTGTAACCCTTTTAAAACTGGTTCAGCGTCATCCAGAAACTCTGTCGCACATCGCTGAGCTATAACAAGGCGTTCAAGAGGGACAGTCAACGCGTGGCGAATTTGGTTCAAATCTTGGCATTTGTGTTTACGGTGGTAAATTGAAGTTTGGTGGTAGTGCGTTGCTGCCCCTTAACGCAGCGTTATGCTTTTCGGGAGGATATATGGAAGTTTCGTTGTATAGCGCAGAAGGTTCGAATAGCTCTGAAAGGGTGGAGTGGGTGCTCAATTTTAAGGGTATACGTTACGATAGAATTGAGGTCAGCTCTGACGAACTAACGACAACATACCTAGATATAAATCCTTTTGGCTATGTCCCATCTCTTTCTGTCGATGGTTCGGTATTTTCTGAATCAATGGCAATTGTTGAGTATTTGGAAGAACGCTTTCCTAATCCAAGCTTGTTTGGTAAAAGCCTCAATGAAAAAACGCACATCCGCAGAGTTTGTGAGTACGTAAACTCCAGTATTCACTCTCCCCAAAATAGAACAGTATTAAGGTTTATGCGTCCAGAGTTAAATGAGACGTCAAAGCGCGAACTCCGTGGAGACTGGATCATGCGTTGCTTAGAGAAGTTAAGTACATCGATCTGTTGTGAATCAGGATTTTCAGTGGGTAACGACTTTAGCGTAGCCGATATATTTGTGGCTTCAATCTACAAAAAAGCGTTGCAACATGGTTGTGCGAGAAACGGATTTTACGACAAGCATTTGATGTACATAAGGGCAAATGACAGTGTCGTGGTTTCAGAACCACAAGCATAACAAACAATTTAAGAGTGATTCGGCACGCGTGGCATTTTTACCATGCGTTGGTTTTAGTGATTAAGGCGGTATGCGGTGGCATTGGTATTGCGTGCCTCACACCTTAATTGGGCGTTAGGCGACATGAGATAAACGATAGAGTAGTGATAGTATCTTGGCGTGAATCTAGCTTCAGTTAATAGGAAAGGAGTGGATTAATGAATGGTAAAGCATTTGATAATTGGCAAAAATCGCGAAAGAAAGGGTGTTTAAATTGGCTTTTCAGAACAACTTTCGTCACAGCTATTTTGTACATGATTTTTAATGTTATTTTCCTTTATCCATCTTCTGATGCGGCAAACATTACGATTTTCTTATCGGATAATGCTCTTAATTACTCAATTTACACGATCGGGATGTTTTTCGCATTTTGGGCTATTTGGCTATACAACGAATCTTCGTATGAGAAAGAAGTTAAACGTAGAAATGTCGCCTAACAAACTGTTCAAGAGGGATTCGCAACGCGTGGCATTTTCACTATGCGTTGGTTTTAGTGTTTAAGGCGGTATGCGGCGGCTCTTGAATTGCGTTGCTCACCCCTTAACAGGGCGTTATATACCTAGGGAGAATAAAGGTGAAAAATAAAATAAAGTTAGTTTACTCATTGTTATTGCTAGTAGTTCTTACAGGCTGTGCATCTACGTTGAAACCGCAAGATCTTAAGGAAGTTGAAACCGTCGGGGTAGTTAACGAGTTTCCTGAATATCCTAATTTTGTAACGACTGGTACAACGATATTTAACAACGATTATGATGCAGTTAAAGATAGTTCTTTCTCTGATTTACTTGTTAAAACGGTCAAAGACTATGTCGAGGCAAAAGGGATGGCGGTTAAGCTTATCTCGGAGTCAGAAATCGGTGATGTTGATATGGCTATAAAGCTTGTACCTAGAGATATTTATGGTGTATCGAATACTTTCGGCTATGGTGTCCATCAACAATCAATCTTTGGTAAACGAATGGGTGCGATAACATATGTATCGTTAAATGTTGTTCCATATATTGATGGCGACAGCAAATGCAGTACGTGTTACTTAAAAGGGGTTAAGGTTCTCGACATCGAAGAGCTTCCCGCGCAGTTCTCACTTTTATCTCAAGATGAACAAGCGCATGTAAAAGATAGTCTTGATAACAATATCCAAGAAACACTGACTAAAATTCTAATCGATAGCGGTATATAACAAACTGTTTAAGAGTGATTCGCAACGCGTGGCGTTTTTACTATGCGTTGCGTTTAGTGTTTAAGGTGGTATGCGGGAGCTTTGGTATTGCGTTGCTCACCCCTTAACAGGGCGTTATGGCGCAGGGCGAAAATGGACGAAATCGTAGAATTAATAAAACGTGACCCAATACGGACTGAGGCACTAAATCATGTGTCTCTGCTGAACCTACCTCAGTGTTATATAGCAGCGGGTTTCGTGCGAAATTTAGTTTGGGACTCGTTACATGGGTTTGAATCTACGACTGCTTTGAATGACGTTGATGTGATTTACTTTGATCTTAATGAATCGAATCCTAATGCCTATCTGGGTTATGAAGAGTACTTGAAAGGTTGTATGCCTGAGCTTAATTGGCAAGTTCGAAATCAAGCTCAAATGCATGAACGTAATGGTGATGAACCTTATCAAAGTTCAGTGGATGCCATGAGCTACTGGCCTGAAAAAGAAACTGCCGTTGGCGTTCGTCAAACAGGTGTGAATCAATATGAAGTTGTATCAGCATTTGGGTTCGAATCTTTATTTGGCTACTGCATCACGCATAATCCGAAAAGGTCACGAGCAATATTTGAAAATCGTGTAAATTCGAAAGGGTGGTTAGTTAGGTGGTCATCTTTGAGAGTTGCGCCATAACAAAGCATTTAAGAGTGATTCGCAACGCTTGGCAGTTTCGCTTCGCTCAAGTATAACCAAGCGCCGCTCACACCTTAATGCGGCGTTAGCTGTTTGTGCAATGTGGTATTGGAGAGTGAAACTAAATGGAAGCAAGATTTAATAAGTTATTAGCGTTCAGTATTGTTTTAGTCCATTTTTTTGCTTTCTCTGGGCTACTATATAAATCTCAAATTTATGGGCATATAGCGGTCTCACCCGGAGAACCTTATGGGTTCGGTGACGTTATAGATTTATTGTTTGCTTGTTTAGTTGTCTTGATGTGGTGTTTTGCGATGGTATCCTCAATTGTGGTGACTTTACTTAATATTAAAAGTAACTGGCTAGCTTCTTTGAAGGCACTTTTATACGGCACGGTTGGTCTTGTTGGTTATTTTTACGTTAATAGTTCAGTCTCCTAATACGAAACAGCTAACAAACTGTTTAAGAGGGATTCGCAACGCGTGGCATTTTTACTATGCGTTGGTTTAAGTGTTTAAGGTTGTATGCGGCGGCTTATGTATTGCGTTGCTCACCCCTTAACAGGGCGTTATACGTTGCGCATGAAATTAAACAATTAGAAGGATTTAAAGCATATGATTACTTGCTATGTCAGGTACGTGATTGACCCGAAAAAGGTCAAAGAATTTGAAGAATACGCAAGAATGTGGATTCCACTTGTTGAGAAGTTCGGTGGTCAGCACAATGGCTATTTTCTACCGTCAGAAGGTGCAAATAATATAGCTCTAGCTTTGTTCTCATTCGAAAGCTTATCAGCATACGAAGAGTATCGTCTCAAATCTCTAAATGATCCCGAGTGTATTGAAGCTTTTGAGTTTGCAGATAAAGTAGACTGCATCATTAGCTATGAACGTAGTTTTTTCAGACCTGTGCTCAGGTAGGGAAGCAATGTATAACAAACTGCTCAAGAGGGATTCGCAACGCGTGGCATTTTCACTATGCGTTGGTTTAGGTGATTAAGGTGGTATGCGGAAGCTTTGGTATTGCATTGCTCACCCCTTAGCAGGGCGTTATGTGTCAGAGATAGATTATGAGATTTTTGCAACTATTTATCTTGATCTTAGTAGCAGGGTGTTCAAGTTCTGTAGAAAACACTTACTCATCGGAATATTTAGATCTAGAGCCAATAGAGTTTGTATCGCCGAGATACCCCAAAGTTGCAGTAGAGAATAACCTGTCAGGGTATGTGGTCATGACGTTTAACATTACTAAAAATGGGGATGTGACTGATATTGTTGTAATCGAGTCCTCCCCAAAGGGAATCTTTGAAAAGGTAGCTGTACAAGCGTTGTCCAAATGGAAATATGAACCACTTGAAGATGGTGAGCTTATTGCTCAAAAACAAAAATTAGTCTTTAAAATCTAACACATAACAAATTGTTCAAGAGTGATTCGGCACACGTGGCATTTTTGCTATGCGTTAGTTTTAGTGGTTAAGGTGGTATGCGGAAGCTTTGGTATTGCGTGCCTCACACCTTAACAAGGCGTTATAGCGCACGATAAAATTGAATATGGATGGTCATGGATAATATCGAAAAAGAGCTCTATCAAGCAGCAATA
>NZ_JAWOUQ010000023.1:0-30564 GCF_033339475.1 Vibrio sp. 2304 | reverse complement strand
CAAATTCTTTTTTCTCTCTTCCCGACTCGCTGTGTGACTTTCGTCTCACTCCGTGTCGGTGGATGCGCAGTATAGGGGGTTGAGAAATTAGCACAAGCGTTTTTTGCAAAAAAACTTTCAACCGCACAAATAACGAGCACTCTGCACAGATACTCAACGATCTTGTCTAATATTTCGGGTTGCAGAGGATCTTTTCATGATGAAACACCTGACTTCTGCATTAAAAGATCGCCGATTTCTTTGTGATTTTGATTGCTGATCTTATCTCTCTTGATTCTTTTTTCTTTCTATCTATATAAAGACGAAAAAAAAGAGCAGAACGATGACGAACTGCTCTTTTGGTCTTTGCTTTTTATTTGGGGTACTTCAGGTGAAGTCTTGGAAAAGTGTTTCTTCTATATATAGAAGAAAAGATCAGAGCATCCTTGCCCTTCTCTTTACGACAGATTAGTTAGGGGTATATCTAAATGTCGTTATTGTTCGATGACGCATTGAGCTCGTAAGAGTGGAGCATGCTTGCATTCCCAATGACGTCATCTTCGAGAGGAACTTAGTTCTTCAATACTTTTACGGTGTAGCTACCATCTTTTTGTTGGTATAAACCGTGGATGTCGGTTTCGAAACCTGGGTAATGCGCACCGATCTCACAAAGCATCTCTAGGAAGTCCAGCACAGGGCGAGACTCTTGAGTCACCATTTCACCAGGAAGTACTAGTGGCACACCTGGAGGGTAAGGAAGGATCATGTTCGCACTTACGCGGCCAACCATTTCTTCCAGTTTGATTTCTTCGATGTTGCCACGAAGCTCTTCTTGCCATGCTGCGTGTGGTGTTACTTTCATTTCTGGAAGTACATCGAACGCTTTGTACATTAGCTCAGGTAAGTTGTATTTCTTAGTTAGGTCATGAATTGCTTGTGCTAGTTCTTGAACGCGCATGCCTTCATAGAAGCTTGGGTCTTCGTTGTATAGCGAAGGTAGGAAGCTCTTGATGGTTAGGTTCAAGTCGTAGCCACGTTTAAATTCAGTTAGGCCGCGTAGCAATTGCATTGCTTTTGATTTGTCGATACCGATTGAGAATAGGAACAACAAGTTGTATGGACCTGTTTTCTCTACCACGATGCCGCGCTCGTCTAGGAATTTAGCCACCAGCGAAGCAGGAATACCTGATTCTTCTAGTTCGCCTTCTTTATTCATCCCCGGAGTCAGTAGCGTTACTTTGATTGGGTCAAGATACATGTGGTTGTCATCCATGTTCTTGAAGCCGTGCCATGTGTCGCTAGGGTCTAGTTTCCAACATTCCGTGGTATCGATGTTTTCTGGTTGCCATACATCGAAGAACCAGCTGTCGCTTTCTGCTTCTAGACGTTTGATCTCTTTACGGAAGCGGATTGCGCGATCGATAGAGTCTTGCATCAACTTCTTACCAGTGTTGCCGCGCATCATTGCCGCTGCAGTTTCAGTAGAAGCAACAATGCCGTACTGAGGTGAAGTTGAAGTGTGCATCATGAATGCTTCGTTGAAAGATTCTTTATCAAAGTCGCCTTTCACGTGAATCATTGAAGCTTGTGAGAACGCTGCCAACAGTTTGTGTGTTGATTGTGTTTCGTAGAACACTTTGCCTGGCATCGCTTCACCACTCATACCACATTTACCTTCGTAAATTGGGTTGAAGTTAGTGTAAGGCACCCAAGCACTGTCGAAGTGGATGTGTTTACAATCTAGCGACTCTTTGATGAATTGTGTGTTGTACAACAGACCATCGTAAGTTGAGTTAGTCACTACTGCGTAAGTTGGTGCTGTTGCACCTGGTGTTTTCGCCACTTTCTCTGCAATGATATCACGGCTGAATTCGCTTTGTGGAATACCGCCAAGGATGCCGTATGCGTTACGAGTTGGGCGGAAGTAGATTGGTGTCACGTCGCTCATCATCATTAGGTGGGTCAGAGATTTGTGACAGTTACGGTCAATCAATACTGTGCTGCCCGCAGGTGCTGAGTACATACCAACGATTTTGTTCGATGTAGACGTACCGTTAGTTACGATGTACGAGCTGTCTGCATTGAATGTGCGTGCAATGTATTCTTCTGCATCTTTATGTGGACCTGAATGGTCTAGTAGAGAACCTAACTCAGGCATTGAGATTGATACGTCCGCTTTAAATGTGTTTGGACCGTAAAAATCGTAGAAGATGCTACCAGCAGGGCTTTTCTGGAATGCAGTACCGCCCATGTGACCTGGAGTACAGAAGGTGTATTTACCTTCTTCTACGTATTTGAATAACGCTTTAGTGAATGGAGGCATGATGGCATCTTTGTATGCCTCAGTCGCTTGGTTGATTTTGATAGCGATGTCGTCAGCCATACCTAAAGCGTACTCGAAGAAGCTCACGTTTAGACGTAGGTCTGTTAGTGAAATGTCTAGAGTAGACTGTTCGTTAGCAAATGCGTGAACAGGCAGTTTTTCGTTGATTTGGCTGATACGTTCACATAGCTCTAGTGAGTATTTATCCCAGTCGAACAGCACACCGCAAATGCGTGGGTTCATCTCAATCATTTTGATCAAGTCTTTATCATCTACTGGGTAAACCACTTCGTAGCCCGCTTTCTCAAGAGCAACGTGAAGTTGACGAACTGGCTCTTCTTTAAAGAACACACCCATGTGGTTCAAGATAGCGAATATATTCATTTGGACATCTCCAAGGCGAATGAGGGCGCTCTTTGCCATTTACAGACAATGAGTAAGGTGAGCGCCGCGTGAATTTAGGTTTTATGGGCTGGCACCGTAGTGCCAGCGTTTTGGGGATTAGTTGCTTGCTTGGGCAGGCATGTCGTCAGCGTGCATTTTCACGTACTGAGCAAGACCTGCTTTTTTGCTGTAGAACATCAAGATAACTAGAGACACGATGAAGGTTGCTGTTAGCGTACCGCCCTCTGCACCTGCTAGTGCGATGAAGCAGAACAGACAAGCCACACCAGAGAACAGCATTACGAAGCCGTTGCGTGTTGTCATACCTTCGAAGCGAATCAAGTTAATGCTTGAGTAGAAGTAAGGCAGCATAGTTAGTAGAACTGCGTCAGTTGTTAGCTGGTTGAATAGGTCTGATGCGTGTGCTGTTTTAGAGCTGAAGAACATCAGTACAACCATCAGTGCAGTCATCTTGATTGACGCAAGGATTAGACCTTTCTTAGGCACACCGTTTTTGTCAGTTTCGCCGTAGATTTTAGGGAAGTTGCCATCGCTCGCGGCACGTTTACCAGCCTCGCCCACCAGCATCATCCAAGAACCTAGCGAAGTGAAACATGCTAGTGCTGTGAATGCT
Organism: Vibrio sp. 2304; assembly: GCF_033339475.1. Classification (NCBI taxonomy): domain Bacteria; kingdom Pseudomonadati; phylum Pseudomonadota; class Gammaproteobacteria; order Vibrionales; family Vibrionaceae; genus Vibrio; species Vibrio sp. 2304. The sequence continues at coordinate 27,244 of NZ_JAWOUQ010000023.1, read as the reverse complement.
GATACGAATGGTGCAGTCCAGCTACCGAATAGCTCAGTGGTTGCCAATGCAAATGGCGCACCTGATGCCGCAACTTCTGACGCTGGGAACATGCCGCTGATCATTTGAGTTGATAGGATGTAAATCACACCTGCGATACCAGTACCTAACATAGTTGCTAGTGGTACAGTCCGTTTAGGGTTTTCTACCATACCAGTCGATACCGCTGCTGATTCCACACCTACGAATGACCATAGACAGATAAGAACCGCTGTTACTACCGCGTGGCTGTCAGTGCCTGCTGATACGTTCCAGTTTTGGCTGTAAAGCGCAGTATCGAAGTGCGTCCAACCAAATGCGGCTGTACCAACAACTGGGATAAGGATAAGAACTAAACCAAGCGTACATAGACGGCTTACCCAGCTACCACCAAGTAGGTTGACGAAAGTGAAGATCCATACCGATGCAATCGTCGCAATACCTGCTGGGATTGGGTTATTAAGCACAGGGAAGAATACTGAAAGGTAAGAAACACCTGTAATGGCAATAGCCAGGTTACCAATCCAGTTCGCGTGGTAATAAAGAACGCCCGTTTGGAAACCAAATACCGGAGACACTTCGCCAGCATAAGCGATAGGACCACCTTCTTGTGGGTTTTTGGTTGCCAGACGAGCGTAAACGAACGCCAGACTCAGTGCACCGACCAAACAGATCAGCCAACTGAAGATTGAAACAGAGCCTACAGAGGCAAGACTAGAAGGTAATAGTGCAATACCACTACCCATCATGTTACCGGCTACGACACCCGTACAGGCAATAAGGCCGATTTTTTTCGCATTCGATGACATAACATCTCCAAATCTATTCTACTCGAGTCAACATGACTCAAACTGAATGGTTATTAGCGAGATGCTATGAGGAAGAACCTGCTCGACCTCGCTAAATTTCGAAGTGAAGACTACGCCCAAAAACTGGGAAAAAAATAAACTTGGGGTTATCAATAAAATGATTAGTTAATCAACATCAAGTTGAGGTAAACATGATAAACACAAAAATATAAAACCATATTATTCATTTAGTTATAAAAAAAACATCAAACCTTCTACCGATAGATAAACTCTCATCAACTCGTTGGTCATCGCGATAAAAGTTATCAACCTCTATCAACTTCCCCATCCCGAAGGGTTAATTCCCTGAAGTGTTGATTCCATAAATCTCTCCCTGATCGCGCTTTTTGACCCACATCAATATTCATCTCGCCTGCAAGAAAGCATCAAAATCATTCTCGCCACATAACTCAGCCAGACGCTTCATACAATCAATAGAGATAGAGATAGAGATAGAGATAGAGAAGCAAAGCGGGTATGTATTCCCGTTGCAAGCTTGCGCTGTTAGCTCCTTCGTAAGTCATTGCCCCACCGCCTCACCCTTTTCACTTTTCGACAGCGACAAAAAAGCCCCTCACCGAAATGAGGGGCTAGCATTAGACTGACGTTGAGTCCGAGAGAATTAAAGCATTCGAACGACAGAAGGGTGAACGGCGCGATACATGGCGTAATCAATCGCCTTCATGTTACTTGGGAAGACCAAGTTTTCGCACAGCAGGTACGTCTCAACCGACGTATCAATATAGAAAGCTTCACTGTAAGACTCACTGGCTAAATCCAGATCACCATCCAATTCGGCGTGCTTACCGCGAATCACATAGGAAAGCACTGAATCACGTAACCTCAATGCCTGTCCGAGATGCCGCTTGGCTAACGCCATGTCACCAATGATGGTTTCGTGCAGTGCTAAAGCTTCATAAATTCGCGGTTGAATTGGCCCCACCATCATTTTCACATTAGTCTCTAGTGCTTCACTGAGCTGCTGCATTCGCCCTTTCTTCAACTCCTGTGAGAAATCAAGTGCCTTTTGTACATGGTAAGCAATCAACAACTCAGCTTGAACGTAAGCATTATCCGGCTCGATTTCTAAAATGTTTTCCATCAAGTCGATACCTTGGCGGAATTGTTTAGTATCAGAGACATTAAGGTAATGGTTAGCCTGAACAAACAACTCCAACGCGTCGGGATTCATTGGCATTCCCGCCACCAGCATCGTAGATTTCAATTTGGCATCCGATACTTTCAGCACTTGCATCAAATCCAACGACGCTTGTTGAAGCACTGTCTTTAAATGACTACTGGTTAACGCGTATTGACGACTAAACAACACTTTTTCAGATGAGTTATTGCGATATTCCACCTCTAAAAAGCTGCCACCGTCATTCTCACGAACTCTCACCACAACCGATTTACCAGGTACAATGCCAGAAGTAAACGACGCCTTCTTTAGCATGACTCGGTAATCACTGACTTGAGCAATGTCGGACATCAACTTTTGGGCGAATCCGTCTGCCAAATCGTAGCTTAATCCTTCATTCGTAAAATTATCTTGAAACTTGAACTCAATCAGATGGGTATCGATGGCTTGGGTAATACGCACTTCCGATTGCTTGTAGGTAAACACGCCCATCACTACGACCAACATACTGATCCAGATGAAGTTCATAATTCCCAATCGCCAAGGACTGATTTTGTTTTTGCTCTGAGGGGCTTTTTTCTCTTTTGACATCTCGCAGACCGCGCGAGTTAGAGGACCGGCAGGAAAGGTAACGGTTGGTGCTATAGGTAGACAATCCTCTTCCGATTCTTCAACCGAAGGTGGGATCTCTTCATTTTGCCGACTTGTGACAAACTCTTCATGCGTCATAGCAACCACGTTCGCTACCAGCTTATAGCCACGCTTGGGCACCGTGATAACGTAGTTGGTATTTTCCTCTCGACCGTCACGTAGTAGCTTACGCAACTCAAAGATGGATTGAGTCACCACTTGATCGGTCACAATCGCTCCAGCCCAAACGTACTGAATCAATTCCTCGCGGTTGAACACCTCATTCGCATGCTCCGCTAAGAAGTGCAAAAGATTAATTAAGCGTGGCTCAACAGTAACTTCCCTATCTTGTCGATACAGCTTATTTTCATCAACGCTCAAAACCCAGTCATTGATTTGAAAATAGACTCCAACCATGTATGAAAACTCTCGTATCTACAGACAGCGTTACGCTAGGAATCAGACAATGGTCGATTCCTACAAGTAACTAAAGGCAAGATTATAGGTGGGAAAGCAGCGTGTACCTAGAAAAGCAAGTCGCCAAAAATGCAAACTTAAGTTAAGTAATGCAAGAATGAGACTACTCAAGTGCTGCAAGGATAGAGCAATGTGTGGCGTCATCGTCTGTATGACCACAACAAGCATCATTAATCTTCTTTAACGCTCGGCGAATTTTCGTCAGCTCGTTAATTTTCCCATCAATCAGCTCTAACTTAGCAGAAGTAATGGCTTTTACCTCTGCACAGCTGTGTTCTGTCGCTTCTAACTTAATTTCTAACAGGTCTTTAATTTCATCCAGACTCAAGCCAAGATCTTTACCTTTGAGGATAAAGTGCACCTGCTTTTGATTCTCTTCATCATACAAGCGGTAGCCTGACTCACTTCGTCCTGCGGGTTTTATTAGCGCGTTTTTCTCGTAGAAACGCAATGTATCGGCAGTCACACCACAACGTTTTGCCAGTTCACCTATCTGAAACATAACTTCCCCTATTAACTATCTCGTTACTTTTAAAGCTAAAGAACGACTTTTTTGCAATTATTTTTGAGATGCCAAACGATTGCGCGAGCTTTTTTGTAATAAATTGGTTAGAATACGCGCCATCAAATGTGGAGACTGTTTTCTAACCAGAAAACACCCTGCAAAGGTCTTTACCAAAACTGGCCAATATTTTACCCCAAGAGGTAAAAACAAGTTCATTTTTGGCAAACATCTTTAACTCCGTGAATTTGAGGAAAATGGAAGCATGAATAACGCTCGTCCTATTCGCCGTGCGCTTATCAGCGTATCAGACAAAACAGGTATTGTTGAGTTTGCGCAAGCTCTTGCTGAGCGCGGTGTCGATATCCTATCTACTGGTGGTACAGCTCGCCTACTTGCCGAACAAGGCATCGCCGTAACCGAAGTCTCTGACTACACTGGTTTCCCAGAAATGATGGACGGCCGCGTTAAAACGCTTCACCCAAAAGTTCACGGTGGTGTGCTTGGTCGTCGTGGCCAAGATGATGACGTGATGGAAAAGCACGGCATCAACCCTATCGATATGGTTGTCGTAAACCTATACCCATTCGCAGAAACCGTTGCCAAAGAAGGCTGTACACTAGCCGACGCGGTTGAAAACATCGATATCGGCGGCCCAACAATGGTTCGTTCTGCAGCGAAAAACCACAAAGACGTGACTATCGTTGTTAACGCAGGTGATTACGGCCGCGTAATTGCAGAGATGGACGCAAACGACAAATCTCTCACTCTCGAAACTCGCTTCGACCTTGCCATCGCTGCTTTTGAACACACTGCCGCTTACGATGGCATGATCGCAAACTACTTCGGCACTATGGTTCCATCTTACGGTGAGAACAAAGAAGGTGATGAAGAGTCTAAATTCCCACGTACGTTCAACCAACAGTTCGAGAAGAAGCAAGACATGCGCTACGGTGAGAACAGCCACCAAGCAGCCGCATTCTACGTTGAAGCAAACCCACAAGAAGCATCTGTTTCTACTGCTCGCCAAATCCAAGGTAAAGCCCTTTCTTACAACAACATCGCAGACACGGACGCAGCGCTTGAGTGTGTGAAAGAGTTCAACGAGCCAGCATGTGTAATCGTAAAACACGCAAACCCATGCGGTGTTGCGCTAGGCAAAGACATCCTAGAAGCGTACAACCGCGCTTACCAAACTGACCCAACATCTGCATTCGGCGGCATCATTGCATTCAACCAAGAGCTGGATGCTGAAACAGCAACCGCTATTGTTGAACGTCAATTCGTTGAGGTCATCATCGCTCCTTCTGTTTCTGCTGAAGCGATTGAAGTGGTTGCCGCGAAGAAGAACGTACGTCTACTTGAGTGTGGCGAATGGACAACGAAGACAACTGGCTTTGACGTGAAACGCGTGAATGGCGGTCTACTGGTTCAAGACCGCGACCAAGGCATGGTAAGCCTAGACGACCTAAAAGTGGTTTCTAAGCGCCAGCCAACAGAAGAAGAGCTAAAAGATGCCCTATTCTGCTGGAAGGTAGCGAAATACGTGAAATCTAACGCGATCGTTTACGCGAAAGGCGACATGACTATCGGTGTGGGCGCAGGCCAAATGAGCCGCGTTTACTCAGCGAAAATTGCCGGCATCAAAGCTGCAGACGAAGGCTTAGAAGTTGCCGGTAGCGTAATGGCATCTGACGCTTTCTTCCCATTCCGCGACGGTATCGATGCCGCAGCAGAAGCCGGCATTAAGTGCGTAATTCAGCCAGGTGGCTCTATGCGTGACGACGAAGTTATCGCAGCAGCAGATGAGCACGGCATGGCGATGATCTTTACCGGTATGCGTCACTTCCGCCACTAATCCTCTCGTCTTCACTGGGACGATAACTGCGTTGACGGCGTTCACTTATCCTAATCACATAGCATACTATGCTCATAGGAATAAGTTCACTTGTCGCCTTGTCCTCGTCCCATTGAATTAGAGAGGCCATACTCAGGTCTTTGCGAAATATCTGAGTTTGAGCAAACGGTATTTATAAGATTAAGGATTTTCATATGCGAGTTTTAATCATTGGTTCAGGCGGTCGTGAACATGCGCTAGGCTGGAAAGCAGCGCAAAACCCAAATGTTGAGACTATTTTCATTGCTCCAGGCAACGCAGGTACAGCACTAGAGCCAAAACTAGAGAACGTAAACATCGATGTAGAAGACATCGCTGGCCTTGTTGCTTTCGCCAAAGAGAAGGCGATTGAACTGACTATCGTTGGCCCAGAAGCACCATTGGTTATTGGTGTGGTTGATGCGTTCCGCGAAGCTGGCTTACCAATCTTTGGCCCTACCCAAGCCGCAGCGCAACTTGAAGGCTCTAAAGCGTTTACTAAAGACTTCCTTGCTCGTCACCAAATTCCAACAGGTGCCTACGCGAACTTCACTGAAATCGAGCCAGCTCTTGCTTACGTACGTGAGCAAGGTGCACCGATCGTAGTAAAAGCTGACGGCCTTGCTGCTGGTAAAGGCGTTATCGTAGCGATGACGCTAGAAGAAGCTGAGGACGCAATCAAAGACATGCTAGCAGGCAACGCATTTGGTGATGCTGGTAGTCGTGTCGTTATCGAAGAGTTCCTAGATGGTGAAGAAGCAAGCTTCATCGTGATGGTGGATGGTGAGAACGTTCTGCCAATGGCCACCAGCCAAGACCACAAACGCGTAGGCGACAAAGATACTGGTCCTAACACCGGTGGCATGGGAGCATACTCTCCAGCTCCAGTGGTAACACAGGAAATCCACAACCGCATCATGGAAGAAGTGATTTACCCAACAGTACGTGGCATGGCCTCTGAAGGTAACCCTTACACTGGTTTCCTATACGCGGGTCTGATGATCGACAAAGACGGCACTCCGAAAGTAATCGAGTACAACTGCCGCTTCGGTGATCCTGAGACACAACCTATCATGATGCGCATGGAATCGGATCTTGTTGATCTGTGCCTAGCGGCAATCGACGAGAAACTGGATCAAGCGGAATCGAAGTGGGATCCACGAGCATCGATTGGTATCGTGTTAGCAGCCGGTGGTTACCCAGCTGCATACAACAAAGGCGACGTAATTTCGGGTCTGCCACAAGTTGAAATTGAAGGCGAAAAAGTCTTCCATGCAGGTACAGATAACAAAGATGGCGACATCGTGACAAACGGTGGTCGCGTTCTTTGTGCAACCGCACTTGGCAACAGTGTATCAGAAGCGCAGCAGCGTGCTTACGAGCTTGCAAAACAGATCCGTTGGGATGGCATGTTCCATCGCAACGACATCGGCTACCGTGCAATTGCACGTGAGCAAGAAAAATAAAAACAACATGAGTTGGCTAAAAAACAAAAGGCGCACTCAGCGCCTTTTTTATTGTTCTTGTTCGACAGAATTCGAAGCAATGTTTATTCAGAGATCAACGTTGGCCGAGAAACACAATCAAAGTCATCGTCATTGAGCATCAACAGTTCATCGACCATTGCTTTGTTTCGTGACTGCTTGCCGACAAAAGCCACATAACTGTCTACCGATGAGAGACGCTCGATAATAAATTTTGGCAACGTCTGATTAAACTCGAGCGTCGAGAACACCTTACCTTTGCAGGTTTCAAACGATTGACCATTCCAATAACCTTGAATAAGGCTCTGATTGTTACGAGACTGCGCCTTAACCGATGCCACTACGTCATTCGCTTCTGCTTTGTAGCGCTCTAATTGGTCATGCTGAAGTGGTAAGACTTTACGGTTAACACGATATTGTTGGTAAACCGCTTCGCCATCTTTATTGAAACGGATGTGGATTTGAAAAGGCACCAACTCTTGTTTGGTATCAACTTGCTCGCCTTTTCGAATCAACTCTCGCAACTCACCTTCATCCCAGCGATAATCACTCTGGAACCAACCATTGTCCCCCATAGTCACATAATCAGCCGCCGTACTCACACGAGTGAGTTTCTCTGTCATCCAGTACAAGCTGCTAGCATCTCCCGCAACTTTACCACCAGAAAAATGCGTGAATTGTTCTAAATTAGGAGTTTCAACCGACGAACAGCCAAAAAGGGTAAGGCTAGATAGGAGAAGTGAAGTGAGTAGATGTTTTTTCATGAAATTGCACCGAGGCAGGATACCTCGGTGCATTCTAACTTAGTTTACTGATTCTTTCAGCGCTTTACCTGCTACGAATGCTGGTACGTTAGCTGCTGCGATTTGAATCTCGTCACCAGTCTTAGGGTTACGACCAGTACGTGCAGCGCGGTGGTTTACTTTGAATGTACCAAAACCAATTAGTTGAACTTGGTCACCCTCTTTAAGTGCGCCAGTTACACCATCAAGAGTCGCTTCAAGAGCAGCTTTTGCTTGTGCTTTTGATAGGTCTGCTTTCTCTGCGATAAAGTCGATTAATTGGGTCTTGTTCATTAGGTTTCCCTTCTCATAGGTTATCGAATTCGTCTCACTCTAAAACATAAATGCCCCATCTGGCAAAGGTTTGTAAGCGATCTTTCGATTTTCTGACGTACTTTTAGCCATAATATGAGTAATAACTCACAATTTGTTACCACATACCCCCTGAAAACCCTTGCTTTCCAAGGTATTTGGACCAATTTATAAGTCACTTTTGCGGTTATAATAGCTGCAAATAACCACTATCAAACTACATTCAAGGGCAACTATGCTGCTGTTATCCATTTATATCTCTATTGCAATCGGCATTTCGTTTATCTGTTCGGTGCTGGAGGCGGTACTGCTGAGTATCAGTCCGAGCTACATTGCGCAGCTCAATCAACAGGGGCATCCCGCAGCTGGGCAATTGGCTAAGCTGAAATCAGATATCGACCGACCACTGGCATCTATTCTGACTTTAAACACCATCGCTCACACTATCGGCGCGGCCACTGCTGGTGCACAAGCTGCGGTTGTATTTGGTAGCGAAGCATTAGGTATCTTTTCGGCAGTGCTGACATTGGCGATCTTAGTGCTTTCAGAAATCGTACCGAAGACGATTGGCGCGACCTACTGGCGCCAGTTGGCACCCACTGCCGCGGTCGCATTGCGTTGGATGGTATGGGCGCTTACACCCTTTGTTTGGTTCTCAGAGCAAATCACCAAGCGTCTTGCTCGTAACCACGAAGCTCCAAAGATGCGTGATGAGCTGTCTGCAATGGCGATTCTGGCACGTGAAAGCGGTGAATTTGCCGAGGGTGAATCAAAAATCTTAAGCAACTTGCTTGGCATCCAAGATGTACCCGTAACGCAGGTTATGACGCCACGACCAGTAGTATTCCGTGTCGATGCCACAATGACCATCAATGAGTTCCTAGAAAAACACAAAGATACGCCTTTCTCACGCCCATTGGTTTACAGCGAACAGAAAGATAACATCATTGGTTTTGTGCATCGCCTTGAGTTGTTCAAACTACAACAATCAGGTTGTGGACAGAAACAGTTGGGAGCAATCATGCGCCCAATTCAAGTGGTGCTAAACAATACCACTTTACCTAAAGTATTCGACCAGATGATGACTCATCGCTTACAGCTGGCACTTGTTGTTGATGAATACGGTACCGTGCTAGGTTTGGTAACGTTGGAAGATATTTTTGAACACCTCGTAGGCGAGGAGATCATCGACGAAGCAGATAAAAGCACTGACATGCAGGAGCTGGCTTACCAACGCTGGGAAAGCTGGAAAGAAATGCACGGCGTAATCGAAAGCCGCGATGACGATGAAGAAGATAATGAGCCGGAGAAGCAGGATAAAGAGCCAGAAGCTCAAGAGCCACCGAAATCCGACTCGAAAGAATCGTAATCAGCATTAGGTATAACAGCTTAAACGCACAAACAAAAAAGGCATCCAGTTAGGATGCCTTTTTCTATTTATTCAACGATTAAAGTGCAATACCGATGTTGCTCACACCTTCTTCACGTAGCTCTTCACGCAAATCTTTAATCAAGCTGATGTCACGTTCTACCGCTTCACGCAGCGGACGGAAGATAGCCCACTGGACGTCCCACTCTTCACATACGGCTTCGTTTTCTTTCTGGTTGTCGTTAGTGATTGGCTCTGCGCCTTGTGCTTGCTCTAGATCAGCAACGGTTTGTACCGACTGTTGACTCACTTTAAGCATTGAATCGAAAAGGTAGTCGCGGTCCAATAGACCATGCAGTAACGTAGACAAACCCTGACACGCGTCCATCGCTGGGTAAACGCCGTAAAAATCGAACTCATCCGCACTTGGGAACAACTCTTCTAACTTCTCCAATTGACGTTCGAAGTTAATTTTCGCGTTCTTAACTGTCAAAATTTCCCATACACTATCAAGAATCGCTCGGTAAGCACGCGGGTCAGCAAATTCTGTATTCTCACAAAACATCGCATAGTTTGGATACATGCGTTCACACAGACACGCCATAAAGGTAATTTGTTGCCAAGGTTCTAGTTTTTCTAAACGAACCTGAAGAGGATTCTTAAGCATAGTCACTCAATCATTGAAGAAAAAAACAGCGAAAGTGTACTTGATTCATCACAGGGAAAAAAGTTAATGCCGCATTCAAATCAGATTTTCCTGCTCTCAGAGCATCGCGACACCTACAAAACGTTACTGGCAGAGAAAAATCTGCCCGATCTTTGCCTCACCGACCAACCAGAAGCCGCTCAGATCGTACTAGCAGATCCACCCTTACTATCACAAAGCTTAGACGAGTTTTCACAGCTTGAATGGGTACAATCCACGTTTGCTGGTGTCAACGCCTTAACATCCCCTAGCCTTCGTCAGGACTATACTCTAACTAACGTTCGAGGCATCTTTGGTCCACTGATTGCTGAATATGTTTTGGGTTACAGTATTGCCCATTACCGCCACTTTGCCCGATACCACCAGCAACAACAAAACAAACAATGGCAGCCTCACCTATACACGTCATTACAAAGTAAAACCATGGTAATTCTTGGTACCGGTAGCATTGGGGGCTATCTGGGCAACGCCGCTAAAGCAATGGGGATAAAAACTATCGGTATTAACCGCACAGGTATCCCGACTTCAGGCGGCGAGTTTCATCAGACCTTTCATATCAATGAACTAAGTAAGGCATTTGAGCAAGCCGACATCGTTGTGAATACTCTACCAAGTACACCTGAGACGCGACAGTTACTTAATCGTCAAACGCTCAGCCAACTAAATCAGGCGTTATTATTTAACGTAGGTCGTGGCGACGTACTGGATGAGACAGGGTTGCTCTTCGCTCTGAAAAACCGTTGGGTAGAACACGCCTTCTTAGATGTGTTTGAGCAAGAACCGTTATCGGTAGAGCATCCGTTTTGGAAACTACCGCAAGTCACCATCACTCCACACATTGCTGCGCTGAGTTTTCCCGAGCAAGTCATCGAGATTTTTGCTGACAACTACCTACGCTGGCGCGATGGGTTTTCATTAAATTATCAAGTGGATTTCGAAAAGGGTTACTGAGAATGTCGTTAGACGAGCTATTGCAACAAGTGAGGGCCTGCCAGATATGCGCGGATAATTTACCTTTGGGCGCAAACCCTGTCGTACAAGCCGCAAAAGGGGCACGCATCCTAATCATCGGTCAGGCCCCAGGCACACGTGTACACAAAACCTCGATACCTTGGAATGACCCAAGTGGTGATCGATTACGCCAATGGCTCGATATCGACAAAGACGTTTTCTACGACCCAAATAAAATTGCCATTGTCCCAATGGGATTCTGTTATCCAGGCAAAGGGAACTCTGGTGATTTACCGCCTCGTAAAGAATGTGCGCCCACTTGGCATAAAAAGATTCTTGAGCAGCTGCCCAATATAGAGCTCACTCTACTAATTGGTCAATACTCGCAGCAGTACTATCTCACCAACAAACCAAAGACGCTCACGCAAACCGTTCAGCAATGGCAAGATTGGGAACCGGACTTTATCCCGCTCCCTCACCCATCTCCACGCAATACATTGTGGTTAAAGAAGAATCCTTGGTTTGAATCTGACGTCGTGCCATACCTTAAAAAACGCGTTCACTCGATGCTTTAGGTCACCCATGATCTAATTGCTTGTTTATCTGTACAAGAAAATTAGAACATAAAACCCGAAATCATAAGCATTTGTTTATATTAAACTTTAATATCCAGTGTACAGCTAGAGTAGTAATTAGATCATAGTAGGCCAAATACTACTAGAGCTGTACAGCCTTGAGTCTCAGATAGAAAAACTGAATTTTAGGTAAAAAAATACCGGCACTGAATGCCGGCATTTGATTTCAAAAAGTCGAAGTTACTTGTGGTACGGCTTAGATAGCTCGTGTACCGCTTCCACAAATACACCCGCGTTTTCTGGCGGCACATCCAAATGGATACCGTGACCTAGGTTGAACACATGACCAGTACCTGCATCACCAAAACCTTCTAGAATACCCGCGACTTCTTCACGGATACGCTCTGGTGAAGCGTAAAGCATTGATGGGTCCATGTTACCTTGCAGCGCCACTTTATCACCGATACGTGCTTTCGCGTCTGCAATGTTGATTGTCCAGTCTAGACCAACCGCATCACAGCCCGTTGCTGCGATTTGCTCAAGCCACATGCCGCCATTCTTAGTAAACAGTGTGACTGGCACGCGACGACCGTCGTTTTCACGCATCAGACCATCTACAATCTTGTGCATGTATTGCAGTGAGAACAGATTGTAATCACGAGGCGTTAGTACGCCACCCCATGTGTCAAATACCATTACCGATTGCGCACCCGCTTTAATTTGCGCGTTTAAGTACTCGATAACGCTGTCTGCCAGCTTATCTAGAAGTAGGTGCAGAGTTTGTGGTTCCGCGTACATCATCTTCTTGATCTTGGTAAACGCTTTAGAGCTACCACCTTCGATCATGTACGTCGCAAGAGTCCAAGGACTACCAGAAAAACCAATCAGCGGCACTTCACCCTTCAGGTCTTTACGGATCTGGCGTACTGCGTTCATTACGTATTGCAGTTCACCTTCAGGATCTGGCAAACCAATTTTTTCCACGTCGGCTTTGCATGTAATTGGGTTATCAAAAACAGGTCCTTCACCCGCAGCAAAACGCAAACCAAGCCCCATTGCATCTGGAATCGTTAAGATGTCCGAGAATAAGATCGCTGCATCAAGAGGAAAACGGCGTAATGGTTGAAGTGTCACTTCGGATGCTAACTCTGCATTTCGACACAAAGACATGAAATCACCCGCTTCTGCACGAGTCGCTTTGTATTCTGGTAGGTAACGACCTGCCTGGCGCATCATCCATACTGGCGTGTAATCTACCGGCTCTTTTAAAAGCGCACGCAGATAACGATCATTTTTTAATTCAGTCATTCCGTAATTCCAACTGTTAGGCTTTCTGTGAAAGGGGGTATTCTATCACTGATTTAAGTCCAATAGCTGTGTGCTTTGCAACCTGGATCAAGTTATTAACTTTTAAATCAATGCTTAATTTGCACCCAATCGGTATCAGTGTTAAAAATTTGTTCGCTAGCGAAAACTACAATTATAAACTGAGTACTTAGTACTCAGCATCTCATAACGACATCTTACTTACCCCCTCCCTCTCGGAGGGTTTTTTTTATCTATTTATCAGACAATTAGAGTCTATATCTTTCAGCGTTTGTTCGATAAGTGCTCTTGCAATCGTTCCTTTAGGCGCAACAGGCGGCATCTCGTCGATACCAAACCATTGTGCATCAGACAGCTCAGTGTAGTCTGGACTTAACTCTCCCGATTCATAGTCAGCTAAAAACCCCATCATCATACTGGATGGGAAAGCCCAAGGCTGGCTGCCAAAGTAACGAATATTTTTAACGAGAATTCCCGTTTCTTCATGAATTTCTCGAGCCACGCACTCTTCTAATGTCTCACCGACTTCTAGAAAACCCGCAATAACCGTATACATACCATTTCGATGCCTTGGATGTTGGGCTAATAAGATCTGATTTTCTTTACGTACAGCAACGATAATACACGGAAATATTCTAGGATAATGAAGGGTGCGACATTCACCACACTGCATGGCTAACTGGTTATTATTAAGAAAGTTTCTTCCTCCGCACTGTGGACAAAAGCGCAAACTTTGCGTCATGTGCCCATATTGCACAGCTTTACTTAACAACATAAATAATGGCTCAGGAAAATGCAGGCAGTCACGCAGGGATACTAAAGGTAGATCATGTTCTAAATCGGCCAAGTTAAGCCACATGACGGGCGAACCAGAATACTCACCAATGGGTCTTGCACTCGTTACTGGCAGTGATAACTGCTCTGCAGACCCGAAGGGCACAGCACCATCCACCAGCCAAATTTCACTTCCTGCAACAACACACCAGTATGCATTTATCGCGCGGTTAACATCACCTTTTCTTAACATTACACCATCCCTTTGCTTGAAGTTCGTTCATTTTACTGGCAATCTAATTTCATACTAGAGTTTATCGTTAAGTAAATGTGCACTCTAAATTCTAGTAAGGACAAGAGTTTGTAATAACTTTACTAACTTTGCTTTGCAAAGGATACGTTCGCCGATGGGCGATCAGATCATGAGGGCATGGTCATGCTAAGAAAATTCAAACAAACACAAGACCAGTGGGGTGGCTCAAGTGATGTCATTGATCACTGGTTAGAGACACGACAATCCCTGATTGTTGAATATTGTAAGCTTGCAGCGCTGCAACCTTGTTCGAAAACCAATGTTATTGAACTCCCATCTCCTTCCGAACTGCAGGATTTCTGTCAGCACCTCGTTGATTACATCTCCGAAGGCCACTTTAAAATTTATGACATGGTTATGGACCGTTGGAAAGCAACCGGCTTTGTCGTGACTAATGAGATCAATCAAACCTATGGTCAAATTGTTCTAACGACTGAACCATTATTGAACTTTAACGATAAGTACTCAGAAGTGACTGAAGATGATGAATTAAATGATTTCGATTCTGATATGTGTCTCATTGGGGAAATTCTTGAGACTCGCTTTGAAGTCGAGGACTATCTGATACAGCAAATCGCAGAAAGCCTGTCTATGCCACCTGGAGCTTAGTATTTGCAAACATTCAGAAATAGAGTGAGAGAAAAGACTGACGATCATCGTCGGTCTTTTTTGTTTCTAGCTTTATCGAAAATCCCACCGGAAGAACAAAGCAGTATAAAAAACTAAAAAGGCACCCGAAGGTGCCTTTTTCTTAAGCTTTTAACGATTACTCGTTATATGACTTACTCTTCAGAAGAGAAACCAGCGTTTAGAAGTGCCGCTAGGTTATCCGTTGCTTGCTCAGCAGAAGGACCATCTTGCGCTTCAGAACGTTTAGCTTGACGCTCTTGGTGGTATGCGAAACCAGTACCAGCTGGGATCAGACGACCAACAATTACGTTCTCTTTCAGACCACGTAGGTCATCACGCTTACCAGAAACCGCAGCTTCCGTTAGTACGCGAGTTGTCTCCTGGAACGATGCCGCAGAGATGAACGACTCAGTCGCTAGAGATGCTTTAGTAATACCTAGTAGTTCACGTTCGAAACGTGCAGGCTCTTTGCCTTCAGCTTCTAGGTTACGGTTAGCAATCTTAACTTGTGAGTATTCAATCTGCTCACCAGGTAGGAACTCAGAGTCACCAGAGTGAGTAATAGTACACTTACGTAGCATCTGACGAACGATAGTTTCAATGTGCTTATCGTTAATCTTAACGCCTTGTAGACGGTAAACTTCCTGTACTTCGTTAGCAATGTACTGCGTTACCGCGTGTACGCCACGTAGACGTAGGATGTCATGTGGAGACTCTGGACCATCTGCGATCACGTCACCACGTTCAACTTTTTCACCTTCGAATACGTTCAACTGACGATGCTTAGGAATCATCTCTTCGTAAGCTTCACCGCTTTCACGTGTGATCACTAGGCGACGTTTACCTTTCGTCTCTTTACCAAAGCTCACAGTACCTGTGTGCTCAGCAAGGATTGCAGGCTCTTTCGGCTTACGTGCTTCAAATAGGTCAGCAACTCGTGGAAGACCACCGGTGATATCTTTGTTACCGCCAGACTTCTGAGGAATACGTGCTAGTGTTGCACCAACACCTACTGCTGCGCCATCTTCGATGTTCACAATCGCTTTACCAGGTAGGAAGTAGTGAGCTGGCATATCAGTACCAGGGATCATTACATCGTTACCTTGCTCGTCAACAAGTTTGATAGCTGGACGCATATCTTTACCTGCTGAAGGGCGAGCTGCTGGGTCAGTTACTTCGCTTGAAGATAGACCAGTTAAGTCATCCGTTTGACGAGATACTGTTACGCCGTCGATCATATCTACGAACTGGATGCGACCTGCTACCTCGGTAATGATAGGTAGTGTGTGCGCTTCCCAGTTTGCAACTGTTTCGCCAGCTTGAACTGTATCACCATCGCCTTTGCTTAGTAGCGTACCGTAAGGCAGTTTGTGTTTCTCTTTAGTACGACCAAACTCATCAACGATAGTTAACTCTGTCGCACGAGAAGTGATAACGATCTTACCGTCATCAGCCAATACAGATTTAGCGTTGTGTAGCTTGATAGAACCGTTGTTCTTAACTTGAACACTGTTCTCTGCCGCTGCTGTCGATGCCGCACCACCGATGTGGAACGTACGCATCGTTAGCTGTGTACCTGGCTCACCGATAGACTGAGCAGCAATAACACCCACTGCTTCACCTTGGTTCACTAGGTGACCACGTGCTAGGTCACGACCGTAACATTGTGCACAACAACCGAAGTCAGAATCACACGTTACTACAGAGCGCACTTTCATGCTGTCTACTGAGTTCTCTTCCATGATTTGACACCACTTCTCATCGATCAGGGTGTTACGTGGAATAAGAACGTCTTCAGTGCCAGGTTTTAGTACGTCTTCAGCAACAACACGACCAAGAGCAAGCTCAGAAAGTGCAACTTTAACATCACCACCCTCGATGTGAGGCATCATGTCGACACCTTCGTGAGTGCCACAGTCATGTTCAGTTACAACAACGTCTTGAGCAACGTCTACTAGACGACGAGTTAGGTAACCCGAGTTCGCTGTTTTCAGTGCCGTATCCGCAAGACCCTTACGAGCACCGTGCGTTGAGATAAAGTACTGAAGTACGTTTAGACCTTCTTTAAAGTTCGCTGTGATCGGCGTTTCGATGATTGAACCATCTGGACGCGCCATCAGACCACGCATACCCGCAAGCTGACGAATCTGTGCTGCAGAACCACGAGCGCCCGAGTCCGCCATCATATAGATGCTGTTGAATGACTCTTGCTGTTCCTCTTCACCGTCACGGTTAACTACCGTTTCAGATGAAAGGTTTTCCATCATTGCTTTCGCAACACGGTCGTTGGTCGATGCCCAGATATCGATAACTTTGTTGTAGCGTTCGCCCGCAGTAACAAGACCTGATTGGTACTGTTCCTGGATTTCACGTACTTCTTCTTCCGCTTCTGCGATTTCAGTGTACTTAGCTGCTGGTACAACCATATCGTCGATACCAACAGATACACCAGAAAGTGCCGCGTATGCGAAACCTGTGTACATGATTTGGTCAGCGAAGATTACTGTGTCTTTCAGACCTAGTTTACGGTACGCCTCGTTAAGTAGGTTAGAGATTTGCTTCTTACCTAGCTTTTGGTTAACGATGCTGTACGGTAGACCAGCTGGCACGATTTGCCATAGCATTGCACGACCAACAGTGGTGTCTACCATCTTGGTTTCTGTAGTGCTGTTGCCGTCTTCGTCTACAACAGTTTCTGTAATACGTACTTTAACGCGTGCGTGAAGCTCAGCTTGTTTAGTGCGGTATGCTTTCTCAGCCTCTTCTGGGCCAGAAAGGTACATGCCTTCACCTTTCACGTTGATCTTTTCACGAGTCATGTAGTACAGACCCAATACAACGTCCTGAGAAGGTACGATGATCGGATCACCTGACGCTGGCGACAGAATGTTGTTTGTCGACATCATCAGAGTACGAGCTTCAAGCTGTGCCTCTAGAGTTAGAGGTACGTGAACCGCCATTTGGTCACCATCGAAGTCCGCGTTGTACGCCGCACAAACAAGTGGGTGTAGCTGAATCGCTTTACCTTCGATCAGTACTGGTTCGAACGCCTGGATACCTAGACGGTGAAGTGTAGGTGCACGGTTCAATAGTACTGGGTGTTCACGGATTACTTCGTCTAGGATATCCCAAACGACCGCTTCTTCACGCTCTACCATTTTCTTAGCAGCTTTGATTGTAGTCGCAAGACCACGAGTCTCTAGCTTGCTGTAGATGAATGGTTTGAATAGCTCAAGTGCCATCTTCTTAGGAAGACCACACTGGTGTAGACGAAGGTATGGACCTACTGTGATTACAGAACGGCCAGAGTAGTCTACACGTTTACCTAGAAGGTTCTGACGGAAACGACCTTGTTTACCCTTGATCATATCAGCAAGAGATTTCAGAGGACGCTTGTTAGAACCTGTGATCGCACGACCACGACGACCGTTATCTAGTAGCGCATCAACAGACTCTTGCAGCATACGTTTTTCGTTACGTACGATGATGTCCGGAGCAGCTAGCTCTAGAAGACGCTTCAAACGGTTGTTACGGTTGATCACACGACGGTATAGATCGTTAAGATCAGAAGTCGCAAAGCGACCGCCATCTAGAGGTACTAGAGGACGTAGATCTGGCGGAAGTACTGGAAGTACAGTTAGGATCATCCACTCTGGGTTGTTACCCGATGCGATGAACGCTTCTACCAGCTTAAGACGCTTAGTTACTTTCTTACGCTTAGTTTCAGAGTTTGTTGTCTCTAACTCTTCACGCATTTGTTCTGCTTCAGCGTGCATATCCATAGAACCTAGTAGGTCCTTGATAGCTTCCGCACCCATCTTAGCAGTGAACTCGTCGCCCCACTCTTCTAGACGATCTAGATACTCTTCTTCAGTAAGCATCTGACCTTTTTCTAGATCAGTCATACCAGGCTCTGTTACTACGTACATTTCGAAGTACAGAACGCGTTCGATATCACGTAGAGGGATATCCATTAGTAGACCGATACGAGACGGTAGCGATTTTAGGAACCAGATGTGAGCTACTGGTGAAGCCAGTTCAATGTGGCCCATACGGTCACGACGAACTTTAGTTTGTGTAACTTCTACACCACACTTCTCACAGATAACACCACGGTGCTTCAGGCGCTTGTACTTACCACAAAGACATTCGTAGTCTTTAACTGGACCAAAGATACGCGCACAGAACAGACCATCGCGTTCAGGTTTGAACGTACGATAGTTGATCGTTTCAGGTTTTTTAACTTCACCGAAAGACCATGAACGGATCATGTCTGGTGAAGATAGACCGATTTTGATTGCATCAAATTCTTCGGTCTTATGCTGTGCTTTTAGAAAGTTTAATAAGTCTTTCACAATCAGCTCCTGTAAGGAGTTAAAAGGAGCTCACTCGCTAAAGTGAGCACCTTCTTCCAAATAATCGCTTTGATTCTCTCGACTTTCATCAAGAGAGAAAAGGATTACTCTTCGTCTTCTAGCTCGATGTTGATACCTAGCGAGCGGATCTCTTTCAACAGTACGTTGAACGATTCTGGCATGCCAGGTTCCATGCTGTGGTTACCGTCTACGATGTTCTTGTACATCTTAGTACGGCCGTTAACGTCATCCGACTTAACCGTTAGCATTTCTTGTAGCGTGTAAGCAGCACCGTATGCTTCTAGTGCCCATACTTCCATCTCACCGAAACGCTGACCACCGAACTGAGCTTTACCACCTAGTGGTTGCTGAGTTACTAGGCTGTACGAACCAGTTGAACGAGCGTGCATCTTGTCATCAACAAGGTGGTTCAGTTTCAGCATGTACATGTAACCAACAGTTACAGGACGCTCAAACGCATCACCTGTGCGACCATCAAACAGTGTTAACTGACCTGATGTTGGTAGATCTGCTAGCTCAAGAAGTGCTTTGATTGACTCTTCTGGAGCGCCATCAAATACAGGAGTCGCGATTGGTAGACCGCCACGCAAGTTCTTGATCAGAGTACGTACTTCATCATCAGATAGAGAAGCAATGTCTACTTTCTGGCGAGTGTCGCCTAGATCGTAAACTTTTTGTAGGAACTCGCGGAATTTCGCTAGTTCTTGCTGCTCTTTAACCATCTGGTTGATCTTGTCACCGATACCTTTCGCTGCCAGACCTAAGTGTACTTCTAGGATCTGACCGATGTTCATACGCGAAGGTACACCCAGTGGGTTAAGTACGATGTCTACAGGCTGACCTTTCTCATCGTATGGCATGTCTTCAACAGGGTTGATCTTAGAGATTACACCCTTGTTACCGTGACGACCCGCCATCTTATCACCAGGCTGAATGCGACGTTTAACCGCTAGGTAAACCTTAACGATCTTCAGTACACCAGGTGCTAAATCATCACCTTGAGTGATCTTACGACGCTTAGTTTCGAACTTCTTATCGAAGTCGGCTTTTAGCTCATCCCACTGCTCAGCAAGTTGCTCAAGCTGAGTTTGTAGTGCGTCATCTTCTAGCGTTAGTTCTAGCCACTTCTTACGATCAGTTGTGTCTAGTTTCGCTTCAGAGTAACCGCCTTCAATCAATACAGCTTTAACACGGTTTAGAAGGCCGCCCTCAAGAATCTGGAATTCTTCAGTTAGGTCTTTCTTCGCTTCTTTAAGCTGCATCTGTTCGATTTCAAGCGCACGCTTGTCTTTCTCTACGCCATCGCGAGTAAAGACTTGAACGTCGATGATCGTACCTGATACAGAGTTAGGTACACGTAGTGAAGTATCTTTAACGTCAGATGCTTTTTCACCGAAGATTGCACGTAGTAGCTTCTCTTCAGGCGTTAGCTGAGTTTCACCTTTAGGTGTAACTTTACCAACTAGGATGTCGCCACCCTTAACTTCAGCACCGATGTAAACGATACCTGACTCGTCTAGTTTAGACAGAGCAGACTCACCTACGTTTGGAATATCCGCTGTGATCTCTTCAGAACCAAGCTTAGTATCACGCGCCACACAAGTCAGTTCTTGGATGTGGATAGTCGTGAAACGGTCTTCTTGAACTACGCGCTCAGATACTAAGATCGAGTCTTCGAAGTTGTAACCGTTCCAAGGCATGAACGCGATACGCATGTTTTGACCAAGCGCTAGTTCACCAAGGTCTGTTGAAGGACCATCAGCAAGAACGTCACCGCGTGATACAGGCTCACCTGGCATCACACATGGGCGCTGGTTAATACATGTGTTCTGGTTAGAACGTGTGTATTTAGTCAGGTTGTAGATGTCGATACCAGCTTCACCTGGTACTAGCTCTTCTTCGTTAACTTTAACAACGATACGAGAAGCATCTACTGACTGGATTACACCACCACGTTTAGCAACTGCAGTTACACCTGAGTCAACTGCTACGTTACGTTCAATACCAGTACCAACAAGCGGTTTGTCAGCTTTCAGTGTTGGAACTGCCTGACGTTGCATGTTCGCACCCATCAATGCACGGTTCGCATCATCGTGTTCTAGGAACGGGATAAGCGATGCAGCGATAGATACAACCTGGTTTGTCGCAACGTCCATGTACTGAGCGTGCTCACGAGGGTGTAGACCAGATTCACCTTTCTGACGAGCTGTGATCAGCTCATCTGCAAAAGTACCATCTTCGTTTAGCTTAGCGTTCGCCTGTGCGATAACGAATTGGCCTTCTTCGATTGCAGATAGGTAATCTACTTCGTCTGTTACTACGCCATCTACAACGCGACGGTATGGTGTCTCTAGGAAACCGTACTCGTTACAACGCGCAAACGCAGATAGAGAGTTGATCAGACCGATGTTTGGACCTTCAGGCGTTTCGATAGGACATAGACGACCGTAGTGAGTTACGTGTACGTCACGTACTTCGAAGCCAGCACGTTCACGAGTTAGACCGCCAGGACCCAACGCAGAAATACGACGCTTGTGCGTTACTTCTGATAGCGGGTTGTTTTGGTCCATGAACTGTGAAAGCTGTGAAGAGCCAAAGAATTCTTTAACTGCCGCAGAAATTGGCTTCGCGTTGATCAAGTCTTGAGGCATGATTGCGTCAAGATCGCCTAGGCTTAGACGCTCTTTAACTGCACGCTCAACACGTACTAGACCTACACGGAACTGGTTCTCAGCCATTTCGCCTACAGAACGGATACGACGGTTGCCTAGGTGGTCGATATCGTCCACTTCGCCCTTACCGTTACGGATCGCGATCAGCTTCTTCATCACTTCGATGATATCAGTTTCATCAAGTGTGCCTTGCTCTTGAGCATCTTCACGGCCGATAGAGCTGTTGAACTTCATACGACCAACAGTCGATAGATCGTAACGCTCTTCAGAGAAGAATAGGCTTTCGAATAGAGCTTCTGCAGCTTCTTTTGTTGGCGGCTCACCAGGGCGCATCATGCGGTAGATTTCTACCAATGCAGAAATACGATCAACCGTGCTGTCGATACGTAGTGTTTCTGACATGAATGGACCGTGGTCTAGATCGTTCGTGAATAGAACTTCTAGCGCTTTGTGGCCAGCCTGAGATAGGTTCGCTAGTGCTTCCAGGCTGATTTCCTGGTTAGCGTTAACAATGATCTCGCCTGTTGCTTCATTGATGTAATCTTTTGATGCAACTTTACCTACGATGTACTCAACTGGTACTTCGATGTGATCAACACCATCTTTTTCTAGTTGGCGGATATGACGAGCTGTTACGCGACGACCTTGCTCAACGTAAACTTTACCATTTGCTTCGATGTCGAATGACGCAGTTTCACCACGTAGACGATCCGGAACCAACTCCATCAATAGAGTTTGGTCTTTCACTTCGAAGTTCACTTTCTCGAAGAAGATATCTAGGATTTCTTCTGTCGACTTACCTAGTGCTCGAAGGATGATCGATGCTGGTAGCTTACGACGGCGGTCGATACGAACGTACAAGTTATCCTTAGGATCAAACTCGAAATCAAGCCATGAACCACGGTAAGGAATAACACGTGCGTTGTATAAAACTTTACCTGAAGAGTGGGTCTTACCCTTATCGCTGTCGAAGAACACGCCTGGGCTTCGGTGCAGCTGGGATACGATAACCCTCTCGGTACCGTTGATTACGAAGGTACCATTGTCTGTCATGAGTGGAATTTCACCCATGTAGACTTCTTGTTCTTTAATGTCTTTTACAGTACCTGCTGGCGCGTCTTTATCAAAGATAACTAGGCGTAGTTTTACACGTAGTGGCTTTGAGTAAGTTACACCGCGGATTTGACATTCTTTAACGTCAAAAACTGGCTCACCAAGACGGTAGCTAACGTATTGCAGCTCAGAATTGCCGTTGTAGCTCTGAATCGGGAATACAGAACGGAAAGCGGCTTCAAGACCGTATTGACCTTCAGGATCCTGTTCGATAAATTTGTCGAACGAATCGAGCTGGATCGATAGCAGGTATGGAATGTCCAAAACTTGTGGACGAGTACCAAAGTCCTTACGGATGCGCTTTTTCTCGGTATAAGAGTAAACCATGGGGTTCCTCAGCTCGCTGATAAGTGACCCAAACTGTCCGCCCGCTCCTAGTTACTTAAGGGGGGTAAGGGACAGTGACTAATATAGCTGTTTACTGTAGTGACATTTCATTTCGTAAGAATGAAATGTTTTTTGCATGGATATCAGGCGCTTAAACAGCGGGAAAATTCGCCTATACCCTACAGCGCAAAAAGGCCGGTGGTTAAAAAACCACCAGCCAATTAGCCGTTAGGCTAAGAAACTATGCAATAATTACTTAACAGCAACAGTTGCACCAGCTTCTTCTAGCTGAGCTTTAAGAGCTTCAGCTTCTGCTTTCTCAACACCTTCTTTAAGAGGTGCTGGAGCGCCGTCTACTAGAGCTTTAGCTTCTTTAAGACCTAGGCCAGTTGCGCCACGTACTGCTTTGATTACAGCAACTTTGTTACCGCCAGCAGCTTCTAGGATTACGTCGAATTCAGTTTGCTCAGCAGCAGCTTCGCCTGCAGCAGCGCCGCCAGCTACAACAGCAGCAGCAGCAGAAACACCGAATTTCTCTTCCATTGCTTCAATTAGTTCAACAACTTGCATTACAGACATTTCTGCAACTGCGTCTAGGATTTGCTCGTTAGTAATAGACATAACAATTCTCTTTTAAGTCAACAATAAGTTTATTAAGCAACCAGTAAAAAGCAAGGCTTATGCCGCTGCTTCTTGTTTTTGATCGCGGATAGCTGCGATAGTACGCGCCAGCTTGCCAGCCGAAGCTTCTTTCATGCACATCATTAGGCGTGCAATTGCTTCGTCGTAAGTTGGTAGTGTTGCTAGTACTTCAGCGTCAGTTAAAGCGCCTTCAAATGCAGCAGCTTTGATCTCGAAATCTTTGTTCTCTTTAGCGAAGTCTTTGAAAAGACGCGCTGCAGCACCTGGGTGCTCATTAGAGAATGCGATTAGAGTAGGACCAGTGAAAGTGTCAGTTAGACACTCGTACTCAGTACCTTCAACCGCACGACGAGCAAGAGTGTTACGAACAACTCTCATGTAAACGCCAGCTTCACGAGCTTGTTTACGTAGAGAAGTCATCGCGCCAACTTGAACGCCACGAGAATCAGCTACAACTGCAGAAAGTGCACCACTGGCAGCTTCGTTGACTTCAGCAACAATTGCTTTTTTGTCTTGAAGGTTTAAAGCCATCTTGGATTTACTCCTGGTTGTCGTTACACCACTCACTATCATCACGACAGTGAGAGCTATTGAGGTGCTTCCCCAGAAGAAAGTTAACTATATTACATAGAGCTTTCTGTCAGTTCGGGCACCATCTACGTAGGATAATTAAGTTTGCTTTTACACAAACACCTACGGTCTTGGACGGAGACTGGGTCTTAATTCATTTCGAACTAGGAGACAGTTCAAAGAACCAAAGTTCAGCCCCAACCACAAATATTAGGCGCAAAATTATACACTAATTTTGCGCCTAAGCAAATAAATTATGCTTGAGTGTTCAGGCTAGCCTGATCAACAGCAACACCAGCACCCATAGTAGTAGAGATGCTTACTTTCTTCAGGAAAGTACCTTTCGCTGAAGATGGCTTAGCTTTCTTCAGAGCAACTAGAAGTGCTTCTAGGTTCTCTTTGATCTGCTCAGCAGAGAAGTTTGCTTTACCGATAGTAGTGTGGATGATGCCGTTTTTGTCGTTACGGTAACGAACCTGACCAGCTTTAGCGTTTTTAACTGCTTCAGCAACGTTAGGAGTTACAGTACCAACTTTAGGGTTTGGCATAAGACCGCGAGGACCTAGGATAGTACCTAGTTGACCTACAACGCGCATTGCATCTGGAGAAGCAACAACTACGTCAAAGTTCATTTCGCCTTTCTTAACTTGCTCAGCAAGATCTTCCATACCTACGATGTCTGCGCCAGCTTCTTTAGCTGCTTCAGCGTTAGCACCTTGAGTGAACACTGCAACGCGGATTTCGCGGCCAGTACCGTGAGGTAGTACAGTTGCACCACGTACGTTCTGGTCAGATTTACGAGCATCAATGCCTAGGTTAACAGCAACGTCTACAGACTCAACGAATTTAGCAGTCGCTAGTTCTTGAAGAAGAGCAACAGCTTCGTTGATTTCGTATTCTTTAGTTACGTCAACTTTTTCGCGGATTACGCGCATGCGCTTAGTTAGTTTTGCCATCTTATTAACCCTCTACCACTAGGCCCATTGAACGAGCAGTACCAGCGATAGAACGCTTCATCGCTTCGATGTCAGCACCAGTCATATCAGCAGCTTTAGTTTCTGCGATTTCTTGGATTTGAGCGTCAGTTACAGTACCAACTTTTTCAGTGTTTGGACGACCTGAACCAGACTTAACGCCAGCAGCTTTCTTAAGAAGAACAGCAGCAGGTGGAGTCTTAGTTACGAACGTGAAAGAACGGTCGCTGTATACTGTGATAACTACTGGAGTTGGTAGACCTTTCTCAATAGATTCTGTTTTTGCGTTGAACGCTTTACAGAATTCCATGATGTTCACACCGTGTTGACCTAGTGCAGGACCTACTGGTGGACTAGGGTTAGCCATACCAGCAGCAACTTGTAGCTTGATGTAAGCTTCAACTTTCTTAGCCATGATAATTCCTAAGTTTGGGTACAAACGCTAATCGCGGATCAGCTCCCCGTTTGTGTAAGAAACTTTTTACTTCACTTGAAGTAAAAAGGCGCGAAATTATAGTCATAATCCGCGCCTTATACAACCCTAAAAAGGTGATTTTTTATACTCTTTAACGAAGAGTCTTAGTCCAGCTTTTCAACCTGACCAAATTCAAGCTCAACTGGTGTCGCACGACCAAAGATCGATACAGACACTTTCAGGCGGCTCTTCTCGTAATCCACTTCTTCAACAGTACCGTTGAAGTCAGCAAATGGACCTTCGTTAACACGTACCACTTCACCCGCTTCGTACATTGTACGCGGACGAGGCGCTTCACTCGCTTTCTCAAGACGATTAAGAATCGCGTCAGCCTCTTTATCCGTGATAGGTGCCGGACGGTCTGAGGTACCACCAATGAAGCCCATGACACGCGGCACACTGCGTACTAGGTGCCATGATTCATCGTTCATAATCATCTGAACAAGGACGTAACCTGGGAAGAACTTACGCTCAGATTTGCGACGCTGACCCGCGCGCATTTCCACTACTTCTTCAGTAGGAACCAGTACTTCACCGAATAGCTCTTCCATGCCGTGCATTTTGATATGCTCGCGCAGAGATTGAGCTACACGACCTTCAAATCCAGAGAAGGCTTGAACCACATACCAGCGTTTTTTTGGAGCTTCACTCATGAATAAAAACCCTCTATACCCCAGTTGCTAGAGCTACTAGACGAACCATAATTCCGTCAATACCCCATAGCACTAGAGCCATTACAATACTTACAGCTAAAACGATCAGTGTTGTTTGCATGGTTTCTTGGCGAGTAGGCCAAACAACTTTACGTACTTCCATACGAGATTCTTTTGCAAAACTGATCGCTGCTTTACCTTTAGTCGTTGTTGCTGCAACGCCTAAGGCAGCTGCAATAAGAACAACAACGCCTGCAGCACGAACCACTACAGACATTTCACCATACAGGTAATTACCCACAACAGCGGCAGCTGCCAATACGAAAGCGGCTACCCACTTAAACGTATCTGCTGCGTTTGAGCTATCAGGAGTTTCAGCATTATTTGCTTTCATAAAACCAACCTGTTACAAGTCTTAATATAGACGACAACAACCCCGCTGTTGCAGGGCAAACTCCATATCGCTGAAAAAATCAGCGTACTCTTCTTAAGATTAAGCCTCTTTGCTTAATCTTGCTCTGCGCCCAACCCACTTCTGAACAAGAAAACAGCAAAAATAATGTTGAGTGCAGAAAAAGGGCATCAAATGATGCCCTTTTTGCTACTGGTTCGTCAAATCTAATTCAAGATTTTCCGAAAGCATCGCTAATTCGCTATGAATTAGTCGAAGATCTTAGCAACAACACCAGCACCTACTGTACGGCCACCTTCACGGATCGCGAAACGTAGAC
>NZ_JAWOUQ010000022.1:0-38494 GCF_033339475.1 Vibrio sp. 2304 | reverse complement strand
TGTTTCCGAAGAAACTATTTGGATTATCATCAACGAGTGCCCACACAGATTGATAGGTCTATATTGTTAAAGAGCTTGCTTTGCGAGAAGTTTTTCTCTCAAAGCGGAGGTGCATTCTAGCGATTTAATTGACAGTGTCAAACACTTTTTCAATTTTATTTTTCGTAGAAGCTTTCACCTCTCCGACCTTGCTGAAGCCTTATCGCGTCTGCCGTGTCGGTGGATGCGCATTATAGGGAACTCAGATCCGTTCGCAACCCTTTTTTGAAAAAAAATGGAAAAAACTGACTGTTCGATGACTATTTCATCAAAAAAGCAAAAAAGAGGGTAAAAAACCCTCTTTTTCTGCCTTAAAAGCCGTATTTAAATGAATGCGTACGCGTCTGCGAACATACGTTCGCTCTTCGCTTTCTTGTTCTGAGTGAACTGTTCACGTGCTGCGCCAGCCATTTCAAAACGACCTGCAATATAGATATCGTAGTTTTCTAAGCTTTCGAAATCTTCAGCTACAGCTTGTAGCACGTTACCAACTTTACCTTGCCAGTCTGCAGGAGCTTCTTCTACTACTGGCACAAAGTGAACATTGGCAAACTTGTCGGCAATCTCGACCAGTTCGTCTTTAGCATAAAGCTGGCAGTTATCGCGCGCCCCCCAATATAAATAGATAGGATTGGTTTTATTCTGCGCTACGCAGTGATCCAGAATCGAGCGAACGTAACTGAAGCCTGTACCACCAGCAATTAATAATAATGGGCGTTCGCTTTCTTCTTGAACCCAAGCATCGCCATGTGGCGCATCAATTTCAATCTGACCATCAGTTTCAAGCGCCGCTTGCATTGCTTCGACAACTTCTTGTGCATAAGCGTTGTGTTCCGCCGCACCGATGTGCAGTTCAAGTTCACCTTCATGACGACAAGGGCTGCTTGCGATAGAGAAAGGACGTTTGTCTTTTTCACCCATCACCACCATTAGGTACTGACCCGCTTTAAAAGGCACTGGTGATTCTGGATGAAGAAGGATTTGGTAAGTATTACAAGCTAACGGCTGAATAGACTTTACTTTACATTGGATGGTCATGGTGTTCCTCTCGCTTACTCGTCAAAAGTAAGCACTAAATTACTTTCTGTATAGGCTTGGCAAGGGAATATCCAACCTTGCTGTTGCTCTTTTTCGGTTAGCATCGGTTCGAGGTGATAGCTCACCTCGCCCGTTAGCTTTTTACACATGCACATGGCGCAAGCGCCAACTTGGCAACGGTGCGGGAAGCGAATATTGTTGTTGAGCGCAGCTTCCAACACCGTCTCCCCTTCTTTTACTTGGAACGTAACGTCCATTGGTAGAAGGTGGACTTGATGACTCATAGAATACCTAACTGGTCCCAAATCTCATCGACTTTAGCCACAAGTTTAGGATCTTTTTTGATAGGCGTACCCCACTCGCGCGTGACTTCAGATTCGAACTTGTTGGTCGCATCCAGTCCTAATTGGGATGAACTCTCAGTCTTACCAAGCACTTGAATCGTGTCTCTATCTGGGTCCATTCGAGTTGTCACCGCCCAAATGATGTCATTCCAATCTCGTGCATTAACGTCATCGTCGCACAAAATGATGAATTTGTTATCCGTGTACTGAGCAAAGAAGCCCCATAGATGTTCCATCAATTCTTGGGATTGACCAGCTTGGTCTTTCTTCATAGTCACGACAGCAAATTGGTTGTTTGCTGTAACTGGAAGATAGACGTCAACAATCTCAGGGCGTTGCTGTTTCAACTCATTTAGTTCTGCTTCGGTAATCGCTTTGCTGTCTCGCTCAGTGACCTCGGTTCGCGTCGCCAGCTCGGCATCCCATTTAATGGTCGCATCCAAGCCCATTTTGGAGCCAAGCCCAACCACTGGTGAAGCAAAGTCGAGCGAGTCGATTGGCGTGTTATCTATCATCAAGGTATCACGTACAGGATCCATATGCTCTGACATGGCTTTCACGACATCATTCCAATCTCGTGCGTTTACCGATTCATCGCACACAATAACAAACTTGGTATACATGAATTGACGTAAGAAAGACCACACGCCCATCATTACGCGCTTGGCATGTCCTGGGTACTGCTTCTTCATGGTGACGACGGCCATTCGGTACGAACAACCTTCTGGCGGAAGATAGAAGTCTTCAATCTCTGGGAATTGCTTTTGCAGAATAGGCACAAACACTTCGTTTAATGCCACACCCAATACAGCTGGTTCATCTGGCGGACGACCTGTGTAGGTGCTGTGATAAATAGGGTCTTTACGCATAGTAATGTGCGTAATAGTAAATACGTGGTGCTTTTCTTTTTCGTTATAGTAGCCAGTGTGGTCACCGTAAGGACCTTCATCAGCAAACTCGTTCGGGTCGATATAGCCTTCCATCACGATTTCCGCGCTCGCTGGCACTTCCAAATCGTTGCTGACTGACTTCACGACTTCCGTTTTGCTTCCACGTAGCAAACCTGCAAATGCGTATTCCGATAGCGTATCTGGCACTGGTGTTACTGCGCCAAGAATGGTTGCTGGGTCTGCACCAAACGCGACCGAAACTGGGAAAGGTTTACCTGGGTTGGTTTCCATCCAATCGCGCAGATCAAGCGCACCACCACGATGGGCTAACCAACGCATGATGATTTTGTTCTTGGCAATTTTCTGCTGACGGTAAATGCCTAGGTTCTGACGTTTCTTATTTGGACCTTTGGTTACGGTTAAGCCCCAAGTAAGCAGCGGCGCTACATCTTCTGCCCAGCAGCTCATTACCGGAATTTTATCCAAGTCGACTTCATCACCTTGCCAAACAATGTCTTGGCATGGTGCTTTACGTAAACGCTTAGCCGGCATGTTCAATACTTGTTTGAACACAGGCAGTTTTTCTAAAGCGTCTTTGAAGCCTTTTGGTGGCTCAGGTTCTTTTAAATAAGCCAGCAGCTTACCGACTTCTCTTAATTCTTTAACGTCTTCACGTCCCATGCCGATTGCGACACGCTCTGGTGTACCAAACAGGTTAGTCAAAACAGGTACGTCGTAGCCGATTGGGTTCTCAAACAACAGCGCAGGTCCACCAGCACGCAAGGTGCGGTCGCTGATTTCTGTCATTTCATAAGCGGGATCGACAGGGTGAGTGATGCGTTTAAGTCGACCTTTCTGTTCTAGGTGGTCGATAAATTCGCGTAAATCCTTAAAACTCATAGGCCTTCATGCTGGCTGATTAAACTGTCCGCAGTATAACAAATAGGAGGACGCTAAGATCCTCCTATTTTGTGTGGGTATGTGAGCAAGATTACTTTAATACTTGTTCAATCTGCCGAGTCTTTATCTGATGGTTCGAAGATACTAACTCTTCCAACCAGGTTTGATGCCCTTGTTGAGCAAGCTCTCGAGCAACCATGGTTGCTTCTTCTGATAACGCCATTTT
Organism: Vibrio sp. 2304; assembly: GCF_033339475.1. Lineage (NCBI taxonomy): Bacteria > Pseudomonadati > Pseudomonadota > Gammaproteobacteria > Vibrionales > Vibrionaceae > Vibrio > Vibrio sp. 2304. The sequence continues at coordinate 35,057 of NZ_JAWOUQ010000022.1, read as the reverse complement.
TCTAACTAGAAACTGCTTTACTTGCGGAGATAGAGGGTTAGATTTTGTAAGTAGACTAATAGCTTCTGGCTTGAGTGATGGGTTAACTGTGGCATTCATCAATTGCTGAATGGAAAAAACGTCTCCAACCGCAGCTAAACGCTCAAGTTCGGACTGGCTGTTGTAATCGGCTTTCATCCGCCAGAGTAAGTTGTACACTTCCTCATCCTGACTAACTTGTGCCAACCTGACTATCACGGCCGTCGAGGGTAACCAACTGGTCACATTTGCTTTGGTTAACTGGGCCGCTAATGCAGCAAGCGCGTTGGGTGATAAACTGTCTAACTCTCGAATCAAAAGCGCTTCACGCGCTTGAGCTTGTTGAGATGGCCCTGTAAGCCATTGCTTTAAGTTAAGCTCTCTTCGTTCAGCTTGTAAGACAAAGTCCAAGGTACTTTGGTCTTGTTTCCAACGCTTAATCAAGCGACTCGCAATAACGGGAAAGTTAAAAGCGGGTACACTAAATTCATACCCATCACCTCGCTCTAACACTTGATAAGTCGGGGTCATACGGATCTGGGACTCAACAAACAGAGCCATTCGAGGCGTGAGAATCACATCTTGCTTTTCAAGCTTTTCCAATAATTGAAAGCGCACCACCTCTTGTTGAGGCAAAGCAAGTCTATCAAGGGCAAATTTAAGCGAGTCGACTTCATCTCTGACAGCGTAATCAAGCAGTTCAGAGACTTTAGCCTGTATTTGAGTATCCTGAAGCCACTGCTCTACTACAGACTCATGCATTTCCTTGGCAGATAATGTCGCAGGTAGAGTGATAAGTGACAAGCTCAGGAGTAATGACGACAACATTCCTTGTTGCATGTTAACCTCCCGATAACATTTCCTTCATTCTGATACTTCTATCGGGAGAAAGCAATAAAAAAGCCACCGATATACGGTGGCTTTTCGCAGAATAACTTATCTGAGACTATTGACGACGCATCGCATCGAAGAACTCATCGTTGGTCTTCGTCATCGCTAGCTTATCGATTAGGAATTCCATTGCGTCGATTTCGCCCATTGGGTGAACGATCTTACGCAGAATCCACATCTTCTGTAGTTCGTCAGTCTTCGTCAGTAGCTCTTCACGACGTGTACCTGAGCGGTTGAAGTCAATCGCAGGGAATACACGCTTCTCAGCAATCTTACGGTTCAAGTGCAGTTCCATGTTACCTGTACCCTTGAACTCTTCGTAGATAACTTCATCCATTTTAGAACCAGTATCTACTAGTGCCGTTGCGATGATAGTTAGGCTGCCGCCTTCTTCTACGTTACGTGCAGCACCGAAGAAACGCTTAGGACGATGTAATGCGTTTGCATCCACACCACCAGTTAGTACTTTACCTGATGAAGGCACTACGGTGTTGTAAGCACGAGCTAGACGAGTGATAGAGTCAAGCAAGATAACCACGTCTTTCTTATGTTCAACAAGACGTTTTGCTTTCTCGATCACCATTTCCGCTACTTGTACGTGACGCGATGCTGGCTCATCGAAAGTCGACGCAACCACTTCACCTTTAACTAGGCGCTGCATCTCAGTTACTTCTTCTGGACGTTCGTCGATAAGAAGAACCATCAACTCACACTCTGGGTGGTTGTACGCGATGCTTTGCGCGATGTTTTGCAGAAGCATTGTTTTACCCGCTTTAGGCGGAGCAACAATCAGACCACGTTGACCTTTACCGATTGGCGATGCCAAGTCTAAAACACGTGCTGTAATGTCTTCTGTTGAACCGTTACCACGCTCCATAACCATGCGCTCATTCGCATGTAGAGGGGTAAGGTTTTCAAATAGGATCTTGTTACGGGCGTTGTCTGGTTTATCGTCGTTAACGGTATTGACTTTTAGAAGGGCAAAGTAACGTTCACCGTCTTTTGGTGGACGAATTTTACCAGCGATAGAGTCACCAGTACGTAGGTTAAAGCGACGAATCTGACTTGGTGATACGTAGATATCGTCCGGACCCGCAAGGTATGAACTATCTGCACTGCGTAGGAAACCAAAGCCGTCTTGCAGAATTTCCAGAACCCCATCGCCAAAGATGTCTTCGCCGCCTTTCGCGTGCGCTTTTAAAATCGCGAAGATGATGTCTTGTTTTCTTAAGCGAGCTAGGTTCTCTAATCCTAAGCTTTCGCCCAGTTTTACAAGGTCAGACACAGGTCTGTTCTTCAGTTCGGTAAGGTTCATGGTGGTGGATTCTTGTTTAGTCAAAATAAGATCTGTTTTCTAGTTAAGATGGATTTGGTCTCAGGATCGACCAAGAAGAGAAATTTGTTCAATTAACGCGCGATAAGTTAGCACTAATTAGTATTCTAGTCCAGAGTTAGAAAAACAAAACCGTGCATTGTAACTTTGCACGGTTTTATCTGTAATCACTTGGTGATTATAAGTTTGCGTCTAGGAACTCTTTTAGTTGAGTTTTAGACAGAGCACCTACTTTCGTTGCCGCTACGTTACCATCTTTAAATAGTAATAGCGTTGGAATGCCGCGAATACCAAACTTAGGTGGTGTACCTGCGTTATGGTCGATGTTTAGTTTACCGATAGTGAGTTTGCCTTCGTACTCGTCTGCGATTTCGTCCAAAATAGGAGCGATCATTTTACAAGGACCACACCATTCTGCCCAAAAATCCACTAGAACCGGGCCTGCAGCGTTGATTACATCGTTTTCAAAACCGTCATCAGTTAGCTGCAAAATCTTATCACTCATCTTCCACTCCAATGTGTTTTTCGAAACTGGTTGGATGATAACCAGTAATTAGATGCCCTATTGGAATGTATTTACTTTCGTATTGCAAGCTTTAGCTGATATTCTATAGCCATGAAAAAGACGCATATCACAGAGCAAAAGTTCGCCGATTTGGGCTTAAAGCCCCAAGTTATTGAAGGATTGGACAAAAAAGGGTTCGAATTTTGTACCCCTATCCAAGCCTTGGCGTTGCCGGTCCTGCTCACCGGCCAAGACATCGCAGGCCAGGCCCAAACGGGTACTGGTAAAACGCTCGCGTTTCTTACTGCTACGTTCAACCACCTTCTGACGACTCCGGAACATGAAGGTCGTAAGCCTACACAGCCACGCGCAATTATTATGGCGCCTACACGTGAGCTCGCTATTCAGATTTACAATGATGCAGAATCATTAACTGAAAGCACAGGTCTAAAAACCGCTCTAGCTTACGGTGGTGAAAGCTACGACAAGCAACTTGCGAAACTGCAAGACGGCGTAGATATTCTGATCGGAACAACAGGCCGTATCATCGATTTCTACAAACAGCGCGTGTTTAACCTCAACAACATTCAAGCTGTTGTTCTGGACGAAGCCGACCGCATGTTCGATCTTGGCTTTATTAAAGACATTCGCTTCTTGTTCCGTCGTATGCCTGAGCCAAAAGAGCGTTTGAACATGCTGTTCTCAGCAACGCTGTCTTACCGCGTTCAAGAACTGGCATTCGAACACATGAATACTCCTGAGCATGTCGTTGTCGAACCAGAACAAAAAACTGGCCACCGTATCCAGGAAGAGCTTTTCTATCCTTCGAATGAAGACAAAATGGCGCTGCTTCAAACACTAATTGAAGAAGAGTGGCCAGATCGCGCTATCATTTTTGCCAATACCAAGCATAAGTGTGAATCGGTTTGGGGACATTTGGCTGCCGATGGACACCGTGTAGGCCTTCTTACTGGCGATGTACCGCAGAAGAAGCGTGAGAAGATTCTTGAGCAATTCACCAAAGGTGATGTCGACATCTTAGTTGCAACTGACGTTGCAGCGCGTGGCCTGCATATTCCTCAGGTAACGCACGTTTTCAACTACGACCTTCCTGACGACTGTGAAGATTATGTTCACCGTATTGGCCGTACTGGTCGCGCTGGTGCGAGCGGCCATTCGATCAGTTTTGCTTGTGAAGAGTACGCGGTTAACCTACCAGCAATCGAAGAATACATTGAGCATACAATCCCAGTTTCAGAGTACGATTCGTCGGCACTGATTCAAGATCTACCGGCTCCGATTCGTATGCGTGCACCACGCAACCAACAGCGCCGCACGAATACTGGCGGTACCCGTTCTGGTTCTGGTAACCGTAAGCCGCAGGGACGTCGTCCACGCCAACCGCGTCAATCGGCACCAAAACAATCGTAATAGGAAACTGAGTTCGTTTATGAGTCAAGCAGGATCATCACCGCTATATGCCGCCATCGACCTCGGGTCGAACAGTTTTCACATGCTCGTTGTGCGTCACATCGATGGCAGCGTTCAAACAATGGCTAAAATTAAGCGCAAAGTTCGTCTAGCAGCGGGCTTAGATGAACATAATTCTCTTAGTATGGAAGCTATGCAGCGAGGATGGGACTGCTTAAGTCTATTTGCGGAACGCTTGCAGGACATTCCTAAACAAAACATTCGCATCGTCGGTACTGCAACATTACGTACCGCGACCAATGTAGATGTGTTTTTAGAAAAGGCTAACCAAATTCTAGGCCAGCCTATCGAAGTGATTACTGGTGAAGAAGAAGCTGCCACTATCTATAAAGGTGTCGCTCACACCTCTGGCGGTAGTGGTCGTCGCCTTGTAGTCGATATCGGTGGAGCAAGTACCGAACTGATTATCGGTGAAGGTTTCGAAGCCAAAGCACTGACCAGCTTAAAAATGGGCTGCGTGACTTGGCTTGAAAACTTCTTTAAAGATCGCCAATTGAATGCTCGTAACTTTGACGCGGCAATTGAAGGAGCGAAACAGACCATTCAGCCGATTTTAGAACGTTATACAGAAATTGGTTGGGATGTGTGTGTTGGTGCATCAGGCACTGTTCAGGCATTGCAAGAGATAATGCTGGCGCAAGGCATGGACGAAGTAATCACTCACTCCAAACTCAAGCGTCTACAGAAGCAAGCCATGTTGGCCGACCATTTAGAAGAGCTCGATATTGAAGGCTTAACACTTGAGCGGGCATTAGTGTTCCCTAGTGGCCTCTCTATTTTGATTGCCGTTTTTGAATTGCTTGAAATCGATGCTATGACACTCGCTGGCGGCGCACTACGCGAAGGCTTAGTGTATGAGATGGTTGAAGAGCTTCGCCAAGAAGACATTCGTGCCCGCACTATCGCTAGCGTACAAAATCGCTATCAGCTCGATCACCAATACGGCGAACAAGTCGCTACTCTGGCACACACGCTTTTACAGCAAGCTGGGGGCGATGAGTGGATTACAGAGCCTCAGGGCAAGATATTACTCGAGACCGCCGCAAAACTGCATGAAATTGGTTTAACTATCGATTTCAAAAAAGGCGGAGAGCATAGTGCTTACTTGCTGCAGAATTTGGATCTGCCTGGTTACACGCGCGCGCAGAAGTTCTTTATTGGTGAAGTGGCTCGTCGCTATCGCGAACAGCTCACTTCTTTACCTGAGCAGCATGCATTATCAGGCTCAAGTGCCAAACGAGTATTGAGACTGTTGCGTCTTGCGGTTCTACTCAGCCATCGTCGCAATCCTGATCTAGAGCCAAATGTGACTCTAACGGTTGAAGGCGACAATCTAACGTTACACATTGATGCGCAATGGCTAGAGAAAAACCCACTGACTGCGGCTGAGTTGGAAATTGAATCCAACCGTCAGACAGACATCGGCTGGCCATTAAATATCGTAGCAAAATAAGCGAATATCACTGCCTTACAATACTAAAGCCCAGGCGTTCGCTTGGGTTTTTTTGCTTCTACTTCCCCTACAAAACGTGCTGCCCAGCAAAAATCTCAGCTTCTCCGCTCTACATCGAAAAACAGCCATGCTTTATTGATAAGCACGATTTAGCCAACCAAGATGCACCATAATGAAAACCGTTTTAATGACTGGCTTAACTGGCACCCTCGCCCCTAAAGTTGCTCATCAGTTCCACCTCCGTGGCTGGAACGTATTGGAATGGAATCACCACCAAATCCCACCAGATGATCCACAGCAAAGTGAGCAATTTTGGCAACAGCACCACATTGATGCGGTGTGCCACATGGCGATGGGGAGTGAAGCGTGGGCAGCGTGGCTTGGTGAGCACTGCAAACAGCGCAACATTCCTTATCTTTTTGTCAGTACAGCAATGGTATTTGATGCCACAAAAAATGGGCCTTATGGCATCTTTGAAGAAAGAAACACCCAAGATGAATACGGCAAATACAAAGTTCGTTGTGAAGATGCAATCTGGCAAGCAAATCCAGATGCGATGATTGCTCGAATTGGTTGGCAGCTCCATCACCAAGCAGAAGGCAATAACATGTTGGCGCATCTCGACCGCCAATATGAAGAGAACGGCGTTATTACCGCTAGTACAGTTTGGTATCCCGCGACTTCTCATATGGACGATACTGCACTCGCCTTTTTGCAGCTTATTGAGCGGAACGAAGCAGGTTTATACCATCTTGATAGCAACTTAAAGGATAAGTGGAATTTCTACGAACTCGTTTGTGCACTCAAGCAGCATTACAACAAGCCATGGCAAGTGCTGCCAAGCAATGATTATCACCATGACCAACGTCTAACAGATGAACGAATTGCCTTGCCGCCATTGAGTGAACGTTTCAACAAGCCAGAGCAAATCAAACAAGCTGGCATCATAGGAATCAACTGGGGACGCACGCACATTCCCCACTATCGAAACAATGGTGTATCGGTCACAACGTTATGCGCCAACCAAATAGAACCGCTTCAGCAAGCGTGCAGTGAGGAAGCAATCCTAAAGGCAGAAACGAACATCAGCGCACTCAAACAACTCGATGTCGTGACCATCGCGACACCTGCGCATACTCATGCAGAGATCATAAAGACGTTAGGTTCAACCAAGCTGATTTGTGAAAAGCCATTGGTGGGATTGAATTCCGACATCACTCACTGGCAGCAACCGAACTCCAACCTATTGGTTAATTACGCCTTTGCTCAGCTAGAGACCGCCAAGACGATAGAGAAATGGCTCACCTCGCAAACCCAACCTTGTGTGGTCAATCTAATCACCCAAGTTAACCTACCGGGCACCTTCACACTCAAAGAGTGGTTTCTTGAAACAGCCAGTCACCCTATTTCTTGGTTGCTGCACTGCTTCGGAGACTACTCTCAGTCAACACTGATTGAGGAAAACGGCCAACTGATCGTTGAGTTGCAATGTGGCGACCACCAGCTAAGATTTGTATTTGAATTAACCGGTGAGCCGGGCATCGAGCACATTTTAACGATTCAATCCAACCAGACCTTAACCAGTAAAGGCTACTACCGTGTCGGCGAAAAATGGCGTTTCGAGCCCATTCTCGTTAATGGCAACGCGATAAATGATGGAGAGTACAGCGAATCTGATTGCTGGCAGGACGCCAATCAACGCAGTGTCGGTTTGATGCTGGCGATGTTCAATCAAAGCATCAGTTGGGAGAACGGCCTGCAACTTGGCGCCTTCGATGCGCAAAAAGCCATTTTGATTGAGAAGATGCTCCGTTAGCCATTTCACCAACTAGCTTCCTCTACGTTCCGTAACTTCGATAAAAAGGTCTCACTCGGGACCTTTTTTATTACTCCATTTTTACCTTTGTACAGCTTAGGGAGCTTTTGGACACCCATGATCTAATTACTCCCCATGCTGTACAAAACCCTCTAACCCCAAGTAAACAGGCACAAAAAAGCCGCTTGATTTGAGCAAGCGGCTTTCGGGGTTCCCACTGATATTAAGACTGAACGCTTGTGGTCACCTTAAAGTCAGGGTTCACCGCAGTCAGCTTCTTAATTAGGTAATTCAGTAATACGCCGTACATCGGAACGAACAAACCAAGACTGATAATCAGTTTGAAGCCGTAATCCACCAACGCGATTTCCGTCCAATGCTCTGCCATAAATGGATCTGGGCTTTGATAGAACGCAATGGCGAAGAAAGCGATAGTATCAAGTGCATTACCGAAAAGCGTTGAACACGTTGGTGCCACCCACCATTGCTTCATTTGACGTAGGCGGTTGAACACGTGCACATCCATGATCTGACCAAGTAGGTACGCCATGAAGCTAGCAATCGCGATACGAGCAACGAATAAGTTAAATTCCCCTAGGTGACCAAAACCTTGGAATTGACCTTCGAAGAACACCACCGATAAGAAGTAAGACACTGCCAAAGCAGGCAACATCACTAAGAAGATGATCTTACGCGCCAACTGAGCACCGAAAATACGCACAGTTAAGTCAGTCGCTAGGAATATAAATGGGAAAGTGAATGCGCCCCAAGTGGTATGGAAACCGAAAATAGTAAACGGTAGCTGAACTAGGTAATTGCTAGATGCAATAATGACTAGGTGGAATAGAACCAGATAGATAAGGGCGTTGCGCTGCTGCGCAGGGGTAAAGTTACTCATGCGATACCTTTTTAGTTTGGTTTGGGGGTGAGGGAACCCAAATCGAGTCACTGAATAAAGTGGCTCTTACCAACAATGTAAAATGAAAAATAAACTGGCTTGGCTCTTTCTGAGCGAAGCGGTGGGCGATTATACATTAACCACTTTTCGCCGCAAGTCATCTGTCTTACGCAAACGTTTGAGCATAAAAAAGGGTGTTTCATGTGAAACACCCTTTCAAGAAAAATTCTATTTTTAGAAACCGCGCTGGAACAATCCTGCAAGATAATCCAGCTCTTCCCTGCTCTCTTCAATTGCTAAAGCTTCAAACCAAATCGCTTCGCTGTAATGCTCTGCTTTCATAAACAGTCGGCAACCTTCAAAGTCGATCAGCCAAGAGTGAATGTCCGCATCCCATTGCTTTTCCAACACAGTTGCAGAAAGCAGTCTGACTAAACGCTCACCTAAGGCAGGAAAGCTATCAAGGTCAAAGCTCGGCGCGGTAATGATTAAGCGCCCTTCTTGTGCCATGTAGTCCGCTAAGCCAAATTCCTTTTGCATCTTGGTTCCTTATCCGTGGTGAGTAATGTGTTCTTGAATCAAATCGAGGAATGGGTCGGCGTACTTCTCCAGTTTGCGCTGACCAACTCCACTGACTGCCAGCATTTCGCCGTAAGACGTTGGCAGAATTTCCGCCATATCAATCAGAGTCGCATCACTAAAGACCACGTATGGTGGCAAACCATCTTCATCAGCAATCGACTTACGCAGCTTACGTAACTTAGCAAACAGCTTTTTGTCGTAGTTCTTGCTGGTCAGTTTGTCCGACTTCGCCGCACGTGCTGCAGTGTCTAAACGCGGAACCGCTAACTCCAGAGTCACATCGCCACGTAGCAGCGGACGCGCCTCTTCAGTAAGTTGCAGCGTTGAGTTACGCGTGATGTTTTGGAACAGCAGCCCTTTGTGGATTAACTGACGGAAGATACTCACCCAGTAATCGTGGCTGTGATCGCGCCCTATCGCGTAGGTAGAAATCTTATCGTGCCCGTTTTCACGTACACGAATGTTTTGCATGCCACGTAGCACTTCTACCACGTAGCCCATACCAAAGCTCTGATTAACACGGTACACACAAGACAACGCCTTACGTGCTTCTTCTGTTGCATCAAAGTGCTTCGGTGGATCTAAGCAAATATCGCAGTTGCCACATGGCTTCTCACGATACTCACCAAAGTAATTCAATAGCACCTGACGACGACAAGTCTGCGCCTCAGCAAAGGCACTCATCGCATTCAGTTTGTGGGTTTCCACCTGCTTCTGTGGACCATCGTCTTTCTCATCCAACATACGGCGCAGCCAACTGATGTCCGCTGGGTCATACAACATCATCGCTTCTGCAGGTAAACCATCACGCCCTGCACGACCCGTTTCCTGATAGTAAGACTCGATGTTGCGCGGGATATCAAAGTGAACCACAAAACGCACGTTTGGTTTGTTGATGCCCATACCGAATGCCACGGTCGCCACTACAATTTGGATGTCATCACGTTGGAAAGCTTCTTGAACGTAAGCGCGCTCATCAGCGTCCATACCTGCGTGATAACCAGCAGCACGAATGTGGTTGTTGCACAGCTTCTCGGTCACCATCTCAACTTTCTTACGGCTACCACAATAGATGATGCCGCAGTTACCCTTTTGGGTTTCAAGATAACGAACGATTTGCGAAACCGGCTTGTGCTTCTCAACTAAGTTGTAGCGAATGTTGGGACGGTCGAAGCTGCCTAGGTAAACCTCTGGATTATTCAGTTGCAGGCGTTCAAGAATATCTCGGCGCGTTGCATCATCTGCGGTCGCCGTCAGCGCCATAAATGGCACATGGGAAAACTGCTGCTTAAGTTGACCAAGCGCGGCATATTCTGGACGGAAGTCGTGTCCCCACTGGGAAATACAGTGCGCTTCATCAACGGCAATCATCGATAACGGCAGGTTTTCCAAACGTTCAATGAAGTCACGCATTAATACGCGTTCTGGCGAGACGTACACCAACTTAAGATGACCAGTGTGCATGCGGTTATACACGCTGAGCAGCTCTTCACGAGGCATGGTCGAGTTAATGCACTCAGCCGCTACACCGTTGGCTTTAAGCTGGTCCACTTGGTCCTTCATCAGCGAGATAAGCGGAGAAATGACCAAAGTAATGCCAGCGCGAACCAAAGCAGGAATTTGATAACACAGCGACTTACCGCCACCAGTAGGCAGGATAACTAAGCTGTCGCGACCTTCTATCGCGGCGTCAATCACCAACTGCTGACCATCACGGAACTCTTGGTAACCAAACACATCCTCCAACACACGTTGAGGCGTTACAGGCGAATCAGATTGTTCGGCTAACAAGGTCGAGGTCATGAAAAGTCTCAGATTGGGTCTTAAAAAAGAGGTGCTTATGCATACCACTGGCACACAAAGTGAGGGCACATTGTAATGGGGTTTCATGGTGAATAAAACCGCAAATTGTTAGGTGTTTCGCATCACGACTCGTATACTGATTTTCTGCTCTATAAAACACACAATTAGGTGACACTTCATGACACCAGAAGACGAACAACAACGCGCGCGGCAAGGTATCTTGCTAGCGATTGGCGCGTATACCATGTGGGGCATTGCGCCGATGTACTTTAAGTCCATCGCACAAGTATCTCCTTTGGAAATTCTAAGCCACCGAGTGATATGGTCTTTCTTTTTGCTTGCTGCACTCCTCCATTTTGGCCGTCACTGGCGCTCGGCTTACCACATCGCGAAAGACAAAACGAAAATCGCTTACCTGATCGCAAGTTCCATGTTAATTGGCGGCAATTGGTTGATTTTCATTTGGGCGGTAAACTCGAATCATATGCTCGACGCCAGCTTAGGTTATTACATTAACCCACTGATCAACGTCTTACTCGGGATGGTATTTTTGGGAGAGAGACTGCGTAAATTACAGTGGTTCGCGGTTGTATTGGCAGGTTGTGGCGTACTCGTTCAACTGATTGTATTTGGCTCCGTACCTGTTGTTGCGATGGCGTTAGCAATGAGCTTCGGCTTTTATGGCTTATTAAGAAAGAAAGTCAGTGTCGATGCAAAAACTGGCTTGTTTATCGAGACATTACTTCTACTGCCAGTGGCCGCTGTTTATTTGCTTTTTATTGCCGATACACCAACCTCAAATATGCTTACGAATCCACTTACGTTAAATAGTTTGTTGATCGCGGCTGGGGTTATAACAACCCTGCCACTGCTGTGCTTTACGGGTGCAGCAACAAGACTCAAATTATCGACTTTGGGCTTTTTCCAATATATAGGCCCAAGCTTAATGTTTTTACTTGCAGTATTGATGTATGGCGAACCCTTTACCATGGATAAAGCGATCACTTTCGTCTTTATTTGGGGAGCACTAGTCGTGTTTAGCTTTGATGGATTACGTAATAACCGTCGCTCACGCCGAATCGTTCAGCCACAGTGATCGTTTTTTACAAGACAAGTTAGAAATTGCCAGATAAGCTTGGTCATAATGTGACCAAGCTTTTTTATTTAATGGAACATATTCAGTACTACGCAACCGACCATGACAACTTGAGTCTAATAGAGGCGAAATACCAGAAATTTGCTTTTCAAAGGCATTACCATCTGGATTTTCATCTCGGCCTGATCACGCATGGTGCGCAGAAGTTCCAATACCAAGGTAACAGCCACCAAGTTGGTCACGGGCAAATTGTGATTATGCCGCCGGATGAGCTGCACGACGGGCAATCTAAGCTCGAGAGTGGCTACGAAGTAAATGTGTTTGCGATCGAACCTCATCTATTGAGCGATCTGGCTGATCTTAAGCAAAACGGTCAAATAATACACTTCAACGAACTGATCATCTCGGATCCGCAGATATTTTCACAACTTAGTAACTTACACGGGCTGCTTCGTCGTGAAAACCTCAGCCAACTCACCAAAGATTGCCTTCCTTTTGAAGGATTTAACCAACTTTTTGATCGCTACGGATCGCTTGAGCGACAAAAAGTGGTGCCGCTAGGAAACCAATCGCTTGGGACGTTAAAAGATTATCTAATGGCTAACCTTGACCAAGCGGTGCGTTTGGATTCACTTTCAGAGCTGTGCCAACTGAGCCCAACTCAGTTCCAGCGCCACTTTAAAGCGCAAACTGGCATGACGCCTTATGCATGGTTCGCACGCCTGCGCCTTGAACAAGGCATGAAGTTACTGCAAGCTGGTCAATGTGGTACCGACGTCGCTCATCAAATCGGTTTCTATGATCAAGCGCATTTCAGCAAAGCGTTTAAACAGACCTACGGCGTTTCCCCTTCTCAAGTGGCTCGTTAATTTCATTTACCGAGAAAGCTGTCAGTTTTTTACAAGCGCCACAGGTGACTTACCACGACAATAGCCGCATTGGTTAAATTTGAGATGTGTTATGAATGAATCCACCATATTGCTGACACTCGCCAGCATTCACTTTATTGCCCTAATGAGTCCAGGTCCGGACTTTGCGCTGGTCGTACAAAATGCGACGCGTCATGGTCGTCAAACTGGCTTGTACATTGCGTTGGGATTGTCCGTCGGTATTTTGCTGCACTCTTTGTTCAGCCTGACAGGTGTGAGTTTTGTCGTCCACCAGCACCCAGTGCTGTATTCCGTGGTACAACTGCTCGGTGGTAGTTACCTGCTCTACTTAGGAATTGGCGCATTGCGTGCCGTGATCTCGATGATCCAAAACCCACTGACGGATCAACCTAAGAAGCAAAATAACCTAGTGATCAGCAATAAGCGTCAAGCGTTTGCTAAAGGGTTTGCGACCAACATTCTTAACCCAAAAGCCCTGGTGTTCTTTGTCAGTTTGATGTCGAGTTTAGTCCCAGCAGGTATGTCGATTACTGGCAAAGGTACTGCCTTGGTCATCCTGTTTGGCTTGTCGCTATTCTGGTTCTCTAGCCTTGCATGGATGCTGTCGACACAGCGCTTACAGCGTAAATTACAACAAGCGGGTATCTACATCGACGGTCTATGCGGCGTGGTATTTACTCTAGTGGGCGGCAGTATTCTATACCAAACTATCAATACTTTTATCGGATAAAGTACTGATTTAAAAGCGTAGCACAATCGACATTTCTAAGATTGCTGACTCGACGTGACTCTCCATAACTGCCAAGCTCAAAGCACAAAACTGGCAACATGGAGAGTCATCATGCATTGGACGTTCAACCGACTCGTGACCACGGGTCTTTTTCTTACCTCCCCACTAATCTTATCTACATCAGTCTTTGCTAACCAAGCAGCAGATGCGGTTGCGCCGGAGCACAGCACTGGCTTCGAGCAAAAACAATTGATCAAAGCGAAAGATTATATGGTTACCGCTGCTAACCCAATTGCAACCCAAGCTGGTGCGGATGTTATTGCCCAAGGTGGTAATGCTATTGATGCTATGGTTGCCGTGCAGCTGATGCTAGGCTTAGTAGAACCCCAATCTTCAGGCATTGGTGGTGGCGCCTTCTTAGTGTATTGGGACAGTGAGAAACAAAAACTGACTACGTATGATGGACGCGAAACCGCACCGCTCGCCGCAACGCCGAAACTCTTCCTAGATGACAAAGGACAACCACTGCAATTTTACGATGCGGTTGTCGGTGGGCGTTCCGTTGCCACTCCTGGTACAGTGAAACTGCTGTGGGACACGCACCAGAAATACGGCAAGTTGGAATGGAAGAAGATAATCCAACCCGTGATTACCTTGGCTGAGCAAGGTTTCGAAGTCAGTCCTCGCCTCGCGAGTCTGATTGAGAAAGATGCTAAGCGCCTATCACGCTTCCCTGCGACTAAGGCTTACTTCTTCAATCCAGACGGCTCACCAAAAGCCGAAGGCACGTTGTTGAAGAACCCTGAATACGCGCAAACTCTGACGGCAATTGCAGAGCAAGGGGCAAAAGCTTTCTATCAAGGCGATATCGCCACAGACATCATCAAGACCGTACAAAATGCACCGGGCAATCCTGGCGTATTGGCACAACCTGACTTTGATGCGTTCCAAATCAAGCAACGTGAACCGGTTTGTGCGGCTTACCAAAGCTATGACATCTGCGGCATGGGACCACCTAGCTCTGGCGCATTGACGGTTGGACAGATTCTCGCGATCACCGAGCAATACGATCTTAAAGGTTGGGGAGCCGAAAGCGCGAAATCATGGCAAGTGATCGCCGATGCATCGCGCCTTGCGTTCGCGGATCGTGGTAAATACATGGCTGACCAAGATTATGTGCCAATGCCAACCGAAGGCTTGCTTGATAAAGATTATCTCAAACAACGTGCTGAGCTCATTCAAGTCGGTAAAGCCTTGAGTAAGGCTGAAGCCGGTAATCCTCCTTGGTCGCACGCCATGAACTTAAGCATGGACCAATCGATCGAGCTGCCTTCCACCAGCCATTTCAATATCGTCGATAAGCAAGGCAATGTGGTTTCAATGACAACAACCATCGAGAACGCCTTTGGCTCACGCTTGATGGTACGCGGCTTCTTGCTCAATAACGAACTGACCGATTTCTCTTTCCGCACGCATCAAGATGGTGTGCCAATCGCAAACCGATTAGAACCGGGCAAACGCCCACGTTCATCTATGGCACCAACCATTATGATGAAGGATGACAAGCCTTACATGGCAATTGGCTCACCGGGTGGCAGCCGCATTATTGGTTACGTCGCACAAGCCATTATCGCCCACACGCAATGGGATATGGACATCCAAAGCGCGATTAATCAGCCACGATTGCTGAACCGTTTTGGCACCTTAGATATTGAGCAAGGTACCGCCGCAGAGGGCTTACAGCCTGCTCTGGAGAAGATGGGCTTTAAAACCGATGTTCGGGATTTGAACTCTGGTCTGCATGCGATACGAATAACAAAAGACGGTCTTGAAGGCGCTGCGGATCCAAGACGTGAAGGTGCCGCTATCGGGCAGTAAGAGTCTTTCGCTCGACCCCTTGTGCGAGATCTCTCACAAAGGGTTGAGCAAACCTCTCTTTTTTAATGGTAAAACCGTACAGAAAAGAGTATAAGCCATTGAATTTAATACTCATGTATCTTTTTTGAACGCTAAGAGAGTTAAAAAATGTGAGATTAGCCCGTTGTTGGAAATCGTTAAACACGTAATATTGAACCTGTCGGAAGGATGCTGACACGGAACAGGAAACACCACGGACTTGGTGAACTTCAGGAAGAAGAAACGGTTATTCAGGATGAATAGTCGGGCATGGATTGCAAAATTGGACATTGAACGGAATCAATAGTGACTAGGATGGTTGCTACTAAGGACGGGAAATGGACACCTCTGGACGAGGCAAGGATTTGAACATCAGGATGATGTCAGGGACACCGCTCAGGGAACAAGTGATGAGAGCTAACGAGGATAGTTAGCAGACCAGGATAAGGTCATTAAGGACACCGCTAGGAAGGCGACGTAAGGATTAAGCTGACGGATTAAGCACACTATCATGGATTAGATGCATGGAGCACTCTTAGTAGCCGGATTGCTGCGAGTAAGACTATAACCCCGATGGGCGCAAGCCCTCGGGGTTTTTCTTTGCCTAAAGTTTTTCTCAGTAGATCTGCTGA
Organism: Vibrio sp. 2304; assembly: GCF_033339475.1. Classification (NCBI taxonomy): domain Bacteria; kingdom Pseudomonadati; phylum Pseudomonadota; class Gammaproteobacteria; order Vibrionales; family Vibrionaceae; genus Vibrio; species Vibrio sp. 2304. Next base: position 19,023 of record NZ_JAWOUQ010000022.1, on the reverse strand, counting down.
AAACAGGCATTCACCCACAACGCCCACCTTTCACTTCAAACGGCATCGTTAAGTCGCGCTTTTGTACTCCATTTATCATTCCATTTTTTACTGCGTTAGCGACACCAAAACCGCACAAACAAAAAGAGCCGCCGAAGCAGCTCTTAAGTTGATGATACCAATCACAGTAAATAAGTGATCAGAAATAGCGTAGGGAAAATGCTTGAGAACAAGGCGCAATTTTTCGATAAGTAGTTATTCTACAATCAAAAATTGCAACGCAGTTATCGAGTATTTTAACAAGCTAGAATGACCAGTTATTTACTACGATTGGTATGAGTTTTGGTCAAGCCTTACAGTTTCTCTAGTCGTGCGTAAGCAGTTACCAACCATTTGATGCCTTCACCGTTAAAGGCAATCTGTACACGGCTTTGTGGACCACTGCCTTCGAAGTTGATGATGGTGCCTTCACCAAACTTTGGATGCATCACACGAGAACCTAGTGTAAAGCCGGTTTCATTAAAGCTCTCTTTCACAACAGTTTGGCTAAATCGACCACTGCTTGAAGGACGGCTAACTTGCGCCTTCATTCGTACTTCATCCAAGCATGTTTCTGGCAGCTCACGAATAAAACGAGACGGCTTATGGTACTTATCCTGACCGTACAAACGGCGCATTTCAGCATAAGTGATGTACAGTTTCTGCATCGCACGGGTCATGCCTACGTAACACAGACGGCGTTCTTCTTCTAAGCGCCCTGCTTCTTCTGCCGACATTTGGCTTGGGAACATGCCTTCTTCCACACCGACCATAAACACCAATGGGAACTCTAGACCTTTCGCACTGTGTAATGTCATGAGCTGAACCGCATCTTCAAATTCGTCCGCTTGTCCTTCGCCCGCTTCTAGTGCTGCGTGGGTTAGGAATGCCGTCAGCAGTGACATGTCTTCGGCTTCTTCTGGTTTCTCGAATTGGCGAGTTGCGGTCACCAATTCCTCCAAGTTCTCAATACGTGCCTTAGACTTTTCGCCCTTCTCTTGCTCGTACATCGCGAACAAGCCCGAGTATTTAATTACATGGTCAGTTTGGTGATGCAGCGGCATCTCTAAGGTGTCGTCTTCTAGCGCGGTGACAAGCTCGATAAAACGGCTCAGAGCACCAGCAGCGCGACCAGCAAGCACCTTCTCGTCTAACATTGCCACACTCGCTTCCCACATGGTGCAACCACGATCACGAGCCGCAAAACGGATGGTTTCAAGCGTCTTATCGCCCAAACCACGCGTTGGCGTATTCACCACACGTTCAAACGCCGCATCATCGTTACGGTTGGCAATCAGACGCATGTAGCTCAAGGCATCTTTGATTTCCTGACGTTCGAAGAATCGCATGCCGCCATAGATACGATAAGGCAGACCGGCTTGAATTAACGCTTCTTCCAGAACACGCGACTGGGCGTTGTTACGGTAAAGCATCGCAGCGTCATTCAGAGCACCGCCCTTGTCTTGCCACTCTTTGATTTTGTTCACCGCAAAACGGGCTTCATCTAATTCGTTGTAAGCGCTGTAAACCGAGATAGGCTCACCGACCACGCCATCCGTCCACAACTCTTTACCCATACGCTCGGTGTTATTCGCAATCAGGGTGTTAGATGCTTCCAGAATGGTCTTAGTGGAACGGTAGTTTTGCTCAAGACGAATGGTATTCACGCTTGGGAATTCGAGCGTAAACTTCTCAATGTTCTCGACTTTTGCACCACGCCAACCATAAATCGACTGGTCGTCATCACCTACGATCATCACGTGACACTCAGGACCCGCCATCATACGTAGCCAAGCATATTGAATGTTGTTGGTATCTTGGAACTCATCGACCAAGATGTGCTTAAAGCGTGCTTGGTAGTGTTCACGAACGAACTTGTTATCACGCAGTAGCTCATGTGCGCGCAGCAAGATTTCCGCAAAATCGACTAAACCAGCACGATCACACGCTTCTTGGTAAGCGGTGTACAACTGCAGATATGTCTTGGTTACTGGATCATGGTACGCATCAATGTGCGACGGGCGCAGACCTTCGTCTTTCTTGCCGTTAATCCACCATGCCACTTGGCGTGCTGGCCATTGCTTCTCATCGAGGTTTTGCGCTTTGATCAAACGCTTTAGCAGACGCTGTTGGTCGTCACTGTCGATGATTTGGAAATCTTCCGGTAGCTTCGCATCAAGATAGTGTGCACGCAGAATACGGTGACAAATGCCGTGGAAAGTACCATTCCACATACCGCCTGCACTGCCCATCATTAGCTCTTCGATACGTCCACGCATCTCTGCCGCCGCCTTATTGGTAAAGGTTACCGACATAATTGAAAACGGAGAAGCTTGCTCGACCGACATCAGCCAAGCGATACGGTGAACAAGAACGCGTGTCTTACCACTTCCTGCGCCAGCAAGAACGAGCAAGTTTTCTAGAGGTGCTGCAACGGCTTCACGTTGTTTATCGTTCAAACCGTCGAGTAATAGAGATGGATCCATCATGATGAGAGCTACTGGTTATTTATACATAAAAACCGATTATAACCTAAACAACCGGGTGCTGTTTAGACAAAACTTGATAAAAAAATCGATGTTTTTTTACCCAACACATCAATTAGTTATACCTATTTAACCCTACAAACCCATTTGCTTCAGAAATTTTTCTGAAAGTTTTTTAGCCAGTTTCCTATCTTTTAAGTTAAGCAAGTTGATAACAAAAACGCCAAAACAGGCGATTCATCTTGCCAACTTAAAGTAAAGGAAATCATTCAGAGGAATTTATTATGAAAAAGTCGAATCTAGCTGTTACTGCTGCTGTTACTGGTCTTCTAGCTCTTGGTGGCACAATGCTAACTGCAGCTCCAGCTGTCGCTGCTGAAAAAGAAAAGTGCTATGGCGTTTCTAAAGCAGGTAAAAACGACTGTGCAACAAAAAGCAGCTCATGCGCTGGTACTTCTAAAGAGGATAACCAAAAAGACGCATTCGTAGTCGTACCAAAAGGTCTTTGTGACAAACTCGCTGGCGGTAGCACTTCTTCTTCATAATCTTTTATCGCTAGCTATTGTGAGGATGCGTTGACGCTCAACCAACGCAAAGCCAAGACGCATCCTTCTCTTCCCGCACGATTTGAAAAGGAGTTTCACGTGAAACACCACACCTTCCACGACCTTGTTGGAGTTGGATTAAGAACCCCTCACCTCGATTACTTTAGCCAATCCCAGCCTGAGTTGTCTTGGTTAGAAATCCACAGTGAAAACTATTTCCAACCCAATGCAACAGAGCGCCATCAGCTACAAACGCTTCGCGAGCAATATCAAATTAGCTGCCACGGTATTGGTTTGTCGCTAGGTTCGGTGGAACGTGTTAGTCAAAAGCATCTTGCGCAACTTAAATCACTGATTGACTCAATCGACCCAATTCTTGTTTCTGACCATTTAAGTTGGAGTGAAAACGGCGGTCACTACTTTAATGACCTGCTTCCACTTCCGTATACGGAAGAAGCGCTCAACGTGTTCACTCGTAACGTGAATGAAGTGCAGGAATATTTGCAACGCGAGATCTTGATAGAGAACCCATCTAGTTATGTGAAGTTTCAACATTCGACCATCAGCGAATGGGAGTTTCTTACCGAAGTGCAAAAGCGCACTGACTGTCGTTTATTGCTCGATTTAAACAATGTTTATGTTTCAGCGTTCAACCACGGTTTTGATTGCGACACATACCTAGATGCGATTCCAGCCGACAAAGTGGATGAGATTCACTTGGCAGGTTTTACCATTAAACAACTCGACAAAGGTGAGATATGGATTGATACCCATAGCCGCCCAGTTAGCGATGAAGTTTGGCAGTTGTTTTCACAGTGGACAAAAAAACACGGTCCACGTCATACGTTGATTGAATGGGATTTGGATATCCCCGCGCCAGAAGTCTTGCTCGAAGAAGCGCAGAAAGCATCGCAACTGCTGTTGCAAGGCACACTTCCAAGTGAACAAAGCGAACCAAGGAAGGCATCATGAATCTAGCCACCTTACAAAGCCAGTTTGCTAAAGCCCTGCACTATCAAGCGCTCGGTGAAGACTGCGATATTGCCAGTGATACGTTTACCGCTGATGAACGCATACAAATTTACCGCAATAACTTTATCGTCAGCTTAAGCGAAGTGTTGTCCGCGACCTACCCGATGGTTGAAGCGCTGCTTGGTGAAGAATGCTTTGAACAGATAGCTCGCCAGCATGTTCTTTCTTACCCATTAGAAGAAGGAAATGTGGTGCATTATGGCGAAGGCTTTCAAGACACCATCATGCAGTTCAGTCAGGTGATCGCACAAGCACCTTACAGCCCTGAAGTCGCACGCTTCGAGTGGCATATCGACCTAGCTCGTCAAGCACAGTATGAGCAATCCAATGCAGCGGAATTAAAACCGCTTGCGTTACTTGGCGAAGTGAGTGAAGAGCAACAACCCACTTTAATCTTACACCTTAAAAAGGGCTGCCGCAGCTTTGACTCCAACTACGCAGTATTCGATCTATTTAGCGCGATTCAAACTGGGCAATTCGAACAACTTAATATCAACCAATTACAGCAAGGTGTCATCTCGATTCAAGCCAATGGAGAAGCCTTGTGTCACGCACTCGATGCTGATGTGTTCCAACTGCTGCAATGTTTAGAGCAGAAGCAGAGTTTGAGCGAAATACCTGAAGTTTTACTCGCTCATCTCAATCGCATCATGGCACTCGATATTGTTGACGGCTTTACATTGCAATCAATCTAAGGAGCACTCTATGACGGATACGGTTAAAAACTTAGTGAATCGGTACGACGATTTAATCAGTACCTTACAAGCTGGCTTTGTCCCTTTACTACTTCTCTTTTGCCGCTTTTGGGTTGCTTGGGTGTTCTTCAATTCAGGACTAATCAAAATCTCATCTTGGGATAGCACGCTGTACTTATTTGAGCTGGAATACCAAGTGCCAATCTTGCCATGGGAATTGGCGGCTTATTTAGGTACGGCTGCGGAGTTGGTTCTACCGGTGTTCTTGGCACTAGGATTGATTACCCGCCCGATGGCAGCAATGCTGTTTGTGTTCAACATCATCGCAGTGATCTCTTACCCACTGTTGTGGGAGAAAGGTTTTTATGACCACCAACTTTGGGGATTGATGATTCTTATCATAATCGTATGGGGGCCAGGACCGCTGTCTTTGGACCACATCCTGAAAAAGAAAATGACGAGCTAAAAAAATCCCCGCATCATGCGGGGATTTTTTATTATTTATTCAAGTAAGCCAGTAGCTCTTCTGCTGAGATACCTTGCTGAGCGAGGTCTTTTGCCATCTGCTCGACTTGTTCATCTTTGCGTGACTCAATCACTTGCTGAAATTGGTACACGATATCACGCAAAATTGGCAGAGGTACTTGTTTAGCCGCACTACGAATACGCTCGGAGCTTTGATTACCCAGCTCATTAAGCAACTTGCCAAACATCACCTTTTCTGGTGAATCTTCCATTTGCTCTAGAATACGAGCCATTTCATACGTGGTTAACGACATTACTTTTTGAGTTCCGTTATGGTGTCAGGAAAAGTCTGAGTGACAAATATACACGCCTTACTTACATTGGAAAATACTAAATTACACTGATTTACGCTTTCGCAAAGCTCGAGTGCCAGTTCTTCCCTGCTTTTGTAAACAGAACGACCAACGCAGGTAATAGGACCCACATATGAATTGCGATCAAGGTTTGTGGATCCAGAGATAAGCGTTGCAGTGTACCCACCAGCAAACCAGAGCCACTCATTTGGAACAATCCAAGCAGTGCAGCTGCCGTGCCCGCCTTATCACCAAACGGTTCTAACGCTTTCCCTGCCGCTGCACCCAGAATGAATGCAAAACCTACAGAAGACATGAAGATAGGTAGCATGAAAGAAAGCGCGGTATTCTGACCATTCATCACTAGCATGATCACACCTGCGAGGCCCAGAGTTGAGATCCCGGTGACCAAGGTGTTGTGAGTTCCAACGCGCTCCATAAACTTAGGCGCCAGCATACATGCCGCAATGTTTATCACCGCATTTACACCAAACCAGAAAGTGAATTCATTCATCGACAGCCCCATCCCCGTCATCAATACCGACGGTGCTGAGGTAACGTAAGCAAGAATAACCGCCATCGCCATCAAGCATAATGACGCATGGAAAACAAAAGATGGTGTGCTAAGCACTGCCCAATACCGACTAAGCTTAAACACGGCTTGCTTTTCTGTTGACGGGTTAGTCTCTTTCATCATGAAAAACATTAATGATCCAGACACCACAGCAAAACCCGCCATAAAGCTAAAGTTAGCACGCCAGTCAAATTGCTGAGTTAACCAGCTACCTAGAATTGGAGCTAAAGCCGGAATGAAACAAATCGCACCGTTAAGGTAGCTGATCATTTTGCCGCTTTTTTCCGGGCCAAAGATATCGCGAACTGTTGCAAAGGCTGCTACCGATGTCGCACACGCACCTAAGCCTTGTAGCAGTCGGGAAACCAACATCCACTCAATATTTTGAGCACTCCACGCCAATAAAGCGCTCATCGCGTAAATGGTGATACCGCCCAGTGCAACAGTTCGACGTCCGAGTTTATCTGCTAGGGGACCTGCGAATAGCTGACCAACACCCATAGCAAATAAGAACCAAGTGATCGTGTCTTGTGCTAGCGCATTATCGACCTGAAAAGTGGAAGCAATAAGAGGTAAAGCAGGTAGATAAATATCAATCGCTAAAGGACTGAAAAGAACCAAAAGGGTCAATAACGCCATCTGTTTTTTACTATTAGAAAACTGGCTAGACACACAACACTCCGAATTGGATAAAGAACTTTGGGTAAAGCTTAATCATCTGATGATATGAATGGAAATGATGTATAATCATGAGCATTATTCCTCAGAGGAAATTCACTGTGAACGTCGAAAAACTGGCTCGTATCGATTTAAATCTATTGGTCTGCTTTAAAGTGCTGATTGAAGAGTTAAACGTTACTCGTGCGGCCCACCGATTGTGCTTAAGCCAATCCGCCGTAAGTAAATCACTCGCTAAACTGCGCATTCAATTTGATGACCCGCTTTTCACTCGAAACTCACATGGATTAACACCTACGCCGCGCGCATTGTTTCTTAAACCGAAACTGGATCTGTTGATAAATCAGTTAGAAGTGCTGACTCAACCCGAAGAGTTTTCTCCGCAAAGCAGCGAATACCGTTTTCAAATAGCAGCGGTAGAGAGTGTCTACCCTCTCATTCTACCCCATTTCTTACCGGCGATTTTTCAACAAGCACCTGGCGTGACCATAAGCACACACCCGTGGTCGGATAATACATTTAAAATGCTTCAACGCGGCGAACTGGATTTAGGCTTAACTGGAAAAGATATCGATATAAACGATGCCAAGCTGACTCTTCAACCACCCGATGACATTTGCGAGTTGGAAATTTATCGTGATTACCAAATGTGCATCATTCGCAAAAACCACCCTGCGCTAAAACAACCTTGGAATCTGGAAGCCTATCTCGCCCTACGCCATGTACAAGTACGTTGTGATGGCAACGACCGTTGGTTGCTGGATTATCGCCTTGCAGATATTGGCGCCGACCGCGATATTGCCGTCACCGTGCCCGACTTTAACAGTGCCGCAAGTTTATGTTCATACACCGACTTTATCTTTACTGCGCCAAGTCATTTTGTGCAACTTGCGGCCAAACAGCTTGATTTGGTCGTGCTGCCACTACCGTTAGAATTCCCACCTATGGCTTACACTTTATTCTGGCACCGAGATAGAGAAAACGACCCTGCATTAGGCTGGCTACGTACGATGATCACACAAAAAACCGATCACCTTAGATAAAAACACCGCACTCAATTTGCGCTTAGCGGCTAAAATGAGTAGCTTAACTGTCGTAGTCCTTTTTGGCTCATCTATGGCCTAGTTGTACTCCGACTCTATTGAAGTGATTGCGAACCTCAATGGAATCGTAAACTGCATGAAGCAGATGGAAACAGCTCCCACACCTGAGCATGAAGGAGCGGTAATTTGAAGGAATAACACAGATGCACAACGATACCCAAAGCCGCGTGAATGCAATTCGCGAATGGCTAGCACAACATAATATTGATGCCCTACTTGTCCCTCATGAAGACGAGTACTTGGGTGAATACGTACCAGCGCACAACGAGCGTTTACATTGGCTAACTGGCTTTACTGGTTCTGCTGGTGCTGCGGTAATCACCAAAGACAAAGCCGCTATCTTTGTTGATGGTCGCTACACAGTACAAGTAACAAAGCAGGTTCCTGCTGATCTATTCGAATACCGTCACTTGATTGAAGAGCCTGCACTAGATTGGATTAAAGACCATCTTGCAAATGGCGCGTCTGTGGCAATCGACCCTCGCATGCACAACGCTGCTTGGCTAGACATGGCACAAGCAAAACTTGCTGGCGCACTTGAGCTTAAGATTCTCGATAGCAACCCAATTGATGAACTGTGGCACGACCGCCCTGCTCCTGTGGTTTCTGATGTTCGCCTAATGGCAACAGAAGCAGTTGGTCAGTCAAGTGAAAGCAAACGCCAAGAAATCGCAGAGCTCGTGAAAAAAGCCGGTGCAGACAGCGCAGTGATCACAGCACTTGATTCTATCTGTTGGTTGCTCAACGTTCGTGGTCTAGATGTCTCACGTCTACCAGTTCTTCTTTCTCACGCGATTCTGCACTCAGACTCAAGCGTGGAATACTTCCTAGATCCTGCTCGTCTACCTGCTGAGTTTGACGCTCATGTTGGTGCCGGCGTGACGGTTCATCACCCAGAAGCATTGCAAGCACGACTAGAAAACCTAACTGGCAAGAATGTACTGGTTGACCCTGCGACAAGTAACGCGTGGTTTAAGCTGGTTCTACAAAACGCTGGCGCATCTGTGGTGAGTAAAGCTGATCCATGCCTAATGCCAAAAGCAGCAAAGAACGCTGTTGAAATCGCAGGCATGAAAGCATGTCATATCCGTGATGGCGTAGCGATGAGTAAGTTCCTTTCTTGGTTAGATGCTGAAGTCGTTGCGGGTAACCTGCATGATGAAGCGACGCTGGCAGACAAACTGGAAGCGTTCCGCAGCGAAGACCCGACACTTATGGATCTTAGCTTCGATACTATCTCGGCAGCAGGTGGCAACGCGGCGATGTGTCACTATAATCACGAGAACCAACCTGAACCTGGCAAGCTAGAACTGAACACACTTTACCTAGTGGATTCAGGCGGTCAGTACCTAGATGGCACGACAGACATCACGCGTACCATCGCGATCGGTCAGCCTTCACAAGAGATGATTAAACAATTCACTCTCGCGCTAAAAGGCCACATCGGTGTTGCACGTGCACGTTTCCCGAAAGGCACACGTGGTTACCAAATCGATACGCTAGCTCGTCAGCACCTGTGGGCGGAGGGCTACGATTACGATCACGGTACTGGTCACGGTGTTGGTCACTTCCTAAGTGTTCATGAAGGTCCAGCAAGCATTTCGAAGAAGCAAATCGACGTGCCTCTAACAGAAGGCATGGTGCTGTCCAACGAGCCAGGTTACTACCGTGCGGATGCGTTTGGTATCCGTATCGAGAACCTAGAGCTTGTTGTTGAAACCCCAACTAACGGTGACTTCCCTGTTCTGTCATTCGAGTCGCTAACACGCTGTCCAATCGACAAGCGCAACATCAATGTTGATATGCTAACTCGTCCAGAGCTTGCTTGGTTGAATGATTACCATCAGAAGGTATGGGATGAGATCAGCCCACTTGTTGAGGGTGATGTGAAAGAGTGGCTTCGTCAAGCAACGCTACCAGTAGCACACAGCTAGAAGCTAGAAGCTAGAAGCTAGAAGCTAGAAGCTAGAAGCTAGAAAAAAGTAGAGGGTTGATGTTTTGCATCAACCCTCTTTTCTTTACTTATGTTTCACGTGAAACATAACGATGACCAGTGTCTTTATTTGCTGATTAACCAGAATACGCCGAGTGCCAATCTCGCCATACAGGATCAAAGCCTTTGGCTCGAATCATATCTTCCACAGAACCCGCACTTCGCTCATCACTGATCTCAAACTGCTCGAGTTCAACATCATCCATCGCATAACCACCCGGCTGAGTTTTAGATGCAGCAGACATACTGGTGATTCCTAACGGTAATGCATTGTCTCTGAACTTTGGTGATTCACGAGTCGATAATGACAACTCCACTTCTGGATTCAACAGGCGATAAGCGCAGATCAACTGCACAAGCTGTTTATCCGTCATGACTGATTTGGGTTGGAGCGCGCCCTTACAAGGACGTAAACGTGGGAAAGAAATTGAGTAACGAGTCTGCCAATATGTGCGCTCAAGATAGTTCAAGTGCGCTGCCACATAAAAACAATCTGTTCGCCACTCTTCCAATCCTATTAAAGCACCAATACCTATCTTATCAATGCCCGCCTTTGCAAGACGATCGGGTGTATCCAATCGGTATTCGAAATCCATCTTGTTGCCACGCAAATGGTGCTCGGCGTAAGTCGAAGGATGATACGTTTCTTGATAGACCATCACCGCATCCAAACCCAATGTCTTGAGCTCAGCGTATTCGTCTTGATCAAGTGGCTGTACTTCCATCGCCAAATAGTTAAAGCGCTTCTTAATCATAGGCACCATTTCGCGGAAGTATTTCATACCCACTTTAGTTTCGTGCTCGCCAGTCACCAGCAATACGCTATCAAACTTCATGCGTTTAATGGCTTCAACTTCTGCAGCCACTTCGTCCCTATTCAAAGTACGACGCTTGATTCTGTTCTCCATAGAGAAGCCACAATAAGTACAAGCATTGGCGCACAAGTTAGAAAGGTACAGTGGAATGTAAAGCGACATGGTATTACCAAAACGCTTGCGAGTTGCCGAGTATGACAGCTGCGCCATTTGCTCTAAGTACGCTTCAGCCGCTGGTGAAATTAGCGCTTTAAAGTCTTCCAAATCACGCTTGGGTTTATTCAATGCTCGCTCGACATCTTGTGCCGTTTTCGCGTAGATCGACATCGAGATGTCATCCCAATTAAGCTGCTTAAATTGTTCAACGAAGCTCATGTTTTCCTCGCTTAATAGCTAAACCAATCTAGGACTAAAGCTCATCTAGGAATGACGTCAGTGGACTCGACGCAACCGCATGAGAAACCTTACCGGCAAGTCCAGCTTCATAAGCCATACGCCCGGACTCTACCGCCAACTTAAATGCCTTCGCCATCGCAACGGGATCGCTCGAAGCTGCAATCGCTGTATTGACGAGCACGGCATCCGCGCCCATTTCCATCGCACGCGCGGCATGTGAAGGAGCACCAATACCCGCATCAACAACGACAGGAACATTAGCTTGGTCGATGATGATCTCTAGGAAATCGTGAGAAACTATCCCTTTGTTAGAACCGATCGGCGCACCTAATGGCATGACTGCAGCACAGCCTACTTCTTCCAATCGTTTACACAGAACCGGGTCAGCATGACAATAAGGAAGGACAATGAAACCCTCACGAACCAGCTGTTCAGCGGCTGCAAGTGTCTCAATTGGATCTGGCATCAAGTACTTCGGGTCTGGATGAATTTCCAGTTTTAGCCAGTTAGTACCCAACGCTTCTCGCGCCAGTTGTGCAGCAAACACAGCATCTTTAGCATTCTTTGCACCTGATGTGTTTGGCAATAAGTTCACACCCGCTTGTACTAACGGCAGCAAAATATCGTCTTGTTGGTCGTTCACATCCACACGCTTCAACGCCATAGTCGCAAGTTGAGATCCCGACACTTGAATCGCTTCTGCCATTAATCGGCTGTTGGCAAACTTCCCGGTTCCCGTGAACAGTCTTGATTCGAATTGTTTATCACCAATTTTAAGCATCGACTTTAACCCCCTGCGATCGCTTGAAACAAAGAGATACTATCTCCCTGTGAAAGAACTGTGCTAGCCCACTCACTGCGCGGCACAACATTGTTATTAATTGCAAAAACGCAGCCCTTTTCTGGTAGCGCAAATTGACTAATGATTTGCTGTAGATTCGACTCACTGGCAACTCGATGTGACTGGTCATTGATGACAATAGTGATCACATCTAAGTCAGCAGCGGTCATTTGTGTTGTTTGTTGTTCTGATAACGTCATTGCTTCCAACTCTCTTAATTCTGCCTATTACTCGTATACTCGTAAGCTAAATCTGAGCACATACTTGGCACTGTTTGTCTTTGCTTATCGCCATGGTTTGCCATTGCAGTTTCAACCCATCAAACAGATGCAACTTGGCAGTCTCGACATGAAACTTTCCCGTCGCCAGTTTTTGAATTGCCGCTATCGCTTGGTAGTTACCAAGTGTGCCCACTACCGGGCCGACAACACCGCTCTCACTGCATTTTTGACTTTGTGGTAATTCGTCAAACGGATACAAACAGCGGTAACAGGCTTTACTCTGCACTTCTTGTTCACTTGGTGTTTGGTAATCAAAGACAGCAAATTGCCCTTGCCAACCAATTGCCGCCGCTGAGATGAGTGGCGTATTTTGCTCGAAACAAACTTGGTTAATTAGCTGACGCGTTGGCATGTTATCGGTGCAGTCGAGCACCACATCCGCTAGCATCACCTCAAGCTGAAGCTGTGCTTTGTCTAATCGCTTATTGATAGCACGAATTTGAACCATAGTATTAAGTTCAGTAAGTTGCTTTACAGTCGCTTTTGTTTTCGCAACTTGGAGGTCTTGTTCACGATAAATGATCTGACGTTGTAGGTTACTGCTATCAACTTCATCGTCATCGACTACAACCAATTTACCAACGCCCGCTGACGCCAAGTACAAACTCGCTGCGCTCCCCAATCCACCACAACCGATGATCAGCACATGCGATTTGCTCAAACGCTCTTGCCCAACTTCGGCAATTTCTGGCAGAGCGACTTGACGTTGATAGCGAAGGAACTGCTTATCCGTGAGCATGCTCGCCTCTCTTACTAAGCGCCAACTCACTATTCTGATCAGTAAACGTTAGCTGTCTTTCCTTCATCAGTTGTGCAAAAAACTCGATAACGAACTGAGGTGATTCTGCCAACGTAATAGCACGCACAACTGCCAAACTAGAGACGCCTGTGCGCCAAACTTGGTCTGCATTAGATTGGTCAATGCCACCAATCGCGACCGTCGGAAAGCCAAGCACATAGTCACTACCTGCTTTGTCTTTTGCGGGACGGACAACCAACTCTGTGTTTCCGTAAGGAATGCTATCAATCAGCTTTTGATAAAGAGACAAGCGCACCAAACCTTGTGGTTTCGATGGCATCTGTTTTGTGGTGGTTGGGAAAATATGCCCTAGCGCGATGTAACTAGGATGAATTTGTACGATGCGCAGTAGCTCATAATAACCATGAGTAGAAAGACCAAGACGAATGCCGGCTTTAGTTAGCTGAGCCAAATTCGATTCTTCTATGTCTTCTTGTCCTAGGTGAACACCATAAGCGCCATGCTTGATTGCCAACTGCCAATAGTCATTGATGAACACTTGTGCTTGATACTGACGACCTAGCTCAATTGCTCGAATGATCTGTTGTTCTAAATCGGCTTGTTGTGGGTCCTTGATTCGCAGTTGAATAGTGTTGATGCCTAGTGGCAGTAAACGCTCAATCCAAGCAACGTCATCAACGACTGGGTAGAGCCCTAGACTTTGCTTAGTCAGAGTTGGAAAGCTAACGCTCTCGCCTTGTGCAGACCAACCAACTTGAATACCTAGTCGGTTATCCTCCAGTACAGGTGTGGGGAAATCATCAAATTGGTCAGCCCACCGAGTAGATCTTCCCTCATCAAGGTTGTCATTCAACAGTGTTTCACGTGAAACATTCGCTTGCTGAGTTAGCATTCCTCGAGCAAGTGTTAACGCATCTTCGATAGGAAAATCGAGTACTGTCAGCGTTACTATCCAAGCAAGGTGATGTTCAGGATTGAACATTGCGTTGAATTTGGACTTAACGGAAAGCGCTCTCACTTCGTTGTTAATTGGGTGACGCCAGATATCAAGCTGAAGCACTTTCTCCTTTTCATCGGATACCTGCGTATCAGCAATGCCAATATGAATCGCTTTCGACGGTTGCTTAGCACACGCTTCTACCGATAAAGCAGAGCGGTAATAGAGCACAAATGAACTCTCATTCTCAGAGTCATAATCATCAATGAGATCAGTCGTTATGTGTGTGGTCTGTTGGCCGCGAACAAGCTGAATAGATTGAGTTGGGCTCACACCCAACTCAATGTCTTCAATGCAAAAACCCTGTTCTTTCGCCAACAACAAACATTGCTGAACTAAACCTGTCAGTTCAATCAACGATGACGGAATAAGGATTTTGCTCATTAGTCACTCACCTCGGCATGTGCTGCTGGGTGGTATAGCTCAGAACCTGACTCTCTAAATTCTTGCGATTTCTGACGCATCCCCTCAAGAGGGTCATCCAGCATTTTGATTGAGATAGCTTGGTCCGCAGCAACTTGCTCTGTGTCTTTCGCATATTCTCGAACCTCTTGCGAGATCTTCATCGAGCAGAACTTTGGCCCGCACATCGAACAGAAGTGAGCAACTTTTCCAGACTCTTGAGGCAAGGTTTCGTCATGGAAAGCGCGCGCGGTATCTGGATCGAGTGATAAGTTGAATTGGTCTTCCCAGCGGAACTCGAAGCGAGCTTTAGAAAGCGCGTTATCACGAACTTGTGCACCAGGATGTCCCTTCGCCAAATCCGCGGCGTGCGCAGCAAGCTTGTAAGTTATCATGCCTACTTTCACGTCTTCTTTGTTTGGTAAACCAAGATGCTCTTTAGGAGTGACGTAGCAAAGCATCGCACAGCCATACCAGCCAATCATGGCAGCACCAATACCTGAAGTAATATGGTCGTAACCTGGAGCAACGTCTGTCGTCAATGGGCCAAGGGTATAGAAAGGAGCTTCATGGCAGTGCTCTAACTGTTCTTCCATGTTCTCTTTGATCATGTGCATTGGAACATGACCAGGACCTTCGATAATCACCTGTACGTCGTATTCCCACGCTATCTTGGTTAACTCACCAAGGGTACGAAGCTCTGCAAATTGCGCTTCGTCGTTAGCATCGGCCACCGAGCCAGGACGCAGACCATCACCGAGAGAAAGTGCCACATCATACTTAGCACAGATTTCACAGATCTCTCGGAAGTGGGTATATAAGAAGCTTTCTTGGTGATGCGCTAAACACCATTTCGCGATGATAGAACCACCACGAGAGACGATGCCAGTAACGCGTTTTGCAGTCATTGGCACATAACGAAGTAGTAAACCGGCATGGATAGTAAAGTAGTCAACGCCCTGCTCTGCTTGCTCAATCAGGGTATCGCGCATCACTTCCCAGTTAAGGTTTTCCGCAACACCGTTCACTTTCTCAAGCGCTTGGTACATTGGCACGGTACCGATCGGAACCGGACTGTTACGTAGAATCCACTCGCGAGTTTCGTGAATATTGCGTCCAGTAGAGAGATCCATAACGGTATCGCCACCCCAGCGCGTCGCCCACACTAGTTTCTCTACTTCTTCTTCAATCGAAGAAGTGACCGATGAGTTACCGATGTTGGCGTTCACTTTGACCAAAAAGTTACGCCCAATGATCATTGGTTCGGATTCTGGGTGGTTGATATTAGAAGGGATAATAGCGCGACCTTCGGCGACTTCTTTACGCACAAACTCTGCAGTAATGTCCTTTGGTAGGTTCGCACCAAAGCTTTGACCCGGATGCTGTTGATTCAGCACTTCATCGCGATACTTGGCACGCCCCATGTTTTCACGCAGCGCGATATATTCCATTTCTGGGGTAATAATACCTTTGCGAGCATAGTGCAATTGGGTCACACAATGGCCATCTTTGGCACGTCGAATACGTGGTAGATTACCGTAACGAAGATCGTCTAGTGTTTCGTCTTCTAAGCGTTCTTTGGTGTACACCGAGCTTACTTCATCAAGTAGCTCAGTATCGGCACGCTCTTCAATCCACCCTTCTCTCAGCTTAGGTAAGCCGCTATAGAGGTCTATGGTGTGCTCTGGATCTGTGTATACACCCGAGGTATCGTAAACGCGTACTGGCTCATTAGGCTCGAAAATAGGCGCTTCTTTTGTGCCTCCAATAAGGCTATCAGCGAGTGATATTTCACGCATTGGCACACGAATATCTGGACGTGAGCCTTCTACGTAGACTTTGCTTGAATTGGGGTACGGTTGTACCGAGAGTGTATCAATGAACTGTTTTGCTTCCAGTCTCGCTTGTTTGCGACTCGACATAGCATTTTTCCTTGCTTTGTTATACTAGATAAAAAGTAATTGGATAAAAATGCTTGGCGGATAGATGCGACAAGAGGAGTCAAATTAAGGCTAGTTAAAGCTTACGATATTTGCCTGTAACAACATTCGACTTTTGATAGATCAACCAGAAAGAACTCCGGTGTGAATATCTTCTCTTGTTCCCTTCGCAGATTCTAATCTGATCAGGTTCAACGGATCCCGAATTAACGGTCTCAGCCTTATGGCACTCCGACAAGTGATGTCAGTATATAAAAACGGCTTGGTGAAACCAAGCCGACCTGTTCAATTTTTAACTACTTTGCTAGCTGCGCATCAATAATTGAAAGCCTATCCACGCCGCTGAAATACTTAACACGACATTCAACAATACGTTCAACCCCATCTTAAAGAAAGCGCCCTGCTGCATAAGCAAAACATTATCCATCGAGAAGGTGGAAAACGTCGTTAGTGCGCCTAAAAAACCCAAGCCAATCACTTGTCGCCAAGGTTCCGTTGCCAAAAGTTCATTATCGAAAGCTGCTATCAATAAGCCCATCATAAATGAGCCAACAACGTTAACGGTTAACGTACCATATGGAAAACCACGCCCCAATAAAATGACACAAAGTTCAGAAATTAAGTAACGAGAACATGCACCAAATGCACCACCCAATGCAATAAAACCCAAAACGGATAGTTGTCCCATAATTCCCCCAGAAAAGTTAATGGCGACATTGTAATCAAATTTACGGCAATAGTGATTATACAATCTTAGAATTCAGCAAATTATAGCGCTTAAAACTTATCAAGATTTAAAAAGTTACAGGAGTCACTTTACTTCAATATAACCCATCAACCCCGTCTTCATGTGTTCGATCACATGACAATGGTACATCCAACGTCCAGGGTTATCTGCAACAAATGCCGCTTTCGCACTGCCGTTTTTTCCAAGCAAGACCGTATCGGTATGAAACGGTTCATCGAGTTTTTTGCCATCTAACTCAAGAACAGTAAACGTGTGCCCATGAAGGTGAATAGGATGGTGATATTGGGTGACGTTCTTAAGGTTGAAGATATAGGTTTTTCCCATCTCCAATGTTGAAAGGGGCGCTGGAATATTATCTTTGCTCATTCCCTCCCAAGCCCGTTTGTTCATCAGCCAGAATTTAGGTATCGCTTTGCCCGATTTATCAGCAGGAGTGATCGCGCCCTCCCACTCAAACACGTAATCGATTTGCTCTGCATTTTTCAAATCGAGAGCTGGCACAGGGTTGAGAGGTAACAAAGGCAGTTTTTGGTTGCTCGGCAAGTCAGACTCAACAACGTCAAACTCGCACAAAGGGAATGGGAAACGTCCTTTCATTTGACGCACATAAACACGTGTTCCAGCCTTCGGAGCAATCAATCCGACATCCAACCTCATTCCTGGACCAATTTTGTGCTGAGTGAGCTTATAAGGCGCTTTAACAGGATTACCATCAATAGCAATAACCCAAGCCTCTGCACCTTCAATAGCGATCGGGTAAGTAATGGTATTATCGACATTAGCAATTCTTAATCGCGTAGTGGCATTCTGCTTCAGCGCATAAACAGGTTCATGCACACCATTGACGCTACTCCACTCTCCGGGAGTCCCCATACGAGCGCTCAAGCGCGGTACCATAAGGTTCTTCCATTGTCCTTGCTTGTCTAAGTGCCAATGCTTGAGGACGACTTCATGCTCTTCATCAAACTGAACAGGCTCTGCCTCTTCAACAACAATTAGCCCGACTAAGCCCTTACCAAGCTGCTTCACACTGTTCATATGTGGGTGATACCAAAATGTGCCCGCATCTGGTGGTGTAAATTCATAAACGAATGTTTCACCCGGCATGATAGGCAACTGACTTAAGAAAGGTACACCATCCATTTCAATAGGGATTCGCAAGCCATGCCAGTGGATTGTAGTCGGCTCTGAAAGCTTGTTAGTAAACCGAATTATAACTTTCTCGCCTTGGCGACAACGAATCGTAGGCGCTGGAATCGAACCATTAAATGCGAGTACGTCTGTGTTAAACCCAGGGACCAATTCTGCAGTAGAAGGCTCTGCAGTGATATCGTATATATATTGCCCCTGCTTATTAGTGCTCCTAGATAGAGAACATGCAGGTAGAACGGTAAGCGCGGAGATTGCTAAGGATGATTGAAGAAAGCGTCGACGAGATATACCCATACATAGTTACTCATTAATCCAGATCGGTTGAGTGTAACTAAATATAAATAGTGATTCCCCTTTATTATTAAAATTTCGGGCCACTGATCATTACAGCTAACTATAGTTTCGTTCGTTCAGTAGATTAAATGCTGCCAAAGTACAGCAGAAAGCCATACTTACGAGATAAGAGTAGAAATAAGCCGTAATAATGAGAGGAAGCCAGATACA
The DNA here is from genome assembly GCF_033339475.1 of Vibrio sp. 2304. Lineage (NCBI taxonomy): Bacteria > Pseudomonadati > Pseudomonadota > Gammaproteobacteria > Vibrionales > Vibrionaceae > Vibrio > Vibrio sp. 2304. The sequence goes on along the minus strand of NZ_JAWOUQ010000022.1, from coordinate 245 downwards.
AAAAAGGCTCTGACCTAAGTCAGAGCCTGATATGTGGCAGGGGTGGAGAGATTCGAACTCCCAACACGCGGATTTGGAATCCGCTGCTCTGCCAATTGGAGCTACACCCCTATAGAATTTTCATATTCTAGATTTGACAAAACCTCGCATAAGCGAGGTTGTCGATATTAAGTGGCGGAGTGGACGGGACTCGAACCCGCGACCCCCGGCGTGACAGGCCGGTATTCTAACCAACTGAACTACCA
>NZ_JAWOUQ010000021.1:0-48898 GCF_033339475.1 Vibrio sp. 2304 | reverse complement strand
TGTTTTACCGTGGTCAACGTGGCCGATAGTACCAACGTTAACGTGCGGTTTCGTACGTTCAAATTTTTCTTTAGACACGATCGTGTTCCTTCCTAGTTATGATTCGTCGTGATCATTATTGATCGACGACGCGCCAGAAATTGTTATTTTATGCGCCAACGCCCGTTAGCGCAATATTTGGACGCCCTGATCTCGCAAAAAGTCGTAAACTTTTTGCAGTTCAATCGTCAATTAGTAACCACGCTCTGCAATAATTTTATCTGCGAAGTTTTTCGGCACTTCAGCGTACTCGTGAAACTCCATAGAGTAAGACGCACGGCCTTGAGTTGCAGAACGTAGATCAGTTGCGTAACCGAACATTTCGGATAGTGGTACTTGAGCACGGATGATCTTAAGACCAGCCACACCTTCGTCCATGCCTTCAATGATACCGCGACGACGGTTTAGGTCACCAACAACGTCACCCATCCAGTCTTCCGGAGTGGTTACTTCGACATTCATCATAGGTTCTAGAATCACAGGTTGTGCTTCTAGTGCACCTTTCTTGAATGCCATCGAGCCAGCGATCTTAAACGCCATCTCGCTTGAGTCTACATCGTGGTAAGAACCATCAAATAGTGTAGCTTTAACATCTAGTACAGGGTAACCCGCTAGAACACCACTATTCATTTGCTCTTCGATACCTTTCGATACCGAACTGATGTATTCCTTAGGAATCACACCGCCCACGATTTCGTCTACGAATACGAAACCTTCACCAGGCTCAGAAGGCTCAAGTTTGACCCAAACATGACCGTATTGACCACGACCACCTGATTGACGAACAAACTTACCTTCAACTTCCGCTTTACCACGAATGGTTTCACGGTAAGCAACCTGAGGTTTACCAACGTTACAATCAACGCTGAATTCACGCTTCATACGATCAACGATAATGTCTAGGTGAAGTTCACCCATACCTGAGATCAGAGTCTGACCTGATTCGTCGTCCGTTTCCACGCGGAATGATGGATCTTCCGCGGCTAGTTTACCTAGCGCGATAGCCATTTTCTCTTGGTCTGCCTTAGAACGAGGCTCTACAGCAATCTGAATAACTGGTTCAGGGAACTCCATGCGTTCTAGAATCACTTTGTGGTTCTGATCACACAGTGTGTCACCTGTTGTTACGTCTTTCAGACCGATAGCAGCTGCAATATCACCAGCGCGAACTTCTTTCACTTCTTCACGCTTATTCGCATGCATCTGAACGATACGACCGAAACGCTCTTTCTTCTCTTTTACTGAGTTGTAAACAGCGTCACCCGAGTTTACAACACCGGAGTAAACACGCATGAAAGTTAGCGTGCCCACGAATGGGTCAGTCGCAATCTTAAACGCTAGCGCTGAGAAAGGTTCGTTGTCGTCAGCATGACGCTCAACTTCATTTTCTCTTTCGTCGACACCTTTAATTGCAGGTACGTCAACAGGCGATGGCAAGAACTCAACGACTGCATCCAGTACCGCTTGAACACCTTTGTTCTTAAACGCACTACCACAAGTAGCCAGTACGATTTCGTTATTTAGTGTGCGAGTACGTAGAGCTTGTTTGAGCTCAGCTTCAGTCAATTCACCTTCTTCAAGGTACTTGTCCATCAGCTCTTCGCTAGCTTCAGCAGCGGATTCAACCATGTGGTTGCGCCACTCTTCAGCAAGTTCAATCATGTCAGCTGGGATGTCTTCGTAAGTAAACGAAGTGCCTTGATCGGCATCATTCCAGTTGATCATTTTCATCTTGATAAGGTCGATGACACCTCTGAACTCATCTTCCGCACCAACGTTCAGCTGGATTGGAACAGGAGTCGCACCAAGACGATTCTTAATTTGGTTCACAACGCGTAGGAAGTCTGCGCCCGCACGGTCCATCTTGTTTACAAATACCAAACGTGGAACGTGGTATTTGTCTGCTTGACGCCATACAGTTTCAGACTGAGGTTCAACACCAGATGAGCCACAGAACACAACCACAGCACCATCAAGTACACGAAGAGAACGCTCTACTTCGATAGTAAAGTCAACGTGTCCAGGGGTATCAATGATGTTTACGCGATGCTCAGGGAACTGTGCTTCCATACCACGCCAGAATGTAGTAGTCGCAGCGGATGTGATAGTGATACCACGCTCCTGCTCCTGCTCCATCCAGTCCATGGTTGCTGCACCATCGTGAACTTCGCCGATTTTGTGAGAAAGGCCAGTGTAGAACAGAATACGCTCAGTTGTGGTTGTTTTTCCTGCATCTACGTGAGCACAGATACCGATATTACGGTATAGCTCAATAGGAGTTTTACGAGCCACGATTGTATCCTCTTACTAAGGTGTACCTTAGAGTATAGAAAAGTGCTGCGAGAGAACCTCGCAGCACAGAAGGTATTACCAACGGTAATGAGCGAACGCTTTGTTTGCGTCAGCCATGCGGTGAACGTCTTCACGTTTCTTAACCGCAGTACCTTTGTTCTCAGACGCGTCTAGCATTTCAGCAGCTAGGCGTTGAGCCATAGATTTTTCACCACGCTTGCGCGCAGCTTCAACCAACCAACGCATAGCAAGTGCGTTACGGCGAACCGGACGTACTTCTACAGGTACTTGGTAAGTTGAACCACCAACACGGCGAGATTTAACCTCTACCGCTGGGCGAACGTTTTCAAGAGCTTCTTCAAAAATAGCTAAGTGGTCTTTACCAGACTTTTCAGCCATAGCATCTAGTGCAGTGTAAACGATTTTCTCTGCAGTAGATTTTTTACCGTCAACCATTAGGATGTTAACGAATTTTGCCAGCAATTCAGATTTGAATTTTGGATCTGGAAGGATCTTACGCTGACCAATGACGCGACGACGTGGCATGGATTTATCTCCGTTGTCTTCTTCAGGTTTTATCCAAAACTTTTCAGTTTTTTCAAAAAATTAAAAATAATTTAGTGTTTGGCCTTACTTAACGGAATCCATTAAGACTTAGGACGCTTCACACCGTACTTAGAACGACCTTGTTTACGGTCATTTACGCCAGCACAGTCTAGTGCGCCGCGAACAGTGTGGTAACGCACACCTGGAAGGTCTTTAACACGACCACCACGGATTAGAACAACTGAGTGCTCTTGAAGGTTGTGACCTTCACCGCCGATGTACGATGTAACTTCGAAGCCGTTTGTCAGACGAACACGACAAACTTTACGAAGTGCTGAGTTAGGTTTTTTAGGTGTAGTAGTGTAAACACGAGTACATACACCACGTTTTTGTGGGCACGCTTCTAGTGCAGGCACGTTGCTTTTAACAACTTGCTTTGCACGTGGCTTACGTACCAACTGGTTAATAGTTGCCATTAACTAGCTCCTGATTTACTTGAAAGTAAGCTTTGTGAAAAATCTACCCCCAACTGCCAATGCAGTTAGGGACGCAAAATTCTATGCAGCAGTGAGAGGTGTGTCAAGAAATATACGGATCTTTTTTGTTCAATTAGAACAATTCATCCGTAAAGCTTTGTCGACAGCAAATCTTGTTCAATCCCAAGTTAGGGATTTATCCTGTTTTGCTGTTAGTTCAACGAAGCCTGAGTAATTCACAATCGTCAGCGATGGACTGATACGATTTGCAATACCGCGAGCTTGCGCATCGCTCTCTAACACAAATACGCTGCGGTTTTTTAGATGGGAAAATGCTTTATGTTGCGAGTTAGCAGCGTACACTGCATCTTCTATAAGTAAGATGTCATCCTGTTCACTGCATAAGGGCATGGCGTCTTCTAGAGCAGAGACTGTTTTTATGATGTGTAACATACCTTCCTCAAAAAGACAGTAGCTTGCCAGCGTGTTGTAACTTATCTTTGAGCTGTTCTGAGCTTAACGCTTGGGCTTCAATGACTAAATCCGCTTGCGCCAAACCTCGCTGGGTTAACGACTCTGAACACACAAAGACTTGTTCGATGTCGTATAAATCGAAAAGCTTTAACATCGGCGCGTAATCTTTACTCAAAATATTGTTGGGGTTTTGTCCGAGTAGAAGCTGGTATACCCCGTCACCCACGAAAATGACGCTGATATCTTCACAGTAAGCCGACGCGGCTAACAGTGCATCCACACCTTCACGACCAGCTGCACTGCCATGTGGCGCACTACGAAATAGATAAGTTAACTGACTCAAAACTGTACCACTCTGTCTTGGGTTAACATCGCTTCAGCTAGGCTACCTAAGCCTGCTTGTTCAAAACCATCGGCTAGATTGTTCTGAACCAAACCATGTTGATTCGCTTCTTCTTCACTTACAATCCCGCGACGCAAAGCGGCCGCGACACAAGTTTCTAGGCGAACACCATGCTCTTTAGCCAAAGACTGCCACGCCTTATTGAGATCAAATTCATCGTTAGCTGGCACACTCAAAGCAGTACCATTAGTCACACCATCTTGATAAAAGAAGACGCTCACTAGCTGATGGCCTTGCTCTATCACCGCTTTGGCGAACTGATAAGCACTGCGCGCTGACTGGCTGCCATAAACGGGACCATTCACCACTAACGTGTAAGTCAGTTTGCTCACCTTTCATCATCCTCGGTTTTACGTTGACGAATGTACAAGTAAACGGTGTGTTTTGAAATATTAAGGCGATCCGCGACACGGTTGATGGCATCTTTAATATCGAAGATACCTTTGTCGTACAACTCCATCACGATCTGGCGATTTTTGGTGTTGTTAGACACGGATTTATCCGCATTGATCTCTTCGATGGTGCGTTCAACAGTTTGGTCCACCAGCTCTTCTACGTCACTAGCAAAGTTGACCGAGGAAGCCGCTTCTTTCGCTTCTTGCGTCGGCATGAAAGACTGAAGGACTTGCGAGAAAGGCGCATCCAAGTTGACGTTGATACACAACAAACCAATCACGCGATTTTCGCCATTACGAATGGCGACAGTAATCGACTTCATCAACACGCCACCTTTTGCACGGGTAAAGTACGAACGTGAGAAGTTGCGCTCCGAGCCTTCGATGTCTTTTAGCATCTTAAGCGCTAAATCGGTGATTGGTGAGCCGACTTGGCGCCCCGTGTTTTCACCGTTAGCGATTTTAATTGCAGAGGTATTTAAGTCTTCTAGAGAGTGAAGAACGATTTCACAAAATGGACCTATCAGGCTGGCGATACCATCCACGACCGCCTCATAAGATCTTAAAATGATTTTGTCGTGCTCGGTAAACGGCATCACGTTAACGGATTCCATTTCGAGCAACATCTCCGCGTTTATTGTTTCTGTAGTTGTCATAAGCCTTCGAGCGAAAAATCAACAAATTGGTGTAAGTTTATCAGAAAATTTGAAAAGCAACCTAGCAAACTCACCAACTAGTGACCTAGAACAAAAAAGGCCCGTTAAACGGACCTTTTTCAATAACTTATCGCAGCTTATTGTTATTGCTCTGCGTTGTCGTTCTCAACTTTTAGCAGCTCAACTTCAAATACTAGCGTTGAGTTAGCAGGAATGCTTGGTGTGTCTTGGTCACCGTATGCTAGCTCTGGCGGGATAACGAATTTGAATTTAGAACCCACAGGCATTAGCTGAACACCCTCTGTCCAACCTGGGATTACACGGTTAAGTGGGAACGTTGCAGGTTCACCACGATCGTATGAGCTGTCGAACTGAGTACCGTCGATCAGAGTACCTTTGTAGTGTACTTGAACCGTATCAGTGTCTTTTGGCTTCTCACCTTCAGCTGGTGTCATTACTTGGTATAGAAGACCTGTATCTGTCTTCACTACGCCTTCTTGCTTCTCAAACTCAGCTCGGAAATCATCGCCAGCTTTTTTTGCTTCAGCTGCTTTCTCAGCCGCTTGTGCTTGCATCTTTTCTGCAACACGCTTGTCTAGAGATTCTAGTGCTGCACGTGTTTCTTCTTCATTCAATTCAGCATTGCCTTTGAAGACGTCTTCGATACCTTTTAGTACCAAATCTTTGTTAAGATTAATGCCGATTTCGCTTGGCTTGTCGATGCTTGTGCTTAGGTAGTTAGCAAATGAAACACCGATTGCGTATGCCGCTTTGTCGTCGTCGGTTTTAAAGTGAACCGCTTTACCGGTTTCTGCTTGAACTTGTTCTGCTTGAGGTGCGGTTTCTGTTTTAGTTTCTTCTTTCTGACAACCTACCGCTAGCATAACTGTTGCAGCAAGTAGCGACACTTTTAAAACTGATTTCATTAAATTCTCCCAATAATGGCTCTGCCATTGGTTGTTGTGCACAAATCTTCTATGAGACTAGTGAAGACAATCGTTATACCAATATACTAGCTATATGTCTTAAGACACAAACCGGATTATTAGATGTGATGCAAAGAATTTTTCATTTATTCCTATATTTAATTGTCATCACCACGTTAAATGGTTGCTTTTTCGCCGAGCGTGAAGTGCAGCGTTGGCCGATAGAACCTCAAGGTGCGACGAGCTTCGCACTTAGCAGAGATGGACGGTTTGCTCTGCTCTATTCTCAACAGCGTCATTTGATGTTGTGGGACCTAGAGCAAAATGAACAACTAGCCAACCTGGGTGAACTCGATGCCGATGCCAATGTGGTTTCCCATATCCGCATATCTGACAATGGTCGCTACGCAATTACAGCAAGCCAAATGAACTTCGCAGTTTGGGACCTAGGCTGGACGCAATCCGAAGGCCTTTGGTCTATTTCTGATGCGCTCATTCGCGACGTTGATATCACCAGTAATGGTGAACAAGTTCTGCTTGGGTTATCCAACGGTAAAGCAATTTATGTCAACTTAGTCACCGGGCGTCGCATGGAGTTCCTTGCGCATCGTGAAAAAGTCAATTCCGTGGCCATTTCTCCTAATGGGCGCTTCGCCCTAACCGGAGGTAATGACTATAAAGCGTATCTGTGGGATACCGAAACCGGACAAGTACTACGAACCTTCGAACATGAACAACGAATTGTTCGCGTGGCCCTGCAAAGAGATGGAAAATTAGCAATGACATCTGATGGCGGAAACCAAGCGATTGTTTGGAATTTAAAAACTGGACAAGAAGTCACACAGTTGAGCAGTTGGTCACGCCAATTAATTTTCTCTACCGCACGATTTTCTGACGACGGGACTCAACTAGTCACAGGAAGCCCTTCTGGCCGTGTGTCGATATGGGATACTCAAACCGGAAAACGAATGAGTGGATTTGAAGTGGAGCCCAAAAAATACACTCGCCCTCCCCGTGCGGTCGTGTATGATGCAGCCTTTGATTCAAAACAACGCGTAATTACTGCTACTTCAGCAGGTATTGCCCAAGCTTGGCAGTTAGAGAACGGATCATGACAGAAAAAATCATTCAGCAATTGGAAGCACGCATTAATGACTTAGAATGTCAGCTTGCGTTCCAAGAACAGACTATTGAAGATCTGAACGGAGCTTTATCGCAGCAACAACTGCAAATTACCAAGATGCTCGATCAGATGAAATATGTGGTAGGTAAAGTAAAAAATATGGACTCGTCGTATTTAGCCGATCCGTCAGAAGAAACCCCACCACCGCATTATTAAAATGCAGGCTCAAATAGCATAAAGCCCAGAACATGTTCTGGGCTTTGTTGTATTAATTACTTAAGAAGGTACTCAAGAGGAAGCTATTCGTCGGCGTAGATTTTAACGCTCAGCTCGCCTTGCGTATTAATGCCTGCTCGGTACATGCCAGAACTGTTCATCGCAAAGTGCATCTCACCTTTAGCATCAATGGCAATCAAACCGCCCTCTCCGCCCATCTGTTTGAGATCACCTTGGATAATGTGTTCACAAGCCGTATGAATATCTTCTTGTAAGTAACGCATACGTGCTGCAACGTCTTCCGCAACACGTTTACGAATAAAGAACTCGCCGACACCCGTAGTGGAAACTGCCACGACGCCATTTTCGGCCACCGTACCACAACCAATAAGAGCCGAATCTCCGACTCGGTTGTATTTCTTATTCGTCACGCCACCCGTACTGGTGGCAGCGGCTAAGTTGCCTTGTTGATCTAACGCTACCGCACCAACCGTACCGTGCTTACGGTCATCTGGGTAACGGGACTCGGAAAGAGCAAACAAGCCTTTCTCACGCATAGAAATCAGTTGTTCATAACGACGATCAGTGAAGAAGTAATCTTGCTCGGTATACTCATGGCCTTGCTCAAAAGCAAACTTCTCTGCGCCCTCACCCACCAACAGCACATGATTGCTGTTTCGCATCACGTCACGAGCGAGCTCAATTGGGTTTCTGATATGACGAACCCCAGCGACCGCGCCTGCTGCAAGGTTTCGCCCATCCATCACAGAAGCGTCCATTTCAACCATTTCGTTGTTGGTCAGCACTGAGCCTTTACCCGCATTAAAGTTAGGAGAGTCTTCCAATACTTTCACTGCCGCTACGACGGCATCTAAGGCTTCACCGCCCGTGTCTAGAATTTGATGTCCCGCTTTTACCGCAGCTTCTAAATCCGCCAAGATGGATTGTTGCAGCTCATCGCTCATCTGTTCACGCAAGATGGTGCCCGCACCACCATGAATGGCAATCGAGAAAGGTTTCGTCATCACTTTGTCCAACTGTTATTCCTTGTATGGTTGGCACTACACCTTAGATAAACAAAAAGCGCAAGTTGAAAACTCAACTTGCGCTTTTCAAAGCTTTGCTAGATAAGATTATCTAGTGAAGGAGCTTATGATTAGTGAGAACCACAGCTACCGCCGCCACAGCAGCCGCCTTCTTCTTCGTGATCGTGGTCATGATCGTGACCACCACAACAGCCACCACCTTGGTGGATGTGACCGTGTTCGATCTCTTCTGCTGTTGCTTCACGTGTAGACATAACTTCTACTTCGAAAGTTAGTGTTTGACCAGCTAACATATGGTTACCGTCAACAACCACTTCGTTGCCGTCAACTTCTGTTACTTCAACAGGGATTGGACCTTGGTCAGTGTCAGCTAGGAAGCGCATGCCCACTTCGATTTGCTCAACGCCTTGGAACACGTCCGCAGGAACGCGCTGTACTAGCGCATCGTTGTGCTCACCGTAAGCTTCTTCAGGAGCTACCGTTACTGAGAACTTGTCGCCAGCCACTTTACCTTCAAGTTCTTTTTCAAGACCTGTGATTAGGTTGTTGTGACCGTGAAGGTAATCTAGGGGTGCTTCTGCTGTTGATTGATCAACAACGACACCGTCTTCCATCATTACTTTGTATGCAAGGCTTGCAACAACGTTCTTTTCAATTTTCATACTAACTCCAGGGAGATTAATTGACTTAACCTGAATGGGGTTAAGTACTGAGATATCTGGGTGTATTATGGGGATCAATTATCGAAGTTCAATTACTCCGGCTTAAAAATTCCGATCATTTCCTGATCTGAGTGTTTATTTTTCTCTACAGATTGTGGTTTACGCTGCTCTGTAAACTCACACTCGACACACTCAACTAATTCGATGTTATTTTCAATCCACCAGCGCAGGGTATCTTGCTGGCTGCAATTTGGGCAGCTAGCGCCGGCAATAAAACGTTTCTTGATTTTCACGCTATTTCCTTAGCTTGAGTCTTGGCTCAAGTACTACTTCCAATGATTAGGTGACTGATGGTCGCTCTCCATTTCACGACCAAATATTTCTTCTAGCTCTTTGCGGGCCTCTTTCGCCCTTTGAGCTAATTTCTTATCTTCATTGTGTTGAGGCAATAAGTCCTTAAGCATAGCATTATCCAACTTGCGAAAATGTGCTTCTGCCCGCTTTGCTTGATAAGGATGCATACCCAGTTCTACGAGCGCTTGGCGACCGAGATCTAGCGCCCCTAAAAATGTTTCACGAGAGTAATTCTCTACACCATGACTCATTAACTGGTAAGCCTCGACACGGCTTCTTGCTCGAGCTAACAACTTAAGTTTCGGGAAGTGCACGCGACAAATGTCCACGATGGCCATCACCTCATCAGGTGAATCAGTACAAATAACCAATGCTTCCGCTTTATCAGCGCCAGCTGCCCTCAATAGGTCAATTTGTGTAGCATCGCCATAAAACACTTTGTAACCATACTTACGTAATAGGTGGATTTGGCTGGCATCACTTTCTAATACTGTCACTTTGATTTTATTGGCATACATTAAACGTCCGACGATCTGACCGAAACGTCCAAAGCCTGCAATGATAACGCGTGGTCGGCGATCCACGACTTTCGTGGTCATGCCCTCTTCTTCTTGATTCAGGGTATGAGCAAACCACTTCTTTTGTCCCATCAGCAAAAGAGGAGTCGTCACCATGGATAGACTGACCACCACCAACAGAAACGCCACTTGCTCTTTGGACAAAATGCCCTCTTGGCTCGCCGCGGTAAATATGACAAAGGCAAACTCACCGCCTTGGCTCAAAATTGCAGCCATACGGCTTCTCGCTTTGGCTCCGACACGGGCAGCTCTCGCCAATGCATACAAAACCAAACCCTTAACCACGACCAAAGCCACCACCGCACCGAGAATCTCTAAAGGGTGTAATGCCAATAACCCCAAGTTTACTGCCATGCCCACCGCAATAAAGAATAACCCCAACAACAGACCTTTAAATGGCTCGATAGCGATTTCCAACTCATGGCGATACTCACTCTCTGCCAGCAAAACGCCTGCTAAAAAAGTCCCCAATGCCATCGAAAGGCCGAGCTTTTGCATCACGACCGAAATGCCAAGCACGACTAAAAGTGCAGCAACGGTAAAGAGCTCACGAACGCCGCTCATCACGACAAAACGAAATAGCGGACGTAGTAAAAAGTGACCACCAATCAACAGTGCTACCACACTGCCTAAAATAGTGAAGACATCCAACCAACTTCCACCACTATGCCCGCCTGCTAGCAAGGGCAACATCGCCAGCATCGGGATCACTGCAATATCTTGAAAGAGCAGCACCGCAAAACCAGATTGCCCCGTTTCGGTACCATTAAGCCCTTGCTCTTCAATGACTTTAAGTGCAATCGCCGTCGAGGACAGCGCCAACCCCATCCCGATAACTAAACTCACTTGCATGCTTACGCCAAACATACTGACGACACTACCAATCACGGCGGTCGTGACCACAACCTGCGCACCGCCTAAACCTAAAATCGGCCCTCGCATCTGCCACAATTTTTTAGGGTTTAATTCCAGCCCTATCAAAAACAGTAACAACACAACCCCAAGCTCGGCAAAATGCAAAATGGCATCAACGTCACTAATTAAGCCAAGCCCCCATGGGCCAATCAACACACCAGCGAGTAAATAACCTAAAACCGAGCCAAGCCCAAGGCGCTGAGCAATCGGCACCGCAATAACCGCAGCCGAAAGAAAGACCACACTGCTTTGAAGAAACTCACTGGTGATCGCCATACTGACCTCCTCGATCTGCCGCTTGCCAGTTTTCAAGTGGGTTACTCAGCCATCCACGGTATAACTCGGCATGTTCGTAGCGTTCAATATCTGAAACATTTCTTGACCAATACAACACCAGTGGTTCAATCCAGTGCATTTGGCATAGGGCTGCCGTCAGTTCAAACGGTTGCAAGATTTGCTCAAGTGGGTATTTGTTGTACCCCTTCGCGCTGAAGGCTTCTTCTTTACCACCTGTTGTAATGACACTGCGCCAGTATTTTCCTTCTAGCGCCGCACCTCCGCCAAATGCAAAGCCTTTACCTAACACTCGGTCTAGCCACTCTTTTAATAGGGCTGGACATGAATACATATAAAGTGGGTGGTGAAATACGATCACATCGTGAGCGAGCAACAACTCATGTTCGTAATTCACATCAATAAAGAAATCAGGGTAAACACCGTAAAGATCGTGCACAGTGACGTGATCAAGCGACTGAGCTTTTTTTATCATCACTTGATTGGCAATCGAGTTATGTGGCTCTGGATGAGCATAAATGACCAGAACTTTTGGGAGAATAGACGGTGCAACAGCCAAATGGTCGTCCTTGTGGTTATTTTTATCCGTTATCAAATTGTTATACTTTTTTGTACAGCATAATGCAATTAAAGCGAATCAATCGACTTTTCCGGTCAATACCCCTACTATTCACCGCTAGATATATACCCAAGTGGCTTTAAAAACGATTGAAACCACTTCGCTATGTAACCAATGCAACGCGCACTGCGCAAAGTGAATGAAAACTTTATGATTACCTTCTCTGATATTCAGTTACTGCGTGGCGGTAAACCTCTTTTAGACCAAGCTTCTGCGACTATTCACCCTGGCGATAAAGTCGGTCTTGTGGGCAAAAACGGCTGCGGTAAATCAACGCTGTTTGCCCTACTGAAAGATGAACTGTCAATTGATGCAGGCTCATTTAGCCAACCTCAACATTGGGAGTTGGCCTGGGTCGCACAGGAAACGCCTGCGCTAGAGCGCACTGCACTGGAATACGTCATTGATGGTGATCGCGAATACCGCGCTCTCGAAAAGCAGTTAGCTGAAGCAGAAACACAAGACAACGGAACCCTAGTTGCCGAGATACACGGTAAAATTGAAACCATTGGTGGTTACAGCATTCACGCTCGCGCGGCAGAACTGCTCGATGGTTTAGGGTTCAGCCAAGAGCAAATGAGTTGGAGTTTGACCCAATTCTCGGGTGGTTGGCGTATGCGTCTTAACTTGGCTCAAGCGCTATTGTGTCGTTCTGACTTATTGCTACTCGATGAGCCAACCAACCACTTGGATTTGGACGCGGTAATGTGGTTAGAGCGTTGGCTACAAAACTACCCTGGCACGCTGATTCTGATCTCGCACGACCGAGACTTCCTTGATCCAATTGTTGGTCGCATCATTCACATCGAGAATCAGCAGCTGAACGAATACACGGGTAACTACTCGTCATTCGAAAACCAACGCGCACAAAAGATGGTGTTACAACAAGCGATGTTTGAAAAGCAACAGAAGCAGATGTCGCACATGCAAAGCTACATCGACCGCTTCCGTTACAAAGCATCAAAAGCACGCCAAGCCCAAAGCCGTATCAAAGCTTTGGAGCGCATGGAAAAAGTACTGCCAGCTCAATTCGATAACCCATTTAGCTTCCAATTCCGTGAGCCAGCTGCGCTGCCAAACCCAATCATGATGATGGATGAAGTATCTGCAGGTTACGGTGACAACCTCATCTTAGAGAAGATCCGCTTGAACTTGGTTCCTGGCAGTCGTATTGGTCTACTCGGCCGTAATGGTGCGGGTAAATCGACCTTAATCAAGCTGCTCTCTGGTGAACTTAACGCGCAAGGTGGTGACCTAACTTACTCACAAGGCGTGAAAATTGGTTACTTCGCTCAGCACCAGTTAGAAACGCTTCATCCTGAAGAAACGCCGCTGCAACACATGATGCAAATCGCACCCGATCAAACCGAACAGCAGCTACGTGATTACCTAGGTAGCTTTGGCTTCCAAGGTGACAAAGCACTAGAAAAAGTTGCGCCGTTTTCTGGTGGCGAAAAAGCCCGTTTAGTGCTGGCCTTAATTGTGTGGCAAAAGCCAAACCTGTTGCTACTTGATGAACCAACCAACCACTTGGATTTGGACATGCGTCAGGCATTGACGATGGCACTGCAAACATTCGAAGGTGCGATGGTGATTGTTTCGCACGACCGTTACCTATTGCGTGCTACGACCGATGACTTGTATTTAGTGCATGATCGACAAGTTGCTCCGTTCGATGGTGACTTAAACGACTACTACAAGTGGTTAACTGAGCAACAAAGAGCGGAACGCAAAGAAGCACAAGCCGCACAGCCAGCCAAAGATAGCGCCAACAGCGCGGCAGCGAAAAAAGAGCAGAAACGTCGCGATGCAGAGTTTCGAAAACAGACAGCGCCAATTCGCAAAACGCTGACACAATTAGAAAATAAAATGGATAAGTTAGGTGCTGCACTGGCCGAAGCTGAAGAACAATTGGCGGACAACTCACTGTATGCGGCCGAAAATAAAGCTAAACTTAACCAAGTGCTGGCACTTCAAGCTTCCAGTAAAGCTGAGCTCGAAGAAATTGAAATGGAATGGATGTCTGCTCAAGAAACGTTGGAGCAGATGGAGCTAGAGTTTAATCAATGAGTAATCAACACGCTGAATACACACTCACCCTAGAACACCTTTGGCAGTTTAGTCTGCAATTTTATGGTGTGCGAGAAGTGAAAGAGGCGTGTTTATCATTACAGAACAACTACCACGGTAACGTGAACCTACTCCTGCTGCTCAGATGGCTCGATGAGCAGCAACTCATTTTCCAAGAAAAAGACTGGCCCTTGGTGCAAGACTGTCTAGGTAGGAGCGAAACTTTACTTCACTCCTTTCGCGACCTTCGTCGCCACCTTAAGTCTCAAGTCAATGACGCTTTGTATCGTGAGACCTTGCAGTTTGAGCTGCAACTAGAAAAGCAGCAACAAGCGGATTTGGTGGACTGCATTAACTCACTTGCACTACTCAAAAATGATGGTGACCCACTGACGTTGAGATACTGTCGTCAACTCGGTGGGGAGCATTTGCAACAGGCCTTTGCTATTCCGGTGCCAAACATTCACCCACCAAAACGCCCATAAATCTGTAGAATACCTATAATCTTTATAAAGGATTATATTAATAAGTTCTTCAACGGACACCGAAGGACCGCATAAGAGCAGTTAGGTATGACACAATTTTTCGCAGCCGCCGGGATCAAAAACCCGCATCTCCAAACGCTTTTGCCGCGTTTTATTCGCAAAAAAGCGTTATTTACGCCGATTTGGCAAACCCTCGATACATCCGATGGCGACTTTCTCGATCTCGCGTGGAGCGAGGACCCAACCCAAGAGCCTGCACAAAAAAAGCCGATTTTTGTTTTATTTCATGGGTTAGAGGGGTGCTTCTATAGCCCTTATGCCAATGGGTTAATGAATGCATTTGCTCAATCTGGATGGCTGTCGGTGATGATGCATTTTCGTGGCTGCAGCGGTAAACCAAACAAAAAAGCACGAGCTTACCACTCGGGTGAAGTGACGGATGCTCGTTACTTCCTAGAGCACCTTGAACAACGTTTTCCTGATAATCCCAAAGTTGCAGTTGGTATTTCTCTTGGCGGTAACATGTTGGCGAATTATTTAGCCCAATATAAAGACCACCCTATTTTGAATGCAGCGACTATTATCTCAGCGCCTTTAGACCTAGCTGCGTGTGCAAACCGTATTGAACAAGGCTTTTCGAAAGTGTATCGCCGTTACCTGCTTTCTTCACTGAAACGTAACGCGTTACAAAAGCATCATCTACTGCACGGCGAGCTTGCGCTGTCCTACAACTCAATAAAACGTGTCACACGGCTGTATGAATTCGATGATTTGATCACCGCACCATTGCATGGCTTTAAAGACGCACAAGATTATTACGATCAATGTTCAGGCTTAAGTAAATTACAACAGATCACGCTACCGACACTGATCATTCACGCCAAAGACGATCCATTCATGACCGACGATGTGATCCCGAAATTTGTTCTGCCAGATAACATTGATTACCGTCTCTTTGAACACGGTGGCCATGTTGGCTTCCTGACAGGAACGGCGTTAAAACCTAAGTTTTGGTTGGAGGAAGCGCTGCCCGCGTATTACGAAAGTATCGCCGCAGATTACCTTTCTGCTGTATCCAAGCAACGAACGCAGTAAACTAGCCGCTCATCATAAAAGTTAGAGGTATTTATGATCATTCCATGGCAAGACATTGCGCCGGAAACATTGGAAAACTTAATTCGTGAATTCGTCTTACGCGAAGGAACGGATTACGGAACCGTCGAGGTTTCTTTGCAAGACAAAATTGATCAAGTTAAAGCTCAATTGGAAAAAGGTGAAGCGGTTATCGTGTTCTCTGAGCTACACGAAACCGTCGATATTCAGCATAAAACAAAATTTTAGACCCTTCACATTTTACCGTATCCCACTCGATGACAAGGTATTGTTACGTGCTATAGTGGGATATCGACCGTGCAGTAGTAACTCTACTGCACATTACAGGTAAGTAATTTTCGACAAGGTTTGTCATGTCAGCTAAACACCCAATTATTGCGGTTACTGGTTCGTCCGGTGCCGGCACGACCACTACATCTGAAGCCTTCCGTAAAATGTTCAATATGATGAACGTTAAACCCGCATGGGTTGAAGGCGATAGCTTCCATCGCTTTACTCGCCCAGAAATGGACATCGAAATTCGCAAAGCCCGCGAGCAAGGTCGACACATTAGCTACTTTGGCCCACAAGCTAATGACTTCCCGGGATTAGAAGAGTTTTTCCGTAAGTTCGGGCATGACGGCACTGGCAGCGTGCGCCGTTATCTGCACACGTTTGACGAAGCGGTTCCCTACAATCAAATGCCAGGCACGTTTACACCGTGGCAAGACTTACCCGAAAACAGCGACGTGCTGTTTTATGAAGGGTTACATGGTGGCGTGGTCGATGGCGATGTTAATGTTGCTCAACATGTGGATTTCTTAATTGGCATGGTGCCGATTGTGAACTTAGAGTGGATCCAAAAATTCGTACGTGACACTCGCGATCGCGGCCATTCGCGTGAAGCGGTAATGGACTCAATCGTGCGATCCATGGACGATTACCTCAACTATATCACTCCGCAGTTTTCTCGTACTCACATCAACTTCCAGCGCGTACCGACCGTTGATACTTCCAACCCACTTAATGCAAAAGGCATCCCTAGTTTGGATGAGAGTTTTGTGGTGATTCGCCTACGCGGTATCAAGAATGTCGACTTCCCATATCTGCTGGCCATGATTGATGGCTCATTCATGTCACGCCACAACACGATTGTCGTACCCGGCGGTAAGATGAGCTTTGCAATGGAGCTCATAGTTCGGCCTATCCTACAACAGCTCATCGAAACAGGGAAAATTGGCTAAAAACCTGCCTGCGAAGATGTTTACTTTTCATACCGTGATCATGTGCACAGTTTTGCTTACAAAATCTCAATCATGGCACGATTAAAATCAAGAAATCGTTTTCGAAAAAGGATACTATTTCTTACCGAAACACAAGAGAGCTTGCAGCATATAAAAAGTGCTCTTATTCTAGTAGGCCTAATTCAGGCTTAGCTAAAATATGGATAGCGCAAGCGTACCCTGCAGAGGAAGTGAGATATTATGGTTCTAGGTAAACCTCAAACCGACCCAACATTAGAGTGGTTTCTTTCACACTGTCATATTCATAAGTACCCTTCAAAGAGCACGCTAATTCACGCGGGCGAAAAGGCAGAAACTTTGTACTACATCGTTAAAGGTTCTGTTGCGGTTCTTATCAAAGACGAAGAAGGTAAGGAGATGATCCTTTCTTACCTAAACCAAGGAGACTTTATTGGTGAACTTGGTCTATTCGAGGAAGACCAAGAGCGCACAGCTTGGGTTCGTGCTAAATCTCCTTGTGAAGTTGCTGAAATTTCTTTCAAGAAGTTCCGTCAGCTTATCCAAGTAAACCCAGACATCCTAATGCGTCTTTCTGCGCAGATGGCTCGTCGTCTTCAAGTAACTAGCCAAAAAGTGGGTGACCTGGCGTTCCTAGACGTAACTGGTCGTATCGCTCAGACGCTTCTGAACCTTGCAAAACAACCAGACGCAATGACTCACCCAGACGGCATGCAAATCAAGATCACTCGTCAAGAAATCGGTCAAATTGTTGGCTGTTCTCGTGAGACAGTAGGTCGTATCTTGAAGATGCTAGAAGAGCAGAACCTAATCTCTGCTCACGGTAAAACCATCGTGGTTTACGGTACTCGTTAATCTCAAACTAGAGTGACACGAACAAAATTATAAAAGCCACCAATGGCAACATTGGTGGCTTTTTATTTGCTCATGACCAAATGAGATAGGGTGCAGCGAACACTAATGAGTAAGCTTAACAGGTTAACCCTAAAACTTAGCCATTCGTACTTTCAAAGATTTTGTCAGCTGAAGCGGCCACGAAACCTGGGTACAAATCACCATTTTCCATCGGATAGCGCTTAGCAAATTCATAAAACCCGCCAGGGATAATTTCAGTGCCTTCGCTAAAACGAACCGCTACTTTATCTGCCATGGTCGATGACTGCTCTAGCAACACCTCAGGAGTGCCCTTCACTTCACCACCATTTTCATTAATGGTAAACCCAGCGGTACGCAGATGATCGTTTACCTGCTTCACTTCTTCATATTCATTGAGCTGGTTAACGCTCACCGTGAAGTGGTTTGCTCCGTAACCATGCGCCGCAAGCCAAGATGCGTACTCACTTTCTTTAGCCAACGTTTGGTAATCAGCAAAGCTTAAATCCCACAAGCGTCCACCATGTAAGAATGCGCTATCGTTCAGCTTGTCAACATCGACTTGTGCCATCAAATTTTTCACAATCTCTTGTAGCTCAGGAGAGCACTCTTCAACTTTTAGCTCACTAATAAATACTTTAGGTTGCTTCGGATCTGGGTGCTCATAGTGCTTAGCAACCAACTTTTTGCTTTCGAAAACGTAATCACCACACGCCTTGTAACCGATAGCTACAAATGGCTTAGCTAGAGTTTCAATACCAAGAGGCGCGATATTGAAGGTACGTAAAGCTATATGATCATTAATCAGAGGCTCATCTTCTTGAAGCAGCTGATGCACTTTAGCCGCCGAAGGGCAAAGACGTTGAATGTAATCTTGCCATAGCGATTCAAATAACACATCGGGCGTCATAACGACTCCTTGTTACGAGATGTAGAGTTTAAAGGTAAGCGGAAGTTGGCTGCTCGTTCACAACAAAAGTTGTCCAGAATAATGAACGAGCAACCATCAACCTGTGACGGTAAATGCCAGTCAGTCAACACGCTTTTCCGAGTCTTTGCTCACTTTTCGTGTTCTGCCAACGATCACTACAACCCATACCTAAATGATGCGCCGGCAAGGTGAGCCGCAATGCATAGTTGCGACTCTATTATTAAAACTTATAGCACTACACCTGGACTCAATGTTGCAGGCAAGACAGTTTCTTGACCTTCCATTGATGCCATTGGGTACGCACAGTAATCTGCTGCGTAGTAAGCGCTTGGGCGCAAGTTACCCGACGCCCCCGGACCACCAAATGGCGCATCACCGCTTGCCCCAGTAAGCTGGCGGTTACGGTTCACGATTCCTGCACGAATGTGGTCAACGAAGTATTCCCATTCTTGGTCGTCGGTTGAAACCAAACCAGCAGATAAGCCAAAGCGCGTATCGTTTGCTAGCGCCACGGCTTTGTCTAATCCTTCGTAGCGCACCACTTGCAGAAGTGGGCCGAAGTACTCTTCATCTGGTAACTCAGCAATGTTCGTTACATCAATGATGCCTGGAGAAACAAACGCCGCCTCTCCTGCTTTCGCTTCAATCAAGCTTTCACCGCCAAGAGACTGTAGATTAGCTTGTGCATCAAGAATAAACTTGGCTGCCGCGACCGAAATTTGCGGTCCCATAAATGGCGCAGGTTCTGCAAATGGTTGGTCTACGCGAATATTGCGTGTCGCTTCAACGAGCTTGGTGATAAGCGCATCGCCTTTTTCACCCAATGGTACATACAAACGACGAGCACACGTACAACGCTGCCCAGCACTGATAAACGCTGACTGGATGATGGTATAAACCGTGGCATCCAAATCACCGTATTTATCAGAGATCACCATCGGGTTATTACCCCCCATTTCTAGTGCGAGCATCTTGCCCGGTTGACCCGCAAATTGACGGTGTAATACATGCCCCGTATTCGCGCTACCCGTAAACAGTACGCCATCAATGCCTTTAGCGTCAGCGAGGGCGATACCAGTTTCTTTCGCGCCTTGGACAAGGTTAATCACGCCTTTCGGCAGACCGGCTTCTTCCCATAGCTTCATTGCCAATTCACCCGTCCATGGCGTTTGCTCAGACGGTTTGAAGACTACCGTGTTACCAGCCAGTAGCGCAGGCACAATGTGACCATTTGGTAGGTGGCCTGGGAAGTTGTAAGGACCAAACACCGCCATCACGCCCAATGGGCGGTGGCGCAATACGATTTGGTTGCCTGCTGCTTCACGGCTCGCCTCACCAGTGCGGTCATGATAAGCGCGAATCGAAATGGCAATTTTACCTGCCATGGCTGCAGCTTCAGTGCGCGTTTCCCAAATTGGCTTACCAGTTTCTTTGGCAATGACTTCGGCGATTTTTTCGCTGTTCTCTTTTACTTTCTCCGCAAAAGCCAACACGATTGCCTCACGCTCTGAAAATGGGCGCTTTTTCCAGTCAATAAACGCTTCACGCGCTGCAGATACCGCCTGGTTCACCTGCTCTGCCGTTGCACCTTTGCCTTGCCAGATCACTTCTTGGTTGTACGGCGACAGAGACGTAAATGCTTCACCCTGACCTTGTACCCATTCACCTGCAATCCAATGTGTCATTGTTTCTATCCTTAAATTCTGTCGTCTGTTACTGCGGAAGAAGGCGAACGAAATCCCCTTCTTCAACCGAAAGTGCATCCGCAACGTCTGGTGCAATCATCACGCTTTGTGTTTCTGCGTCATACGCCGCTTTAGTGACTGTCGCACGGAAGTTCTCGAAAGATGAATTACACATCAAGAAGTCTTGTGTGCTGGAATGTTCAGAGATTTTGACTTGCGCACGGAATGAATGACGTACCGACTCAATATTACGCAGATCACACTCAACCGTTGGACCACCGTCGAAGATGTCGACGTAGCCTCGGTTGGTAAAACCTTCACGCTCAAGCAGCTTCAGCGCTGGACGCGTGTTGTCATGTACTTGACCAATCACGGCTTGCGCTTCTGGGCTGAGCAGGTTGATGTAAATAGGCAGTTTCGGCATCAAGTCGGCGATAAAGCCTTTCTTGCCGATGCCTGTCAGGTAATCTGCAAGCGTGAAATCGATAGAGAAGAAATGCTCTTGAAGCCATTGCCAGAATGGTGAATTACCCTCGTCGTCTGAAACGCCACGCATCTCCGCAAAGATCGTTTCAGAGAAGCGCTCTGGGTGCTCTGCCATCATTAGGAAACGACACTTCGACATTAGACGACCATTCAGACCTTGGCGGAATTTCTCACGCAAGAACAAGGTACAAATTTCGCTGTTACCCGTGTAGTTATTACCAAAAGTAAGCAGTTTAACGACGTTGTTAACGCCAAGCTTTGGCGACGAGTGCACAACTTTACTAATGTGATATGAGTAAAATGGGACATCCCAGCCGATAGATGCTTCGATTCCGGTGGTACCCGCAACCTCACCCGTTTCAGAGTCAAAGCCAACCATCAGGTAGCCTTCATCGCCTGGTTCTGCCACATCTGGCTTACCAAAGCTGTACTCTGAATGTTTGATTCGATTGGTTAACAGTTCTTCGTTAACCGGTAGAGATGTAAATCCGTGACCAGACTCCACCGCACAAGTGTGCAGTGCGTCGTAATCCGACATCGCGATAGGGCGAACTACTAGCATCAATACTCCCTCCAGATGCAAGAAGATCCTAACTATATTGTAGGAACAATTCCCCCATCAGAGATCCTTGACGGGGGTGTCTGCGTTGACGTTTAAACTGATATCGCGCTTAAACTAAAGTCGCGATCGCTTTATCCAGTTTCGCCAAGCCTTCTTCAATTTCTTGTTGTGTGATAACGAGTGATGGTGTGAAACGTACGACATTGGCACCCGCAACCAATACCATGAGACCTTGTTTACCTGCAGCAACCAGCACGTCACGCGCACGGCCTTGCCATTCTTCATTTAGTGCAGCGCCAAGTAATAGGCCTTGACCGCGCACTTCTGAGAAGATGTTGTACTTCGCGTTGATCTTCTCTAGACCTTCACGGAACATTGCTTCGCGTTCTAGCACACCAGCCAACACCTCGGGCTTAGTAACTTCATTTACAACCGCTTCTGCAACCGCACACGCTAGTGGGTTACCGCCATATGTAGAACCGTGAGTGCCCACTTTCATGTGCTCTGCCAATTTTGCTGTCGTTAGCATTGCACCGATTGGGAAACCGCCACCAAGTGATTTCGCAGTACTTAGAATATCTGGCGTGATACCTAAACCTTGGTAAGCGTAGAAGTTACCTGTACGGCCATTACCAGTTTGCACTTCATCGAAGATCAGTAAGGCGTTGTGTTTGTCACACAGCTCGCGAACCGCTTGAGCGAACTCAGGCGTTGGTGGCACGATGCCGCCTTCACCTTGTAGTGGCTCCATCATGACCGCACAAGTACGATCAGACATGTGCGCTTGTAAAGCTTCGATATCGTTGTAAGGAAGGTGTGTCACGTCGCCTGGCTTAGGACCGAAGCCGTCAGAGTATGCCGCTTGGCCACCAACCGTTACGGTAAAGAATGTACGACCGTGGAAACCTTGTTTGAATGCAATGATTTCAGATTTCTCAGTGCCATAAACGTCTGCTGCATAACGACGTGCCAGCTTCAAAGCGGCTTCGTTTGCTTCTGCGCCAGAGTTAGCAAAGAACACACGCTCAGCAAAACTCACTTCTGTTAGCTTTTTCGCCAGACGAAGGGCTGGTTCGTTCGTCATAACGTTACTTAAGTGCCAAAGCTTGTTAGCTTGCTCTGTTAGTGCGTTTACCATTACTGGATGACAATGGCCAAGACAGCTCACTGCAATACCACCAGCAAAGTCGATGTATTCATTACCTTCCTGATCCCAAACACGTGAACCTTCACCTTTAACAGGGATCATTTCCATCGGGTTATAGCAAGGTACCATTACCTCATCGAATAAACCGCGCTCTACTTTAATTTCCGTTGTCATTGCACATTCCTTCTTGATACCGCATGCGTAGCAGATAAGCGAATTTAACCGGCTCTCTTTGCCAGCAAATAATGTTTTGCATTTAAGCTATTGCGGCATTGTATTTACATTTAATTAACCATTTCAATAGTGATTTATTCTTTTCGTTCTCGAAAGCAACTTCCATTAATCACTGCTTATGACTATTTATGCATCAAGAAAGTAAAATAGAGAAGTGATTTTTTATAAATGTTATGTAATACAGGGGATAGAAGGTTTAAAAAGACATGAATAGACAAAGAGACTCGAGAGAATCGCATAGTTTTGCAATCCGCTCACCTCAGCAAAAAGATGAATGATTTGTTAAGAAAAGTGATCGCGATCAGATCGCTTTGCGTGCTAAAAAGTTCGCAAGCAACTCGTGACCTTGCTCAGTTTTGATTGATTCTGGGTGGAACTGCACCGCATCAATTGGCAAGGCTTTATGTTGGTAACCCATTATTTCATCCATGCTTCCGTCCGGCAGTTCTGTCCATGCAGTCAGTTCAAACACGTCGGGTAAAGTACCGTTTTTCACCACAAGAGAGTGATAACGGGTTACCGTGAGTGGGTTATTCAGATTTTTAAACACACTACGACCGTTATGACGAATCGGTGAGGTCTTACCGTGCATCACTTGTCGTGCACGTACCACTTCACCCCCAAACACTTGCGCTATCGCTTGATGGCCAAGGCAAACACCCAATATTGGAAGCTTACCAGCGAAGTGTTCTATCGCTTTCAGTGAAATACCTGCTTCGTTCGGCGTACATGGCCCTGGCGAGATCACCAAATGAGTTGGGTTGAGCGCCTCAATGCCTTGGATATTGATTTCATCGTTACGCACCACCTTTACGTCTGCACCAAGCTCGCAGAAGTATTGGTAAAGGTTGTAGGTAAAAGAGTCGTAGTTATCGATGATCAACAACATAAAGGGTCGGTTGCTCCAATCCGTTTTGGCAATGCTTACGTAGTGAATCGCCACGTTCGTGACAATCAAGGGCGGTATTTTGCTATACCAAGCAAGAAAGGCAAGTTTTTGCTGAATAAAAAGGCCAGCATAGGCTGGCCTTTGGTCTTTACAGTTATTTAGGAACTGTTTGTCAGGAAGTAAATTCGCTTAGCGGCGACGACGGAATAAGCCGAGACCTAGCAGCGCAAATAGCGCGCCAAAACCAAACGAACCACCATCTGAATCCTTCGACCCTTCTGTTCCAGTTTCAGTTTGCGTCATTGAAACATCACGAACAGAGCTAAACTTCACGATATTACCTGTCGAGTCAGTCACTTTCTCTTCTAACTGATAATTACCTTGCTCCGGCGTTTGTTCAAACTCAATATTCACGCTACGCGCATCAATATCAGCTTGAACTAAAGTTTGGCTAGCCGAGTAAGCTTTCGTATCGGTGCTTGCCGCAGCCGCTTGTGTGGATGGCGTTAAGTTCACCGTAACAATATCGCCCACAACCGCCGTTGGTGGTAAACGGACATCGACGGCTAAGTTGTCACCTGCTTTCGGTAAATCGATGTCATCATCTGGTAAATCAATCGCGATGATCACTGGATCGTGGTCAGAGGCAGAGAACGCATCTTTGTACTTCGGCATATCACCTGTGTACTTGCTGCTGTATTCGAACAAGTTACTCTCTAGTGAGTTGATGTGCCAATCTTCAATTGCTACCACTTTTTGCGCTAGGCTACTGCTTGCCAATGCGTGGTCCAAATTACCCAGCTCGCCCGAATAGGTGTAAGAAAACGTATCAGTGCCGTGCAGCAACGTGTTTAAGTTGTGCAGACCGTAACCTTTTTCAATTTTGGTCTTCTCTACTTGAAGTTCACCATCACCAATGGTTGTGTAAGCAGCAGTATAAATGTCACGGCCGTATTTCTCTTTCGAGTAATCAGTCAGTGTCAGAAGTGGGTCTTCCATGCCATAAGCATTGAGGTCGCCCATGAGCAATACATCGCCTTTCACCTCTTTCAACGCTTCACCCACTGCGTGCGCAGCAGAAACGCGGAAGTTGTTACAGTTGCCTTGCAGATCCGCTGGCTCAGAATCTTCTACACCGGCAATCCACTCTTCAATACACTCAGAGCCTTTCGACTTAAAGTGGTTTACGACAATAGACAAATCTTCACCCGTCTCTTTCACCGTAAAGGTCTGAAGTAGACTGTGGCGTTGGTACTTATCGTAAGCAGGGTTACTTTCTGTGCCCTCTTTACGAGTAATTGTGTTTTCTGCAATGTGCTGCTCTGGCGTGATGATCACTTTTGCAGCGTCTTTTGGCGTTACTGCGTTAGCACGATATAAAATCGCCACCATGATCGCATCACTGCCAAAGTATTCGTCTTGGTATTTGTCTTGCTCTTCGATTTCGACATACGTGTAATGATCTTCAGCGTCATCAATCTCAGCATTTAGGGCATCAACTAAGTTTTGGATAGCACTGCCATCACCAAAGCCGTTGTTTTCCACTTCCATCAAACCAATAACGTCTGCGTCCATCTTGTTCATCGCCGCAACGATTTTCGCTTGCTGGATCAGGAATTCGTCTAGATTAGTCGCACCGCGGTTTTGTCCGGTTGGGTTTTCATGACCACTGTCAGCCACGGAGTTGAAGTAGTTCAGTACGTTGAAGCTTGCAATACGCAAATCTGAGTCCGCAATCGCTGGGGCATCTTTACGAGCCACATCGAAGCCTTCACCTGAAGTCACAAAGTTGGTGTTATTGACTTCATTCGTCGCAATCAGGCGGTATTCGTTGTAGCTGTAAGCCACGACACCCTGTAGACCTTCTACTCGAGAACCAAGGCGAATGTGCTGCTCTGAAGAGCCATCTTGATCTGCATCTTTAGCAAAATCTGGGTAGTATGGGATTTGGCCGTTTGGTGCTTTGCCATCTGATTCTAGGTATACGCGGTTCGCTGCGTTGTCTTTTGCTAGCTCAACGGCTGCATCGCTCTCTGCCGCGTGTAATTGAGTCGGCTTTAACAATGGCGCTTCATGAGAGAGCATCATATTGTTACGACGTGAATCGTAGTCGTAAGAGAAGTTTCGAGTTACAAACAAGTCACTTGCCGAGGTCAACTCAACTTGCATGCCTTCATGACGCTCTAGCGCATCACGTAGTGTCTCACCTTCTTTGATAACAAGATCGGTAACTCGAGGGGTTTCAGAAGTGCCTGTTTTCACATAGCTGTTAGCATCAGAAGCAAGCTGAGTATTGCTGTAATACTCTTGAACTTTACCTTTCACACAAACAACGTCACCAGCTTTCAGCGCCGTGTCTGCCGCGTCAGTATGAATGAACAAGCCTTCTGAGGTCTTGTCGTTGTTGTCACTTTCTAGTGCTTGTAGGTAGAAACCTTTGGTTAAGCCTGTAGTAACAGCAGTCACGACACCCGTTACGAAATGATCTTCGTCAGTAATGTATGGGTAACCATCAATGAATGGAGACGTATCGCCTTCACCTTGAATATCTTGGATGGTAGTGAAGTTAGGTTGCTGACCGTCGACTTCACAAGCGAATGGTGCTGGTGGCTCAGTCGCATTCAGCTCACCAAGGCCGTCAATGTTGTCTTTCTCAAATGCCGTCCACTGAGATGCATCATAAGTAGCAGAAGGGGTTAGTGCATCACTGTTACGAACCAATGTGGTGTCTTTACCAAAATCTACGTCACCCATCACACCGATGATGTCGTGCACTTCACCATCTTTAAGCAACGCGATCGGGTCGTCACCATTAAAGTTCGCAACGCTTTTATCTGTGATATCCGCGATAGCTTTGATGGCATCGCTCGCGTCACCATGCGCCAGTACATACACTTGGTTAGCTTGTAGCGTCACTTGGCTAAGGTCGAATGTGCTGCCCCAAGTACCACCACCGTTTGATGATTTCGCCAACTCGTAGCCAGTGAGTGTCACCGCAGTATCACCCGTATTAGCGATCTCTACCGCTTTATTATAAGCGCCGCCTTCTACGTATTGGGAAATAATAATCTCTGCGTTCGCGTTTGCACTAAGTGCACTGGCGATGGTTAATGCGAGTATTGAGGGTTTGATTAACGTGTCCATTGTCATACCTGATATTTATGTAAATGCAAACTTAGCTCTGGTTAGAGCCTGCCATTTGCGTCTACTATCAGGTTTATTTATGAAATAAATAAGAATGAGTAATTAAAGCCGTGAAATGAATCACATGTGAATATAAGAAAATATGCCAGAGCATCCCATTCAAACATTTTTTGTAATAAATACAGAGCGCTATTGATAAACAAGTCAGAATTTAGATTGATTACTCAGTTTACTTTTTCACTTCATGTTAAGGAGTAGAAAATACATCACTTGTTGAGTTGCTTATTAACCCAACCGTTCCGTTACAAATAAAAAATATAATTAGTCACTAATTTAGAATGCTTTAATTTTCACTTGTATCACTGTTCAAGCCCAAGAATCTATTACTCGCTTCGTTCTCTCTTATACAGGCCCCTCATACTTCAAAGTTTTCATGATTTATTCAATAACTTTTCATTACTCACTAGCCAAAAACATACACAAAAGATATAACACCTGCGCGAGACAATAAGATCTCATTAGCTGTAAACCCAGGAACGACAAATGAAAAAAATTCAACGCAGTGTGCTAGCTCTCTCCCTACTTGGCTTGATAGCGGGGTGTCAGTTGACCGCCAGTGAGCCACTTCAACCTACGGCGAATCAAGACATCATCGAATCAGCCAAAAATGAACTGGATGGTATTGAAGAGCTAGAAGTCAGTGACGAGGGTGTTATTACCTTTACTCAGCGTCTAAGAACGCCAGGAACCTACTGGATTCCAGCGAGAATTAAAGAACTCAGCTACGATATATCATGCGTACAGCTTAGTTACTTCATTGATAGAGGCATGGTTGTGAAGTCTGCCTTTCTAGGGGCTCGAGGACGTGTTGAATATTACGACATGGAACGCTGTATGAAAGACACACCATTTCAGTAATACAGGCATAAAAAAAGCTCCACCAAAGTGGAGCTTTTTCGTATTCGTTCTTAGCAACTATGGGCGAGCTACAAAACCTACTGCTTCGTATGCTTTCTTAAGCGTTTCAGCCGCTCGTGCCGATGCTTTCTCAGCGCCTTGCTGCATTACCTCGTCCATGTAAGCACGATCAGCGCGAATACGGTGATATTCTGCTTGAATTGGCTCAAGCATTGCTACAACTGCCTCACCAACATCTTTCTTAAATGGGCCATACATTTCTACGCCTTGGTACTTCGCTTCAATCTCTTCAAAGCTCATGCCTGTCGCCGCGGAGTACAGACCCATTAGGTTAGCAATGCCCGCCTTGTTCTCGATATCATGACGGATACTTGGTGGCGTTTCGGTATCGGTTTGCGCTTTGTTGATCTTCTTAAGGATCGACTTAGGCTCTTCCAGCAGCGTGATAACGTTCTTACGGTTGTCATCAGATTTAGACATCTTCTTCGTTGCGTCTTGAAGGCTCATTACACGCGCATTTACTGTCGGAATGTAAGGCTCTGGAACTTGGAAGATTGGCTGCTCTGGCGAGTAAATATTGTTGAAACGCGTTGCGATATCGCGCGCTAATTCTAGATGTTGCTTCTGGTCACTGCCTACAGGTACTTGGTGTGCACCGTAAAGCAAAATGTCAGCCGCCATCAACACCGGGTAGTCAAATAGACCGACGTTTACGTCATTCGCGTAACGTGCCGATTTGTCTTTAAACTGAGTCATACGGCTCAGCTCACCCATTTGAGTGTAGCAGTTAAGAAGCCAACCTAATTGAGCATGCTCTGGTACATGTGACTGAACAAATAGCGTGCTCTTCTTCGGGTCAACACCAACTGCCAGACAAATTGCCAGTGCGTCTAGAGTTGCTTCATGCAGCGCTTTAGGGTCCTGACGAACCGTAATCGCGTGAAGGTCTACCACACAATATTGGCAATCATAATCGTCTTGCATCTGCTGCCATTGACGTAGAGCACCCAAGTAGTTACCGATACTTAGTTCACCTGAAGGTTGAACACCACTCAATACAATGGGTTTGCTCATTAGAATGATTCCTTTGACTTCTTAATCTAATTAAATGAAAAAAACCGTGCAGTAATAGGTGCACGGTTTACTCAGTGTACTCATTAACGAGTATTTTGGAAGCTCTTTTGTAGCCGTTATGCAGAAACCGCTACAACGTCCAATAATTCTGCCAAACTGTCAGCGACGAAATCTGGATTTGATGCTGAAATAGGTTCACCGTGGTTGTAACCATATGTCAGACCAAATGAGGCACAGCCTGCATTCTTTGCTGCGAGAATGTCGTTTTTCGAGTCGCCAACCATCAGCATTTCACTTGGTTGGATTTGGTGCTTTTCCATTAGCCAGTTCAATGCTACTGGGTTTGGTTTTTTCTCTGGGAATGCATCACCGCCAAGGACATCAACGAAGTATTTTGCGATGTCGTGCTTTTCCAAAACGTCAGGCACAAACTTTGAAGGTTTGTTAGTCACCAACGCCATAACAAAGCCCGCTTTGTGCAGCTCTGCTAGTGTCTCTTTTACCGTTGGGTATAGGTGACTGAGCTTGTGACCACTTTGCTCGTAGTAATCATCAAACAATACACGCGCTTTAGCACGAAGCTCTTCACTCAGCTCTGGGTTGATGGTCAGGCTTTGGCTTAATGAGCGACCAATAAGCACGTCTGCGCCGTTACCCACGTAATCACGAACTTGTTCTTCTGAAACCGATGGAAAGCCAAGCGCCTGTACTGCTTGGTCTGCCGCGACAGCTAGATCTGGCACGCTATCAAGCAAAGTACCATCTAGATCGAAGGCGATGAATTTAATGTCTTGTTGAGTCATAACTTCCCTGAGGATTTTTATTTATAAATCGGTGAAAACGACAAAGGATGGCACCCCATCCTTTGTTTTTATCATTATGTCTGATTCTACAGTAACTGTTTGTTTCGTCGTTACTTTGCAGCAATACGCTGACGCACTGCCTCAAACAAACAGATGCCGGATGCCACAGATACGTTCAAGCTTGAAACGCTACCAGCCATTGGGATCTTAATCAAATCGTCGCAGGTTTCACGAGTAAGACGACGCATACCGTCACCTTCTGCTCCCATTACGATAGCAAGGGGTCCAGTCAGTTTGGCTTGGTAGATGTCGTGCGTTGCTTCACCCGCAGTACCAACAAACCAGATGCCTTTCTCTTGCAATGTACGCATAGTACGAGCCAAGTTAGTCACTCGGATCAATGGTACGACTTCAGCTGCACCACAAGCGACTTTACTTACCGTCGCATTCATTGGCGCAGAACGATCTTTCGGTACGATGATCGCCGCAGCACCTGCCGCATCTGCGTTACGTAAACACGCACCAAGATTGTGTGGATCGGTCACGCCGTCTAACACTAAGAGCAGTGGTGATTCGTGCTTTGCAAGGATGTCATCAATATCGTTCTCATTCAGCTGCTTCGCTGGTTTCACACGAGCGATGATGCCTTGGTGATTTGCACCGCGTGCTTTGTCATCCAAGGTTTTACGTGTCATCTGCTGAATAGAAACACCACAAACCTGAAGATCATTTAGGATTGGCATTAGGCGATCATCTTGACGACCTTTTAAAACGTACGCCTCGATAAAACGCTCTGGTTCGCGCTCCAATACCGCCTTCACTGCGTGAATGCCGTAGATAAATTCGTTACTCATTGTTTAACCTGTTGTTCTGGTCGTATTGCCTGCGCCAACCGAGTTTGAACTAAGTTGGCGCTTCAACCTACTGCGCTTCTTTTTTAGTGCGCTTGGTTTTCTTCGGCTTACTGTGCGGCTTCTTTTTACGTGCTTTTTTCACTTTAGGCTTCTCGTTGCCTTCGGCGTCACCACGTTTTGGGCCATTACGCTTACTCGTTGCGCCCGTTTCTTCTGGGCGTTTAGTTGGCTCTATCGCAGGAACTGCACGAGCCGCGCCACCTTCTTTCGATGAAGAGCGAGTCGCAGCGCGTTTTTTATCTTTCGCTTTGCGTTTTGCTTCCGCTGCGCGTTTCTTCGCAGTCTTACCTTCGCCGCGTAGCTTACGACTTGTTTCGACCAATTCAAAGTCAATTTGCTTATCATCGAGGTTAACAGCCAGTACTTTTACTTTTACTGCATCACCTAAGCGGTAGATGTTACCGAAACTTTCACCAATAAGTCGTTGACCAATCGGGTCAAATTGATAGTAGTCGTTCGCAAGGGTAGAAATATGCACCAAACCATCGATGTGCAAATCCGTTAAACGTACAAAGAAGCCAAAGCTAGTGACATTAGCAATAACACCGTCTAGTTCGTCACCGACGTGGTCTTGCATATATTCACACTTCAGCCAATCCGCAACATCACGTGTTGCATCATCAGCACGGCGCTCTGTCATCGAACATTGTTCGCCGTAAAAATCCATGTCGTCAAACGAGTAATGATAGCCACCTGTTGGTGTCCAGCGATCTTGATTACGACCTTCTTCTTTAGCAATCAGATACTTGATTGCACGGTGAAGTAACAAGTCAGGGTAACGACGAATTGGCGACGTAAAGTGCGCATAGCGTTTCAATGCCAACCCAAAGTGCCCCGCGTTATCTGCGTTGTATACCGCTTGCTTCATTGAGCGTAGCAGCATGGTCTGAATCAACTCTTGATCTTGACGCCCGGAGATTTGACGTGCGAGATCAGCATAGTCCGTTGGTGAAGGCTCTAAACCACCTTTTAGCTCAAGACCAAGTTCACTTAAGAAGTCACGGAAACCTTGCAGGCGTAATTCACCTGGAGATTCGTGGATACGATAAAGCGCGGGCTCTTTCGCTTTTTCTACCAGCGATGCCGAAGCAATGTTGGCTAAAATCATACATTCTTCGATGATCTTATGCGCGTCATTACGAATTACTGGCTCAATACTTTCGATTTTTCGTTCCGCATTGAAAATAAATTTGGTTTCAACGGTTTCAAATTCGATTGCACCGCGTTGATCTCGTGCTTCTTTCAGCACTTTGTACATCTTGTGCAACTCTTCTAGATGAGAAACAAGCGGCTGGTAGCGCTCACGTAGTTCTTCATCCCCTTCTAGAATCGCGCTCACTTTGCTATATGTGAGACGAGCGTGCGAGTTCATCACCGCCTCGTAATGCTTGTAACCAGACAGCTTACCTGTATCGGAAATGGTCATTTCGCACACCATACACAAGCGATCTACTTGCGGGTTAAGCGAACATAGACCGTTCGACAGTACTTCTGGCAACATCGGCACAACTTGCGACGGGAAATATACTGAGTTACCACGATTGATCGCTTCTTTGTCCAACGCAGAGTCAGGACGAACGTAGTAACTGACGTCAGCAATCGCTACCCATAAACGCCAACCACCTTCTTTGTTCTTTTCACAGTAAACGGCATCATCAAAGTCTCGTGCGTCTTCGCCGTCAATGGTCACTAGTGGCAAATCACGTAGATCCACACGACCAACTTTCGCTTCTTCTGGTACTTCTTCGCCTAAGTTTTCGATTTGTTTATCGACGGCTTCTGGCCATTCGTGAGGGATTTGGTGTGTACGAATCGCAATTTGTGTTTCCATACCTGGTGCCATATTTTCACCAAGGACTTCAACCACTTTACCCATCATGCCGCGTGAGCGTGAGCCACGATCAGTAATTTCAATTACGACTACGTTACCCATGCGTGCACCCGCTTTGTGCTCATTTGGGATCAGGATATCTTGGCTGATACGCGAGTCATCTGGGACAACATAGGAGTATCCATATTCAAGGAAGAAACGACCAACGATTTGATCATTGCGCTCCTCTAGCACACGCACCAAACGTCCTTCACGGCGGCCGCGCTTGCTGTTGTCTGTCGGTTGCACTAAGACAAAATCACCGTGGATGATGTTCTTCATCTGATGGTGCGGTAACAGAATATCATCATCCTTGCCGACGCTGCCTTCTGGACGTACCCAACCATGGCCATCACGATGACCAATCACGTAACCTTTCACCATTTCAAGTTTTTCAGGCAATGCATAGCACTGACGGCGGGTAAACACCAGTTGGCCATCTCGCTCCATCGCACGTAGCCGACGACGCAACCCTTCGTATTGCTCTTCGCCCTCAAGCTTTAGTGCCTCAAACAAGTCGTTACGATTCATTGGAACGCCCGCTTGCTCTAGAAACTCGATGATAAACTCTCGGCTTGGAATTGGATTTTCGTAATTTTTGGATTCACGATCTGCAAAAGGATCGTTTGGAATATTGTCTGACATAGGCACGCCTATCTAGCAAGGAAGGTATATGGCTAGTATATCTGAGTCTCTCGATAAGCTACAGAATTGCTTTGAAAAAAGAATGATCGAGATCGACTCTAGGCATGCAAATGAGTTAAGGACGAGCCAGCAAGATCAAAAGTTCAGAATTGTCACTGAGCAAGGATTCAATCGTGCAGTCATCCAACTCCGCCAGGAAGGCACTTTTTGCTTTCGCCAATTTATCTTTGAGGCGGCAAGCAGGGGTAATATGGCAAAAATCCACACCACAGTTGACTAAATCTAACGGCTCTAAATCGCGCACAACACCACCGACTGTGATTTCAGACGCTGGCTTCATCAGCCGGATACCACCGTTTTTTCCGCGCACGGTATGGACATAACCCAACTGCCCTAACCGATTGATAACTTTAACCATATGGTTGCGTGACACACCAAATAAATCCGTCACTTCGGTAATGCTGGTTAACTCATCTTCCGGCAACGAAGCCAAGAAAATTAAGGTTCTCAACGCATAATCAGTGAAACTAGTTAACTGCATATTCTCTCCCAAAGTGCGACTCAATAGCCCGCTGGTGATGCTAAAACCCCAAACTTGAGCTATCGATAAAAGTGTAAATCTTTTCTTGATCGAAAGATACATTTGAGATACAACTTTAAACATGCATTATAAATACAACTTAAAGTAGGAAGCCCTTATGCTCAGCAATCAAACTATCGAGATCGTCAAAGCGACCGCACCACTCATCGCCGAAACAGGACCAAAACTGACCGCGCACTTTTACGAGCGTATGTTTACTCATAACCCTGAGTTGAAAGATATTTTTAACATGAGTAACCAGCGTAACGGCGATCAGCGTGAAGCATTATTCAACGCTATCTGTGCCTATGCTGCCAATATTGAAAATTTGCCAGCTCTGCTTGGCGCAGTAGAGAAAATTGCGCATAAGCACACGAGCTTTTTGATCACAGAAGATCAGTACCAAATCGTTGGTAAACATTTACTTGCGACAATCGATGAGCTTTTTAATCCAGGTCAAGAAGTGTTGGATGCTTGGGCTGAGGCTTACGGCGTACTTGCGAATGTATTTATTCAGCGCGAAGAACAAATTTACCAACAAAATGAAGCTTTGGAAGGCGGCTGGCGCGGTCTACGCGAATTTGAATTAGTCGATAGAAAGATTGAGAGCGAACACATTTGCAGCTTTGTATTCAAGCCAACCGATGGCCAAAAAGTGGCGTCGTATAAACCGGGGCAATACCTTGGCATCTACATCAACAGTGACCAGTTAGAAAACCAAGAAATTCGCCAATATAGCCTGTCTTCTGCGGTCCAAGAGAACACCTACCGTATCTCGGTAAAACGTGAAGAAGGTGGAAAAGTATCGAACTACCTGCACGATAACCTGAACATTGGCGAAAAAGTGCAGCTTGCGGCCCCTGCCGGTGATTTCTTTATGGATGCCGAACCACAAACACCCGTTGTTCTAATATCTGCTGGTGTGGGACTTACTCCAACGCTGTCAATGCTAGAAAGTCTCTCAGCACATCAAGCACCTGTAACTTGGGTTCATGCAACAGAAAATGGCCAACAGCATGCTTTCAAGCAACACGTAAACCAACTCGTTGCAGAAAAAGAAAATATGAACGCGCTCATTTGGTATAACCAACCAACGGCAGAAGACAAACTAGGTGAAGACTTCCACTTCACGGGCTTTGTCAATCTGCATGAAATTGAAGCTGCATTAAAGCAAGATAACGTGCAGGTGTACTTCTGTGGCCCTGTAGGATTTATGCAGCACATAGCGAAACAGCTATTAGAACTTGGCGTACCAGAAGAGCAATTCCATTACGAATGCTTCGGTCCACACAAAGTGGTTTAAGCGCTATCAGCTATCGGGAAAACAACAAAGCCCACGTGACGTGGGCTTTGTTGTATGAAGTAGTTTGCAATATTGAAGCGTTACCAAAAGGTGTCTCGCCGTTTAGCTCGAGCAATAACGTTTTGTGGCATGCGCTGTTCAAGGCCGTTTCTCAATACAGTTATGCGCTTATGCTGCCGCTTATCTGCTGTGACAGAGTTATATAACCAACGATACGCATCTTCGTAATCGAGTGGACTGCCATAATCACGTAAAAGCAACTCGGCCAGATGAATACGCGCGTTTAGGTTTCCCATTGACGCAGCTTCTCGCAAATATGGAATTGCACGTTCTTTATCTTGCTGTACTAAAGTGCCACGCGAATAGTATCGGCCAATCTGCTCTAGTGCAGCTGGTAACCCCTGATGCGCTGCATTTTCGATGTAGTAAAGACCCAGTTCGACATCTTGCCCGACACACACCCCCCAAGCCAACATATCTCCGTACAGAAATTCATAAGCGGGTAAGTTAATTCGAGTCGCACGAGCTACGATATCCTCCACCAGCTGGCAGTTATCAGCGCGCACACGTTGTAAGTGCTTATTTTGCTCAATAAGCTTTATCAGCTCTGCTTCGGTATAGATCGGAACTGGTGCCCCCACATCAGCAACATTAGCTTTCACTGTGGTAGCAACCAAGGTCAACAACAGTGAAGCAGCCACTGTTCGTAACTTCATAAACGTACCCTTAAGGTATCTAAGAAACCAAAGATCGGTGAAGGATCTCCTCTGCTTGATAACCTTATCGGCAAAAAACAGCTAAGCTTTAGACAATTTTTGCCTCTGATTTAGGCTCAGCGGCAAAAGCTTGCCATATGAGAGTCACGCTGTTTTTGTTCAGATACAAAAAGCCGACCATAAGGTCGGCTTTTGCAATCTTTAACGGCTATCAATTAAGCTTCGAATGGGTGAACTTTGATGATAGTTTCGTTACGGTCAGGACCTGTAGAGATGATGTCTACTGGAACGCCAGTTAGCTCTTCAATACGCTTGATGTAGTCAAGAGCTGCTTGTGGTAGAGCATCTAGTGACTTAGCACCAAATGTGTTCTCAGACCAACCAGGCATTGTTTCGTAGATTGGCGTTGCTTTTTCGAATGCTTCAGCAGCCATCGGAGAAACTTCTAGCACGGAGCCATCTTCCATCTTGTAACCAGTACAGATTTTTAGCTCTTCTAGACCATCTAGTACGTCTAGTTTAGTTAGACAGAAACCAGATACAGAGTTGATTTGGATTGCACGACGCATAGCAACAGCATCGAACCAACCTGTACGACGTAGACGACCAGTTGTCGCACCGAACTCGTGACCAACTTCACCTAAGTGCTTACCAATTGGATCTTGCTTATCTAAACCGTCGTATAGTTCAGTCGGGAATGGACCAGCACCAACGCGAGTACAGTACGCTTTCGCGATACCCAAGATGTAACCGATGTGACGAGGACCAAAACCAGAACCTGCAGCAACACCACCAGCAGTCGTGTTAGAAGACGTTACGTACGGGTAAGTACCGTGGTCGATATCAAGTAGTGTACCTTGTGCACCTTCGAACATGATCTTGTCGCCGCGCTTACGTGCTGCGTCTAGTTCGTCAGTTACGTCGATAACCATTGACGTTAGTAGTTCAGCGTAGCCTTTAGCTTGCTCAAGTACTTCTTCGTAGCTTACTGGCTCCGCTTTGTAGAAGTTAACTAGTTGGAAGTTATGGAACTCCATGACTTCTTTTAGCTTCTCTGCGAAAGTCGCCATATCGAATAGGTCGCCAACGCGTAGACCACGACGAGCAACTTTATCTTCGTATGCTGGACCGATACCACGACCAGTAGTACCGATAGCTTTTTTACCGCGAGCGATTTCGCGAGCTTGGTCCATTGCAACGTGGTAAGGAAGAATTAGCGGACATGCTTCAGAAATGAAAAGACGCTCGCGTACTGGAATACCGCGCTCTTCAAGAGGCTTCATTTCTTTAAGTAGAGCTTCAGGTGATAGTACAACACCGTTACCGATAACACATTTTACGTTATCGCGAAGGATACCTGATGGAATTAAGTGAAGAACGGTTTTTTCACCGTCAATTACGAGAGTGTGACCTGCGTTGTGACCGCCTTGGTAGCGTACCACGTATTTTGCATCTTCAGTTAAAAGGTCTACGATTTTACCTTTACCTTCGTCACCCCATTGGGTGCCTAGAACGACTACGTTATTTCCCATCTTTCCAAGTCTGATTGCTAGTTAAAAATGGATTCTAGCACCGAATCACGCTTCTTGCAGTCATTTTTTGTTCACAGAGTTGCTACCAGAATGTCATCTTGCCGCTTTGTTCATTTTGAAATCAGCATATCACTGATAGTATTTAGCTTTCTCTATTCGACTGGAAAGCGCTATGTCTGAATCCATATGGTTGGCGATTGGGCTCGTCTTGATCGTGGAAGGCATTGGGCCACTGATTGCTCCTAACGGTTGGCGGAATATGGTGGCTCAATTAAGTGAACAACCCAACAATCAGCTACGACGCATCGGTGGTTGCCTAGTAGTTGCTGGAGCCGTAATCGCCATCATGATGAGCTAGCACTTAGCATCAGATACAAAAAAGGCTCCCTAAGGAGCCTTTTATTTCAATGAGATGCGGAGATTATTTCTCCATGCTGCCCTTCGACTGGTTCATGTATTGGAAGAACTCACTCTTCGGATCAAGCACCAGAATATCGCTCTTAGAGCTGAAGGACTTCTCATACGCACGTAGCGAGCGTAGGAAGCTAAAGAACTCAGGGTCTTTGTTGTACGCTTCAGCATAAATCTTCGCAGCTTCAGCATCCGCCTCACCTCGTGTCACACGCGCAGTTTTATCAGCTTCAGCTAGAATAGTTGCTACTTCTAGTTCTGCTTGAGCACGAATAACTTCCGCTTTTTCACGACCTTGAGAACGGTGCTTACGAGCAACGGACTCACGCTCCGCACGCATACGACGGTAGATAGACTCACTGATTTCATCAGGCAGGTTGATTTTCTTCATTCGGAAATCAACGACACGAACACCCAAGTCTTTCATTGCGCTTTCACGCGTGTCTTTCAATACTTCAGACATGATTAGGTCGCGTTCACCATCAATCTCAAGCGCCTCACGAGCCGCTTCAGTTGCGACAACATCGGCACTTGCGTCTTCTGGTAGCACATCATCGTTACGTGGACCAGATACGATCTGTTTGATTTCACGAGCACCGATTTCAGAACGAAGCACGTCCGTCACTTTACGCTCAAGTAGTGCCTCTGCCGTTAGCGAGTTACCACCGCCAGTCGCGAGGTAGTAGCGACCAAAATCTTCAATACGCCACTTCACGTAGGTATCAATGATAACGTCTTTTTTCTCAGACGTTACGAAACGGTCTGCACGACCATCCATTGTTTGGATACGTGCATCAAGTTGTTTCACACGGTCAAACAAAGGCATCTTGAAATGCAGACCAGGCTCGTAAATTCGAGTGATGTCGTTATTGTCTTTCAAGACACGACCAAATCGAACCACGATACCGCGCTCACCTTCAGGAATCACAAACAAAGACATCAACATTAATGCCAGTGCGATTACCAGTACAGGGATCATTAACTTACGCATTCTTAGTATCTCCCTTGACGTGAACCTGTTGAACGAGACTGCGTGTTCGAAGTGTCTTCTTGTGTACGATCAGACTCAAGTTGAATTTGATCATAGGTTGAAGATGACTTCGATTTACGTTTGGTATCTGCTTTGCCCTCTTGTCCCGCCAACTTATCGATTGGAAGGTAAAGAAGATTGCCGCTTGATTCCGAGTCAATCAACACTTTCGAAGTGCTTGAGTACACCTCTTCCATTGCGTCGATGTACAGACGATCACGCGTTACACCAGGCGCTGCTTGGTATTCTGGTAGTAGTTTTTCGAACTGTGCTACCTGACCAAGAGCCTCGTTAGTGACACGCTCATTGTAACCTTGTGCTTCTTTCTTCAAACGCTCTGCACGACCCGTTGCCTTAGGCAAGATTTCGTTCTTGTATGCTTCAGCTTCACGAATGAAACGCTCTTCATCCTCACGTGCTGCGATTGCATCATCAAACGCATCTTTCACTTGCTCTGGTGGACGAGCAGACTG
The DNA here is from genome assembly GCF_033339475.1 of Vibrio sp. 2304. Lineage (NCBI taxonomy): Bacteria > Pseudomonadati > Pseudomonadota > Gammaproteobacteria > Vibrionales > Vibrionaceae > Vibrio > Vibrio sp. 2304. The sequence goes on along the minus strand of NZ_JAWOUQ010000021.1, from coordinate 9,755 downwards.
GAAGTTCACATCAACAAGTACCAGACCCATATCATAGCTATCAATGATTTGGTTCAGTGTTTCTTGCGTAGTTTGACGAATTTGCTGACGACCACTGGTTAGAATGCTATCCATCAATGAGTCACCAATTACTGCACGTAGTGCAGAATCCGTTGCTTGACGCAAGCTGTCGTCTGCATTGGTTACACGGTACAAGTATTTGTATGGGTCAGTCACTCGGTACTGAACATCCATCGCAACTGTTACAACGTTTTCATCTTTAGTCAGCATTAGACCAGATGCACGTAGTGAACGAATCGCTTGTACGTTTACCGCTTCGTACTCATCAATAAAGCGAGGACGCCAGTTAAGACCTGGGTCTACGATACGATCGTATTTACCTAAACGCAGTACAACACCACGCTCTGCTTCACCGATGGTGTAAAAACCAGCGAAGAACCAAACTGCAACAGCAATCAGAGCAATCACGCCAAAGCCAATTGCACTACCACCACCGCCGCCGATTGGAGAACCACCGCCGCCTTTTTTACCAAACTTGCCGCCCAGCTTTTGACTCAGTTTGTTGAACACTTCATCTAAATCTGGCGGACCTTGATCTCGGCCACCAGGACGCTGGCCACCACGATTATTATTACCCCAAGGGTCATTATCGCGGCCATTGTTGCCGTTGTTATTTCCAGGCTCATTCCACGCCATTAGAAAGCTCCATCATTTGATATGACGTTATACTGTAGCAGTCCTTTAAGTGACTATAAAGCCAGTCAAAACTGCCCCTTCTCTTTTTTCAAGTCTAGACCAATCTACTTGCTGCATTCGAATATCGATCAACAAGTTACCATCCTGGTCATATTCCTCACGTTGAATACACTTCATTTGGAAGAAGGTACTACGGAATCGTCCTTGATACTGTGGAGGAATTCGCAACTGATGCTCGACCATTTGTGACGCCAGACGTTCCGTCAGCGCCTCAAACAGGACATCAATGCCCAACCCATCCATTGCTGAAACCCAAACTGCGCGAGGTACGCCTTCCTCGTCTCGTTCTATACGTGGTTTCTGCGAATCTAGATTGTCGATTTTGTTCATGACAACCAGAGTCGGCACTTCATGCGCGTCGATCTCTTCTAGTACTTCATGAACAGCTTGAATATTCTCACGAAAACGCTCATCACTGGCATCAACAACATGTAACAAAATGTCAGCTTCTTGCGTTTCCTGCAAGGTTGCCTTGAAGGCCGCAACCAAGTCGTGTGGCAAATGTCGAATAAAACCAACCGTGTCTGCCAAGATGGCAGGACCAACATCTGCTAACTCTATCTTACGTAAAGTCGGGTCCAAAGTAGCAAATAATTGATCAGCCGCGTACACGCCAGCTTCTGTAATACGGTTGAAGAGTGTCGACTTACCCGCGTTGGTGTAACCCACAAGTGAAACCGTTGGGATTTCAGCTCGATTTCGGGCGCGGCGCCCTTGTTCACGCTGCTTCGCTACTTTGTCTAAGCGTCGCAGGATGGCTTTGATTCTGTCACGCAATAAGCGACGGTCGGTTTCCAGCTGGGTTTCACCCGGGCCACGTAAACCGATACCACCTTTCTGCCTTTCAAGGTGCGTCCAACCACGAATCAAACGAGTAGAGATATGACGAAGTTGAGCCAGCTCTACCTGTAGCTTACCTTCGTGTGTTCGAGCTCGTTGAGCAAAGATATCGAGAATAAGACCAGTGCGGTCGAGAACTCGACATTGGCACAGTGCTTCGAGGTTACGTTCTTGGGCAGGAGAGAGGGCGTGATTAAAAATCACAATTTCGGCACCCGTTGATTGTACCGCTGTAGCAATCTCTTGGGCCTTACCCTCTCCGACATAGTATTTCGGGTGTGGGGATTGACGACTACCAGTTACCACTTGTAGCGCCTCTACCCCAGCAGAAGAAACCAGCATTTCGAACTCAGCCAGATCTTCCCATTCACCTTCTTGCGTGAAGTTGATATGAACAAGTACGGCTCGCTCACCGGATTCATAACGGTCAAACAAGCAATCAACTCCTTATTTTAAAAATACTCGATGAAGAATTAATCTTCTGATTTCTCTTGTGGACGCTCACCTTGTGGACGTTCACCGCTGTGATGGCTCACTGGACGAGCCGGCACAACTGTTGAGATCGCGTGCTTGTACACCATTTGGTTAACAGTATTCTTCAGCAGGATCACAAATTGATCGAATGATTCGATCTGACCTTGTAGTTTAATACCATTCACAAGGTAGATAGATACCGGGATACGCTCACGACGTAGCGCGTTTAGAAATGGGTCTTGTAGAGATTGCCCCTTAGCCATTTTTATTTTCCTTATTTAATTTGTAGTTGTAATTATTTAGCTAGTGGTGCAATGCAAAAGATACGTCTTTTGCATCTGAGCTAAACGAATCAAAAATGCACTCTAAGTAATTAGCAGCATAGTATAAAAACCGCCAACAACAGATCCTTTGAGAGTGCGTTCACGCAAAAACGATCACATTATACACAGCTATGTCAATCAGATGCTATTGCTTCCGACATCGTTTCTAATGCCTGTTCAATGTTCTCGCTATCCAACCAAGTTAAATCATCCCAGCTGCGTAACCAGGTGATTTGACGCTTGGCCAATTGACGAGTCGCGCATACGCCACGAAATACCGCTTCGTCACGTGTACACTCCCCATCTAAATACTCCCACATCTGTCGGTAACCGACGCATCGTATGGAAGGAAGATCGGGGTGAAGATCTTTTCGCGAATATAACGCTTTCATTTCTTCTTCAAAGCCCGCTTCCATCATCTTCTCGAAACGGAGTTCAATCCGACGGTGAAGTTCTGCCCTATCCTTGGGAGCTATTGCAAACTGCTTGACTCGGTATGGTAGGCTTTCACCTTTCGTTTGAGTCAATTCAGTCAAAGTTTTACCTGAAATGCGAAAAACTTCCAATGCCCGAGATAAACGTTGGGGATCATTGGGATGGATTCTCGCGGCTGACACAGGATCAACCTCTTTGAGTTCATCGTGCAACACTGACCAACCTTTAGTCAATGCCTCTTGTTCAATTTGCTGACGAATTTCAGGATTTGCAGCAGGAAGTGGTGATAAACCTTCAAGTAACGCCTTGTAATACAGCATTGTTCCACCCACAAGAAGTGGAATTTTTCCTTCTGCAACAATATCATCCATCGCTTTCAATGCATCTCGACGAAAGTCGGCGACAGAGTAAGATTCACTTGGATCCAAAATATCTATCAAGCGATGAGGCGCCAAACTTAACTCTTTTTCATCCGGTTTCGCCGTACCGATATCCATCCCTTTGTAGATCAAAGCAGAATCAACACTGATGATCTCAATCGGAAATTTTTGACGAAGACGAATCGCCAGCTCAGTTTTGCCTGATGCAGTTGGCCCCATTAAAAATAGCGCCAAAGGTAGTTTATCTGTCATGGTTTTAATTTGGCTATCGTGGCAGAGAAATCAACAGCGGATACGAATTTTGTATCTTCTAATGGCAATTGACCATGTCTTAGCTGTTCAAGTTCCGCAATAATTTGAATGGCTTCAGAAAAAGTATAGTGACTCTTCACTGTCGTGACCTGTAATGCGAGCCAATCTATCAACTCAGACAGCATCTGAGCCGCTGCTATACCTTCGTTCACACAAGATTGCGCGTAAGATAACAGATCTGGTACTAAATTTTGTAAGTTTTGTTGACGCAGCGGAGCTGGGACGCCCATCACCATCAAGGCGTGCTCGTTTCTCGCTTTCAATTGAATACCAAGCAATGCCAAATCTTGTTGATAATCTTGGGCCAGTCTCACTAATTCGGCCTCTAACTTAATAGATAGAGGAACAAGCAGAGGTTGTGCCTTGAGTGCACCATCGCTTGGAGAAAGCTGGCCTTTTACACGATAAAATTCTGCTCTAGGTAACGAGACTAACGCCGCCCCACTGTCACTGCTCATCAAAACAAATTGTTCATCGACCACCATCAGCGCTTTGCCTAATGCAGTAATCGATGGCATTGATGTGTGCGAAGTTATCGTTTGGGGCGCTATTGGAGTGACTGCCTGAGCCTCAAACTCTGGCGTTTTCAGCAGCTCGTGATAAGCGCGTACTTCTTGTTTAGTTGGCGCTGGTTCTACGTGGCGCTCTTTACTGTGACTTGGCTTTGGTGCAGGTTTGGATTCCACCCAATCATTACGTTTGAATGACTCCACTACGCGCGCCTCTCGCACGGAGGTTTCACTAGGACCGCTATTACGAGGCTTCACTTCATAATCACTGCGTCCAGGATAAGCCGGTGTACTCTCTATCGCTTGATAAACCCGCTCTGGTACTGGTGAAGATGCTGGCTCTTGTACTTTTTCAGGCTCTGGCGAATGCTCAATCTCTTCGGATTCAGTCTGTTCCACGCGATGAAATGCCGATTCATTCACCTGTGGTTTATCAATCACAGCGCTTTGTGAAAGTGCATCCGTCAGAGCTTGATAGATGAAATCATGCACCAAACGAGCTTGGTGGAAACGCACTTCATGCTTAGCAGGGTGAACATTCACATCTACTTGGTGCGGATCTAGCTCAATAAAGAGCACATACGCAGCAAACTGATCTGGCTTTAAGCTCATTTCATAGCTTTGACGAATCGCGTGATTGATTAATTTGTCACGCATCATTCGGCCATTCACATAGCAATATTGTAAATCGCTTTGCTGCCTTGCTCCCTCTGGCGTGGTAATCCACCCATGTAGATTTAACCCTTGATGCTCAAGCTCGATTCTGAGCATGTGTCGAACAAACGCGTTACCGCAGACAGCTGCAATACGTTTTTCGGTTTGAAGCTGATTTTTCGCCGCACGATATTGACGAATGATCTTGCCGTTGTGGCGCACATTGATGGTGACATCAAAGCGGCTTAACGCAATGCGTTTCAATAACTCATCAATATGAGCAAATTCGGTTTTCTCCGTACGAAGAAACTTGCGACGCGCTGGAGTATTAAAAAATAAGTCCAACACTTCAACAGTCGTGCCAATCGGGTGCGCTGCTGGCTTAAGCTTCACCTGCATATCACGCCCTTCGGAGTAAGCACTCCAAGCTTCTTCTTGTGCCGCAGGACGCGACGTGAGCGTCAAACGCGAGACTGAGCTAATACTGGCTAACGCTTCACCGCGAAAACCTAGACTCATAATGGCTTCGAGATCATCTAAGGTATGTATCTTAGATGTCGCATGACGACTGAGCGCTAAGCCGAGTTCATCTTTCGCGATACCTTTTCCGTTATCACGAACACGAATCAGCTTTGCGCCTCCTTTCTCGATATCGATATCGATTCGAGTTGCGCCAGAATCAAGACTATTTTCAACCAGCTCTTTAATCACAGAAGCAGGTCTTTCGACCACTTCCCCTGCGGCGATTTGGTTTGCAAGTCTGGCTGGCAAAATTTTAATCGTCATAATGAGTTAGAAGCTCACCTACTTGTTTGGAATGATCAGGACTTGCCCAACCGCTAGCTGATCAGAGCGTAAGTTATTCGCTTTACGAATGCTCGATACGCTAACGCCGTATTTGGACGCTATTTTGCCAAGGAACTCACCCCGAGAAACCTTGTGCTTACGAATCGGTTTATCTTTTACCGCGACCGTTATCTTCAACTTTTGCCCTACCCACAAGGTATCTGACTTCAAGTTATTCTCTCGGCGGATATCTGAAACCTTCACTTTATAGTGATTCGCAATCTTACCTAAGAACTCACCAGACTTAACCTTGTGCGTAATGGTTTCTGTCTCAACAGTAATCGGTTTACTTGGCACTTTAATCGTACCAGCAGAAGGAATGTTGAGCTTCTGACCAATTGCCAAGCCTGTCGACTTCAAGTTGTTTGCCGACATCAGCGCTTTAGAGCTAAGCCCATATTTGTTCGCGATCACCGATAATGACTCGCCACGCTTTACAATATGTACCATTGGCTTCGCTGAAGGCGAGAACACCGTACCCTCTGGTGGGTTATCTTTTAAGTACTTGACGACCGCCTTAGTGATAGCCTGAGCTAACTTATCTTGGTGCGCTCGTTGAAACAGTAAACGCTCTTCTGTTGGGTTAGAAATAAAGCCCGTTTCCACTAGCACAGACGGAATCTGTGGAGAGCGTAAAACCGCAAGGCTGGTGTTGATCGGTTTGGTGTTATGCAGGTGCGCAACACGTCCCATCTCACCTAGGATTTCTGTTGCCAGCTTATAGCCTTCTTTTTGTGAATGACTAAACTGCAAGTCCAACAAAGTTTGGTTCACGTTACGATCTTTTGTCTTCGTGAAGAACGCATTACCCGAGCCGCCCAATAACTCAGACTGTTTCTCATGGTTCTCGACCCAACGAGCAATTTCGGTATTTGCACGACGAGTATTTAGTACGAAGACCGATCCACCGCGAGGCTTCGGTGAAGTAAACGCATCTGCGTGAATGGAAATCAGCAAGTGCGCATCATTTTCACGAGCAATCGCGACACGACGGTTTAAGTTTACAAAATAATCTCCCGTACGAGTCATGCGCGTTTTAATACCAGGAGTCGCATCGAGCTGAGCAGCAATTTTTCTTGAGATACTCAATACCGCATCTTTCTCGTACTTACGACGTGAAGGGCCAATAGAGCCAGGGTCTTCCCCACCGTGACCAGGGTCGATAACAATTAACACTTCTTGAGCTCGTTGAACTGAACTCATGTCTTTGCTGGCCGCCGCTGGCTTACTCGGTTTAGAGGTCGATGCCTTCTTACCGTGCGGTAAATCAATCACCAAGCGGTGACCATACTGCCCACCTGGTGTTGGGCTTAATTTAAATAATTCCGCTTGAACGCTCTTTTTTAGTTCAAACACCAAACGATAAGTGCCCTTCTCTGGAGGCGAGCTTTTTCGTACCAGTTTTAAAACAGGGCTATCCGTAACAGTAACAGGCAGTCTGGCCTGCATCGTCGTGCTTTTTAAATCCACGACAAGGCGATCCGGCCCTGATAAAGAGAAATAGGAATAGTCAGCTTCCGAGCCTAAATCGATGACAACACGCGTTTCATCAGGTGAAGGCCAAACTCGAAAACTCTTAACGACGTTAGCAAATGCTAAATTGGGGATGAGAAGGAGAAAAGTGGCGACAAACGTCGCCACTACTCTAAAATTTGAAAAACTCAACATAGCTCCAATCGACTGAGTAACTGCACACCATAATCATTATTAGCTGTTAGTTCGGCTACACGTTGCTCACCTTGGTAGCGAATGTTTACATCAAGATCCGGTTGTGGCAGTAAGCCATGCCCTTTTTCAGGCCATTCAACCAAGCAAATCGCATCGTCTGTGAAATAGTCTCGAATACCCATAAACTCAAGCTCTTCAGGATCCGCAAGACGATAAAGGTCGAAGTGATATACTTGCCACTGATCCAACTGGTACGGTTCGACTAGAGTATAAGTTGGACTTTTCACGTTACCTTGATGACCAAGAGCACGGACAAAACCACGACTAAAGGTTGTTTTACCTGCACCCAAATCACCATGCAGATAAATTGTGGTTTGCTGGGAACAAAGCTGAGCCAAAGCGGTGCCTAGTGCAACCGTTTCATGCTCATCTTTTAAATTGAATTGTTTCGTGCTCATTGATGCTTCTCTAACTAATGATCGTTGACTATATAAAAATCAAAAGAACAGGAATAGTAAACCGTGTTGGTTTTGAGAGACAAGCTTTCAAATGTCATATGTGCGAAAAAAGTATCCAATAAACGGTATCTTAATCATCTTAGTATCGACCTAGATTTAGAATATATGCAAATGACTTCAATAAGCAGTATTCACAACATCAAAAACGTACCTAACTGGGTAGCACCAAAGCCAGAGATCCGTTAAGATCCGCCCCCCTTTATTCCGGTGGTTAACATGAACTACGAACAACTCGCACAACAAATCAAAGTTTGGGGAAAAGAACTCGGCTTCCAAAAAGTTGGGATCTGCGACGTTGATCTGAGTGAACATGAAGCAGCACTACAAAAATGGCTTGATGCAGGCTATCACGGCTCAATGGATTGGATGGCTCGTCACGGTATGATGCGTGCTAGACCCCATGAGCTACTCCCGGGAACCGTTCGTGTTATCAGCGTCCGGATGGACTATCTGCCACCAGAGGCTCAATTCGCTTCGAACCTCGCGAATAAAAGTCATGCCTATATTAGCCGCTACGCACTAGGGCGCGATTATCACAAGCTCGTCAGAAAGCAGCTAAATAAGCTCGGCAAACTTATTGAACAAGAGGTTGGTCAATATGGTTACCGACCTTTCGTTGATTCCGCACCAATATTAGAGCGACCTCTCGCCCAAAAAGCGGGCTTAGGTTGGACCGGGAAACATTCCCTGATTTTAGATCAAGACAGTGGATCGTGGTTCTTTTTAGGTGAACTACTTATCGACTTACCACTACCCGTAGATGAGCCAAGCGTTGATCAGTGCGGTAAATGCAAAGCATGCATTACATCATGTCCAACACAAGCCATCGTTGAAGACAAAGTTGTCGATGCCAGGCGTTGTATCTCTTATCTCACCATCGAGTTCGATGGCGTGATTCCTGAAGAGTTTCGAAAGCCAATGGGTAACCGCATTTATGGTTGTGACGACTGTCAATTGGTTTGCCCATGGAACCGCTACGCCGACATAACGGAGCAAGATGATTTCCACCGTCGTGACAGTTTCAAAAACCCTGACCTCGTCGACATGTTTAACTGGGATGAAGCGACTTTTCTAAAAAATATGGAAGGCTCCGCTATCCGTCGTATTGGTCATATACAGTGGCTACGTAACATCGCTGTCGCACTTGGTAATGCAGAATATAGTCAGCGAATCATAGATGCGCTGGAAAGTCGGCAAGGTGAAAATAAATTACTTGATGAGCACATTAAATGGGCTTTGACAGAGCAACTGAATCAACTCCCCACTGAGAGTAATTCATCTATAGAGACGAAAAAGCAACGCTTAATAAGGATAGTCGAGAAGGGACTGCCGAGAGACGCATAGAGCGTAGTCTATATGCAAGAGATTGAAAGTACTTTTGCATGTTCAATTCATGACCTTGTTCTCAATTTTGTAATGTGGAAAAAAATTTGAGATTCAAGAAAAACAAGCTAGCAGAAAAAAGTTAAACACAGCTCGGAGAAATGACTAGGATCAAAAAAATACCAGTTAATGATCGTATTTTAACGTACTCGATCCGACAAAAAACTTATTTTTTCTTTATATAACAAAGATTTAATTGATATTTCTTTGTTGTTTCAACTTCACTTTAGAGAAAAGATCTTTCTTCCCCATCATAAAAAGTCAAGCTAAAAACACTTTATCAACCAACTTATCCACAGAACGACGTATGTGGATAACTCTGTTAATTAAAGTAGATAAAACACGCGAAGCCTCATCATACTTGTACGTCAGCCGATTCATATCGTGTTTTAAACACAAACGAAATCGTCCGACATCATATGATGCGGATAAAAGTTTAGCTTTTGGGGATTCATGCTTCGCAGCATTATGAAAAGAGCGATGTGATTGGTTGCGAGAAGCAGGCGTTGAATCAAGCGGCGCATCCGTAGACGACTTAACAATTGTATACTAAATAAGTACTCAATCTATCGTCTTGTATTTGGTTGCGGGGGCCGGATTTGAACCGACGACCTTCGGGTTATGAGCCCGACGAGCTACCAAGCTGCTCCACCCCGC
>NZ_JAWOUQ010000020.1:0-51774 GCF_033339475.1 Vibrio sp. 2304 | reverse complement strand
GTCTACGTTTCGCGATCCGTGAAGGTGGCCGTACAGTAGGTGCTGGTGTTGTTGCTAAGATCTTCGACTAATTCATAACGAATTAAACGAAATCTTGCACTGTTCTTCTTTTTGAAGAAAGCGCATCGAAAAGGGAAGCTTAGGCTTCCCTTTTTCATTTCTAGATTACATTTAGTTATAAGTGTTGAAATAAAAGACGTCACTTTTTCGATTTAAAAACAGAGTTTTACCGGCTTTGTTTCTTAACGCTTTTACTCACCCCTCTTAACCCTTTGATCTTTTCCTGCAGCGGTAAAATCGTTATAACCAAATATTCTGAGCGGACACCATAATGCGACTGGTAACAAGAACTATTCTTGTTTATATTGTTTGTCACAGATTAGTTTTATAGGTTTTTTGAGTATGTACGTTTGTCTTTGCCATGGTGTCTCCGACAAAAAAATTAGGAAGTTGGCGATAGATGAAGGCGTAACAGATATTAAAGGAATCAAAAAGTGCACGGCATTGGGCAGCCAATGTGGTAAGTGCATCAGACAGGCCAAGGAAATTTTAGCGGAAACTAGTTACACGGAATTTAAACAAGCCAGCTAATTGCTGTAAGTATGCAGTAATTATTTGCCTTACATTTTGACACCTTCTCATTTGCTTCTACATTTAAATGAAGCCAAAGAGGAGGGTTTTGTCATGAAAGGCGATCCAATCATCATTCAACATCTCAATAAAGTGCTCGGTAACGAGCTCGTCGCTATTAATCAGTATTTTCTTCACGCCCGAATGTATAAAGACTGGGGCTTAAAGCACCTAGCAGACAAGGAATATCACGAATCTATCGATGAGATGAAGCATGCCGATCATCTAATTGAGCGTATTTTGTTCCTTGAAGGCCTACCGAACCTACAAGATTTAGGTAAGTTGATGATTGGTGAAGATACCAAGGAAATGCTCGAGTGTGATTTAAAGCTTGAAATGGCGGCTATTCCAGATTTAAAAGATGCGATTGCCTACGCTGAAGACATTCGAGATTATGTGTCTCGAGATCTCTTCCAAGATATTCTTGAAGATGAAGAAGAACATGTTGATTGGCTAGAGACGCAACTTGGCTTGATTGAAATGTCTGGTATTGAGAATTATCTCCAAGCGCAATACGTGGACGAAGAGTAACGATACTTTCTAAGTTTGCATACTCCAATAATAGTAAGAAGAAAGAGCACCTGACTCGAAAATCGGGTGCTTAACCCCGTTATCTGGTCTAATCTCTTTTATTATCGGCTTTTTAAGGATATTGCTCGCAATCTTGCCTATGAAGTTTGATTTCTATCCGATAGAATTTATGCCCCCTTACCTAAAAATAAAAAAGAGAAACGTCCATGTCTGAAGACAACCACCAAGCAGCCACTCCAGAAGAAGAACATCGCCAAAAAGCATTGGATTACCATGCTTATCCAACTCCAGGAAAGATTGCTGTCGAACTGACAAAGCCTGCGGAAACGGCGGGTGATCTTGCCCTTGCATATAGCCCTGGTGTTGCAGAGCCAGTGCGTGAAATCGCACAAAACCCGGATAACGTGTACAAGTACACTGCAAAAGGGAACATGGTTGCTGTTATTTCTAACGGTACCGCTATTCTAGGTCTAGGTAACCTAGGTCCACTTGCATCTAAGCCAGTGATGGAAGGTAAAGCGTTACTGTTTAAGCGTTTTGCAGGTCTTGACTCTATTGATATTGAAGTTAAGCACCGCACGATCGATGAATTTGTTGATACTGTTGCGAGCATTGCAGACACTTTTGGCGGTATCAACCTTGAAGATATTAAAGCACCAGACTGTTTTGAGATTGAAAAGCGTCTGATTGAACGTTGTGATGTACCAGTATTCCACGATGATCAACATGGTACTGCTATTGTAACGGCAGCGGGTATGCTGAATGCAATCGAACTTCAAGGTAAGAAACTTGAAGATTCAACAATTGTTTGTCTTGGCGCTGGCGCTGCCGCTGTAGCGTGTATGGAGCTTCTGATCAAATGCGGCGCAATGCGCGAAAAAATCTACATGCTAGATCGCAAAGGTGTGATTCACACTCGTCGTGATGATCTTAATGAATATAAGCAGCTATTTGCGAACAATACAGATAAGCGCACACTAGAAGACGTGATTGAAGGTGCAGATCTGTTCCTAGGTGTATCTGGTCCAAACCTATTGCCAGCGGAAGCGTTGAAGTTGATGGCAGATAAGCCAATCGTATTCGCATGTTCTAACCCGGATCCTGAAATCAAGCCGGAACTTGCTCACGCAGTTCGTGATGACTTGATCATGGGTACTGGCCGTAGTGATTATCCTAACCAAGTTAACAACGTATTGTGTTTCCCATTCATTTTCCGCGGTGCTCTTGATGTGCGTGCAAGTGAAATCAATGATGAAATGAAACTTGCAGCCGTTGAGGCGATTCGTGAGCTAGCAAAAGAGCCTGTACCTGAAGCCGTATTGAAGGCTGCAGGTGTTGATAAGCTAGAGTTTGGTGCGGACTATATTATTCCAAAACCAATGGATTCACGTTTGCTACCACGTGTTGCAAAAGCGGTCGCTCAGGCGGCGGTTAATTCAGGTGTAGCTCGTATCGAGATGCCTGAAAACTACATGGCAGAGTAATATATCTTTCAGATGTGATACACAAAAATGGGACGCTATTGCGTCCCATTTTTTATGTCATTCATTTGGCTCGAGGCAAGAGTTATTACCTGAAACCTCTTATCAGGCTTTTTTATTCTTCGTCGAATGACTCAAATTCGATGCCCATTTCCGTCATCAGCGCTTTTACTTCTGTTGGAATATCATCAGGACGGTCTTTACGAAGGTCTTCATCTGTCGGAAGTGGCTGACCTGTGTACGCGTGCAAAAATGCCTCGCATAGCAATTCGCTATTGGTTGCATGGCGTAAATTATTGATCTGACGGCGAGTACGCTCATCAGTTAGCACCTTTAAAACTTTTAGCGGGATAGAGACGGTAATTTTTTTTACTTGTTCGCTTTTTTTGCCGTGCTCTGCATATGGGCTAATGTATTCGCCATTCCAGTCAGCCATTGCACACCTTCATTTATGTAATCGGTTAAAAATAATTTAGGTGCTGATTTTAGCTGCATTTACCGCCATAAGCAAAGACATATAGACGTCTAGAAGTGTTGACGTCTCATTTTTTGACGAGTAAAGTGAACATAACAGCAAAGGAAGCGTGTTGATCACTTTATGTTACTCATTAGATATAGCGCATTCCTATTTAGAAGTCATTACCCGTGAAAGGATACACCCATGAGCACTCGCAAACCTGCGACCATTGCAGTACGCACTGGTATTGAATCAGACAGCCAATATCATGCTGTCGTTCCACCTATTTATCTTTCCACTAACTATGGTTTTCCTGCTTTTGGTGAAGTGCCCAAGTATGATTACACACGATCTGGTAATCCAAACCGCGGACTGTTGGAAAGTGCGCTATCTGAACTTGAGTCTGGAAAAGGAGCGGTTGTTACTAACTGCGGTACGTCGGCATTAAATTTATGGGTTTCCGCTTTTCTCGGCCCAGATGATCTCATTATTGCTCCTCACGATTGTTATGGTGGTACCTATCGTCTTTTTAATACCCGAGCTAACAAAGGCGATTTTAAGGTTCAGTTTGTCGATCAATCAGACGAACAGGCTTTAGATGCTGCATTGGCACAAAAACCAAAACTCATTTTGCTAGAAACTCCGTCAAACCCTCTGGTTCGCGTAGTGGATATTGCAGCTACTTGTGAAAAAGCGAAACAAGTCGGCGCGTTAGTTGCGGTGGACAATACCTTTTTGACACCCGTGTACCAAAAACCTTTAGAGCTAGGTGCGGATTTTGTTATCCACTCCACAACAAAGTACATCAACGGTCATTCGGACGTAATTGGTGGGGTAATCATCACCAACACAGAAGCGCATGCAGAAGAGCTTGCATGGTGGGGCAATTGTATTGGTGCAACGGGCACACCTTTCGATAGTTACATGACACTGCGAGGTATTCGTACGCTTGGTGCTCGTATGAAAGTACATGAAGAGAGCTCACAGCAGGTACTGGCTTACCTACAGAAACAAGCGTTAGTTAAAACTATCTATCATCCAAGCCTGCCGGAACATCCAGGTCACGACATTGCTAAAAAGCAGCAAACGGGCTTTGGCTCTATGTTGAGTTTTGAGTTTGCTGGTTCGTTTGAGCAGCTAAAGGTGTTTGTGAAAGAGCTCCAACTGTTTTCATTAGCTGAATCATTAGGTGGTGTAGAAAGTTTGATTTGCCACCCGGCATCCATGACTCACCGTGCAATGGGTGAGGAGGCACTGGCGGAGGCTGGGGTCTCTCATCAACTATTGCGTTTGTCTGTCGGTTTGGAAGATGCACAAGACCTCATCACAGATTTAGAACAAGCGTTCGCTAAAGCTACCCAGTAATAGGAGACGATAACAATGACTGTACAACGTCAGCTGCATAAGTTTGGTGGCAGTAGCTTAGCAAACCCAGAATGCTACTTACGCGTTGTGGGTATTCTCAAGGAGTATTCGACAGAAAATGATCTTGTGGTCGTCTCTGCTGCAGGAAAAACCACTAACCGCTTGATTGAGTTTTTGGAAGGGTTAAGTAAAGATGGCCGAATTGCGCATGAAGCGCTTCAAAGCTTGAGACAGTTCCAAACTGAGCTAATAGAAAGCTTGTTGGAGAGTGAAGCAAAAGAAGAGCTGTTAGCTTTATTACATGATGAGTTCAGTACTCTCTCGGAGCTGACTGCACCACTCACTAATGCGCAAAAAGCCGCGGTACTGGGGCACGGAGAAGTATGGTCTGCTCGCCTATTGGCCGCGTTATTATCTCAACGTTCTATCCCTGCGGTTGCACAAGATGCACGAGCGTTTTTACGTGCAGAAGCGGGAACTCAACCAGAGGTTGATCGCGCTCGTTCATACCCTTTAATTAAAGAGATCCTCGCGCAGCATAACCATAAACGTGTGGTAATTACTGGCTTTATGGCTCAGAACGAGGCAGGAGAAACCATCCTACTTGGTCGTAACGGCTCTGACTATTCTGCAACGGTCATAGGCGCGCTTGCTGAAGTCAGTACTGTCACGATTTGGAGTGATGTTGCTGGTGTTTATAGTGCCGATCCACGTTTGGTGTCTGACGCTTGTTTATTACCGTTACTTCGATTGGATGAAGCCAGTGAACTTGCTCGCTTAGCTGCCCCAGTGCTACACAGTCGTACGCTTCAGCCTGTGGCGCAAAGTACCATGGACCTTAATCTCAAGTGTAGCTATCTGCCAGAGTCGGGTTCTACTCGTATTGAGCGTGTATTGGCATCTGGTCGTGGCGCTAAAATTATTACTTCACTGGATGATGTTTTATTGGTGCAGTTGTCTTTCATGCATGGGCACGACTTCGAAAAAACACAGAGTGATGTATTACAAGCGTTGCAGCGCGCGCAATTAGGGCCACTGGCATTTGAAGCTCAATCCGATCAGCACACGCTACGCTTGGCTTACACCGCAGAAATCGCCGGTGGTGCATTGAAACACTTGCAAGAGCTTGCGGTAGAGGCAGAAATTAAGCTAAAAGAAGGTTACTCGCTCTTAGCTGCGGTAGGTGCAGGCGTTACGAAAAACGCCAATCATTGCTTTGGCTTTTATCAGAAGCTAAAGCACTCTCCGGTAGAATTTATCTCTGAAACAGACTCAGGACTGAGCCTAGTCGCTGTTTTGCGCCGTACTGATACCGAGGCGTTGGTTCAAACGATTCATAGCCAGTTGTTCCAAGCGCAAAAACGCGTGGCAGTGGCTTTATGTGGCAAGGGTAATATTGGTTCTAGTTGGTTAAATTTATTTGCGACGCAAAAAAGTGAGCTCGAAAAACGTCATGGTATGAGCTTTGATCTTGTCGCGGTTGTGGATAGCCAAACCTATTGGTTCGATGAGCAAGGTATTGAGGCGGCGAGTGTTGCTGAACGATTTGATGATGAAAGCATAGCAAACAATGGGGATTGGCTGGCACGTTTGGGAGCACTTAAAAGCTATGATGAAGCCGTCGTGCTTGATGTTACCGCGAGTAAAGAGTTAGCTCAGCGCTACGTAGAAATCGCACAGCAAGGCATTCATTTGATTTCCGCCAACAAAGTGGCCGGTTCCGCAGATAGTCAGTACTACCATCAGGTTCAAGATGCATTCGCTAAAATTGGTCGTCATTGGCTATACAACGCAACGGTTGGTGCTGGGTTACCGATAAACCATACCGTGCGAGATCTTCGTGAAAGTGGGGATGAAATCGTCGCTCTATCGGGGATTTTCTCGGGGACGTTATCATGGCTGTTCCAACAGTTTGATGGTTCTGTGCCATTTAATGATTTAGTCGATCTTGCTTGGCAGCAAGGGTTAACCGAACCTGACCCTCGTTCTGATTTAGATGGCTCCGATGTAATGCGTAAGTTAGTCATCTTGGCTCGAGAATCGGGCCTAGATATAGAACCAGACAGCGTTAAAGTTGAGTCTTTGGTGCCAGAAGAATTAAGAGAACTGAGCTTAGATGATTTCTTCGATAATGGAGCATTGTTGAGTGAAATACTTCAAGAGCGTCTGACAAAAGCACAGAGAAACGATCAAGTGCTTCGCTATGTGGCGCGTTTAGAAAAAAATGGTAAAGCAACGGTGGGAGTCGAAGCGTTATCTCGTGAGCACGCGCTCGCCAACTTATTGCCATGCGATAACATTTTTGCCATAGAGAGCAAGTGGTACAAAGATAACCCTCTGGTCATTCGAGGACCAGGCGCAGGCAGAGAAGTGACAGCCGGCGCTATTCAATCCGACCTCAACCGATTGGCTGGTTTATTTTAAAGTTGCGATTGACCTAAAAACCCTGGAATTAATCCAGGGTTTTTTATTCCCCTATCAGTGCCATACTGAAGTCATAACCCGTGCAAAATGGCGAGATGATGCTCAAGTAGAAACTTGAACTATCTTCATTATTAACTTGAGAAAAATTCATAATTACAAGGTTGACATTAAATCGTATTCAATACATTCTGTAGACATATAGACGTCTAAACGTCGATTTTAAGGATTTGTTTTCGTGGCGGAGTGCCGCAGGGAGAGTAAGATGGGATATACGCACGCAGGCCATATCGACGCCTTGAACCAGAATATTGCTGAGTTATCAGATAACATCAATGTATCGTTTGAGTTTTTTCCGCCAAGCAGCGCTAAGATGGAAGAAACACTTTGGAATTCAGTGCACCGTCTTAAAACGCTTCAACCTAAATTTGTTTCTGTGACTTACGGTGCGAACTCCGGCGAGCGTGACAGAACACACTCCATCATTAAAGAAATTAAAGCAACAACCGGATTGGTTGCCGCTCCCCATCTCACTTGTATTGATGCGACTCGTGAAGAGTTGATTAATATTGCCGATGATTATTGGAACAATGGTATTGAAAATATCGTCGCTCTGCGTGGTGATATTCCTCCAGGTGGCGGTGCGCCTGATATGTATGCCTCGGATTTGGTTGAGCTGCTGAAATCACGCCACGATTTCGATATCTCCGTTGCTGCATTCCCTGAGGTTCACCCTGAAGCTAAAAGCGCTCAGTCTGACTTATTGAACCTAAAACGTAAGGTAGATGCAGGTGCAAACCGTGCTATTACTCAGTTCTTTTTTGACGTTGAGTCTTACCTGCGATTCCGTGACCGTTGTGTCGCAGCAGGAATTGACGTAGAAATTGTGCCAGGAATTTTGCCTGTATCGAACTTTAAGCAAGCTTCTCGCTTTGCGGCACAGAACAACGTGAAAGTACCAGGATGGATGAGCAAACAATTCGATGGTTTGGATGATGATCCGGTGACTCGCCAGCTTGTAGGAGCTAGCCAAGCTATTGATATGGTGCGTGTACTGAGTCGTGAAGGGGTTAAGGACTTTCACTTCTACACACTAAACCGTGCAGAGATGACTTACGCGTTATGCCATACGTTGGGTGTTCGTCCTCGCGCAGTAGTCGGTGCGTAAATCTGGTTTCAAAAAGATAAAAGGCTTGCCAAGTGGCAAGCCTTTTTCGTTTTATCAAAGCAAAAGGAGTTTAACCAATCACTTCAAGTTCAGTTAGAACTTCTTCTGCCCAAGTGATCCAAGTTTCACGTAACAGAAGGTTACGGCGAAGCGTTAGACGTTCTAGGCGAGCTTGTTTATCTAAAGTTGACGGCGTTGCGTAGTAAGCCGCTTCAATTTCTTTGTAGTGAGAAACCAGTTTGCGAGACTCTTCAACTAGCTCGGCGAGTTGGTCACGGAATGGAGCTGCAGGTTGAACGGCACATGCCATCAATTTCGCTGAAAACTCATCACGAACTGTTGGGTGTGCAGTTGGTTGATCAAACCACTCTCCTAAAGCGCTGCGACCAGCGTCTGTAATGGAGTAAACCTTGCGGTCTGGTTTGCCTTCTTGGGGTTCTAATACGCAAGTAACCAGTTCTTTCTCAGCCATTTTGTTGAGTTCACGGTACACCTGTTGGTGGCTTGCTTTCCAGAAGTAACCGATGCTAGCAGAGAATTCTTTAGTGATATCGTAACCGGTTGCGTCGCGAGTGCTAAGAACAGTTAAGATTACGTGTGGTAATGACATGTCTTCAATCCAAATGGTCAATAAACTTGTAAACAAGCTACTTATACTTTCAGCTGCGCTCTTACTGGCACTTGAGTTTTTTAATGTATAAGTAGCACCAACAATGTTGGTCCTGTCACCTTAAAGCCGTTTATCACCTAGAGAGATGGGGAGTCCCATCAAGGCTGGAGCAGGTATGATTGGATTTATGAGCTCTCAGCAGGCAAGTAGTATATAAATAATAAGCATGAAGTGGAATAGTAGGACAAAATTACCCTAAAAAACTAACATAATAATCAATAGTGTTAACTTGTGGTTTTTTATTCTTTTATTTTGGTATTTTTTGGGTCTCTAGTGGTATATTTAACTGCCTTTGTTTTGGTGCGATTATCCTGTGATAAAAAAAAGCTGAGCATTTGCCCAGCTTTTTATTAAAAATGAAACGATTAGCCTGTGTTGCGCATACCAGCAGCAATACCAGCAATCGTCACCATCAACGCTTCTTCCAAGTTTGCAGAGGCTTCTTCGGTTTGACGCGTGCGGTATAGCAGCTCTGCTTGTAGCATATTCAATGGCTCAACGTAGATATTGCGTAAGCGAATCGACTCGAGTCCCCAAGGGTCATGCTGCATCAAGTTTTCATTGTTCTCTACATTCAGTACCGCTTTGATGTCTTCTTGAAGCTGAGCACGAAGTTTTTCACCGAGTGGACGGAGCGACTCATCCACCAATCGCTCATCGTAGTAGCGAGAGATATCAATATTACACTTCGAGTACACCATCTCTAGCATGCCGAGACGAGTAGAGAAAAACGGCCATTCGCGGCACATCTCTTCGAGCAATGCTTGGTGGCCTTTATCGATCGAGTATTGAATCGCTTCACCTGCGCCTAGCCATGCAGGAAGTACCAAACGGTTTTGACTCCATGAGAAGATCCACGGGATTGCACGTAAGCTTTCTACTCCGCCCTTAGGGTTGCGTTTTGCAGGACGAGAACCAAGTGGCAACTTGCCGAGTTCGAGTTCTGGTGTTGCTTGGCGGAAGTAAGGCACGAAATCTGGCTCGCCACGAACCACATTTCGGTAAGACTCACAGCTTACTTCTGATAGCACTTCCATCAAGTCGCGCCATTCTTGTTTTGGCTCTGGTGGCGGTAAC
The DNA here is from genome assembly GCF_033339475.1 of Vibrio sp. 2304. NCBI lineage: Bacteria > Pseudomonadati > Pseudomonadota > Gammaproteobacteria > Vibrionales > Vibrionaceae > Vibrio > Vibrio sp. 2304. The sequence goes on along the minus strand of NZ_JAWOUQ010000020.1, from coordinate 41,974 downwards.
AAGTTGGCTTCCAGAATCGCACTTGCGTATAGGTTAAAGCTGTTTACTGCGACATCTGGGAGTCCCAGTTTAAAGCGGATCATCTCGCCTTGCTCTGTTACACGTAAACCGCCTTTCAAGCTTTTTGGTGGTTGCGACAAAAGCGCAGCATGCGCAGGTGCGCCACCGCGACCGACTGTGCCCCCACGACCATGGAATAAAGTTAGCTCAACGCCTTCTTCTTCAGCTACTTTAACTAACGATTCCATCGCATGATACTGAGCCCAACCTGCAGACATAACACCTGCATCTTTCGCTGAGTCAGAGTAACCAATCATGACCATCTGGTGGTTTTGGATAAAACCACGGTAAAGGTCAATCCCCATAAGCTGCTTGATGACCGATTCTGCGTTGTTCAAATCGTCTAGCGTTTCGAACAGAGGACACACATCCATGCGGTAAGGGCAACCAGCTTCTTGTAGCAGTAGATGAACGGCTAGTACGTCAGAGGCGGTACGTGCCATTGAAATAACGTAAGCGCCAAACGCTTCACGCGGTTGTGCTGCAACAATCTTACAGGTATCCAAAACCTCTTTGACGGGTTCAGACGGTTCCCAATCACGAGGGAGAAGCGGACGTTTAGATGCCAGCTCGTTAGTTAGAAAAGCAATCTTATCTTGCTCACTCCATTGTTCGTAATCACCAATACCTAAGTAGCGAGTTAGTTCAGACAAGACGTCTGAGTGACGCGTGCTCTCTTGGCGGATATCAAGACGTACAAGATGGATACCAAATGCTTTTACGCGGCGTAGTGTATCCAGTAGTGAGCCGTTGGCTATTACACCCATGCCACATTCGTTTAGTGACTGGTAGCAGGCATACAGCGGTTCCCAAAGTTGCTCGACTTTTTGCAGTGGTGCTTTAACGGCCAGTTTTTGACCGTGGATCTTAGCATCGAGAATATCTTTGGTTTCATTGAGCAGAGTACGTAATTGCTTCAGGATCGCACGGTATGGTTCGTGCTGATCTTCGCCAGCAAGTTCACGGACTTGATCGTTTGAAACTGTCATAGACAGCTCGCTGATCAACTCGTTGATGTCATTGAGATAAAGATCGGCGGCTTTCCAACGAGACAAAAGTAAGACTTCACGCGTAACGTTGTGAGTAACAAACGGGTTACCGTCACGGTCACCGCCCATCCAAGAGGAGAAGTGCACTGGGCGAGCATCAATGGGTAAACCTTCTCCAAGGTAAGATTTTAGACGGTCATTCATCTCACGTAGGAAGTCCGGTACTGCTTCCCATAGAGAGTTTTCAACGACCGCAAAGCCCCACTTTGCTTCATCCAACGGAGTAGGGCGTTGTTGTCGAATCACGTCTGAATGCCAGCCTTGGGCAATCAGTTGCTCTAGGCGGCGTTCGGTTTTTCTGCGCTCTTTAGAAGAAAGATCGCTTAGCTCCAACTTTGATAAGCACTCGTTTATCTTGACCAGTTTGTTGATCATCGTACGGCGCGTAATTTCTGTTGGGTGAGCCGTCAATACCAATTCAATATTTAGATCACGAACCGCTTGGGCAGTGTCCAGTTTGCTCACATCGTTTTGTACCAGTTTAGAAAACAGCGAGTTAATCGCGTCTGGTTCACAAATGTGCTCTTCACAATGGCGTGAAATCGTGTGGTATTGCTCAGCGATATTGGTGAGGTTTAGAAATTGGTTAAACGCGCGAGTAACGGGCGTTAGCTGCTCATCAGGTAGATGTTTGATTTCTTCGATCAAGCTGTCCCTGTCTGCTTGATTCCCTGCTTGAGCTGATTTGGATAATTTACGAATGGTTTCCACTTTCTCGAAGATTTCTTCGCCATGGGCATCGCGAATGGTGTTACCCAATAAGTGGCCTAACATGCGCACATTACTTTTGAGTGCGGCGTATTTCTCGTTCATTGTCGTCCTGCCTCGTAAAAAAACTACATCCATTGTCCTTGTTAAGACTCCAATCTAGCGAAAAGCACCAGTTATAGTCAAATAAAGCAGACTAAGTTTGCAATTATTCCGCTGTCTCCTGATTTAGAGCAAATTTACGGCAGCCATAGAGTAAGAAGTGAAAATTAATTACAAAATAACAAGTTAAATAAGTGTTAAGACTAACGCTAAATTGTGAAGATAAAAAGATGCAGCTCAATCGAGCTGCACAGACTTTCGAGCTTAAACGCGTATTAACAGCAGTACTTGACCATCGCCTTTGAAAGCACATCAATTGTGGGGTCGATAAAGTCGAAGGATAGAAACTCATCCGGTTGATGGGCTTGGTCGATTGACCCAGGGCCGAGCACCAAGGTTGGACACAACTGCTGTAGAAATGGTGCTTCAGTACAGTAGTTCACGGTTTCTGAACTGGTTTGGCAGATCTCTTCAACACCACCGATAAATGGGTGGTCATGTTGGCATTCGTAACCCGGAATAGGCTCATGCAATGGAATAATCTCCAGTCTCCCAGGCCATTTCGCTTCGACTTCTTTTAATGCTCCGCGCAACATGTTCTCTAAACCATCAAGGCTAATGCCGGGAAGAGGACGCACGTCGTAATGCAGTTCGCAGCAACCACAAATACGGTTAGCGCTGTCACCACCGTGAATGTGTCCAAGATTTAGGGTTGGGCTTGGAATGGCAAAACCCGGATGGTGATATTCTTTAATCAATTTGTCACGCAGTTGCATCATGGCGAACATGACTTCATGCATGATCTCAATAGCGTTAACGCCAAGCGCTGGGTCCGATGAGTGACCGGACTTGCCTGTTACGCGAATGGCATTTGCCACATGCCCTTTATGACCTCGAATTGGTACAAGGCTGGTGGGTTCACCAATGATGCAGTAATCCGGCTTAAATGGGGCGTTTGCTGTGAAATGTCGCGCGCCCAACATGGTGGTCTCTTCGTCACAAGTGGCTAATACGTAAAGTGGTTTGCTCTGCTTGCTCCAATCGACTTTCTTCACTGCTTCATAAATAAAGGCGAAAAAGCCTTTCATGTCTGCTGTGCCTAAGCCGTAGAAGCGGTTGTCTTTTTCCGTCAGTTTATGCGGATCAAAATTCCATCGCCCTTGATCGAATGGCACGGTATCACTATGGCCAGCAAGTAAAAGGCCACCTTCACCCTCACCCATACGTGCGATCATATTGTGCTTGCCTGGCTCGACTTCGATCACTTCAACGCTAAAACCCAGATCTTTAAACCAAGATGCGAGTTTTTCGATGACTTTTGCATTGCCCTGATCCCAGCTCGGATCCGTGGAGCTGATAGAAGAGGTGCTGATGAGTCCTTCATAGACCTCTAGAAAAGTTGGTAATTGCATGGATTCTTCAAATCTCCTGTTGACAGACAGACTACAAAAATGTAAAACACATATTAAATCATATTTAATGAATAAAAAATCAAAATAAAGCAAAAATTAAATATGAATAGTCATTTGAGCCTTTAAGTATATGGATGTCACACAATGCTAAAAACCACGATTATTGGAGCCAGCGGTTACACCGGCGCAGAGTTAGCGTTAATGGTTAATAAACACCCACAACTCACGCTATCAGGTTTATACGTTTCCGCCAACAGTGTTGATGCGGGAAAGAGCATCGCGCAGCTACACGGTAAGCTAGCGGGCATCATTGATATGCCAGTTTTACCACTAACGGATCCACTGCAAATCGCTCAAGAATCGGACGTGGTGTTTTTGGCAACGGCTCACGAAGTCAGCCATGATTTAGCCCCAACTTTCTTGGAGGCAGGCTGTCAGGTATTCGATTTATCGGGTGCATTCCGTGTGAAAAGTGAAGGCTTTTACGACACTTTTTATGGCTTCGCACATCAACATAACAACTGGCTAGATAAAGCAGCATACGGCTTAGCTGAGTGGAACCAAGAATCAATAAAAACCACTCCTTTGATTGCAGTAGCAGGTTGCTACCCAACCGCTTCACAGCTTGCAATCAAACCTTTATTAGAACATGCGTTGCTCGATACCAACCAATGGCCAGTGATCAACGCAACCAGTGGTGTATCAGGTGCAGGGCGTAAAGCCTCCATGGTTAACAGCTTCTGTGAAGTGAGCTTGCAACCTTATGGTGTATTTAACCATCGTCACCAGCCAGAGATTGCTCAGCACTTGGGTTGCGATGTGATTTTTACTCCGCACCTCGGCAACTTTAAACGCGGCATTCTTGCCACTATCACCATGAAGCTTGCGCAAGGTGTGACAGAAGCACAAGTGGCACAGGCGTTTGAACAAGCTTATCAAAGCAAGCCTGCGGTGCGTCTTAAAGGCGACGGTATTCCACGTATTCAGGATGTCGAAAATACCCCTTTCTGTGATATCGGCTGGAAGGTACAAGGCGAACACATCATTGTGATTTCAGCTATCGACAACCTACTTAAAGGTGCATCGAGTCAAGCGATGCAATGTCTCAATATTCATTACGGTTACCCAGAACTGACAGCGTTGCTGTAGTCGTTGAAAGAGGGAAATGCGATGACGCAAACCAATCAAGCTCCTTTAGTCATTAAGCTAGGTGGTGCAGCTCTATCATGCACTCAAACCTTAAGCCAACTTTTTGGTGCCATTGCGGCTTACCAAAAATCGGCACAGCGACAAATCGCCATCGTTCATGGCGGTGGCTACCTAGTTGATGAGTTGATGGCAAAGCTTCAGCTTGAAACCGTAAAGAAAAACGGTTTACGCGTAACGCCTTACGAGCAAATTCCTGTGATTGCAGGCGCGCTTGCAGGCACTGCGAATAAGTTACTTCAAGGTCAAGCGATTGCGGACGGTCTTAACGCTGTGGGCCTTAGCCTTGCGGATGGTGGTTTGTGTCTTGTTGAAGAACTTGACCCAGAACTCGGCGCGGTAGGCAAAGCATCACCGGGTGACTCAGCACTATTACAAGCGGTGCTAAACACAGGTGCACTGCCGATCATCAGTTCAATTGGTTTAACCAAAGATGGCCAGATGATGAATGTGAATGCTGATCAAGCAGCAGTCGCGGTTGCGGGCGCATTAGATGCGGAGTTAGTCCTGTTATCAGACGTGAGTGGTGTACTAGATGGAAAAGGCCATTTGATCAAAACCCTGTCAGAGCAGCAAGCTAACTCGTTGATCGATGGACATGTGATCACCGATGGCATGATCGTCAAAGTTAAAGCCGCTTTGGAGGCCGCCAATGATCTTGGCCGTCCAATTGAAGTCGCGACCTGGCGTTACCCAGAAAAATTAGCACAGTTATTCGCTGGTGAAAGTATTGGTACTCAATTCTTGCCTCAATAAGCATCAGCAAAAGAATTCAATATTAGGAAGTCGTAGTTGGCACTGACCGCCGAGCGCAGCGCCAGTTAAGTTTGGAGAAAAAACATGAGCAAAGTGAACGTAAATAAAGTGGTAGTCGCATACTCAGGCGGTCTAGATACTTCAGTAATTATCCCGTGGCTAAAAGAGAACTACGACTGTGAAGTAGTGGCTTTCGTTGCCGATGTTGGTCAAGGTGCCGAAGAGCTAGAAGGCATTGAAGCGAAAGCAAAAGCCTCCGGTGCTTCTGAATGCTACATCGCTGACCTGAAAGAAGAAATGGTCGCAGACTACATTTACCCAACGCTAAAAACCGGCGCGTACTACGAAGGTAAGTACCTGCTAGGTACATCAATGGCGCGTCCAATCATTGCTAAAGCGCAGGTTGAAGTGGCACGTAGAGTGGGCGCGGATGCACTGTGTCATGGCTGTACAGGTAAAGGTAACGACCAAGTGCGTTTCGAAGGTGCATTCGCAGCACTAGCACCGGACTTACAAGTGATTGCACCTTGGCGTGAGTGGGACCTAGTGAGCCGTGAAGAGTGTTTGGATTACCTCGCTGAGCGTAACATTCCTTGCTCTGCGTCTCTTACTAAGATCTATTCACGTGATGCAAACGCATGGCACATTTCGACGGAAGGCGGCGTTTTAGAAGATACGTGGAACGCACCAAACGAAGACTGCTGGGTGTGGACTGTCGACCCAGAGCAAGCGCCAAATGAAGCGGAATACGTCACGCTGAAAGTAGAAAAAGGTGAAGTGGTCGAAGTTGATGGTGAAGCGATGACACCATACAACGCACTGGTTTACCTAAACGAGAAGGGCGCTAAGCACGGTGTTGGCCGTATCGATATCGTGGAAAACCGTCTTGTTGGAATGAAGTCTCGTGGTTGCTATGAAACACCGGGAGGCACCATCATGATGGAAGCGCTGCGCGCTGTAGAGCAGCTTGTGCTAGACAAATCATCATTCGAGTTCCGTGAGGAGCTAGGTCTAAAAGCGTCTCACCTTGTATACGATGGCCGTTGGTTTACGCCACTATGTAAATCGATCCTTGCTGCTTCAGAAGAGCTAGCGCAAGACGTTAACGGTGAAGTGGTTGTTAAGCTTTACAAAGGTCAAGCGACAGTCACGCAAAAACGTTCTGACAACAGCTTGTATTCAGAAGAGTTCGCGACTTTTGGTGAAGATGAAGTTTACGACCAAAGCCATGCAGGTGGGTTCATCCGTCTTTACTCGCTATCAAGCCGTATTCGTGCATTGAACAGCCAGAAGAAATAATCCCTTAACATCCATCTTGGATTGAATAAAGACCCGCCATTTATAGGCGGGTCTTTTGGTTTCTAAAAGCGGGTACCTAAATTTGGCTTGAATATATATGTAAAAATATTGAATTTATACTTTATTTTTTGTCGAAATTGCCGTAACGTTGACCCATAAGAAAAAGTGAGCAAATGACCATCAAATTGGTTACTACTCATTCGAGAACGTTAGAGTAAGCAATAGTCATCAGGAGAGACGCAATGGCATTATGGGGCGGAAGATTTACCCAAGCGGCAGACACCAGATTTAAAGAGTTCAATGATTCGTTGCGTTTTGACTACCGATTGGCTGAGCAAGACATCGTAGGTTCAATCGCATGGTCTAAAGCTCTGCTTTCTGTTGATGTGCTATCGGCAGAAGAACAGCAAAAACTGGAACTTGCTTTAAATGAGCTGAAGTTAGAAGTGATGGAAGACCCTCACCAAATTCTTCGCTCTGATGCAGAAGATATCCACTCTTGGGTTGAACAGCAGCTAATCAGTAAAGTGGGAGATTTAGGTAAAAAACTCCACACTGGGCGTTCTCGGAATGACCAAGTCGCCACAGACTTGAAACTTTGGTGTCGTCAGCAAGGTCAGCAATTATTGATTGCTTTAGATCGCCTACAAGCACAAATGGTCCATGTTGCTAAACAGCACCAAGGCACCGTATTGCCAGGCTATACTCATCTTCAGCGTGCTCAACCTGTAACCTTTGCTCACTGGTGCTTGGCTTATGTTGAAATGTTCGAGCGTGACTACTCTCGTCTGAATGATGCCTTACAGCGTCTCGACACTTGTCCACTTGGCTCGGGTGCTTTAGCGGGAACGGCTTATCCGATTGATCGCGAACAATTAGCACATAATCTCGGTTTCCACCGTGCTACGCGTAATTCACTCGATTCGGTTTCAGATCGTGATCATGTGATGGAACTGATGTCGGTGGCGTCGATTTCTATGCTGCACCTTTCTCGTCTTGCAGAAGATATGATCTTCTACAATTCAGGCGAGTCAAACTTCATTGAGTTAGCGGATACGGTGACATCTGGTTCGTCATTAATGCCACAGAAGAAAAACCCAGATGCACTTGAGTTGATCCGTGGTAAGACAGGGCGTGTCTATGGCGCATTATCGAGCATGATGATGACAGTTAAAGCCTTGCCATTGGCGTACAACAAAGACATGCAGGAAGATAAAGAAGGGTTGTTTGACGCTTTAGATACATGGAACGACTGCATGGAAATGGCAGCTCTGTGTTTTGACGGTATTAAAGTGAATGGCGAGCGCACACTAGAAGCGGCGAAACAAGGTTACGCAAACTCGACGGAGTTAGCTGATTACCTAGTGGCGAAAGGCATCCCATTCCGTGAAGCTCACCACATCGTCGGTGTCGCGGTCGTTGGTGCTATTGCTAAAGGTTGTGCGCTAGAAGAGCTGTCTATCGAAGAGTTAAAAGCCTTCTCAGAAGTCATTGAAGCGGATGTGTATGACATTCTGACTATCGACTCGTGTTTGGAAAAGCGTTGTGCTTTGGGTGGTGTTTCGCCTCACCAGGTCGCTTACGCGGTAGAACAAGCGGATAAGCGCCTGAGCCAGCGTGACAGCTCGGCGGTGAAAGTGCGTCCTGCACGTTTGACGGACATTGAAACGTTGGAAGGTATGGTTGCTTACTGGGCGAACCTTGGTGAGAATCTTCCGCGCTCTCGTAATGAGCTCGTGAGAGATATTGGCTCTTTCGCGGTGGCTGAGCATCATGGTGAAGTGACGGGTTGCGCTTCTCTATATGTGTATGACTCAGGGTTGGCTGAAATACGCTCTCTTGGTATCGAAGCGGGCTGGCAAGGCCAAGGGCAGGGCAGTGCGATTGTGAACTATTTGGTTGAGAAAGCGCGCCAGATGGCGATCAAGAAAGTCTTTGTTCTAACGCGAACGCCTGAGTTCTTTATGAAGCAAAGCTTTTTACCGACATCGAAGTCATTACTGCCGGAGAAAGTTCTGAAAGATTGCGATCAGTGCCCACGTCAACATGCATGTGATGAGGTAGCGCTTGAGATCAATTTAATGGAGCAAGTGATCCAAAAAACGCATGTGGCATGAACTGAAGTTGTGGAGTGATTTTATTAGCATTCAATGACATAGTCATTTTCCTGTTTACTTACATCAGTATTCGCTAAAAAAATCGAAAAAATTTGGAACCTTTGAGAGGAAGCCCGGTCTATTAAAGTACCACTGCTTTTTCTTAGAAGAATCTAAGAGAGCCCCAGAACTGACATTGGTTTTGGGGCTTTTTTCTATCTGTCACTTTTCTCTTTTTTATTCGCCTTTTTTTGTCCCTTTCGACGTTGCCAAGGCAAGATGACAAAACGCATCCATAAGTGTAGAAACAACAAAACGTTGAAAGCGAAGCCGGCAAAGATCAAAGCGATCGACTCGATGCTTTGTGGTTCATCTTTGAGCGTAAACCACCACACAATCCAACACAGTACAGAAAGTACCGTCAATTGATCCAAGCATCGTTGGCAACGTCCAAGTTTTTTCCAAAACCAATGTTCCTCGCAGCGGCGACAAGTCATAGTGTTTTCCAAACCATTAGTGTTGCTTCAGATTATATATCTAACTAAATGGTGGAAAGCGTTTCTTACACGGGCTTAGAGCGCCATGACACAACCAAAAATGGAAAGTTAGCTTTGTAAAAGCTTTGTGGCACGTAATTGATGTATGGTGCGCTGTCAGTCTTTAACAGGAAATATAATGATGTCGACAGAGTTGAAACTTGCGCTGAGTATCGCTGGTGGGTTCTTTATGATCGGTGTTGTCGCGATTTGTATGGTCAGCCGCTATGCAATGATGGCAGCGTAAGAGAGATTTCATTGCGCCGAAGTAGTAAAGCAAAGCCTCGTTGATGACGAGGCTTTGCTTTATATTTAGATAGAAGCCTGAAAGCGTTAGCAGCCAGGGCCGCAGTCAAGACAATGTTTCACCATTTCTGGCCCTAAGTGTAGTTTTGCATTCAAATCACGTAGAGCGGTGCGGACGCCTTCTTCAATCACTGGGTGATAGAAGGGCATATCTAACATCTCAGAAATCGTCATCCTATTTTGGTGCGCCCATGCTAAAAGGTGAGCAAGATGCTCTGCATTCGGGCCCATCATTTCTGCACCTAAAAAACGTCCAGTGCCTTGCTCTCCGTAGACATGCAGAATGCCTTTATTACGAAGCATGACGCGCGAACGTCCTTGATTTTCAAACGAGACTTCACCGGTTGCGAAACATCCACATGTGCCTAGACGTGTTTCTAGTTGTTTATATGTTTCGCCAACCATAGCAATTTGAGGGTCGGAGAACACGGCTGAAATTGGTGAGCGACGCAGACCCGCACGAATATCTGGGAAACGGCCTGCGTTGTCTCCAGCAATACGGCCTTGGTCAGCGGCTTCGTGCAGCAGTGGAATTTGGTTACTTGCATCACCTGCGATGAAGATGCTCTCTACCGAAGTTTGCAATGTATAGTGATCCGCCGTTGGTACGCCACGTTCATCGAGCGCCACATTGGTGTTCTCGATCGCCAGCTTATCGACGTTTGGACGACGACCCGTTGCGGCCAATACGTAATCGACAACGAAAGTTTCTAATTCGCCATCATGGTTGATGAATTGGATTTCGACCTTGTCTTCGCCGTCATTGTCTGACGAAGCAATGCGTTTCATGCTTTCGACTTTTACATCTGCATCAAGGTAGAACTCTTCCTTAAAGGCTTTATCTGCATACGCCATCACCTCTGGGTCTGTCAGTGGGCCCACTTGTCCTCCAAGGCCAAAGAGCTTCACGTTCACTCCTAGGCGGTGTAAAGCCTGACCCAATTCAAGGCCGATGACTCCTGGGCCAAATACTGCCACGGACTCTGGTAAGTCATCCCAGTCAAATACATCATCGTTAATCACTAGGCGATCACCCAGTTCATTCCAAGCTGCCGGATATGTCGGACGAGATCCTGTCGCAATAACAATGCGCTGTGCGGTGACCTGAGTATGATCATCTATGATGAGAGTGTGGTCATCGGCAAACTTCGCGTAGCCCGATAGTTTGTCTTCAGCGGGAATATCATCGACACTTTCAAGCACAAAGCCAACAAAACGATCGCGTTCGCGCTTTACACGATCCATAACTTCTCGTCCGTTAATTAGTACTTCACCTTGCGGGTGTATCCCAAATCCAGGTGCTTTTTCGATTTGATGAACACTTTCTGCTGCCGCAATTAACAGCTTAGACGGCATGCATCCGACACGAGCACAGGTTGTTCCGTAGGGACCGCCCTCAATCATTACCACGCTGTTGGTATGAGCTTTTGCTGCTCGATAAGCACCAAGACCAGCCGTCCCGCCACCAATAATCGCTACGTCGACATTAACTTGTTTCATCGTGAACTCTCGCTTTTGTTTTAAGCCAAGCTAGCTACATTGAGCTTGGAGAGTGAATTGGATAGTTGAATCTGGATAAGTAGTCACCTTATTGGCAGATAACTACTTATCTAGACTAGTAGAAGAAGTGGTTTAGGGTTGGCCTCCGAGCCAAAAGGCACCGGAGACCGAGGGTGTAGGCTATGGACAGCTTAGCCTAGATACGCTTCTAGCTCTTCGCTACCGCCGATGTGCTTGCCACCGATAAAAACTTGTGGAACAGTCGTGCGACCAGATATAGCTCGTAGACTAACTGTTGTTGCGTCTTTACCCAGAATCACTTCTTCATATTGAAGACCGTGGTCAATCAGATTTTGTTTCGCTTTCATACAGAAAGGGCAGCCTGGTTTAGTGAACACCGTGATGGATTCTTGCGTTTTGTAGTCAGGCGCTATGTAGTTCAGCATCGTATCTGCGTCTGACACCTTGAATGGGTCGCCTGGTTCGTTTGGCTCAATGAACATTTTTTCCACTACGCCATCTTTTACTAGCATGCTGTAACGCCATGAACGTTTGCCAAAGCCGATGTCGTTTTTATCCACTAACATACCCATGCCATCGGTGAATTCACCATTACCATCCGGGATGAAGGTAATGTTTTCTGCTTCTTGGTCTTGTTTCCATGCATTCATCACGAACGTATCATTGACCGAGACACAAATAATCTCATCCACTCCGTGCTCTTTAAATACAGGGAACAATTCGTTGTAACGAGGTAGATGGCTTGATGAACATGTTGGAGTAAATGCACCCGGTAAGCTAAATACGATAACGGTCTTACCTTTAAATAGCTCATCGGTCGTTACATTCACCCAAGCGTCACCTTGACGAACTGGAAAAGTAACTTGAGGGACTTGTTGACCTTCTTTAGATACAAACATAATGATTTCCTTTAACTATTTTAAATTATGCGTATAGAGCTTAGCGTTTTTCGTCGCTCTGTTTCGTTTTGTTGAGCCCATTATTGTAAAAATCCTTTGATAGCTCTAATCGTTTGGTGTTATGGTTTTGATAGGTATTAGCTATTGTTAAAGAAGCGAAGCGTGAATTATGAATATTCGAGATTTTGAGTACTTAGTTGCACTTGCGGAACATAAGCACTTTCGCAAAGCGGCAGAGGCATGTTTTGTTAGCCAGCCAACATTGAGTGGGCAAATTCGTAAACTAGAGGATGAACTCGGGACCACGCTTTTAGAGCGAAGCAGCCGACGTGTTTTGTTTACCGATTCAGGGTTACAGCTGGTGGAGCAGGCTAAACGCATCTTAAGTGAAGTGAAAACCTTCAGAGATATGGCAAGCGGTCAAAGCGGAGCCATGACTGGACCGATGCATATTGGTTTCATCCCGACGGTTGGGCCTTATCTATTACCCAAAATTCTGCCGCAGATAAAAGAAGCATTTCCTGAGTTGGAACTATTTCTGCACGAAGCTCAAACACATCAATTAGTGCGTCAATTGGAAGAAGGCAAACTAGATTGCTTAGTTTTAGCTTCGGTTGATGAAACTGCGCCATTTAAAGAGATCGAAGTGTATCAAGAGCCATTAAGTGTCGCAGTGCCATGTGACCACGAGTGGGCCTCTCTCGACCATGTTGATATGTTGGAGCTGAATGGTAAAACCGTTTTAGCGTTGGGAGACGGCCACTGTCTGCGAGATCAAGCGTTAGGTTTTTGTTTTGCCGCTGGTGCAAAAGACGATGAGCGTTTTAAAGCCACCAGCTTGGAGACGTTACGCAATATGGTTGCTGCCGGTGCGGGGATTACGTTATTGCCTCAGCTTTCTATCCCTAATGAGAAGCAAAAAGATGGCGTATGCTACGTACCAGCTGTTAACCCAACCCCCTCGCGTAATATCGTGCTCGTATACCGTCCGGGCTCACCATTACGAGCTAGGTTTGAAGCTTTAGCAGCGAAGATTAAAGAGGTGTTGGCTTCTTATCCATCATTGAATGCTGCAGCATAAAAAGCAGAAATAAAAAAGGGAGAGCTTGATGCTCTCCCTTGTGCTTTTGTGATTTAGAACAGTTCTTCTGCGCCAGAGCCTGAAGAATAAATACTATCTTCTAAACGGTCGCCAGCGTATTCGGTAGGCTCCGTGCCTTTTTCAAAGTATTCGAACATTGATGTGCTATCTACCTTGTGCGTTAGCATACCGCTGTTGCGATCAATACGAACTCGAATAATATCCTCTGGAATATTTTTACCTTGCTCCGGCGTCCCTTCTAGCGCAACACGCATGAAGTCAATCCAAGCTGGCTCTGCGGTTTTCGCACCCGACTCGGCACCAGAAATTTGGCCTTGCCCTAGGTTGCTGTTAACGGTGGTGCGGCCAAGTGCACGTGAGTGATCATCAAAGCCAACCCAAGCTATGGCAACGACACCAGGTCCATAGCCATTGTACCAAGCATCCTTGGAATCATTCGTTGTACCCGTTTTACCCCCGATATCACGACGACCAAGTTTTTGCGCGCGCCAGCCTGTACCATTCCAACCTGTGCCTTCACGCCAGTTACCGCCACCCCAAATGTTGCTGTACATCATCTCACGCATTAAGAATGCATTCTGTTCAGAGATAACTTGCGGTGCATATTGAGGTTCATCATTTTCAAGGGCATTGTCTGTTGCAAGGCCATCAATCGCGACGTCTTGTTCGCCAAATTCATCAGCGTAGCGATTTTCTGGCTGCTCGCTCATTTGCGGACAATCCTTATGACAAACACTCTTTGGATTGGCTTTAAACAGTACTTCACCGAATGCATCTTCCACGCGTTCTACATAGAATGGTTCAACGTAATAACCACCGTTCGCAAACACAGAGTAACCTTGTGCCACTTTCATTGGTGTTAAGCTGCCAGCTCCGAGTGCGATGGTCTCAGAGCGTGGTACTTGGTTAATATCAAAACCGAAACGAGTAAGGTACTGACGTGTCTCCTCGAGGCCAACTTCACGGAGTGTACGCACTGCCATGACGTTTTTTGATTGAGCTAAGCCGAGGCGAAGACGCGTTGGACCACCATAAGTCGGTGGTGAGTTTTTTGGTCGCCAAGCTGAACCAGAACCTGCATCCCACTTGTTAATCGGCGCATCGTTAATCAAAGTGGCTAGAGTTAGTCCTTTGTCAATTGCTGCCGAGTAGATGAAAGGCTTGATACTTGAACCAACCTGACGCACTGACATGGTTGCACGGTTAAACTTGCTGTGAACAAAGTTGAAACCACCAACCAGCGACAATATCGCGCCATTTTCTGGGTTCATCGCAACAAACGCGGTGTTTGCTGTCGGCACTTGGCTCAGTTTCCAGCTCAGTGTTGTGTTGTCATCTTCATCGGTTTCACTTACTTCGCGAACCCAAACTTGTTGACCTGTCGCTAGCACATCATGCGCTGACTTTGGTGTTGAGCCTTGGCGGTTATCAGTAATGTACTTACGCGCCCAGTGCATTCCAGTCCAAGGGATGGTTTGCTCTTCATGGTTCTTAACCCATACTTGTGCCGTCTTATCATCGACTTTCGTCACAACCGCAGGGTAAAGGTCACCATAAGTTGGCTGTTTCTTCAGGTGCTTTTCTATTTGCTCATTGTCCCAGGCCGCTTCCCCTTCTTTCCAAAGCACACTTTCTGCACCACGGTAGCCATGACGTTCATCGTATGACAAGAGGTTATTTACCGCAGACGTATTTGCAGCATCTTGCAGTTTAGAATCCACAGTCATGTAGATATTCAAGCCAGAGGTGTAAGCTTCTTCTTCACCGTATTCTTTTACTGCCCATGCACGAGCCAACTCTGCTACGTAAGGTGCGGAAAGCTCAATCTCAGCGCTATGATAACGCGCCACGATAGGTTCATTGCGTGCTTCGTCATACTGCTCTTGTGTAATGTATTTCTCATCAAGCATTCGCATTAATACAACGTTACGGCGTTTTGTTGCGCGCTCAAGAGAGTAAATTGGGTTCATGGTTGATGGCGCTTTTGGCATACCAGCGAGTGTTGCAATCTCACTTAACGTCAATTCATCAAGGCTCTTGCCAAAATACACTTGAGCGGCAGCACCAAAGCCATATGAGCGGTAACCAAGGAAGATTTTATTAACATAAAGCTCCATGATTTCTTGCTTACTTAAAAGCTGCTCAATATGGATAGCAATAAAAATCTCTTTAATCTTACGCATGATCTTCTTCTCATTAGATAAGAAGAAGTTACGAGCTAGCTGTTGCGTAATCGTACTTGCACCCTGTTTAGCCGAGCCTGAAACCGCAACAACAACAGCTGCACGAGTGATGCCGATAGGGTCGATACCAGGATGCTCGTAGAAACGGCTATCTTCGGTTGCGATGAGCGCGTGAATTAAGTCTTGAGGAATTTCGTCATAAGTAACAGGAATACGACGCTTTTCACCGAACTGTGCGATCAGCTTCCCGTCTTGACTAAACACCTTCATAGGTGTTTGTAATTCAACGTCTTTTAGAGTTGCAACATCTGGCAATTCAGGCTTCACGTACTGATAGAAGCCAAATATTGTGGTGACTCCAAGAATTATGCAAATCAATGTTAAAAATAATAAACGCTTTATGAACTTCACCGGAGAATCCCTGATTGGTTGAGGCTGTGTAACGGCAAACCCTTGTACTCTTAGGTCAAAAATTTAGCACATAAGAGATATTAACTCTTATTTGGATGCTAATAACAACCTTTGCACGAAGAAATTTCGGAGCGAGAGTAAGAGATGGATAAGCTAATCGTTACCGGCATCGATATAGGCCATAACAGCCTCAAAGCCGTAGTACTTAAACCCACAGGCAACAATTACGCTCTGTTGGGTTACAAAGAAATATTACTAAAGGAAGGTATTGTCGCTGAAAATAACACCATAAATCATCAAGAAATTGTAAAGACCCTCAAGCAGATAAAAAAAGAACTGCCTTTTGGCGCTAAAAAAGTTGCGATTTCAGTTCCTGATAACTCGGTAATTAGCAAGAAACTGCAAATAGAACAAAACCTTGAAGAGAGTGAAGTTGAGTTTGCAGTGATACAAGCCTTTTCTCATCAATCGCCATTCCCTGTCGAAGAGCTGAGTTTAGACTTCGTTCGTCTTCTCGCGGAGGGCGGGCAGAGTGGCAGTGATAGCTATCAAGTGTTTGCGACAAGAAAAGATGTGGTAGAAGGCCGAGTCGATGCATTACAAAAGTCCGGACTAAAACCTGTTTTAGTGGACGTGCATTCGCAAAGCCTTGGTCATATCTGGAAGCTCACCGCCGATCGCTTTCCTGACAAAAACAAATACTGCTTACTCGATATTGGCACCTTATCGAGCTCCTTCACCATGTTTACCGAACAAGGTGAACTGTTTCACAAAGAGTTTGCTTACGGCACACGCGGAGTAAACAGCGCTTCTCCAGTCGATTTTCTGTCCGATGATGCTCAGGAGAAAACAGAGCTGTTTAACCGTCAAATCGTAGAGCGAGTAAAGCGCCAGATGCAGCTCTATACCTCAATCAATGGCTCACAAAACATCAAGGGTATCTGGTTATCAGGGGAAGGGGCCTCCACTCCCATGCTCGCAGAGGAGTTGTCTCAACAATTGTCGTTAGAGTGTGAATTGCTAAATCCGCTAGGGCTATTTGAGATGAAGGTGTCTAAGCGTAAGCGTCGTGCTGTGGATTGGCAGCATTTCTCAACAGCAGCCGGACTGGCCGTTCGTGGCATTCATTGGCTAGGAGGCGCCCGTGCTTTATCGCATTAATTTACTTCCTTGGCGAGAGAGTCAAAGAGAAGAGCACCGACGTCGTTTCATCAGTTTGGTCGCATTAGGCATGTTGGTCGCTGTTGGCATCCAGTGGGGTATTGGAAAGTTTTTTGAGTACCAACAAGATCAACAACAGGAGCGGCTCGATTACCTCACTCACTACATTGCCGAACTCGACCAGCGTATTGAAGCAATGAAAATTGCAGAGCAAGAGCACAGCAAAATCCTCGAACGTCTAAAGGTCGTTGAAGGTTTACAAAACGGACGAAACAAAACGACCGAGTTCATGAACTTAATGCCTGCCCTTATCCCTGAAGGTGTATATGTCGACAAGATCAAAATGAATGATCTGGAAATTGAGATCTCTGGGATCTCAGATAGCACTCCAAAACTTGCCACGATGCTAGACAACATGGAGCGCTCGGCCAAGTTGAACGACGTAGAAATGCATTCCATCGTTCACGGCAAAGCCCGTTTTGGGAAAGAGTTTCAAACATTCAAAGTGTCTTTCATGTTCAAAGTAACGGAGAAGAAATTGGAGGCTCAACGTGGTTGATTGGCAGGATCTCGAAATCGATGAAATGGCCGAGTGGCCATTGTTGCCCCAGATTGTAGTAATCGCGCTTCTGATCATGGTGATTCAAGGCTTAGGTTATTGGTTTTACCTTAAACCGAAAGACGAACAGTTGAATCACTTGATTCAGCAGGAGCAGACACTCAAGGTGGCATTGAAGATCAAAGCGAACAAAGTGGCAGCGTTGCCTCAGCTTCAATCTCAATTGGATGAACTTACCACTCGTTACGAGTTATTACTGCAACAACTGCCTGCGCAAAAAGAGCTGGCTACAATGCTCGCTTCAGTGAATGAGCTTGGCATCGACAATAAGCTGACTTTCACCCGAATCGACTGGGGCGAAAAACAATCAGAGCACTTCCTTTATCGTCTCCCTTTAAACATTGAGTTAACGGGCGACTTTCATGACATCGGCCATTTTTCTCAGGCGATAGCGACGCTACCTCGAATCATCACGTTTAAAGATGTGACTTGGCAACGTGTCAGTCAAGAGAGCGAAACCCTGCACTTTCGGGTGCGTGCTAATACCTATCAGTTTAAGCCGGAGGAGACGAAAAATGACAAGTAAGTCTTTGTTGCTGGTACTGATGGGTTCTCTATTGATGGGCTGCCAGGCGAATGATGAATCATTGACGGATTTTATTCGAGGAGTGGAAACACAGGCGCGTCGAGAGGTCGAGAAGCTTAAGCCCGCAGACAAGTATGTTGCAGTCACGTACGCACCGGAAGTACAGCGTGCACCCTTTGAATTACCCAAAGAAGCCACCATCGCGACTCAGCCAGTTGCAAGAAAAGATTGTTGGCAACCGCCCTCAAGAAGGCGAACTGGCAAATTAGAAAAATTCCCATTAAGCCAATTACGTTTGAAAGGTGTCATGGGCATGGATAACACGGTTTCTGGCCTCGTTCAGGCTCCCAATGGCACCGTCTATAAAGTTAAGCCGGGTCAATACCTCGGACGCAATAATGGCAAAGTGACCCATGTCAGCCACTCCTATTTGTTGATTAATGAAACGTTGCCCGACGGCTTAGGATGTTGGCAAAAACGTAAAGTTAAGTTGGCTTTGAGATAGCCCCATTTATTTTTGATATTGAGTAATGAAAATGAGACAAGGATTAACACGTACACCAAGGATACTTACTGGGCTCTTCTCCTTATGGTTGTTTGTATTTTTAGCCCCTTTAGCGGCAGCTGAAGAAGTTTCGTCCAATGCCCTAAAAAGTATCGACTTTCGAACTAATAAAGATAAAGACGCCGTGATTGTCGTCGAATTGGCGTCACCGGCCGCGATTGTAGATATCAAGCGTGTACAGGAAGGGTTAAGTATCGATTTGCTTAACACTTCAGTAAAAGACGAGCAATTGTATCTCCTAGACGTGAAAGATTTTTCGACTGTGGTTGAGAGCGTAGAAGTGTTTCGCGACACCTCGACGACGCGCTTGGTTGCGCACATCAATGAAGAATACATGCATGATTACCGTTTAACGGGGCGTTTTTTGGAAATCAAAGTAGCGAAGATCAAACCCAATGAGAAAGCCCCAGATAAAAGCATTTTAGAAAGAGAAGGTAAGCTTATTTCGATTAACTTCCAAGATATTCCTGTGCGAAACGTCTTGCAGCTTATTGCTGATTACAACCAATTCAATTTGGTTGTCTCCGACTCTGTGGAAGGCAACCTCACGCTTCGTCTTGATGGTGTCCCTTGGCAGCAAGTGCTGGATATTATTTTGCAAGTTAAGGGGTTAGATAAGCGTGTTGATGGCAACGTGATTTTAGTTGCTCCGACTGATGAGCTGGACTTGCGTGAGAAGCAGCAGTTAGAAAAACAAAAACTGACGGAAGAAATGGGAGAGCTTTCATCTGAAATCATCAAAGTTAATTTTGCTAAAGCATCAGACATTGCGGAGATGATCAATGGAGAAGGAAATATCAGCATGCTGTCAGAGCGCGGCAGTATGACCATTGATGAGCGAACTAACTCGTTATTGATTAGAGAGTTACCTGAAAACATCGAGGTGATTCGAGAAATTATTGAGTCTTTGGATATTCCAGTTAAACAGGTTCAAATTGAGGCGCGTATTGTGACCATCAATGAAGGTAACATGGACGAGTTAGGGATTCGTTGGGGTTTTACGTCTATTAATGGCAGTAATACAGTGGGCGGTTCTATTGAGAACAACCTCGCCACGATCGGTCTCTATAATGGAGAAGGGGGTGATGACGGTGGTGACGGTGATGGAGTAGGGATCGATGATTTCCTAAATGTAAACTTAGCTGCAACCAGTCCGAATGCGACCAGCATTGCTTTTCAGGTCGCAAAGTTAGGTTCAGACACCTTGTTGGATCTTGAGCTTTCTGCTCTGCAACAAGAGTCTAAAGCTGAGATTATCTCGAGCCCACGTTTGATCACTACCAATAAGAAACCTGCCTATATCGAACAAGGTACAGAGATTCCTTACCTAGAGTCATCATCAAGTGGTGCAACGACGGTGACGTTCAAAAAGGCGGTATTAAGTTTGAAGGTAACCCCGCAAATCACACCGGATAACCGCTTAGTATTGGATTTAAGTGTCACGCAAGATAGACCAGGACAAGTCGTGAAGACAGGCACTGGTGAAGCTGTTGCGATTGATACTCAACGTATCGGGACGCAAGTGTTAGTGAATAACGGTGAAACGGTCGTTCTTGGTGGTATTTTTCAGCACAGCATTACTAACTCGGTGGACAAAGTGCCTTTGTTGGGCGATCTTCCGCTATTAGGTGCGCTTTTTCGTCGAAGTTATGAAAATGTTGGTAAAAGTGAGCTGTTAATTTTCGTCACGCCTAAGGTGGTGATTCAGTAGTTCTGTCTCGGGAAAAACTGATTAAATCAAAAATAAAGTTGCAATAGTGGCACCATGCTTGGATAATTTCGGGTCTTATCACGAATTATCTGTGAGGAACTGGTGCCACAAGCCTTGTAGAACAGCAGTTTAGCTGTGTTTTCTTGTGGCGATCTTATTGAATCAATGTTGTAAATTACTGCTAAACATGGCTGAGAAACGTAATATTTTCCTTGTTGGCCCAATGGGCGCCGGCAAAAGTACAATTGGTAGACATCTAGCACAGCAACTGCATATGGAGTTTGTTGACTCCGATACAGTGATCGAAGAACGCACTGGTGCAGACATCTCTTGGGTTTTTGATGTAGAAGGTGAAGAAGGCTTCCGCAAGCGTGAAGAAGCGGTACTTGAAGACCTAACACAAGAGCAGGGCATCGTGCTTGCGACTGGCGGTGGCTCTGTTAAGAGCAAAGAAAACCGCAATCGTCTTTCGGCACGTGGTGTTGTTGTTTACTTAGAAACGACGATTGAAAAGCAACTTGCGCGTACAAACCGCGACAAGAAGCGTCCTTTACTTCAAACGGATAACCCTCGCGAAGTACTGGAGCAATTAGCTGAAGAACGTAATCCTTTATATGAAGAAGTAGCGGATTACACTGTTCGCACTGACGATCAAAGTGCAAAAGTGGTAGCCAACCAGATCGTAAAAATGCTAGAAGAGAGATAAGTCTTTATCTTTTTTTTAATTGGAGCAAACCGATGGAACGGATTACGGTCAACCTAGCTGAGCGTAGCTACCCAATCTCTATTGGCGCCGGGTTATTTGAGGACCCGGCGTACCTCTCTCAAGTTCTCTCAAACAAAAATGCAAAACAAAAAGTTGTTGTGATCAGTAATGTCACAGTGGCGCCTTTGTATGCAGACAAAATTTTAAAGCAACTCGAGCAGCTCGGTTGTAGTGCATCCTTGTTAGAATTGCCTGACGGTGAACAGTACAAAAACTTGGATGTATTTAATCAAGTAATGAACTTCTTACTGGAAGGGAGTTATGCTCGTGATGTTGTGATCATCGCGTTAGGTGGTGGTGTTATTGGCGACCTTGTGGGTTTTGCGTCTGCCTGTTACCAGCGTGGGGTCGACTTTATTCAAATACCGACCACATTACTATCCCAAGTGGACTCTTCGGTTGGTGGAAAAACCGCGGTTAACCATCCGTTGGGTAAGAACATGATAGGTGCGTTTTACCAACCTAAAGCCGTGATCATTGATACCAACTGCCTGTCGACGTTGCCTGAACGTGAGTTCGCTGCGGGTATCGCCGAAGTCATTAAGTACGGCATTATTTACGATGCAGATTTTTTTGTATGGTTAGAAGACAATCTTGAGCGCTTGTATACGTTGGATGAAGAAGCACTAACTTATGCGATCGCACGTTGCTGTGAAATAAAAGCGGAAGTGGTGGCTCAGGATGAGAAAGAATCGGGCATCCGTGCTTTGCTTAACTTAGGTCACACCTTTGGTCATGCGATTGAAGCGGAACTTGGCTATGGCAATTGGCTGCATGGTGAAGCGGTATCTTCCGGCACTGTTATGGCGGCCAAAACGTCGCATCTACGCGGTCTGATCTCGGAAGAGCAATTTGAGCGTATTGTTGCGATTTTGCGTCGTGCAAAACTGCCTGTGCATACTCCAGACAGTATGAATTTCGATGACTTCATCAAGCACATGATGCGAGATAAGAAAGTCCTCTCTGGTCAATTACGATTGGTTTTGCCTACAGGCATTGGCACTGCCGAGGTAATTGCTGATACGACGCAAGACGTACTCAAGCAGGCAATAGACTTCGGTCGCGATATTTAACCTTGTAATGGCGCCTTTGGGCGTCATTCTTGTAGTGTATTAAGGTTATTAGATGAGTGTTGCTCACGTACTGGAATTAGATTCTCAAATCGAGTTGCTTGATAGATTAGGTCTACTGACTAACTTTGGTTCCAATCTCATTGCGATTAATGGTCATGATGGGTATGGGAAATCTTGGTTAGCGCAGCGATACCTTGAAGTGGGTGCCAGTAACAAGAATCAATGTTTGTTACTTTGTCATTCTAATCAAGACGATGTGCAGCATCGCGTCCTTATTTTGAGTCAACTGGTTTCAGACGCATTGTTTAATCAGCAAGAGCCTTTACTTGATAGCCTTGAAAGGCTTTTAGGTGATGAGCCGTGTGACATTGCAATTGTTGTAGATGATGCGCATTTATTGAGTGAGACACTTATCTCTGAGCTTTGGATGCTGGTCTTAGAGGCGCACCATAAGCCAAATTGGACCATCAATGTCTTACTGTTTACACAGTCTGGACGTTTAGAAGGTTTGCTAGCACGTCTCAGTTATGGACAAGAGATAAAGCCTGTTGAGCTTGATATTGATATGTTGTCCGAAGTGGAAGCTCGTCGTTTCTTTGAGTCACTTGTTGCGCGCTACGTCGATGATGAGTCTGAGAAACGGGTTCGAGATGCATTTAAAAAAGTCGACCCAGTACCGGGTGACATCATGGCGTTAGGAGAGATGAAAGTGGAAAAAAGGATCATTATCCGCTCGATTGTCGGTTCACCCCTGAATATTGCGTTGGTGGTATTAGTATTACTGTTGCTTGCTGCTGGTGGCTATTGGTGGATGCTTAGTCAACCAAGTCCTGATGATAAAGCGCAGCAAATTGCTGGCAGTTTAGAGCAAACGGCTATTCCAACTTTTGAAGAGTCAGGAATCAGTGCAGCGCAGTCTTCACTGCAACCTGTAACCGATGGCTCTAGCAGTCTTGATAAGTCTGGTGCGGTTGATGATTCTGATTCATTACCGCCAGCAGTGACAGAAGAAGTAGCGAGCGTAGGCAGTGATGACAATCAACAAAGAGTGGTGATTGAGTCGAATGTGGTCGATGCATTGCTTGAAGGTAAAGCTGATTCAGCAGACACAAAAGCGATTGATGATGTCGTAGGTACTGAGAAGACAGAAACCGCCGATGAAACTAGCTCCCCTTTGATTAAAGTCGTAAAACCGAATCAAGATATGACGCAAGCACCTGCTCAGTCAGAAGAGGGTGAGGCAAACCAACCTGTTGTGAAATTTTCATTTGCTGGTGAAGAACTAAAAGCGCTATCGCCAAGAGCGTATACTTTACAACTCGCGGCTATGACCTCAATGGAAGATGTACAATCCTTTCTCAATGAGCATCAACTGAATAATCAAGTGCGAATTTATCCTACCGTTCGTAATGACACCGAGTGGTATATCATCACATATCAAGATTATCCGACAATTCAAATGGCTCGTGATGCCGTCGCAAGCTTGCCAGATTCGGTTAAGTCGGTGAGTCCTTGGGCAAAATCACTCCGTCAGGTTCACCGTGAAATTGAACGAGTGAAATAAACCTGAGCTTCCCTGAAAAATATGTTACATTCCGCAGCCTTAATTTTTGGTCGATAGATAGAGCAGTAGATGAAAAAGCAACGAGCCTTTCTTAAATGGGCAGGAGGAAAATACGGACTGGTTGAAGACATCCAACGTCATTTGCCGCCGGCTCGAAAGCTAGTTGAACCTTTTGTTGGTGCGGGCTCAGTGTTTCTGAATACCGATTATGACCATTATCTACTTGCAGATATCAATCCAGATTTGATCAATCTGTACAACCTGCTGAAAGAACGCCCTGAAGAGTATATCTCTGAAGCGAAGCGTTGGTTTGTCGCTGAGAACAACCGCAAAGAAGCCTACCTACACATTCGCGCTGAATTTAATAAAACCGATGACGTGATGTACCGCTCTTTAGCGTTTTTGTATATGAACCGCTTTGGTTTTAATGGCCTATGCCGTTACAACAAAAAAGGTGGCTTCAATGTACCGTTTGGCTCTTACAAAAAGCCGTATTTCCCTGAGGCGGAATTGGAGTTTTTTGCAGAAAAAGCCAAAAAAGCTACGTTCGTTTGTGAAGGTTATCCTGAAACATTTCGTCGTGCGCGCAAAGGGAGCGTCGTGTATTGCGATCCACCTTATGCGCCGCTTTCAAATACGGCAAATTTCACCTCATACGCAGGTAATGGTTTCACGTTGGACGACCAAGCTGCATTAGCCGACATTGCTGAAAGAACAGCGACTGAACGTGGCATTCCTGTGTTGATTTCTAACCACGACACTACCTTGACACGTCGGTTGTATCACGGTGCGGATCTTAATGTGGTAAAAGTAAAGCGTACCATTAGCCGTAATGGTAATGGTCGTAATAAAGTTGATGAGCTACTTGCGCTTTTTCATGCCCCAGACATGGATAAATCAAGCTCTTAATTCTCACACTATTATATCTAAATAGTGGATCTCCCCACTGGCTTCGGTAGAATTGCGCGCAGATTGTTTGCTCATTACTACTGAGGTCAGGTATGAAAGATTTTCTTATTGCTCCATCCATTTTATCGGCAGATTTTGCTCGTCTCGGTGAAGATGTAGAAAAAGTACTCGCAGCGGGTGCGGATGTGGTGCATTTCGACGTTATGGATAACCACTATGTACCAAACCTGACTTTTGGTGCGCCTGTGTGTAAAGCACTACGCGATTATGGCATCACAGCGCCAATCGATGTTCACCTAATGGTGAAACCCGTTGACCGTATTATTCCTGATTTCGCAAAAGCGGGTGCGTCGATGATTACGTTCCATGTAGAAGCTTCTGATCATGTAGACCGTACACTGCAGTTAATTAAAGAGCACGGCTGTCAGGCTGGTGTGGTACTAAACCCAGCAACGCCACTTGCAAGTCTTGAATTTATTATGGATAAAGTCGACATGATTCTACTGATGTCGGTAAACCCTGGTTTTGGTGGTCAATCATTCATTCCTCATACACTAGATAAACTGCGTGCCGTTCGTAAGATGATTGACGAGTCTGGTCGTGATATCCGCTTAGAAATTGATGGCGGTGTGAAGGTTGACAACATTCGTGAAATTGCAGAAGCGGGCGCAGACATGTTTGTTGCAGGCTCGGCGATTTTCGGTGAGCCAGATTACAAACAAGTGATCGATCAAATGCGCGCTGAACTGGCTGAAGTTAAATAAGCACCGATAAGCCAGCGCAATAACACGCTGATTTTAAAGGCTGCCAGCTTGTTGGCAGCCTTTGTGTTTTCTAGTATTAGAAGAAATTAAATATCCACTGCGCTGAGCAAATAATCACTTGCCTATTTTACGCCCTTTCTGTACTATTCGTGCTCCTTAAACTCAGTCAATTATCTTTAGTTCCTTGCTTCCTCTGGACGACTGAGCCATTTGTGGAAGCTGAATAATCCGTAAGGAGCAACCAATGCGTCATTACGAAATCGTATTCATGGTGCACCCAGATCAAAGCGAGCAAGTTGCTGGCATGATCGAGCGTTACACTGGTTCAATCACTGAAGCTGGCGGTAAAATCCACCGTCTAGAAGACTGGGGCCGTCGTCAACTGGCTTACCCAATCAACAAGCTTCACAAAGCTCACTACGTTCTTATGAACGTTGAAGCTGACCAAGCTGTAATTGATGAGCTAGAAACTGCTTTCCGTTTCAACGATGCAGTTCTACGTAACATGATCATGCGTACTAAAGCAGCGATCACTGAGCAATCTATCATGCTTAAGCAAAAAGAAGAGCGTGCTCCACGTCGTGAAGAGCGTTCTGAAGCTAAGCCTGAAGCTAAGTCAGAAGCTGCTGAGTAAGTTTTCTTATGGCCAATCGAATGGAGCTGAGCGGCACCATTGCCAAACCGCCCATTCGTAGTAAAAGCCCTGGTGGCATTGAACACTGTCGGTTTTGGCTGGAGCATCGCTCTACTATTATCGAAGCTGACTTACCTCGACAAGTTTATTGTCGTATGCCGGTAGTCGTCAGCGGGCTTGGGTCACAAGCACTAACTCAGAATTTAGTTCAAGGCAGTAACATTAAGGTAAGTGGTTTTGTCACTTATCAAACCGGCCGAAATGGCGTGGGAAAATTAGTGTTACACGCCGACAACATTACTCAAATTTAAGATCAGGAGATAGCCCATGGCTCGTTTCTTCCGTCGTCGTAAATTCTGCCGTTTCACTGCAGAAGGCGTACAAGAGATTGATTACAAAGACGTAGCAACTCTTAAAAACTACATCACTGAAGCTGGTAAAATCGTACCTAGCCGTATCACTGGTACAAGCGCTAAGTACCAGCGTCAACTAGCACGTGCTATCAAGCGTTCACGCTACCTAGCTCTACTACCGTACACTGACAAGCATCAGTAATCGGTTCATTTTATTAAGAAAGAGGATTAAGCAATGCAAGTTATTCTACTTGATAAAATTGGTAACCTAGGTGGTCTTGGCGATACTGCAAACGTTAAATCTGGCTACGCTCGTAACTTCCTTATCCCACAAGGTAAAGCAGTTATGGCAACTAAAGCTAACGTTGAAATGTTTGAAGCTCGTCGTGCTGAACTAGAAGCTAAAGTTGCTGAGCAACTAGCTGCTGCAGAAGCTCGCGCAGAGAAAGTTAACGCTCTAGAAGCGGTAGTTATCGCTTCTAAAGCTGGTGACGAAGGCAAACTATTCGGTTCTATCGGTACTCGTGACATCGCTGACGCTATCACAGCAGCAGGCGTTGAAGTTGCTAAGAGCGAAGTTCGCCTTCCTGAAGGTGCTCTACGTAACACTGGTGAGTTCGAGATCAGCGTTCAACTTCACTCTGAAGTTTTCGCGACAGTTAACCTACAAGTTGTTGCTGCTGAGTAATTCAGTATCAAGACGAAATACTAAAAAGCACCTCCTTGGAGGTGCTTTTTTTATTTCTAAAACTGAGAGAAAAAGGGTTAAAAAGCGAAAAGTAAATTAACGGAAAATACGCTGTCCGCTTTGCTTAAGCCTTCAGGCACTTTATCGTGATACTGACGAGAGTGCGCCAGTTTCAGTGCAATATCTTCAGTAATATCATTGGTTACACTGAGTTCACTATCAGTACGTGTGTTACTTCTACCTGTTACCAACGTAATATCAGCTGCGAAACTTAAATTATCCAACGCATGCCAAGTTGTGTTGATATTTCCTCGAAAAATGCCTTCTCTAACGATATCGGGAAAGACAATATCGTCATCATCTATTTCGTCTAAGTTTGGCTCTTGATAGCGAAAACCAGGGCCTACTTCTACCTCTAAAATGAAGTTCTCAGTGTAGGAGAACTGGTAACCCAAACCACCTGACAACGTATAGTCTTTAAAATAAGCACTGTAGCGAGAATCCACTCCTTTAAAGCTGCCATACAAATACGTCTTAGGGCCTAACTTGTAGTCACTCTGTAGGGAATAGGTGGATGAGCGTTTGTCTTCTTCACCGTCTTTGTACAAGTTGTAGTACTTCCATTCACCATTAGAACGGTGTCGACCTGACGTATATTCAGCACTCAAACGAGCATTCAGGGAACGAGAGTCCGTGTTACCTGTATGAGCTTGATAGCCGAACTCCACCTCGGTTTTTAGTGGGTCGGGTACATCAATATTTTGCTCTGGCTGTACTGATTCGTCAGCATACGATGCACTAGCGCACAGTAGGCTAAAGCTAAGTAACCAGTATCGGGACACATCAACCTCGAACGTAATCAAAAAGGAGGGGCATGATACTGATACAGATATTTGGTTGGGTCAATGGTAGGTTAATTTTTATTAGAGCTAGACGGAAGAACCAGGCTATTACCCGGGTGGTTCACATGATGATTTCTTAACAAGTAATTGTCGCTTCGGGGAAGCATCTCAGTTAGGTTAAGGTTATAATCGTGGGTCAATAGTAGTTATCGAGCAAAGTCATGGCGGAAAACAGAAATCGCAAACCTTCAGACAGTCAGGTCGACGCAATCAAAGTGCCACCTCACTCACTAGAAGCCGAGCAATCAGTAATTGGTGGTCTTTTACTGGATAATGAACGTTGGGACACCGTTGCCGAACGTGTTGTGAGCAGTGATTTCTATAGTCGTCCACACCGCCTGATTTTTGAAGGTGTAAAAACCATTCTTGAAGCGGGTAAACCTCTCGATCTTATTACTTTATCGGAATATCTAGAGCGTCACGAGTTGTTAGAAGATGTAGGCGGTTTTGCTTACCTCGCTGACTTGGCGAAGAATACGCCAAGTGCAGCTAACATCAATGCGTATGCTGATATTGTCGCTGAGCGCGCGATTGTTCGTGGCCTTATTGGTGTCGCGAATGAAATTGCGGATGCGGGCTATGACCCTCAAGGTCGCAGTTCTGAAGATTTAATAGACATGGCTGAGAGTAAAGTTTTTGCTATCGCCGAGTCTCGAACTAGTGAAAACGAAGGACCACAAAACGTCGACAACATTCTTGAAAAGACGTTAGAACGTATCGAGTTGTTGTATAAAACGCCACAAGATGGTGTTACCGGGGTCGATACCGGTTTCACAGACCTCAATAAGAAAACCGCAGGTTTGCAAGGCTCTGATTTGGTGATTGTCGCAGCGCGTCCATCGATGGGTAAAACGACCTTTGCGATGAACTTGTGTGAAAATGCGGCCATGCAACAAGAAAAGCCCGTACTTATTTTCTCGTTAGAGATGCCAGCTGAACAGTTGATGATGCGTATGTTGGCCTCTTTGTCTCGTGTAGACCAAACCAAGATCCGTACGGGTCAGCTAGATGACGAAGATTGGGCGCGTATTTCTTCTACTATGGGTATCCTGATGCAGAAGAAAAATATGTACATTGATGATAGCTCTGGTCTAACTCCGACCGAAGTGCGTTCGCGCGCTCGCCGTATCGCTCGTGAACATGGCGGTCTATCGATGATCATGGTCGACTACCTTCAGTTGATGCGCGTGCCTTCGTTAACCGATAACCGTACTCTTGAGATTGCTGAGATCTCTCGCTCTCTTAAGGCGCTGGCAAAAGAGCTAAATGTGCCTGTTGTGGCACTGTCGCAGCTAAACCGTTCCCTAGAGCAACGTGCGGATAAACGACCAGTAAACTCGGACTTGCGTGAATCCGGTTCCATCGAGCAGGATGCCGACTTGATCATGTTCATCTACCGTGATGAGGTTTATCACCCAGATAGTCCGTACAAAGGTACGGCCGAAATCATTATTGGTAAACAGCGTAACGGTCCTATCGGCTCTGTTCGCCTCACTTTCCAAGGTCAACATTCGCGTTTCGACAACTACGCGGGTCCTGCATTCGATATTGATGATGAGTAATTCCATGAGCTATATGAAAGCGGCCAAGGCGTGTATTGATTTGTCTGCGTTGCAGCACAACTTACAGCGCGTAAAAGCTCAAGCGCCACAAAGTAAAGTGATGGCTGTCGTCAAGGCCAATGGTTATGGTCACGGATTACGTCATGTCGCAAAACATGCTAACCATGCGGATGCGTTTGGCGTGGCTCGCATTGAAGAAGCATTGCAACTGCGCGCTTGTGGAGTAGTAAAGCCGATTCTATTGCTAGAAGGTTTTTACTCTCCTGGTGATTTACCTGTTCTTGTGACGAACAACATCCAAACCGTGGTGCACTGTGAAGAGCAGCTTATCGCCTTGGAGCAAGCAGACCTTGAAACTCCGGTTGTCGTGTGGCTGAAGATTGACAGTGGCATGCACCGCCTTGGGGTTCGTCCTGAACAATATGACGAGTTTGTAACGCGGCTGAAGGAGTGTCCAAATGTAGCGAAACCGTTGCGTTACATGAGCCACTTTGGCTGTGCAGATGAGCTGGATAGCGATATTACCCCACAACAGATTGAGCTGTTTAAATCGTTGACTTCTGGTTGCCAAGGGGAACGTTCACTGGCGGCATCTGCGGGGTTATTGGCATGGCCTCAAAGCCATTTAGATTGGGTTCGTCCGGGTATTATCATGTATGGTGTGTCGCCATTCGATGACAAAACGGCGCAAGATCTTGGGTATCAACCTGTTATGACACTTAAATCCCACCTTATTGCGGTACGTGAAGTGAAGAAGGGCGAAAGTGTTGGCTACGGTGGTATTTGGACCAGTGAGCGAGATACAAAAGTTGGGGTCATCGCTGTAGGGTATGGCGACGGTTACCCAAGAAGTGCTCCAAACGGTACGCCGGTGTGGGTTAATGGCCGTAAAGTACCTATTGCAGGTCGAGTTTCCATGGATATGCTGACGGTCGATTTGGGACCAGACGCAACGGATAAAGTCAGCGACGAAGCGATTCTTTGGGGGAAAGAGCTCCCAGTAGAAGAAGTGGCGGGTCACATTGGTACGATTGCGTATGAACTCGTGACTAAGCTAACGCCTCGCGTCGAGATGGAATACTCCAAATAAACAACGAAAGGCTAACCCAAGGTTAGCCTTTGTTTTATCTACTCACCGTTAATCGTAGCAATAACGCGGCGGCCGCCACCAAAGTCTCGATGCTCACCCAAGTAAATACCTTGCCATGTTCCTAAAGCTAATCGACCATTTTGGATTGGTACCGTCACACTACTGCCAAGCAGTGATGCTTTAATATGTGCCGGCATGTCGTCGTCACCTTCATAGGTGTGCTGATAATAAGGAGCACGCTCTGGCACAAACTTATTGAAGTGCGCTTCCATGTCCATACGCACGGTTGGATCAGCATTCTCATTTAAGGTCAAACTGGCGGAGGTGTGCTGAATAAATAAGTGTAATAAACCTACTGAAAGTTCGTTTATTTGTGGTAATTGTTGTTCAATTTCATCAGTTATCAGGTGAAAACCGCGGCTTCTCGCTTTTAATTGCAGTGTTTTTTGTGCCCACATACGTGTTCCTTTGGAAATTTATAAATTGGCGTCTATCCTATTCCAATTAGAGCCTGTCATTAGTAAATGATATGATTCTTGTCATCGTAAATGAATGTTCAATTTCAGGGCAGGGAACGTGACCTAACTCAATGTGAGTGTAAAAGCTCTCGGTCATAATTGGCGCCTGAAAAAAAATTACAAAGACTTGTTTTGTGGCAATTTGCCCAAACATCTAATTTATATTCTATTTGCTAAATCGGGGATTCCACAGTTTTCGCTAGACTGTAAGGAATGGAACCTACTGTAACATCGGGATAAAGACCATGTTGAAAAATATCAATCCAACGCAAACACAAGCTTGGAAAGCGCTAACGGCGCATTTCGAATCTGCACAAGATATGGATCTTAAAGAGCTGTTTGCTCAAGACGCAGCGCGTTTCGACAAATACTCTGCACGTTTCGGCTCAGACATCCTAGTCGATTACTCAAAGAACCTCATCAATGAGGAAACTCTGAAGCACCTGTTTGCTCTTGCGAAAGAGACCGAGCTGAAATCTGCAATTGAAGCGATGTTCAGTGGTGAAGCGATCAACCAAACAGAAGGTCGCGCTGTTCTTCACACTGCACTACGTAACCGCGCGAATACTCCAGTTATGGTAGACGGCGAAGACGTAATGCCAGCAGTGAACGCGGTTCTAGAAAAAATGAAATCATTCACTGAGCGCGTTATCGGCGGTGAATGGAAAGGTTACACAGGCAAAGCAATTACTGATATTGTGAACATCGGTATCGGCGGTTCTGACCTTGGCCCTTACATGGTGACGGAAGCTCTAGCGGCATACAAAAATCATCTAAACCTTCACTTCGTATCTAACGTTGATGGTACACACATCGTTGAAACGTTGAAGAAAGTTAACCCAGAAACGACGCTATTCTTGATCGCGTCTAAGACGTTTACAACACAAGAAACCATGACTAACGCGCATACTGCTCGTGATTGGTTCCTAGAATCTGCGGGTGATCAAGCTCATGTGGCTAAGCACTTTGCTGCGCTTTCAACAAACGCGACAGCCGTGTCTGAATTTGGTATCGATACAGCGAACATGTTTGAATTCTGGGACTGGGTTGGTGGCCGTTACTCACTATGGTCTGCGATCGGTCTATCAATTGCACTAGCAGTAGGTTTCGACAACTTTGTTGAGTTGCTTGATGGTGCTCACGAGATGGACAAGCACTTCGTATCAACAGATCTAGAAAGCAATATTCCAGTGATTCTTGCTTTGATTGGTATTTGGTACAACAACTTCCACGGTGCGGAGTCAGAAGCTATCCTACCTTACGATCAATACATGCACCGTTTTGCAGCATATTTCCAGCAAGGCAACATGGAATCAAACGGTAAATACGTTGACCGTGACGGCAATGCTGTAACTTACCAAACTGGCCCAATCATTTGGGGTGAACCAGGTACCAACGGTCAGCACGCGTTCTACCAGCTAATTCACCAAGGTACTAAGCTTATCCCATGTGACTTCATTGCACCTGCAATTAGCCACAACCCAGCTAGCGATCATCACCAAAAACTGATGTCTAACTTCTTCGCGCAAACTGAAGCTCTAGCGTTTGGTAAAAATGAAGAAACCGTGAAAGAAGAGTTGGTGAAAGTAGGTAAGAATGCTGAAGAAGTGGCAGCGATTGCGCCATTCAAAGTGTTTGAAGGTAACCGTCCAACAAACTCTATTCTAGTGAAGCAAATCACGCCTCGTACGCTAGGTAACTTGATCGCAATGTACGAACACAAAATTTTCGTACAAGGTGTTATCTGGAATATCTTTAGCTTTGACCAGTGGGGCGTGGAGCTAGGTAAACAACTGGCTAACCAAATCCTACCTGAGCTTGCAGACGAGTCTCAAATCAGCTCGCATGACAGCTCAACAAACGGTCTAATCAACGCATTTAAAGCGTTCAAAGCTTAATGTTTGAATAGATAAAGAAAAGGTCAGCAAATGCTGACCTTTTTATTGCCTGAGGCAAAAACAAAATAGGTTGGCCAGTGCCAACCTATTCTTTCTCTTTTATTCGAAGCAAATTTCGATAAAGGCATTTCCCCATTGGGAAGAGAAAGGCATGATAATAATTGAGCCTTCACACTTGTGGCGAATCGTATGACCTCGGCCTGAAACCACAACCGGTGTTGCCATATCAAAGTCAAAACCACTTTCCGCCAGAATGCGTTTCGCACCACCAGTAACCATGTTGGTGATCTCACCCACCATATCGGTCACTTCTTCATTGAGCCCATTTGGACGTTCACCAAGCATGTTCTGCATGATTTCTAGGGCGAGTGCTTCATCAAAGGTGATCGACATTGAACCACGAGTTTGTGGGCCTACCATACCAATCAGACCAGAAACGTCACCTCGTGCGATCTCATCTTTTTTGATTCGCGGTTTTTGTGGCTTCAGCTCAAGAGAAGCCATAGTTTTTAGCACGTTCATTAAAGAAGCTAAAAACGGGTTTACAAATTCAGCGCGCATAACGTTCTTCTATACTTTTTCTTTCGTCTCGGAGGAACAGGCCTGGCATTCACCATGAGTTTCAATAACTTGGTTGGTCAGTTTGAATCCATGCTTCTCGGCGTTTTCGGCTAACAAGGATATCAGCGTCTCATCTTCGAGTTCAACGACATCACCACATTTATCGCAAATTAGTAATTGGAAAAAGTGCTGCTGAGTATTGAAAGAACAACAAGTAATAAAGCTATTTGTCGATTCCACTCGGTGGATGAAGCCTTGTTCTAGGAGAAAATCTAATGCTCGATAAACAGTGGGCGGCTTAGCCTGAGGCTCACTCTCTTTTAGTTGCTCCAATAGCTCATACGCACTTGAGGCGCGGCGATTAGAACAAATGAGTTCAAATACGCGTCGGCGTTGCGGAGTCAGTCGTACTCCACGCTCTGCGCAGATACTTTCAATTTGTTCAATGATTGTTGGGTTCAAACCTTTCACCATAACTATCGGACGTGCTCTATGATAAATCATTTCTATACGAAGTTCGTTTAGAAATGCTTCATTTTACCCACTATCAGAACGAAAATCATGAATTAAAGCAAGTCGGTGGTGGTGTGAAGGCGGAATAATCATCACAGAATGAATCAACGAATGACAGATTCGTATTACTTCTGCGTATTCCTAAGCACTTGGCTAGTCAGCCAACCAAATCATTCTCGCTGAAACTAGCACCTAGAGGTGCTTGGGTATACAATACCCGACTTATTTTTTGAGCGTACTGCTGCGCTCGACCTTGGCAACATAAAAACGGGTGTTTATATCATGACTCATTCTTGCAGGCTCTCCGTAGCACCAATGTTAGATTGGACTGATCGTCATTGTCGCTACTTCCATCGCTTAATGACCAAAGAAACCCTGCTGTACACTGAAATGGTGACGACAGGTGCGATCATTCATGGAAAAGGAGATTTCCTGGCTTATAACGAAGAAGAGCATCCGTTAGCCCTTCAACTTGGTGGTTCAAACCCAGCAGATTTGGCTACGTGTGCCAAGCTAGCGCAAGAGCGTGGCTACGATGAGATTAACCTAAATGTGGGGTGTCCATCTGACCGCGTACAAAACGGTCGATTTGGTGCTTGCCTAATGGCTGAACCGCAGTTAGTTGCGGATTGTGTCGCAGCAATGAAAGACGTGGTCGATATCCCTGTAACAGTCAAGACTCGCATTGGTATTGATGATCAAGATTCTTACGAGTTCTTAACGGATTTCGTTTCTATTGTTTCAGAAAAGGGTGGCTGTGAGCAGTTCACTATCCACGCACGTAAAGCATGGTTAAGTGGTCTAAGCCCAAAAGAAAACCGTGAGATCCCACCATTGGATTACCCACGCGCTTACCAATTGAAGCAAGACTTCTCACACCTAACGATTGCGATTAACGGTGGCGTGAAATCATTAGAAGAAGCAAAAGCACATCTTCAGCATCTTGACGGTGTGATGATTGGTCGTGAAGCATACCAAAGCCCATATTTACTGGCATCGGTAGATCAAGAGTTGTTTGGCTCTAATGCTCCAGTGAAGAAACGCAGCGAAATTGTTGAAGAGATGTATCCATACATTGAAGCGCAATTAGCGAAAGGTGCGTACCTTGGTCATATTACCCGCCACATGTTAGGTTTGTTCCAAAGCATGCCCGGTGCTCGTCAATGGCGTCGTCATATCAGTGAAAATGCGCACAAACCAGGTTCTGGTCTAGAAGTATTGCAAGACGCGCTAGCTAAGATTCCAAAAGAATTGAATGTGTAAAATTCGCCAGTGAATGGCTAAAATTACCAACTAAAGAATGATAAAGCCAGAGTGCAGAAATGCCTCTGGCTTTGTTTTTTTATTAAAAATCATAATCTTAACTTCGTTTCTGTAAGTTGGTATGGAAACTGCTCTGTTTATTGAAAACAAATGGAGAAGTGATTATGTTGGAGCTAATCTTTATTTTAGTCTTTGCGGCGACCTTGTTGGTTACGGGTATCACAATGATGACCGTATTCGCAGCAACTGGTATTGCGTTAGTTGTGATGTTTTTACTGGGAATGGTTGGAGCGGTACTTAAACTATTACCATGGTTAATCGTGATTGCATTGGGTATTTGGTTCTTCAAGAATTACGTCGCTCAGCCCCGCTATAAATAATGAGTAACATCATTTAGTTGATGGAGAGGCGTGAGAATATGGTATATTTCCTCTCACGTCCTCTACGTGAATATCAGCTATCTCGGAGTAAATACTACATGACAAATAAAGCGAACATCGCTTTAACGGCATTATCGTTGGCAGTATCTTTTCCTGTTTTTGCAGAGTACTCTGTATCGACAAAAGTCGGCGCAGAGGTATGGGCTGCCGACACTAAAGTTAATGAAGTGAGACGAGATAGCAGTACCGCAGGCACTTTTTACGCGGCGATTGAACATGATGTTAAATATGTCCCTAATGCGCGCCTTCGTTACTCAAGTGTTGATGCGGATTACATGGGGTTCGATAAGCTCGATTTAACCTTGTATTACCACGTTCTAGAGCATGATTTATTGCACTTTGATGCGGGTCTCACGTTCAGTAATTTAAGTGACACTAAATACATTGATGCTGGCTCAAGCAGGCGTGTAGAAGAATTTGATGAGCTGATTTGGGCTTGGTATGGTTACGCAGAAATTCAAGTTCCGGATACAAACTTTGATGTGATTGGTGAGATAAACTTTGGTGACAACAAAGGTATCAAAAGCACCGATTTCATGGCAGGTGTTCAATACAATGTACCGCTCGAAAAAGCTCGACTGGCTTTTCGTGGAGGTTACCGTGTGATTGATTTAGAGTCCGATAAATTCATGTCGGATCTAGGGAAAGAGTTTATTTTTGCTAACGGCTTCTTTGTGAGTGCGGAATACGCGTTCTAAATTCAGCCATGTTAGATATTCGATTTACTTAAAACGTCGCTTTATAAGCGGCGTTTTTTTATATCACTTCATTATATCTAATCGAAATTTCTCCCTATTTGGCTGACTTAGACCATGCTTACCTAGGAGCAATGTGAAAGTTAAAGCAGGGATAGCGATGACAATAAATGAACTAAGACATCTATTCCGTGAAAATCAGCTTATCGAAGCGATTATTGAGCCTGCAATCCAAGAGGGTGGTTGGGTTGTAGAGTTCAGACATGCGCGCGGTGGTTTTGTTTTTCTAACGGACAGTCACGGCGAAGAATGTCTTTATGAAGATTTGGATACTGCGTCAAAATCGGCAATGGCAGTAGGCTTTCAACAAGTCCGCATTGAAGATCGATGAGCAAAAAGTAAGCCGTTCTTACTTCCAAAAAGTTATAAAACATTCACTTCTATTCTTTCTTGTTATTAAGGAGAGTGGGTACTCTATCGTCACGCAATGAATAGGGATGTCGTGATAATGTCTTTTCAAAAGAATGAGTATTCTCACAAGAATGTGTCTGAAGATAATAATGGGCAAGGAGGAAATCCTCCAATCGCAAGCCCTCTGAATGACCAACAAATTAGCTCACTCCAACAAACTGTCTCTGAGTTGTCTTCACAGCAACTTGCTTGGGTCAGTGGGTATTTTTGGGGATTAGCTCAAAATCAACCAAACACAGCGGTAACGCCAATTGCACAAGCAACGGCAGCCGTATCAGCGAAGCCAGCAGGTAAGTTGAGTATTATTTTTGCTTCCCAAACGGGCAATGCTAAAGGTGTTGCTGAAGCTCTGGAACAGGAAGCAAAAGCAGAAGGAATTGCAGTCGAACTTTTTGATGCAAGCGATTACAAAGGTAAAAACTTAGCCAAAGAAACGCATGTCATTATTGTGGCATCGACTAACGGCGAAGGCGAAGCGCCAGACAATGCTATTGAGCTACATGAGTTTTTGCAATCGAAGAAGGCTCCTAAGCTGCCAAACCTGCAATATGGTGTTATTGCATTGGGAGATTCTAGCTACGAGTTCTTCTGTCAGACCGGTAAAGACTTCGACACTTACCTATCAAAGCTAGGCGCGACTCCATTTATCGAGCGTCTTGATTGCGATGTGGATTATGAAGCCCCCGCAACTGAATGGCGTAAGAATGCGTTAGACAAGGTAAAAGATACACTTTCTTCTGGCTCTGAAGCGGATGTGGTTCAACTTCCTGTGGGTCAAGCTGCGACTGCGCACTCTCCTTACAATAAACAAAATCCGTACACTGCGACGTTACTGACCAGTCAAAAAATCACGGGCCGTGACTCTGGAAAAGACGTTCGTCATATAGAAATCGACTTAGAAGGCTCGGGCTTAACGTATCAGCCAGGTGATGCACTAGGTGTGTGGTTTGAAAATAGCTCGGAACTTGCAAATGCCATTCTTGGTAAGGTCGGTTTGTCTGGGGTTGAGACTGTTGACGTTGATGGTGAAAGCTTGTCAATCCACAGTGCTCTCGTGAGTAAATATGAAATCACAACATCTAACCCGCAGCTCATCACAAAGTTTGCCGAGTTATCCGGTAGCAAGAAGCTACAAAAGTTAGTTGAAGATAAAGATAAGCTTCGCGAGTACTCTGCAAATACTCAAATCGTTGATGTACTGGCAGAAAAGAAAACCAAGTTAACCGCAGATGAGTTGATTGGTTTGCTTCGTCGTCTTACTCCACGCCTTTACTCTATTGCATCAAGCCAAGAAGAGGTCGATGAAGAAGTACACCTAACGGTTGCTTTGGTTGAGTACGAACAAAACGACGAAAAACGATATGGTGGTGCGTCTAGTTTCTTAGCTCAGCGTCTCGAAGAGGGAGATGAAGTTAAAGTATTTGTTGAGCATAACAACAACTTTAAACTGCCGGAAGATGATAGTACTCCAATTATCATGGTTGGTCCTGGCACAGGGATCGCACCATTCCGTAGCTTTATTCAGGAACGTGAAAACCGCGATGCTGAAGGCAAAAACTGGTTGTTCTTTGGTGATCGCACGTTCACTCAAGACTTCTTGTACCAAGTGGAATGGCAAAAGTATCTCAAGTCAGGAGTACTAAGCCGATTGGATGTTGCCTTTAGTCGTGACCAAGTAGAAAAGGTTTACGTACAACATCGCATCTTAGAAAACGCAGCTCAAGTGTGGCAGTGGATCCAAGAAGGCGCTTATATCTATGTCTGCGGTGATGCAACGCGTATGGCAAAAGATGTGCACGACGCATTGGTTATCGTTGCTGAACAAGAAGGCAAGATGCCGCGTGACGATGCAGAACAATTTATTAATGACCTACGTAAAGCGAAACGTTATCAGAGGGATGTTTACTAATGACTTTTTCTACGGACAATAATAAGCAGGTTGTATTAGGTGAAGAGTTAGGGCCGCTATCTGATAACGAGCGCCTGAAGCGAGAAAGCAACTTATTACGTGGCACTATTGAGCAAGATTTACAGGACCGTATTACAGGTGGCTTTACTGCCGACAACTTCCAGTTAATTCGTTTCCACGGTATGTATCAACAAGACGATCGTGATATCCGTAATGAACGCACAAAGCAAAAACTGGAACCATTACATAATGTGATGCTTCGTGCTCGTATGCCTGGAGGCATCATCACGCCAACGCAATGGTTAGCGATCGACAAGTTCGCAACGGAGCACTCTTTATATGGAAGTATTCGTCTGACGACTCGCCAAACGTTCCAGTTTCATGGGGTATTAAAACCGAATATTAAGTTGATGCATCAAACGCTCAACAGTATTGGCATTGATTCGATTGCAACCGCGGGTGATGTAAACCGTAACGTGTTGTGTACCACTAATCCAGTGGAGTCAGAGTTACACCAAGAAGCTTACGAATGGGCGAAGAGAATCAGTGAACACCTGCTTCCGAAAACACGCGCTTATGCAGAGATTTGGCTAGACGGTGAAAAAGTAGAAAGCACGGAAGAAGACGAACCGATTCTAGGCAAGAACTACTTACCACGTAAGTTTAAAACCACAGTGGTTATCCCACCGCAAAATGACGTAGATGTACACGCTAACGATCTCAACTTCGTAGCGATTGCAGATAACGGCAAGCTGGTTGGTTTTAACGTCCTGGTCGGCGGCGGCTTAGCGATGACGCATGGCGATACATCAACTTATCCGCGCCGCGCTGACGACTTTGGCTTTATTCCGCTGGACAAGACACTTGATGTTGCCGCAGCTGTAGTAACAACTCAGCGCGACTGGGGTAACCGTTCAAACCGTAAGAACGCAAAAACCAAATACACATTGGATCGTGTAGGTAGCGATGTCTTTAAAGCGGAAGTCGAGAAACGTGCTGGTGTTAAGTTTGAGCAAAGCCGTCCATATGAATTCACAGAACGTGGTGACCGTATTGGCTGGGTAGAAGGAATTGATGGTAAATATCATTTAGCGCTTTTCATCGAAAACGGTCGCTTATTAGACTTTCCAGGTAAACCACTTAAGACGGGTGTTGCTGAAATTGCCAAAATCCACAAAGGCGATTTCCGCATGACAGCGAACCAAAACCTAATTGTTGCGGGTGTACCTAAAAACGAAAAAGCGAAAATTGAAAAGATCGCTCGTGAACATGGCTTAATGGACGACGGCGTAAGTGAACAGCGTAAGAACTCAATGGCGTGTGTTGCTTTTCCAACTTGTCCGCTAGCGATGGCAGAAGCTGAACGTTTCCTTCCTCAGTTTGTTACTGATGTGGAGGGGATTCTGGAGAAGCACAACCTACCAGAAAATGACAACATCATTTTGCGTGTAACTGGGTGTCCAAATGGTTGTGGTCGCGCAATGTTGGCTGAAATTGGTCTAGTTGGCAAAGCGCCGGGTCGTTACAACTTGCACCTAGGTGGTAACCGTGCTGGTACTCGAGTACCTAAAATGTATAAAGAGAACATCACGGATAAGCAAATCTTAGAAGAGATTGATCTGCTGGTGGCTCGATGGTCGAAAGAGCGTGAAGAAGGCGAAGCCTTTGGCGATTTCACTATTCGTGCTGGCATTATCCAAGAAGTGCTCGTATCAAAGAGGGACTTTCATGCTTGATTCTGTAGCATCCAAGCTGGAGCTCACAGAGTTACTGACATTAACAAAGACGGAGCAAATCCTCCGTCTTGCTCAAATTAATGTCGAGCTCGAAAAGCTTTCAGCACAAGAGAGAGTAGCGTGGGCTTTAGATAATCTAGAAGGCGAGTTCGCGGTTTCTTCTAGTTTTGGTATTCAAGCCGCGGTTATGCTTCATTTAGTTACTCGCGCCAAAGCGGACATCCCCGTCATTCTAACCGATACTGGTTACCTGTTTGCTGAGACGTACCGATTTATCGATGAGCTGACAGATGCTCTCAACCTAAATTTAAAAGTTTATCGAGCCAAAGAAAGTGCGAATTGGCAAGAAGCTCGATATGGAAAATTATGGGAGCAGGGCGTAGAGGGAATTGAAAAATACAACAAGCTCAATAAAGTTGAGCCGATGCGTCGAGCGTTAAAAGAGCTTAATGTTGGAACGTGGTTCTCTGGATTGCGTCGAGAGCAAAGTAAATCTCGTGCAGGTTTACCGATTCTATCAATTCAGAACGGTGTGTTTAAATTTCTACCAGTAATTGATTGGACTAATAAAGACGTTCATTACTACTTAGAACAACACGGCCTTAAATACCACCCATTGTGGGATGAAGGTTACCTTTCAGTTGGTGATACACATACTACTCGTAAATGGGAGCCGGGAATGTCAGAGGAAGAAACTCGATTCTTTGGCTTAAAGCGAGAATGTGGCCTACACGAAGATGATGGCTCTGAACAAGATGGGTCTGGCATATAGCCATAATGCTCTTTAAATAGAGTTTAGGTTAAGTTTAATAAAGATAGCTGCAATAAAGCAGCTTTCTTTATTTATGGTACTTGAAAAACACGCCTCAAAGAACAATTCTGTGGATAAGTTGTGTGAGAGTTTGGGGTAAAGTTGAATAAATAAAGGTTTGATCGAAAACTCATCGTTTAACCATTATTTTTGCAATTTTTGAAAA
This sequence comes from Vibrio sp. 2304, assembly GCF_033339475.1. Classification (NCBI taxonomy): domain Bacteria; kingdom Pseudomonadati; phylum Pseudomonadota; class Gammaproteobacteria; order Vibrionales; family Vibrionaceae; genus Vibrio; species Vibrio sp. 2304. The sequence continues at coordinate 460 of NZ_JAWOUQ010000020.1, read as the reverse complement.
ATAACACTTGCCAATGTGAGCGCGATCTCTATAATGCCTCCTCGTCGACAGGGCAAGGCCTCACAAGGGGTTAAGCGAAGTTGATAAGGCTGAAAAGAAAAACGAAATAATTTGAAGAAAGTGTTTGACACAATAAATTATCTCGCTAGAATGGCCGCCTCTTCCGAAGTGATGTCAATCACAAAGAAGAGTTGCTCTTTAACAATATAGACCTATCAATCTGTGTGGGCACTCGTTGATGATAATCCAATTCGATACCTCGGTATCAAATTAGGTTTCAATGAAACGAAGTGACCATTCGAATTGGGAAGCAGCCTTGAGCTGTTTTGTTTTACTTTTTCAAAAGTAAAAACCAATAAGAGCACAGTCAATTCAAACATTACTTATGTAATGTTCAGTATTCATTGAGCCGAACAAAATCTTAAATTGAAGAGTTTGATCATGGCTCAGATTGAACGCT
>NZ_JAWOUQ010000019.1:0-54108 GCF_033339475.1 Vibrio sp. 2304 | reverse complement strand
CATTACATAAAGTAATGTTTGAATTGACTGTGCTGAATCTTTCGATTCAATGGTCACTTCGTTTCATTGAAACCTAATTTGATACCGAAGTATCTAATTGGATTATCATCAACGAGTGCCCACACAGATTGATAGGTTCTTATTTTTAAAGAGCTTTTCTAACATTTTCAGCAACTTAGTTGCTCGTCGTTAGGGGTGCGTATCTTACTTCACACCGTGAGAGAGTCAAGCATTTTTTCAAATTCTTTTTTCTCTCTTCCCGACTCGCTGTGTGACTTTCGTCTCACTCCGTGTCGGTGGATGCGCAGTATAGGGAGTTGAGAAATTAGTACAAGTGTTTTTTGCAAATAAAAAACCAACCGGTCACAAATTAGCCAAAAGTGCGATATTTGCATATTTCTTCGTCACATTTGAGACATATCACAGCAATTGGTTGGAAAAACACCAACCATATACGTAAGATTCATGTGTCTATTCTGTTAATGGACAATCGATCTCTTTATCACTATGTGTAGTAATTAAAATGACGTCTAAAAAAAATCTGATTTTATGTGTTGGGCTGGCCATCGTTGGGGGAATCATCTTCTCTCAATTCATCATCCCACCAGCCTTGAGCTTCCTCATTGGTGTTATCGCTACTGCTTTTCTTTTTTCATTTTCTAGCAAAACACCTGTTCTTCAATCTTCGGATCCTGATCCTTCAACTAAAACGCTGTATGTCGGCAACCTTCCTTATAAGGCCAATGAGAGTCATGTTCGCGATTTGTTTGCTGAATATGGACAGGTCTATGCGGTACGCTTAATGAAAGATAAGCGTACTGGAAAAAGAAGAGGGTTTGGTTTTGTAGTGATGGCTGCGGCAGATGCCAAGCCAGCTATCGCTAAACTTAATGAAAAGGAATATATGGAGAGAACGCTAAAAGTGAGAATTGCGAACGATCCTAAACATCCGGATGGTGGTAAACCTGAACAGGATTAAAACCTAGCTTCTTTAAACAAATGTTCAGTGCATCTTCCTGCCAAGGAGTTGCACTGGCATAAATCGACTTACTTCCCTCTTCTGTATCCTCAATTTCATCACTTAATAGCAATGCTTTTACTCGACGTGCAATCGCTGCGCCTGAATCAATTAAAGTAACGTCCCCACCCAAAGCTTGATGAATCTCCTCTTTGATTAAAGGGAAGTGAGTACAACCGAGCACCGCAACATCGACTTTATCGCGAAGGGGAAGCAGGATATTTGTCAGTTCGTCGAGAGAAACGCTGTTGCCTCGCAACTTCTCTTCGGCCATATCTACCAAGCGAGTTGATCCCACCAGCTCAACTGGTTTACCTTGCGCAAAGTCCCGTATTAACTCGTGAGTATATTGGCGTGTTACTGTCGCCGGAGTGGCGATCAGCCCTACCCCTTTTGATGCTAAAAGCGATGCGGGTTTAATCGCAGGGACAACACCAACAACGGGAATCGATAAATTTTCGCGTAAGGAAGGAAGCACTATGGTGCTCGCCGTGTTGCAAGCAATGACAACAATGTCGACTTGGTGTTCTTCGACTAATGAAGAGACCAGTTGGTTAACTCGTGAAATGAGTACAGCCTGATCGAGTTCACCATAAGGGTAAGCCTGATTATCGAATAAGTATAAGTAGTCTAGCTGGGGCAATAGGCGATGTATCTCTTGGAATACAGAAAGGCCACCAACACCGGAGTCAAAAACTAGGACTTTTTTCTTACTTGCTACTCGCACGAGCCTTACCTAAAGAACAGAAACGTTGCGATCATACTGCGTAGATTTGTTTTGGCAATGCTTTAGCATGGTATCTTTGATGGCTGAATCTATCTCCAGATTCTACATCTCGCTTCGTCAACTCGATATGTCCTTGAAAAGATGGCGAAGACGTGACCAATGTGTGAAATTCACCATTTTCCCCACAGGGATCAATTTGACTTGGTAATGACTCTATTAGGGCTTTGTCATACCAGCGACCACACCATTCTGGAGGGAGAACTCTTCCGTCGATGGTGATTAACATCGTTTGAATACCACGCTCTATGATTTCCATCGCTAGTTTTTCGCTGCTCTCCCCTAATAGAGGAAAGACGCATTCCCAGCCAACAGGTTCAATATAGCTGCGTCGGTAATCGGCAATGCCATTGCAAAACATATCACCAAATGCGACAGCTTCTATGTTCAGACCACTACTTTGTAATGCATTAACGATGGTTGATTGATAAATTTCGTTACTCGGAAAGACTTCAGGCAGTTCGATAGTAATGAGCGGAAGCGCAAGTAAGTCTGCTTGCATTTGTACAACCTCAAGCGGAGTTGCTTGAAAAGGGACTTCTTTTCCTACGTAAGTCGTGTACAAACCGACAACTTGATAATTTGGATTCTCGTTAAGGCGCTCAAGCGTTAATGTCGAATCTTTACCGCTGGACCAACTGATCACCACTCGCTTGGGTTTCTTCATTCGATTTTCCACCACAAAATATTAAAAACCGCCCGAAGGCGGTTTGTGCTCATTCACGATTAGAATTCGTAGCCAACGTTGAGATAGTACGCTCGCTCTGCAGCAGGGTAACCTTTTGCCATCTCATACTCTTCATCAAGTAGATTATCGATACGAGCGCTAATAGAGGTCGACTCATTCGGATAGTAAGTCACCGCCGTATCAACCAACGAGTAAGAAGAAAGTGTAATATCTTGTGAAGGCCAAGTGCTGTAATCCACATCTGGACGCTTACCGACGTACTGATAGCTAACCGACCAATCCACTTTATCGAAGCTCACTAAAGCATTCCACTTATACATTTCTTTAGCGCGGCGCTGCAACTGATGCCCTTTATCGTCTTCGGCATCTTTGTAATCTGCACTCAACTGGTGCTGCACAATCCCTGTATCAAACTCAGCAACAAGCTCCACACCTTGGATATGTGTTTCACCATCGACATTCAAATATTTGTATGTGGTTGGATGGTAATCGATAAGATTCGTGATTTTATAGTCATAACCCGTTACGGACCAAAAAACGCCTTGGACATCACCGCTGAATGCTAACTCCCAAGCATCTGACTCTTCCGGCTTCAGATCTTTCTCACCGTATGTTGGGTCATACTGTTGATATAGGTTTGGAGCCTTAAACGCAGTACCAAAAGAGGCTTTAACCCCAAACTCTGGTACAAACTGGTAACCAGCCGCTAAACTGTAAGTGAACTCACTACCGTATTCTTCGTTATCATCAAGGCGAGCACTGCCCTCAAGCATTGCTTTATCAATACTGGTGGTTGCCATACCAAACAGAGCGCCATTGGTACGATCAAACGTTTTATTCGCACTCTTGTCTTTATAAGACTCGTTGCGCCAATCAATACCACCAGCCAACGTCGTATTGTTGTTTAGCAAGTAACTGTTGGTCCACTGGACATTTTGCTGCTCAAGTTCATCTTCAGTACCTGAGTGTTTGCCTTTTGCTTGCTCATAGTTCCAAGACTTCTGTTTCTGTGCTGTTACTTGTAGTTCTGACATCACATTATCAGACTGATACTTACCGCCCAGAGTGACAGAAAGATCGTCTTTTTCTGCTTCGTAGTAACCGCGACTGCCGTAGCTGCTGTCATATTGATAAACATTTTCGTAAGCACGTAGGTTACCAAATGCAGACCACTGGTCATTGAAGTTGTGCACGTAACCTAGCAGACCATTCTTTGTATCAAAGCCATGGCGATCGCCGTCATTAACTCCCGGTACAGGACGAACGTTATAACCATCATCACTTTCACTACCAAGCGCGATATTTAGCTGGCCGCTCTCTGTGACTTTAATACCAGATGCCACACTCAATTCCTGGTAATCTAAGCTGCCTAAACCCGCACTTAACTTCGTTCCTTCTTCGTCAGCACGCGCAATGGTGATGATATTGATCACGCCACCAATCGCTTCTGAGCCGTAAAGTGACGCACGCGCACCACGCACGTACTCAATACGTTGAACGTAAGTAAGTGGGATTTGGTTAAAGTCCACAGCGCCCTTCGCTGCTCGTGCAAAACGTACGCCATCAACCAGTACTAAAACTTGGTCGGAACTGGTTCCACGAACAAATAAAGACGCTAACTGACCACGACCACCATTTTGTGAAACTTGAATTCCGGTAAGGCGACGCAATACATCTGGTAGGGTTTTCGCTTGAATGCGATCGATGTCTTGTCGAGTAACTACTTCGACATCTGCCAACGTACGGCTTTCGGCTTGCTCAAAACGGTTTGCAGTAACAACGATGGTTTCGTCAGTGGAGGTTTCTTGGGCCTGTAGATAAGAGACAGGTGAAAGCAGCGATGCCAAAGTGATCGCCAGTGCGGATTTTCTCATTGTCTTGTCCTAAATCGCGTAATTCCTTCCGAGCCCTGTCATCATGACAGTCCAGTGCTGTGGCTCAGTTGTTGGCAGGTATTCGGACTCAAGAGCACGGGTGTACCGCCTACTTGCTCGACTTCCCACATAAACTAATGCAGTGTCTGATGAGCGTTCGTTCTCTTTTACCGCTGCGCGTCAGTTCTGGATTCACACCAGATTCCCATTTCAGCCATCTAGATTGCTAGATAGCACCAACTTGAGGCAAATATTATTCAGCTATTGATTATTTGTCCAGCCAATATTGCCCTTAGAAGTTGTAACGTTTTGATTGATTTTGCTTTCTACTCTGCCTGTACGCACTATCTTTAAATCAATTCCAGTACAAAACTGGACATCCTATTGAGATTGAATAAAATCTGCGCTCTTAAATTGAATGCACCATAAAAGGTAAGATCATGGCTACTCTTGATGTCAACCCACAACGCTACCAAGAACAACTGGCTGAAAAAGTCGAACGTCTCACGGATATGTTCGCGCCATACAACATGCCAGAACTGGAAGTGTTTGAATCACCAGAGCAGCACTACCGCATGCGTGCTGAGTTCCGTGTTTGGCATGAAGGCGAAGATCTTTACTACATCATGTTCAACCAAGAAACTCGTGAGAAATACCGAGTTGACCAATTCCCTGCAGCAAGCCGTCTGATCAACGACCTGATGCCGCTATTGGTTGAAGCGATGAAAGACAACGACTCGCTACGTCGTAAACTGTTCCAGGTGGATTTCCTGTCGACGCTAAGCGGTGAGATTCTGGTTTCACTCCTTTACCATCGCCAACTTGATGAAGAGTGGATTGAAAACGCGAAAGCCCTTAAACAGCGTTTAAATGATGAAGGCTTTAACCTAAACATCATTGGTCGCGCTCGTAAGATGAAGATTGTCCTAGACCGCGACTACGTGATCGAGAAGCTCGATGTAAATGGTCAAAGCTACATCTACCAACAAGTGGAGAACAGCTTCACTCAGCCGAACGGCAAAGTCGCAGAGAAGATGCTGGAATGGGCGGTCGACTGTACCCAAGAAAGCACTGGCGACCTACTAGAGCTTTACTGTGGTAACGGTAACTTCTCGCTGGCGTTGGCACAGAATTTCGACCGCGTACTGGCAACTGAGCTAGCGAAGCCATCGGTTGTATCTGCACAGTACAACATCGCCGCCAATAAGATTGATAACGTACAAATCTTACGTCTATCAGCCGAGGAATTTACTCAAGCGATCGAAGGTAAGCGTGAATTCCGTCGTCTACAAGATGCAGGTGTAGATCTGAAGAGCTACAACTGCAATACGATTTTTGTCGACCCACCACGTGCTGGGATGGATGTCGATACTTGTAAGATGGTGCAAGGTTACGAGCGCATCATGTACATCTCTTGTAACCCTGAGACTCTAAAAGAGAACTTGGACATTCTATGCGAAACACACAACGTGACGCGTTTTGCTCTGTTTGACCAATTCCCTTATACCCACCACATGGAAGCGGGAGTGCTATTGGAACGCAAAGTGTAACCCACGGCGTCAAATACAAAAAGCGAGCTCAATGGCTCGCTTTTTAATTTGATTCGTTTTGCTTATTCCGCAGAAGTCTTCTTGCTGACAAAACCTAGCTTCTTACCAATCCATGCGAGTAAGATCATTGAAACCATGATCGCAAAGAAGTTTGAGCCTGCTTCTGGGTATTGCGCTTTAATAAACGCAGAGTGACCAAACGCACCTACGAAGAAACACGCCAAGCCAACTAATGGGATATCTTCTGATACCGGATTATTTAGGTACTCTTGGTAAAGAGCTTGTACAGCCAGTACGAGTGCAATCAATGGGAAGATTGAAAAAGACACTTCACTCATGGTCAACCATGACAACAAAGCATCACCACACATACCTGCAACCAGTGCCAAAATCAGCGTTTTCTTTTCAGATTTATTTCCATTCGACATTATTCTATCCCGCCTTTTAATCGGTTACGTTCACGTTCTTTGCGATACCAATAGGCCCCTTTGGCTATCATTCGCAATTGCATGATCAATCGCTCGGCGAGTTCATCGCGCTCACGTCGATCTAAATCTAAAGCTTCAGCTCCCGAACTGAAAACCAAAGTCACAGACGCTTCTGCTTGAGTATACGCCTCTTCTCTGGTCACGCCGGTGCTCATTAAATACTCGGTTAATTCTGCCGCAAAATGCTGGATTTCTCGAGCAACAGCGGTACGAAATTCAGCAGAAGTGCCGGAGCGCTCACGCAACAACAAACGAAAAACGTTCGGACTACTTTCAATGAATTCCATAAAGGTTTCGACCGAGGTACGAATTACGCTACCTTCTTTCACAATACGTTGACGCGCCTGACGCATCAGTTGACGTAGTAGCAAACCGCCTTCATCAACCATGGTTAAGCCTAGCTCATCCATATCTTTGAAGTGACGGTAAAAAGAAGTCGGTGCAATCCCTGCCTCTCGGGCGACTTCTCGCAAGCTAAGGCTGGAAAAGCTGCGATCCGCACTTAATTGACTAAATGCCGCATCGATCAATGATCGACGTGTCTTCTCTTTTTGCTGTGCGCGGATTCCCATCGATTTCATTCTTAACTTGCTCTTTTTCTGTAGGGTACAAGAGCCTCAATATAACGCAATTTGCTCCTACGGAGAAAGATATGTTGCTTCGCTCGCTCTGAGCGCCGAGAACGTTACTATTGGCATGCATCTAATTGCAATGTTCTCGATGCAATTTATAGACATACAACATACCAAATCACCCTTTTGGTCGATTCTGCGTGATCACTTCCACTCTCTAACAGGCATTACGTGTACCAATAGAGTAAATGAGTTAAAATCGCGCTAAAGCAATGTTAAGCAAATATAACAAGGAAGGCATCATGGCGCATGTTAATCACTATGACGTGATCGTAATCGGTAGTGGCCCTGGCGGAGAAGGGGCTGCAATGGGATTAACCAAAGCGGGACTGAATGTTGCCATTGTCGAGAAAGAAAGCAGTGTCGGCGGCGGTTGTACTCACTGGGGAACTATTCCATCTAAAGCACTGCGTCATGCCGTTAGCCGCATCATCGAATTTAATAGCAACCCGCTATTTTGTCGAAACAACACTAGCGTTCATGCAACATTTTCTGACATTTTAGGTCATGCTAAATCGGTCATTGATAAGCAAACTCGACTTCGTCAGGGCTTTTATGACCGTAACTCATGCACACTTTTGTTCGGAACCGCGCGATTTATCGATAACTACTCAATTGCAGTGATGCAAAGCGACGGTACAGAAGAAATCTATTCAGCGGATAAGTTTGTCATCGCGACGGGTTCTCGCCCGTATCAGCCTGACGACGTAGATTTCTTGCATGAGCGCATCTACGACAGTGATTCCATTTTGAGCCTGAAACACGACCCTCGCCATATCATCATTTACGGTGCGGGCGTTATCGGTTGTGAATACGCTTCTATCTTCCGCGGCCTTGGAGTGAAAACCGACCTTATCAATACCCGCGACCGCTTGTTGGAGTTTTTGGATAACGAAGTGTCAGATGCGCTGTCTTACCACTTCTGGAACAGTGGTGTGGTAATTCGTAATGATGAGACCTATGAAAAAATCGAAGGCACAGAAGATGGCGTGATTATTCACCTACAATCTGGCAAGAAGATGAAGGCAGACTGCTTGTTGTATGCGAATGGTCGAACAGGTAACACCGATAAGTTGAATTTGGGTGCAGTGGGTCTGGAAGCGGACTCTCGCGGACAACTAAAAGTAAACCGTAACTACCAAACCGATATCGAACACATTTACGCTGTAGGCGATGTCATCGGTTACCCTAGCCTTGCAAGCGCCGCTTATGACCAAGGGCGATTTGTCGCACAAGCCATTACGAAAGGTCAGGCAGAAAACTACCTGATTGATGATATTCCAACGGGTATCTACACCATCCCAGAGATTAGCTCTGTGGGTAAAACCGAGCAAGAGCTAACAGCTGCGAAAGTACCGTATGAAGTAGGACGCTCTTCGTTCAAGCATCTAGCTCGTGCACAGATCGCAGGGAAAGACATCGGTAGCTTGAAGATATTGTTCCATCGTGAAACCAAAGAAATCTTAGGGATTCACTGTTTTGGCGAACGTGCCGCGGAAATTATCCACATCGGTCAAGCCATTATGGAGCAAAAAGGCTCAGCGAATACCATCGAGTATTTCGTCAATACCACCTTCAACTATCCAACAATGGCCGAAGCGTATCGTGTCGCTGCGTTGAATGGTTTGAACCGCTTGTTCTAATCGATGCTTCTTGATAGCAGACAGAAAAACAGCAGGCTTGGACCTGCTGTTTTTATATCAACATTGTGCTAGGAAGGTATCCTTGTGCCATTGGTAGAGAAAGATAACTCCTAAACCAATACCCCGCATCAACATAAAGCTCGTCATTGCAAACCACAGCGCGTGATTTTCCCACTCGGCGAACAAGTAAAAGACAACGAAGAAACTGCTGGTCGCGACAAACATACTATTGCGCATGTCTTTGCCTTTGGTTGCACCGACAAAAATGCCATCCAATAGAAAGCACCACATCGACGCAAGTGGCATCACCACCAGCCAAGGTAGATACACCGCTGCTTGCTGTTGTACCGCCTCAATTGAAGTGATCATGGCGATCAACTGCGATCCCGCCAAACCAAAGAGCGTGGTCAGTCCTAAGCAAATAACCAAACTCCAAAAGAAAGTGCCGACAAGCGATGCACTCAATTGTTGCCTATCTTTGGCACCAATCGCCTTCCCGACCATGGCCTCCATTGCGTAAGCAAAGCCATCCATGCCATACGAGATAATCATCAGGAAGCTCATCAGAACCGCATTTGCAGCGACAACCTCATCACCAAAGCTCGCGCCTTGGAACGTCATAAAGCTAAAAGCCGCTTGCAGACACAAAGAGCGTAAGAAAATATCACGATTCAATTTCACGAAGCGCCCTAAACCGTGTTGAGTGCTGGTTAGCAACTTTTGAGGTGATGGTAATTGCCTCTCTCGCCAGGTTTTCCAAACACACATGAGACCAAAACCCATGCCTGAGTAGTCAGCAATCACCGATGCCAGCGCAGCGCCTTCTACTTTCCACCCCAAACCAATCACAAACAACAAATCGAGGGCGATATTAGTCACGTTGGTGATGATCACCATCCACATTGGTGCTTTGGAATTTTGCGTCCCGAGCAGCCACCCCAACAACACAAAGTTCATTAGCGCAGCGGGGGCACTCCACACACGGATAGAGAAATATTGCATGCCGTAGTGTTTTACCTCTGCGCTGGCGTCACTCCAGCCAAAGATCAAATCAGCAATCGGGTTATGGGCAATAAGGAAGACTAACGCAAACAGCAGCGCCATAAGTGAGCCTTGCATAAACACCAAGGCAAGTTGCTTTCGGTCTTCACCGCCATAGGACTGCGCCGCCAACCCTGTAGTCGACATACGCAAAAAACCAAGCAGCCAAAACGTCACGCTGATCATGGTGCTGCCCAACGCAACACCGCCCAAATACCAAGCGTGGTCTAGATGACCAATCACCGCAGCATCGACCAAACCGAGCAATGGAACAGTAATATTCGACAGCACCATAGGTATCGCTAAAGCTAAGACTTGGCGATGAACTTTTGGGTTAGATAAAGGAGAGAAGATTGAATTTGTCACAGGCACCTCATCAGTAAGATCGACGAGTGTACCTGAGCGCTTAACGACTAGCCAATTACCACTTGATATGAACGAGTACTGGCGTGAGGCGATGCTTCAACATTGGAATCTTATTAAGCCAACGCTGCCAAGCTTTCCAACGAGAACAGAATCTATCGAATGGCGAGAAAGCTTTCACCCACTGTGCCCATGGTAACCATTGCAATATCTGTTCTGCAGGCGCTTCAAAGCCATGAGCATAACGATCAGAGCCAAGCTTTTGTCCCCACTTGGTTTCCGTTAAATCTCCTGCCAGCACCATACACAGTTCAGCAGAAACAAAATGTCGACCCAAGGTTTGAATAAATTTCGCGACTTGACGCTCTGTGCAATCGAGCAGTGCCATTTCACATAAAATGAGTACCGGTGCTTGCTCTGGAATGGCTAACGTCTCTAGCCACGACATTTCATCCACACTGCCACAGCGATGTTCATAACGTTCATTTTTGTGGAACAAACGCTGACGCCATACCAAATTTTCCGTCACATCCAGCTCTATCCAATGGCAGCGTCCATTATCCAAACGATAAAAGCGGGTATCCAACCCCGCTCCAACATTGATTATCCAAGCATCGGGATACTGCTGTAAGAAGTGACTAACCTGCTGGTCACAAAGCTGAGTCAGCGTCACGTGCAGCAATTGCTTCTGCGCAATATCACCACTCAAACAATCCGGCGCCATCTTACAGCTCAAACACGCTTTAGCAGCTATCGGATCGTACACCAAGCCATTGTCGACCATGCTTTCACGGCTACGCAATAACAGTGGCTTTAATAAATGGTTAGGAACTTGATGTTTAGACTGAGACATGGGCATTTCCTGCGCCAGAGAGAAAACATAGACATTAATAAAGATGATAATGAATATCAATTACATTATCAAGCTTATAAATTGGTCAAAACAAACAAGGTCAAGATGATGAGCAAGCTTTTGGAGGAAGTAGAAAAAGAGAAAAGACAAAACAGCCCAGATCAACTGGGCTGCTTAAATACACTTACATCCAATCGGTATTACGAATAATACCAACGGCTAAGCCTTCAATCGTAAGGTGCTGAGACGTTAAGTCCACTTGGATTGGGGCAAACTCTTCATTCTCAGCATGCAGTAATATGGTTGAACCTTTGCGCTCCAAACGCTTCACAGTCACATCATCATCAACACGCGCAACGACAACTTGACCGTCTCTCACGTCTTGGGTTTTATGCACCGCGAGCAAATCGCCATCCATAATCCCGATGTCTTTCATACTCTCGCCATTTACACGAAGTAAGAAATCCGCTTGCGGTTTGAACATCGCAGGATCGACTTGGTAGTGCGCCTCTACGTGCTCTTGAGCCAGAATTGGCTCACCCGCTGCGACTTGACCAATCAAAGGCAAACCCTGCTCATCATTGGCTGCGTCTTCAAGCAGGATACGAATCCCACGAGAAGCGCCTGGAATAATTTCAATTGCTTGCTTACGAGCAAGCGCTTTTAGGTGTTCCTCTGCGGCATTCGCAGAGCGGAAGCCAAGCTCACGCGCAATCTCTGCACGAGTTGGTGGCATTCCGGTGTCATCGATTTTACTTTTGATCAAATCGAAGACTTGTTGTTGGCGTGGCGTTAACGGCTTCATGTCTCACCTGTCTTTTTATACAGTTAACTGTGAGTATATCCAGTAAATGCTCAAATGAAAACCCAATTGGTTGTTTTTTAATTTATTTGTGGGGAGCTTTCAGCTTACCGATTAAGTTCATTCTTTATTCGTTTAAAACACCGACTTTTCAGTTAATCAAGTCAAAGCAATAACTTAGGGGTTCGACTAATTTACAGCCAATAAAATTAAAAGGTTTGACCAGTTTCTGGTATCCTTGCAGCGCTTAAATTTTATCGCCTAGGCTTATTTCTATTGCCGTACTCATCTCTTTTTATAGAGAAGACATGCAAAGCGGAAACTGAAATAAGGTTAGGCCTGTTTGAATACCTATTGAGGCTGTGAACTTTATGTCTTCTGGACAATCATTTTCACGTTCATTACTAAAACTACCTTTATCGGTACTGGTAAAGGGCACCGCAATCCCGTCGAACCCGATTGAAGATCTGAACATCGACCTAACTAAACCGATTGTATATGCCCTGCCGTTCCGCTCGAACGTGGATTTGCTGACACTGCAAAAACAAGCCATGAGCCTTGGTCTACCCGACCCGCTCAGCCCGCTGGAAATCAATGGCAAAACGCTGAACCGTTTCGTCTTTATCGCTGCGCGTCCAACTGTGATGAACAACGATAATGATGTCCCAACCGATTCTGTCTCTCTGTTCACTGACTTACTGGAACTGCACAAGCTGGATAGTGAGTTGGATGTTCAAATGATCCCTGCAACCGTGCTTTGGGGTCGTAAGCCAGGTAAAGAAGAGAACCAAAAGCCTTACCTTCAACCGATGAATGGTCCGCAAAAAGCCAAAGCGGTAATGGCGGCGGGACGCGACTGCTTAGTTCGCTTTAGTCCCGTGGTATCTCTGCGTTATATGGCAGACTCTCACGGAACCGACAGCGCAATTGCGCACAAACTGGCTCGCGTGGCGCGTATCCACTTCTCACGCCAGAAACTGGCTGCTTCAGGCCCAAACCTGCCACAACGACAAGTGTTGTTTGCTCGTTTACTAAAATCTCCAGCTATTGAACTGGCGATTGCTGACGAAGCCAAGAGCAAAAACATCTCGATTGATAAGGCACGTAAAGAAGCCCACGACATCATGGATGAAATCGCTGCCGACTTCTCCTATAGTCTGGTGAAAAACGGCGACCGCATCCTGAGTTGGTTATGGACAAAACTATACCAAGGTTTGCACATCAATAACGCCTCGACTGTGCGTCGTTTAGCGCAAGACGGCCACGAAATTGTGTACGTTCCGTGTCACCGTAGTCACATGGACTACCTGCTGTTGTCTTATGTTTTATACCATGAAGGCATGGTGCCTCCGCACATTGCGGCAGGCATTAACTTGAACTTCTTCCCGGCCGGTCCGCTTTTCCGTCGTGGTGGGGCGTTCTTTATTCGTCGTAGTTTTAAAGGCAACAAACTGTACTCAACCATTTTCCGTGAGTATCTAGCTGAGCTGTTTGCCAAAGGCTATTCAGTCGAGTACTTCAGTGAGGGTGGTCGTTCACGTACAGGTCGCTTACTGCAAGCGAAAACGGGTATGCTGGCTATGACCATCCAAGCAATGCTACGTGGTTTAAACCGCCCAGTAACGCTAGTGCCGGTCTACATCGGCTACGAGCACGTAATGGAAGTGGGCACTTACGCGAAAGAGCTGCGTGGCAAACGCAAAGAGAAAGAAAACGCAGGGCTTGTACTGCGTACTCTGCGTAAACTGCGTAACTTTGGTTTGGGCTATGTGAACTTCGGTGAGCCAATTCAGCTCAACCAATACTTGAACGAGCATGCTCCTGAGTGGACGAAAGACATCGACAGCATGGGTGGTAACAAACCACAATGGATGAATCCTGTGGTGAACGACCTCGCTAATAAGATGATGACGCACATCAATGATGCGGCGGCGGCAAACGCGTTGACCTTGTGTGCAACCGCACTGCTTGCTTCTCGTCAACGTGCACTTTCTCGTGACTCGCTGATCAACCAGATCGAGTGTTACTTAAAGCTACTCAAAAATAATCCGTACTCAAGCACCTCCACTATCCCTACCGAAAGTGCTGAGGAGTTGGTCGATCATGCAATTTCGCTTGATAAGTTCGTGATTGAAACCGATAGCATGGGTGACATCATTTCGCTGGACCGTAGCCAATCGATCCTGATGACCTACTATCGCAACAACATCATCCACTTGTTCGCTCTGCCGTCATTAATTGCCCAAATGCTCATTCGTCAGCGCAACCTTTCGGTAGCCAAGATTCAAGCGAATGTCGCGCAAATCTACCCATTCTTGAAGAAAGAACTGTTCTTAAGTTACCAGGAAGACGAGTTAGATGAATTGGTCGTTAAAACACTGCATGAATTTGCCGATCAGAAAATGATTAGTCTTGATGGTGATAAGCTGGAAATCAATCAATCGAACAACCAGCCTTTGGTTCTGTTAGGTCGAACGATAACTGAAACGCTGCAACGCTACTCTATCGCGATGAACTTGCTTGTTGCTTACCCTGAACTCGGTAAATCGGACCTAGAGCAGAAGAGCCAAGATATTGCCCAGCGCCTAGGGCGTTTGCACGGTATTAATGCGCCAGAATTCTTCGATAAAGGTGTGTTTACCGCGATGTTCAATACGCTCAAACAGCAAAAATACCTCGATAACGAAGGTAACTGTGACACGAAGAAAACGCAGCAATTTGCACGGCTACTGTTCACTCTGCTTTATCCAGAAGTGAAACTGACGATCGAAGAGAGTATTCACCAACTTCGGTCGTAACCGTTTTACCTTCTTCCAATAAGAAAAAAGGCATCCAATCGGATGCCTTTTTCTATTTCTTCGCTTACCAAAATGCGACCAGTAACCCTATCGCTATCACCATGCCAACATAATTGTTGTTGAGGAAAGCCTTAAAGCACAACTCACGCTCACGGTGACGAATTAAGTGCTGCTGATAAACAAACAACGACGCTACAATCAAAAGGGTCCAGTAGTAACTTTGTCCCAATTGGTAGAACTGCCCTAACCAAACCAACATCGCGAGTGTAATCAGTTGCAACACACCAATAATAAGCTTGTCATGACGACCAAACAGAATTGCCGTCGATTTAATGCCAATCTTTAGATCATCATCTCGGTCTACCATCGCATATTGAGTGTCGTACGCAATGGTCCACAAAGCATTAATGAGGAACAAAAACCAAACAATTAATGGTAATTCCCCAGTTTGTGCAGCCCACGCCATTGGAATCGCCCAGCTAAAAGCCAAGCCTAAAAATAGCTGTGGAATATGAGTGTAACGCTTCATAAATGGATAGATGAACGCCAACACAATGCCAGCGAAGGATAGCTGAATCGTCAGCGGGTTCATGGTCAGCACTAACAAAAACGAGCTGATACCCAAAACCAAAAATAATCCAATCGCTTCTTTTGCTGTCACTTTCCCTGATGGCAGTGGACGTTGCTTAGTACGCTTTACATGGCCGTCGACTTTGCGATCTGCAAAATCATTAATCACGCACCCCGCACTACGCATTAGGAAAACACCCAATACAAACACGATAAATACATCCCAACTCGGCATCCCTTGGGCTGAGATAATTAGCGCCCAAATCGTTGGCCACATCAGTAACAGTGAACCAATCGGGCGATCCATGCGCATCAGTTGCCAATATGCTTTGGCTTTTTCTGCGGACATTTACACTGTCTCCTTAGCGTAAACTGGTGAATTAGATAAGAATAACTCGGCGACTAGCATCGGTTTGTGATTCATCCACAACCTTGAGCGTCGCGCTAACAAACGTCCTTCTGGTACGGCTACCCATCCCATTTGCAAAGAGTCTCGCTCAACGTTGTCTGCGCTGAACACCGTTAGTCCTAATGGGATATCACCTTGTTGAGCCAAATCATACTGCTGATCAACTAAGGTTGAG
The DNA here is from genome assembly GCF_033339475.1 of Vibrio sp. 2304. Taxonomy (NCBI): domain Bacteria; kingdom Pseudomonadati; phylum Pseudomonadota; class Gammaproteobacteria; order Vibrionales; family Vibrionaceae; genus Vibrio; species Vibrio sp. 2304. The sequence continues at coordinate 38,420 of NZ_JAWOUQ010000019.1, read as the reverse complement.
CGAGGAATCAATGTCCGCCCAATAACCCAGTTATTATTGTCACCGCACAAAATTACCTCTCTCAGTAAGCAATCTTGTTCGGACAATAACTGACTTTCGTCCTGTTTTAATGTCGCTGCAGTGACGATCTGATTTTGTAGCAATTCTACCGTTAACGCTTGGCAGTGCTGTTTTAAACGACGTGACAAAGACCCTTGCTCTTCAAGCCAGTGCTTGGCAAATTCATTTGGAAATTCGAATTCTTCGGGGTTTTGCCACTCTACTTCCAATAAAGAAGCAAGATAGAGTGATGTTGGCTGATTCATACTAGTATTCAATTGGAGGCTTTATGCGTACAATAAAGCAACAACTTACCGTCCATAGTAATGTATGTAACCGTAAGTTCCGTTATTTGTTATAGACGGCCCATTGTATCAAGACTGAAGCGATTCGAATATCGCGATCCAGAGAAAGAAAAGTTAGAAATATGTACAAACGTTATATAGCCCAAATTATTTTTGCGTTAACCATACTACTCGCCGCACCAAGTTGGGCTGAAACGGAAGAAGCTGGACCTAAGTTGGCATACTTTACCCTAGAGCCTGACCTCACTACTAACTTTTACACCAAAGGCAAAAAGTTAGGTTATGTGCAAGTGCGCATCGACATCATGGTAATGAGTCAACAAGATTTATCAGTTGTTGAGCATCACCAACCTTTGATTCGCGATGCAGTGATTGAATTATTGGGTAAGCAAACAGAAGATACGATTAAGTCCCTGTCTGGCCGAGAAGATCTGCGCAAAACCTTAGTGACGACCCTCAACGAAACGCTTTTGCCTGAAACAGGTAAAACCATCATTGCCGATTTATTGTTTACAAAATACCTTTATCAATAAACCCAAATCCGTTTTGAACATAAAAAAAGACCGCTCTTGAGCGGTCTTTTCATTTCATCTGCTTTAGGCTTGCTGTTGGTATTTCATCTTGCCTGAATCAAACAGCGCAATCGCCATCCCCGACAGTAGCCCAACTAAGTGAGCGGTGTTTGCAATCGCCATAAATGGCTGCACAAAACCAAGAACTAACCATACCAACATAAAGACGATAATTGGCTTGGGTAGCGTAAGGCCTAAATGTGGCAAGCGGTAACCCAATATCCACAAATAACCAAGCAGTGCATAGACCACGCCAGACAAGCCGCCGAAGTTAGCCCCTTCAACATAGAACTGGCCTGCTCCTGAAAGCGCTGCCGACACCACAAAGAGTTGCAATAGCTTACCGGAACCGAGACGACGTTCGATGTCGCCACCCAACTGCCACCACCATAGTAAGTTAAACACGATGTGAGTTACTGAAAAGTGCAGTAACGCATGACTTAGCCATCGCCACACTTGCCATTGTTGCCCCTCAAAAGCCGGGAAGTGCAACAACTTAAACACGCCATTGCCAAAGCCAAACATTTGTAACAAGTAGATGATGATACAGACTGTCATGATCAGCAAAGTCATGGGGCCAGCTTTCGCTTTGACCATGCTTATGATACTCGGGCTGGAATAATGAAATGTACTCTTACGAGTATCGGCAACGTCCCACGAGGCGGCGCTGTATTTTGAATCAGACGGGTTAGCAAGGAACAGCTTAAGTTCGGCTTCCGCTTCTATTTCATGCTGGCTATCAGTCAGCCACAGCGCAAATTGCCCATCCCCTTCAGGCATCATTTCGATGTCAATTTGGCGAGAGGCCATATAATCAATAAAGGCTTGCGCCATACGTGGATTATTTAACGTTACCAATCTCTTCATTAACTTCTCACTATCGGTAGTTCTGCTCGATGCCAGGCTTCAAAGCCACCATCTACACTGTACACCTGTTCAAAGCCTTGGTTAACTAAATATTGCGCCGCACCTTGGCTACTAATACCGTGGTAACACATCACTAGAATAGGTTGTTCGAACTCCACTTCATCCATAAACGCAACGATCGTATCGTTAGTTAAGTGATACGCGGACTCCGCATGCGCAACGGCAAACGATTGAGGGTCACGGATATCTACAAGCTTCGCATCACCCTGCTCGAGCAGCGCTTGCGCACCTTGTACATCGATATGCTTAAACTGATCCATTTACTTTCTCATTGTCTTATTAATATACCCAAGCAACCTCGAACCTAACGTACTAATCAGCACCCGTGGTACAGCATAAAATCCATATTTGAAGCTGCTTGGGTATACTGCCGCTATTGTAACCTATCCAACGGCAAACTTAGACACATGGATAATCAGGCTTTTCAAAAGTGTACACATTCCAACCATTTGTGGATAAAGCTGTGAATTGCGTTGATAAAGTGTATTTGGATCTTTTGATCCACAATATGTAGTGATGATCCTGTTCTAACTGTGTGTATATCTATAACTATCCCCAGATGGAAAAGTGCTTGAATCCCTTATTTTGTCCGGGTTTCGAACAGTTGATAAATAATTACTTCACAGAGTTATGCACAGGTAGCACATAAAATCCGGATCGCAAACGCTATCGATTTTCGATCGACAATAAAAAAGCCGAGATCACATGATCTCGGCTTTCTATGAAAATCTTACTTTCAATTAGCAGTGGAAATTAAAATTCCCCCACAGCCAATTTTAGTTTCTTCATTGCATTTTTTTCTAGCTGGCGAATACGCTCGGCAGAAACACCGAACTCATCAGCTAAGTCTTGCAATGTTGCTTTCTCATCATCTAACCAACGAGAACGCACGATGCGCTGACTACGCTCATCCAAACTCGCTAATGCATGACCCAAGCGATTGTTGGTATGCATTTCCCAGTTGGCGGCTTCAATGTTGTCGGCCACATCAGACGATTTGTCTTCTAGGTATAGCATCGGCGCTGTGTAAGCGTTTGAGCTGTCGTCTTCATCAGTTGGCATATCAAAGGTTGAATCCACCGCCGCTAAGCGTGATTCCATCTCGCGAACTTCAGAAGGCTCAACACCTAACTCGCGCGCAACGGTTTCCACTTCACCGTTGTTAAACCAACCCAAGCGCTTTTTCGACTTACGCAGGTTGAAGAACAATTTACGTTGCGCTTTAGTGGTCGCAATTTTCACGATACGCCAGTTACGTAGCACGTATTCGTGGATCTCTGCTTTGATCCAGTGGACAGCGAAAGAAACCAAGCGAACCCCTACTTCTGGGTTAAAACGCTTAACGGCTTTCATTAGACCGATGTTACCCTCTTGCACAAGATCCGCCATTGGCAAACCGTAGCCAGAGTAACCACGAGCAACGTGAACAACGAATCGTAGGTGCGAAAGAATTAGACCTTTTGCAGCCTCAATCTCACCTTTATAGTGTAATCGTTCTGCCAGCTCACGCTCTTCGTCTGCAGTCAGCATTGGGTAGCTGTTTACTGAGCGAATATAGCTATCAAGGCTATCTTGCGTGACTAGAGCCATCGGATACGCTTCTTTTGTCATTCAATTCCTCATCAATCTCTGATCTGGAGCATTACATTGCAATTTAGCTTCGATATCTTGAACTCAAAATGAACAAGTTTCAAGAAGGGGAAGCAATTATCCATAAACATTTGGTCTAAGCAAGGGTTCAAAATTAGCTAGTGCTAATGAAATCCAAGTAATAAGACCGCCATCACTTAAACTGGTTCAATTTCTTTTAAATGTCGTTGCGCAGAAAAGCGCGCCGCAATACATCCCAAAAGACTCCCAATGATGATTAGTAACAAAGATTCATCCCAACTTAGACCAATCAGGCGGAACTGGCTATCGTACAACGCAGCAAGGTCTTCCACCGCACTATTCATGACAATGGTCACTAAAGCCGTTACCAACCACGCAATAGTGGCACCTAACACGCCAAACCACATACCTGTGTACAAGTAAGGGCGCAGAATGAAACTGTCCGTCGCACCGATCAGTTTCATGGTTTGAATCTCTTCTTTATTCGCCAGCACATTAAATCGCAATGTATTGCCAACGATTAAAAATACCGCACCGAGCATCAGTACTGTCAGGGTAATGACAATAATACTCGCGAGAGTTTTGATGGCATCAAGACGCGCCAGCCAGTCTTCGTCAAGTCTCACGTCGGTCACATCTTGTTGCTCTCGAACGTCTTTGGCTAATGACTGAATATCACTTTTTAGCTCCGAATCTGGCGTAATCACCAACACACCAGGTAGCGCATAGCCACTTAAAAGGCTGATAGCTTGGTCGAACCCTGCATATTGGCTTAAATCAGATAGACCTTGTTGCGGTGAAATATATTCTACCTCTTTTACCAAAGGCCAAGTTTCAATTTGATCTTTGAGAACCATCACTCGTGCATCCGGCATGCCTTCAACTAAGTAAGCACTAACTTGTGAAGGAGAAGCGACATCTTCCGCTGCCCCCGCAACGTTTTTCCCCAATAGATACAAACAAGCTGGCATGGCAAGTGCCATGGAGATGACCGCTAGGGTCAGAATGTTGCCTAGTGGTCGTTGCCATAAGGCGCTAAAAGAGGATTTAGCTTGTTTTGCGTGGACAGAGAAAAAACCATCGGTATTCGCACGCTTGGCACTGCGGCCTTTCCCCTTCTTTTGGGAGTGCTTGTTACCTGCCATAGTCTTCTACCTCACTTAGGAAGCCTTGGTTCAATTCAAAATGACGATACTGTGGGCGAGTGTTTACTAACCCCACATCGTGCGTGGCAAGTAAGATTGTCACGCCCGCACGGTTAAATTCTTCGAATAGACGCAACACACGGTTGGATAATTCTGGGTCAAGGTTACCCGTAGGCTCATCAGCCACCAGCAACGTTGGTCGATTAACCACAGCACGGGCAATACCGACGCGCTGTTGCTCACCACCAGAAAGTTGACTAGGTAGACAACGAGCTTTATCGAGTAAGCCCGTTTTATCTAACGCCGCAGAAACACGGCGTTTGATTTCGTTTTCAGAAATCGATTCGATACGCATTGGCAGAGCGACATTGTCGTACACACTGCGATCCATCAATAGGCGATGATCTTGAAAAACAATCCCAATATTGCGGCGCAAAAAAGGGATGTCTTTGCCTGGAATACGCGTGATATCGTGGCCATTAAAATGGATTTTGCCATCGGTTGGTCGCTCTATCGCGCAGATCAATTTCAGCAAGGTACTTTTACCAGCCCCGGAATGTCCGCCTAAAAACGCCATTTCACCGCGCCTCAGGTGAAAATCGACTTTTTGCAGTGCTTGTCGACCACCTCGGTAAGCTTTGCTTACTTGCTGAAATTTGATCACCGTTGATTTCCTCTAACTCTTTTTATTCTTCACGACTAAACAGTGCGTCAATAAACTCTTGAGTTTCAAATGGACGCAAGTCTTCGATACCTTCACCCACACCAATGTAACGAATTGGAATACCGAACTGATCAGCAATAGCGAAAATTACGCCGCCCTTGGCTGTACCATCCAGCTTAGTCAAAGTAATCCCGGTTAGAGGGGCAACATCACTGAAAAGTTTCGCTTGGCTAATGGCATTTTGTCCTGTACCTGCGTCAAGCGTTAGCATGATCTCATGTGGTGCAGAGTCATCAATTTTCTTCATCACACGTACAATCTTACGCAGCTCTTCCATTAGGTTCGCTTTGTTCTGTAGACGACCTGCTGTATCAGCAATCACCACATCCACACCACGTGCTTTTGCCGCTTCAATCGCATCATAGATAACAGAGGCACTGTCTGCGCCAGTATGTTGAGCAATCACAGGAACATTATTACGTTCACCCCACACTTGTAGCTGCTCAACCGCTGCGGCACGGAAAGTATCTCCCGCTGCAAGCATCACTTTTTTGCCTTGAGTTTGGAACTGCTTCGCTAGCTTACCGATGGTCGTGGTTTTACCCACGCCATTTACACCCACCATCAAGATGACGTAAGGCGTTTTGTTGCTATCGATTTCTAGTGGCTGTTCGACTTTAGAAAGAATCTCAGCCATTTCTTCTTTCAACAAACCATAAAGGGCTTCGCCGTCTTTCAGATCGCCACGTGTGGCTTTTTCTGTCAGGTTGTTGATAATTTTTGTTGTGGTATTCATGCCCACATCAGCAATAAGCAGTTGCTCTTCTAGCTCTTCAAATAAGTCTTCATCGATTTTCTTACCGCTGAACAGACCGAAGAAGCCAGCACCAATATTTGCTTTTGTTCGGCTTAGGCTGCGTTTAAGACGAGCAAAAAAGCTTTCTGTTGGCTTTTCTTGTTCTTGAACACGAGGCGCGGCCGATACGACTTCTGGCTCCTCTGCTTCTGCTTCTGCTTCTGCTTCTGCTTCTGCTTCTGCTGGGGCAGCCTCTGATTGTTTCGCTTCTTCTTCAAGTTCTAGCGTAGCTTCCGCTTGCTCAGCAACCGCTTCGGTTTGCTGCTCTTCAGAAGGCGCTTCCACTGCTTCTTCTTTTACTGTTTCTTCAGTTTTTGGTTTTGGGCTTTGTTCTTCGTCACCAAAACCTAGCCACGAAAGTAATCCGCGCTTCTTTTTTTCCGTCATCTGGGGCTATCCTAGATTGTTCTTTTATCTATTAATGACTCTTTTTTGACAAGATTATTATCTGTCTAAAAAAGGCTAATGACAAAGTTCTGAAAACTTTCCGATTAGGTAATTCTAATCTTATTAGTGTTACACTCTGTCATCTTGAATATTCTGGGCTGTATCCAAGCTCCAAGCTCATTGCTTGGGCGATTAGATATAGTATCACTTTATTAGCGGTCAAAAAATCTATGGTAAGACGTCGCCAGCAAAACTCATCACAAAAAAAGCCAACAACGGGCTTTGTTCGCATTATTAGTGGCTTATGGAGAGGCAGAAAACTTCCTGTACACGATGCTGAAGGCTTACGCCCCACGACCGATCGCGTCAAAGAAACGCTGTTTAACTGGTTAGCTCAAGATGTACCACAGGCAAAATGTCTCGACTTGTTTGCTGGCTCTGGCGGCTTGGGATTTGAGTCAGCTTCGCGCCAAGCAGAGCAAGTGACCATGGTTGAGCTAAACCCACAAGCTTTCCAACAGTTACAAAAGAATGTTGCCTCTCTTAACGCGAACAACATCCGAGTGGTAAATACCGACGCACTGAGTTTTTTGAAGCAACCGGGTTCTGCTCACCATGTGGTGTTTATTGACCCACCGTTTCGCAAAGGTCTATTGGATGAGACCGTGGCTCTGCTAGAACAAAATGGCTGGCTCGCGGAAGATGCGATGATTTATATTGAAACAGAAAAAGAACTCAATATTGCCGACTTACCAGAAAACTGGCAATTACATCGAGAAAAAACAGCAGGCCAAGTGAGCTATCGTCTGTACGAACGTACCTCCGCATAACGCCTCGATTTAAAAGGATACTTAAATGAAAGCACTAATTATGCTGGCCAAAGCGGCTATCGCCTTTGTTTGGTTAGTATTAATCCTAAATATTTTTATGCCCTTTCCCGGCAATGCCGCGATTGCGCTTTACATCATGACCGCTTTTTTGTTCATCATGCACGGTTTACAAATGGCCATCTTCATTGGTGCATTTGGCGACAAAATAAAAATGAGCAGTTGGGAAAAATATTCAATCCTGATTTTTGGTATTTTTGCCCTACTCGATATTCGTCGTAAACACATGATGTAATCGCTAAGATACGAAAAAGCCGCTCTTGTGAGCGGCTTTTTTTCTGCGTTTCGTTCGTCACCCAATGTAACTTTTTACACCATCCAAGAACATTTGAGTGGAGATCATCACCAGTAACAAGCCCATTAAGCGTTCTACCGCCTTCAAGCCACGTTCACCCAACAAGCGATTAAAGAAGCCATAAAACATCAGTATAAAAAATGTTGCGCCCCACGCAATTACGACTGATGCTGACATTTCCAACATTTTCTCTGGATGTTGCGAAGACAGTAAAAGCAAGGCAGCAATCACTGAAGGGCCCGCGATCATAGGAATGGCCATCGGAACAATAAAGGGCTCCTCGCCTGCTGCCAGTCCAGTGATGCTGCCAGCACTCGGGAAAATCATCTTAATCGCAATAATGAAGAGAATAATGCCACCTGAAATGCTGAGCGTTTCTGGCTGGACATGCAAAAAACTTAAGATGCTTTGTCCTGCAAACAGAAACAGCATCAAAATCAGTAAGGCAAACAGTAGTTCACGAATCAATACCTTACGACGACGCTTGGGATCGATATGTTTGAGAATAGACAACACAATCGGCAAGTTACCGAGAGGGTCCATGATTAGAAACAGCATGGTCGCTGCAGAAAGAATGTCCATATTCTGGCCTCACCTCAAAAATGGCGGCCAGTGTATAGCAAACTGACAACATGAGTATATGACTGAGGGCGAAAACACCATATTCACCCTCGATCTTAGCCGCCGTTTAGTGATTGCAAACTCGCGCCATATTGACCACAAACTTACCTTCAAGCTCACGAATTTTGTCGCGCTTGAGCAAAAATGCTAGTAATGCATCTAAGTCTAGATCATTCAGTTTACAGGTGTGAAAGCGAACGCTAGCGCCAAAGTGCTGTGTGAGGGCTTCGCGATCCATTGGTGTTTCTCTAAGTAGGTTTAGCAGCTCGTGAGCATGGATTTCACTCATTATTGACTCCAGTTATTAAGAACAATGCGTTCAGTTTACTGAAATCCTCAAGAGCTGCTTTGACTTAAATTAGTAAATGATTGAGGCAACAATGAGGGCATGAGCAAAAAAGTAACTGCCACTCACCCACAAATAGGCGTGTTTCATCGGTTTTCGATAACCGTGTATCGCGTATGCCAGCGCCGAATAGATGAGAACTAAGGTTCCGCTAAAGCCGATAGCATTGGCGTAACTCGGCACTTGTAACCAAACTTCACCGGCTGCCCAAGCAAGTTGAACCAGCATCATCCCCATGATCACAACAGGGAATACCAGAGAGTCGAGTTGAGGTAGCAACAAAAAGAACGCCACGATACTCGCTGCAAGCAACAGGGCCAACAGCCACCAGACAATCTCACCATTAAGCTGCACCCAAAATGACTTGCTGTAGCATACCTGGGCAACCAGATAAGCCGTAAAATAGATTAGCTTACGAGTTTTAAACGAGTGCAGCGTATCTGCCACCATAGACACAATAAGCCCACCCGCAATCCAGTAGGTATATGTTGCGGATGCACCTTGAGTTAACACCAACACAAGAAGAAGTAGCAGAGTAAAGATTTTAAACACGAGGGATTGTGTCGGGTTAGCTTGCTTTGCTCCCAACACGGAATACACACCTGATAGCCCTATCGCCAGCCAACTCCACATGCAGTATACACCTTTTACTTAAACTCGCCGCTAGTCTAGGTAGACCAGTTTTGATGTAAAGACACAATCTACGAAAGTTGGATCTCGCTAGCGATTCGAAACATTTTGTAACCCTCAGCCTACGTAATAATAAAGCCGATGAGCCTTAATGATGCCACTAAACATTGGGGCCAAGCTTTGCTCATCAGCCGAACCCATCAAATCACACGACACAATAACCAACGCTTTCTAAAACTATTTAACTGAAAAACAGATAAGTGCTCCAGGTAAGCCGCCATTTCACAAACTGACGATTAAACCACCAGGATGTATGTAATGCAGGCAACAAGAATAAATAACAGACACAAAATAGAAAATAGTCTTGGTAGCGCCCTAAGAGAGGATAAACTACTGATGACTAGGGGTAAAAACTAAGAAAACCGACCTTAATTCAGTAAAAAAAACATCAGACAAGAAAAGTAAGTCAATGATAAATAAAACCATAATTTCAATAACAGATAAAAGTGCGGACTTCATAAACCATAAAATCACTAAACACTTTTGAAGCCCATATTTTCTCATAAGGTAAGAAAATCTCACTCCATTCTTTCGATTTGACGATGCAACCTCATAGCACATTTTTTAATTTTCTCAATTTTTGAGAAATACAGACAAAATAAACACCCAACATACCATTCGAAACAAAAAACAATTACAAAGCCAACATCACAAACCATTTAACATTATAAAATCATACACTTAAAACAAAAAATGATAGAAATAAAACAATGTGAACACTTTAAATACAGCACAAAAAACATAGTTTCATTAGTCAGAATCACGTAAAACCAGACAAGTTAAGTGTGGTTTTTGAAAAGATTAACGAGCATATGTTGATCAAACCCCAAAAACAGTGCTATATTAAATTCATCGAGTTCATCAAAGATTAAGGGGTAGTGTTATGATTTCATCTTCTCAAAAACAAGGGCTGGTTATGATTGCAGTGGTTGTGGGTTTAATGACACTGCCAATGATGTACTAACCAAATGATTTAAAATAAAAAAGGACGCAAATGCGTCCTTTTTTATTTATCTGTATAGCTCTACTGAATGTGCTTAGACAAAATATCCCAGTGCATATAGTAGAAACCAAGAGCGGCCAACGTAATCAACGTCATTAGCAAAATTGCTGTACGCCAAATAAAGCGAGAGCTTCTTGGTGTCAGCTCTTTTTCACAAGCATCACATGCCGCCATAAAGCCTTTACGATCATCCAGCTTGTAATCGTCTTCGTGCACCACTTTGTTACGCACGGTTGCGATGAATCGAAGCTTTGCTATCACGTCATGCGGTAAACGTTCTTCACAACTATTAATAAGTTGGTGCAACCCTTTCCCTTCTGCATGGTACTGAGTACGCAAAAGTTTTTCGATCGTTCGGGTACGCATGACTACTTTTTCAATATCTGACATCGTAACCCTCCTTACCAGACCCTTCCTATGTTCATTATTTTTATTCTTCTATAAATTTAGAGCTTTTTCGAGCCGTTAAGTGCAATTTTACTTTCAATTTGTGCCCTTGAGCGCATATAGCCAGACAAGTGAAAGCTGCTTAGTTCAGCTTTAGTGACGTAGCTTGCAGATGAAGCAACGATTTCATCGCGTCCCCATTGAGATAAACCGTGAAGTGCGCCGAATAAAATTCATGTCCCTTTCATTAGATTATGAATAAGTTACCTCAACTCATCGTTTCGTCAGCGAGTTCTGTAGAATGGGACCCGATACAACATTGGAGGTTAATATGCCAATCTCACTTATTGTCGCCCTATTCGCCCTTATTGCCTTGGGCGCGTGGGTGTTTTTCCGTTTTTATAGTAAGCACTATGTGGGCGAAGACGCTCCAGAGCAAAGCGCGCAGGTAACGGTTTTAGATAAACAAGCGATAGACATACCAAACGCACCACCAGGTCAAGACGATCAAGAGTATTGGATTTACGTTCAACGTGGTTCTATCGGTCCAAAGCGTGAATTCCAAATTGGAGTGCATTACTACCATGCACTCAACCCTGGAGATAAGGGAACACTGACCTATCGCGGCAACAAGTTCCTTCACTTCGCTATCAAACGTTAAGGCAGTAACCAACGAGTCTTGGCAGAACGAGAAAAGAGATAGCTCATCGCCAAGGCTCCAGCTCCACTTAGAACGATCCAGACTGGAATCACCCACGCAGGATGTCCTGTGTACCAACCGAACTCTTTCATCGGCCATAAGAAAATAGGGTGAAGTAAGTAAATCCCTAAGCTGTGCTGACTGATCACACTAACCACTTTTTGTACTTTTGGTGATAAGCCTTCACCAAAGTAACGCCCGATCATAAAAATCATCGAAGCCGCTAGAATCACATTCAGTGTTTTATAAGAGAGCCAGCGCCCAACCGTATACTTCTCCGCCTCTAAGCTATTTGTCACAACCATCGTAAAGGTCACTGCCAACGCCACGAGTCCTAGCCCAACAAATAAGGTCACCATAGAGCGATTCAAAGGTACCTTTTGAAATAAAACATACCCCAGTGGAAGGTAACCCATATAAAGCCACATCTGATTACTCCACGGGCCATCAATCTTGAACAAGAACAGTGTGCTGGTGAAAAGCCAAAATGCGAGATAGGTATACAAGACGTTATCATCCACGTTGCGTACCATCCATTGAAACAGCGGAATCACAAAATACAGTGGTATAAAGTAATAGAAAAAGCCGAGATGGTAATACGTTGCGTGGAATGGGCTATTGCTTAATACCTCTTTTACGGTTTCAAAATCAAAGCCTTGAGAAGTCCAACCTGAAAGGTATGCATAAAACATCGACCAAATAAGAAATGGAACTAAAACTTTGCCCAAACGCCTTTTGATATAATACTTACCGTCAAATGGTCGAGTGTCACTGAGCATTAGCGCTCCGGTGATCAAAATAAAAACTGGCACTGCCCAGCGGGTTACGCTATTCACGCCTACCGCTGTCAGCCATTGGTCAAATGGAATCACTCCTAACTCATTTCGATACGGTGCCAAGACGTGAATGGCGATCACTGCTACCGCTGCGAAGCAGCGCAATAAATCAAAAAACAGAACCCTTTCTCTCATACCTTTCCCTACGTTGAGTCGCTTATCGTTTATAGCATAGGGTAAATCTCAACCAGTGAAATGGTTAACAATCTGTTTTTGCTTATTTTTAACTCAACAATGACCTACAACGGGGATTTCATCACCACTCTAATCACTTAACGAGAACCAAAAACCAAGCATCAGTATTCACTCTCGATGCCAAACCGACACAATCTGATTACAGCAAACGGCGCATAAGAAACAAAAATGGCTCCGATTTGGAGCCATTTATACCATCTACAGATAGCGATACTGGGGATAGTTACGCAGTAGCAACATCAGCTTTTGGCAACTTAATTGAAATCAGCGTCGTCAGTGCCAAGAAAGCAAAAGAAACCCATAAGCACGCTGCAAGACCAGCCTCTTGGTAGATCCAACCCGATAATACCGTGCCAATCAAGCGTCCCATCGCATTGGCCATGTAGTAAAAACCAACATCCAACGAGACGCCATCGCCTTTAGCGTAGCTCACTATCAAGTACGAGTGAAGCGAAGAGTTAATGGCAAACACAGCGCCAAAAATCATCAAACCTACCACAATCACCAATTCAGGCTGCCAACCGATTTGCACACCATAAGCAATACCAGCCGTAATTAACGCTAGGACTCCTGCCCACACCAATGCTGCACTACCATCAGGCACACGACCTTGCGCTTTGCCAGTAATACGCGGCGCAAAGCCTTGCACAAACCCATAAGCAATGACCCACGTAGCGAGAAAGCTACCAACCCACAAGTGATCCCAGCCAAACACGCTACCAAGATAAATAGGCAGAGCAACGACAAACCACACATCACGAGCACCAAACAAGAACATGCGTGCTGCGGATAAAATGTTTATCGATTCAGACTTGGAGAATATTTGGCGAAACTTAGGTTTACTCTTAGCTTTACCCATGTCCGCTTCTAGCCAGATCATGCTGCAAACAAACACTAATGTAAGTACACCCGCCATAATAAACATCGAGTTTTGAAAACCCACCCAAGATAGCAGCAAGCCACCAACAAAAAAGCCCGCTCCTTTGAGTGCATTCTTCGAGCCAGTTAAAATCGCTACCCATTTGTAGAGCGCCCCTTGCTGCTCGTCTGGTACTAGCGTTTTAATCGCGCTCTTAGCACTCATTTTGTTCAGATCTTTGGCAATCCCCGACAGAGCTTGCGCTGCCATCACCCAAGGAATGGTCAGCCATGCATTTGGTACTGCGAGCATCAACAACGCAAACACTTGCATCGCTAAACCAATGTTCATGGTTTTATTAAGGCCTAACCTTGCGCCCAGCCAACCACCAACCAGGTTTGTCACCACACCAAAAAATTCATAGAAAAGGAACAGTGAGGCAATAGCTAACGTGGAATAACCTAAGTCATGAAAATAGAGCACCACTAGCATACGCAGTGCGCCATCGGTCACCGTAAAGTTCCAATAGTTAAACGTCACTAACATGTACTGACGAATACTTTTGCTTAATTGAGAAATCATATTGACCTCATATGTACAGCGATAGAAGCATTTAGATCATCATGTTCTAAATACTTCCTAACCTGTACAGCAACATTGACCAATACAATGTTACTGTGATTTTCAAAAAATGCCCCAACATCAATAAAGAGAAAAATACACTTTAAAAACAATTGATTAGTTAATATTAATGGCATTTTTTGTAAACAGTCGTATCCTGAAGAAGCTCGAATTTAGCTTTTGGATCATGATGAACCAAAAGCTATTTAAGCTGATCAAGCGTCTTGAGCCACACGTTCGATGTACTCAACTTGCACAGGTTTTGTAAATGCACCAGGGCGCAATGCCTGCACTTCTCGCACGATATCTTCTAACTGCCATTCCTTTTCTAGGAGTAGGTGAGCAGCGAACAAACCTGTGCGCCCCGAACCACCCATGCAATGCATCGCAACTTTGCCACCTTGAGCAAGAATCGCGTGCAGTTCCGGACTGGCTTGTTGCCACTTCGTCGCAAATTCTTCATTTGGTGCGCAGTCGTCTTCAATCTCGATCTGGAACCATTTCATACCCAGTTGCTGAGTGGCTTCACCCAATGCAGAGACATTCTTCGCGGCTAATTCACTATCATCTAATGCAGTAACGACCGCTTGAACACCCTGCTCTTTCAACTGTTCTAACGACGCATGCAAATCGACACCTTTCGTTCCTGGGCACGGTGTTAAGATTAAAGCACCGGAGTCCAAATCTAATTGCCATGTAGGATGAGACATTGTGACCCCCTTTTTAAGCCAAACCAACGTTACGAACCAGCTCTGCTGTGCGCGTTGCATAACCCATTTCGTTATCGTACCAAGCGTAAATCTTAACCATACGAGAACCCACAACCATGGTTGATTGCGCATCAACGATGGTTGAACGTTGGTCGCCTTTATAATCGATAGAAACTAAAGGACGCTCTTCGAAGCCAAGGATGCCTTTCAAATCACCTTCAGATGCTTCTTTTAACAGTGCATTCACTTCTTCTGCTGTGGTATCACGCTTCACATCAAAAATGATGTCTGTTAACGATGCGTTTGCTAGAGGTACGCGAACCGCATGACCATTAATTTTGTCTTTTAATTCTGGGAAAATTTCGACAATCGCCTTCGCGCTACCCGTCGTAGTCGGGATAAGGCTCATGCCGCATGCTCTTGCACGGCGTAGATCTTTGTGTGGCGCATCTAAAATAGTTTGCGTATTCGTCAGGTCGTGAATGGTCGTAAAAGAAGATTGTTCGATACCCAATTTCTCATGAATGACTTTAACTACAGGTGCGATACAGTTAGTCGTACACGAAGCTGCTGTCACGATACGATGTTTTTCAGGGTCGAAAATATGGTCGTTCACGCCCACCACAATGTTCGCGATACCTTCTTCTTTCACAGGTGCGCTTACCACGACACGTTTCACGCCTTGCTCTAGGTATTTATTTAGGAATGATGTTTTGCGATGTACGCCTGTCGCTTCAATCACAACATCACAATCAGACCAGTTCACCGCATCGATATCGCGTTGTTGAGTCGTGGCGACACGCTTGCCGTTGATGACGAGCTCACTGCCTTCGACCTGAACTCCATGATGCCAACGACCTTGCACTGAATCGAATTCTAATAAGTGACCAAGCGTAGCTGCGTCACCTGCGACATCGTTGATTAACACAAACTCCAATTCTGGCCAATCAAATGCCGCTCGCAGCGCTAAGCGACCAATTCGGCCAAAGCCATTAATTCCTACTTTAATTGTCATAGTTTTACCCTCTAATCTTCTACCTTGAATCTCTATTCGCTGTTAACAGCAAGCCTCACGACTTTTATCGTGTAAGCGTGTGATGTCGTCTTGGTATTCCTGCTTCAAACAGTTTGATGCCACTAAGTCTTCAATTAACTTTCGCATCCAACCTGGTAATTGCTGTGATAACTCGTAATACACCCATTGTCCTTGGCGTTTATCCACCAAGATGCCACTGGATCGTAACTGAGCAAGATGACGAGAAACTTTCGGCTGGCTCTCTTGTAGAGCAAACGCCAAATCACCAACGCAAGTTTCACCTTCACGGGCCACGAGCATTAAACAACGTACGCGTGTTTCATCGGATAACAGCTTAAAAAACTGATGTGGAAGCATAATGAACATACCTATATATGGATATGCGTATATGTTTATTTAATTAAGATATATCGTCAAGAGGAAACCGTCCATCGTCATAAAAGTTTCACATCTAACGAACAGCTTGATTGTAAAGAGAGAGATTCAAAGAGATAAAAGATAAAACCAGAAATTATGCAGTCGCGATGCTTTGACTCCAGCGAACCGCTTCACCTAAGGAGAGCTTCACTTCCTCTAAAGGCAACCCCAATTGCATCGTGATTTTTTCAACCCCTGACCAATCGGCACGCTCGTAGCACTCTTCGAGGGAAATAAGTGCACCATAAACCCCTTTGCGATGTAATAGCGCTTGTTGTACTGAATGACTAAGCGGTAACTGCCTAACTAAAGATTCCACCGAAAGATCCAACAGCGCATCTAGAATCGACAGCAAACCAACCATGAAACCTTGTTCGTTGAGATGAGAGAATGGCTGATAGCGCGACATCAATTGGCAAAATTGAGCTCGTTGCAATGAAAGGTGATACAGCTCTCGAGGCTTGTTACTGGAGATATACGATGCCACAACCAAAGAGACAAACTGCTTAAGGTTATCCTGGCCAAGATAAATCAATGCCTGACGAAAAGAGCTGATTTCGACAGCCAAATTCGGCGCTTGCGTATTTACAAAACGCAATAATTTATATGACAACGCGACATCTTGCGTAATGATGGACTCGATACGAGTAAAGTCAGGCTCAGGAGCACAAACTTCACGAAACAGTTGCAATGCCAACACTTGCTCAGGACTGACGTATTTAGTCTGCGAGACGAGTGGCTTGCTAAAAAAATAACCTTGGAAAAATTTAAAGCCAGCCGCTTTCGCTTGCTCAAACTCTTCTGCGGTTTCAACACGTTCTGCTAAAAAGTGGTATTTGACGCGTTTGGCAAGGTGTGTTTTGACCAGTTCACAGGCCTTTTCGAGCCCCATCGCCATAATGTCGAGCTTCACAATATGCACATATGGCAAAAAACGACGCCATTCTGGTGTTAGGGTGAAGTCATCCAAAGCGATCAAGTAACCTTCTCGATAAAACTCACGAATCGCATCAAGAAGCTCATCCGTAGGTTGGCACGTTTCCAACACTTCGATGACAATTTTGTTTTTCGGCAAACTGCGCGGCAAACGTCGCACCAAGCTTTGATGAGGAAAGTTAATAAAGCATCTTGAAGAGGCAATCACTGGGTTAGTGCCCAGTGATAGGAAGTTTTCGACGATCAGTCGGTATGTCGCTCGATTTGAATCAATATGTGAAGGGTATGCGTTACTCTCCCCGTCTCGAAACAACAATTCATAACCCAGCGTCTGTCTTTTTCGATTAAAGATCGGCTGGCGAGCGACATACGTTGTATTCATGCTAAAGAAGGACCTATAAATGGCTTATGACTTTGCAGCTGCTAATAATGCACCACAACCCATGAACATTGAACCGAATACTTTGTTTATTTTTCCCATGATTTTATCGGAGCGAATAAAGCGTCCCATTTGTGCTGCCAAGCTCGTGTAACCCAACATTACACACGCATCAATCACGACCGTAGTGACGCCAAGCACCAACAGTTGCGTGATTTGGTCTTTTGCCGGGTCAATAAACTGCGGGAACAACGCCACCAGAAAAACAATCGATTTAGGGTTGGTGAGGTTAATCAACACTGCCTTGTACAACAGCGCCGTGCCTGACATCTCGTTGTGGTTTTCAGCTGCGACTAAGCTTGATGTGTCGCGCCATTTCTGAACCCCCAGCCAAACCAGATAAGCGGCACCAACCCATTTAATGACAGAAAATGCGGTTGCTGACTGCGCGACAAGCGCACCAATACCCGCCCCCACCAGCGCGATGTGGATAACTAAACCAATTTGTAAGCCAATAATGGCACCCAGTGATTTACGGGTACCGTAACTCAAACCATTACTGATTGAGTTCACCGTGCCAGAGCCCGGAGCCAAACTAAAAACGATTGCTGTTACTACATAAGCTAACCAGACATGGGTATCCATTGCATTTCCTCACTAATTCTTCGATGATACATCGCGTAAACAACGTATCTTCAGGTAATCAACTAATGGCGACTAACCATTCACCTTTGACTTATACTCAAGAGACATTATTTGAGCAAGCAATTGGTGGTCCGATCGCAGCACTTTGGCAAACTCGCCAAGAGGGCTTTGTTAAAGGGACTGAGAAAAAGAACATTTACTGGTGCAAGCTAACCAACCCAGAGCATAAAAAAGCCGTGCTCATCGTAAATGGACGCATTGAGTCTTCCTGGAAATACCAAGAGCTGTTTTACGATCTCTACCGCCAAGGTTTCGATGTCTATTCCTTTGACCACCGCGGACAAGGTTTATCAGATCGTTTATTATCTGACTCAGATATGGGCCACGTCTATGACTTTACTGATTATATTGATGATATGGACATCGTCGTAAAAAAACACGACCTTAGCGAATATCAACAATGCTTCATCATCGCGCACTCTATGGGCGGCGCGATCGCCACACGTTACCTGCAAACTCACCCAGAACACCCTTTTACTGGTTTGATTCTAAGTGCGCCCATGTTTGGCATTAACCTGCCATGGTACCTATCACCAATAGCGATTCCGGTCACACAAATTATGTCAGCGGTATCGACTTTGCCACGCTATGCACCAGGACATCAGGCCTACTTCCCTAAGCCCTTTGAAGATAACCCACTTAGCCAAAGTTACGGCCGCTACCAATGGTTCCGAAACCTATATACGGAAAAACCGGAACTGCAAGTCGGTGGGCCAAGCACTCGCTGGGTTTGGCAAGGGCTCATGGCCGCTAAGCAGTGCTTTTTATTAACTCGCCAAGTCAAAATACCAGTCATCCTAATCCAAGCCGGAAACGATCGGATTGTTAGCAATCTCGCGCAAAAGCGTTTTATTGATAAATTGCGGAAAACCAACCCGCACGCGGAGCTGCTTTCTATCGAAGGCGCACAGCATGAAATCTTGTTCGAGACCGACAAGTATCGTAATCAAGCGCTCGATGCGATTTTCCGCTTTATGAATAACCCTAAATCGCCATCAAACGAACAAGCACAATAAGAACTCTAGGCGACCATTTCACGACTAAGATTAAAGAGGAAATGTCTACACATCGATTTACCCTCTTTTTCATCCTCATTTTGGCGTACACTGCTTGAACTTGGCTACTTTGACACAGTGTTTAACCGCATAGTGCTACGGGCCCAAGTTCCCCCGCATTCGGAGCAGTACGATCTAGTCAGTCTGCTGTACTCCGTTTGCAATTCACCTGTTCCACACTATCCAAACCGTTTACGAGGACTTCATGAGCACATCGCTACCTTGCAAAGAGATCACCAAAATCGTTGCCTCTGATCTGGATGGCACGTTACTCGCACCAAACCATCAGCTCAGTGCTTACTCAAAAGAGACGCTAAAAGCGCTGCATGAAAAGGGTTATACCTTTGTCTTTGCAACCGGCCGTCACCACGTAGACGTTGCGAGCATCCGTCGCCAAGTTGGCATTCCAGCTTATATGATCACGTCGAATGGTGCCCGAGTGCATGACCAGGAAGATCAGCTAATGTACAGCGAGAATGTCCCTGCGGAACTGGTACAAGGCGTGATCGACACGATCAAACATGATCAAGAAATACTTATTCACATGTATCAAAATGATAGCTGGTTGATGAACAAGGATGATGAAACGTTACGTGACTTCCACGATGAATTCACTTACGTCTTATTTGATGAAGACCACGCCCCAACTGACGGTATTGCGAAAGTTTTCTTCACGCATCCAGGAGAAGACCACGAGCGTTTGGTCGTATTTGAAAACAAACTACGTGAGCAGTTTGGTGATAAGCTGAACATCGCATTTTCAACGCCTTGGTGTTTGGAAGTAATGAGCGCTGGCGTGTCTAAAGGTCATGCTCTTGAAGCGGTAGCGAAAAAACTCGACCTCACGTTAGAAAACTGCGTAACATTTGGTGATGGCATGAATGACGTAGAAATGCTGTCGATGGCAGGTAAAGGGCTAGTTATGGGTACATCACACGAAAAAGTGATGAAAGCTCTACCAAATAATGAAGTAATTGGCAGCAATGCAGAAGATGCGGTTGCACACTACCTACAAGAACACTTGCTGTAAGCTTCAATACTCCAAATAATGAAGGGCTGCACATTCGCAGCCCTTCTCTTTTATCGCTGACTTGGCAGCTTCTCTTTGCCAAGAATCGCGTCCCATTCTTCTTCTGTCACGGGCATAATCGACAAGCGATTTCCACGTTTCACCAACGGCATGTTCTCAAGTTCTGGCATCGCTTTCATCACCGACAACGGAATCACTCGCGCCGTTTTACGTACAAACTCTACATCCACCATAATCCAACGCGGGTTGTCTGGGTCTGACTTTGGATCGTAATAATCGCTTTCGGGATCGAATTGGAAATGATCGGGATAGGCTTCTCTCACAACCTTAGCAATACCTGCCACGCCAACATGTTTACAAGAAGAGTGGTAAATCAGGACTAAATCGCCCAGCTTCACTTGGTCACGCATCATATTGCGCGCCTGATAATTACGAACTCCCTCCCAACATGAAACCTTTTGGGTTCGAAGCGTGTCAATAGAAAAGGTATCTGGTTCAGTTTTAAATAACCAATATGCCATAATGCCATCCGATGCCGATTGAGTAACAATAATGAGGAAGATATAACATGAAGGCTTTGAAAAACCCAGTGGCGCTTGCCACCCTGCTGGTTCTGCAAGCATGTAGTTCACAGTCGCCACAATCTGGTGCCGCTGACCCAACCTCTCCACCAGCAACCTTAGATAAGCCTGAAACCATTCAACCTCAAACTTTTATGCTGCGCGGAAAAGTGATCGTCGGTCACGAGAGCCAATACATCATGCCTTGTGGCAGCGACAAGCAATATTGGTTGCAACTATCACCACAACAAATGCAACGAGCAATTCAGTTAAATAACGAGCCTTACCAGACTATGTATGGAGAGGTTATCGGCCACCTCAACCCACCGGGCATCGATGGGTTTTCTGCTGATTTCGATGCTAACTTTGTCGTGGAACAAGTGAACTTCCTCACAACGGAAAACCCAAACCGTTGTCAGCAACCAAACAAACCAACTCGCGTGTTTGGTAATGAGCCTTCTTGGTCGGCAAGCTTTGAGGCTAATGGACTAACATTCCAGCAAATCGGCAAACAAACCACAAAATTAGCGATTAACAGCAGTCAGCTTCAACCTCGCCAGCGCACTTATCAACTACAAGATGGTGAGCTTCGCTTAACAGAAAACCTCTGCTCAGACACAATGAGCGATTCTTTGTATGGCTGGAAAGCAACACTAAAACATGAAGGCGAGACGTATCAAGGTTGTGGTATGGCTGCAAACGTCGATGCAACGCTTGGCTGGGCTAATACCTATGTCGCGACCTCAACTCAATCACAAGGTTTTGAAGTACAAATGACCTTAAACCCAGACCATAGCGCCACAACAAAATACCGTTACGCCAATGGACAAGCACCATTAATCGAGCGTGGTTACTGGCAACAGTTAAGTCCGTCTCAGGTTCAAGTTGTCATGACGCATCATCAACAGCAAAGGCTAATGTCAGAGCGACTGTTTACTCGAGAAGGCAATCAGCTCAAAGCGACCAAAGAAAAAGTCGGTAACTTGGTATACCTAATCGCCGATGGTGGTTTAGTCCTTTATCCTGCCACCGTTCGTGATGAAGGCATCATGCAACCAGCCGAAAAACGCACCAACAACCCCATCGGTAGTGCTGACGTCCCTTCTAGTGCAGAGTTTGATTCAAAAGTAGATGCCGCGGTGCGCAACTACTTCTTTATCCATCAAACCACCCCCAACAATAACCAATACCGTTGGCTAACTTACGATCTCAACAGCGATGGTAACGAAGAGCTATTGGTACAGTTGGATTGGTGTGGTTCCGGAGGCTGTACATTGCTGATATTTGAACATCACGAAAAGGAATGGCGATTTAATAGCCGCATTACACTAGTGCAAAGCCCGATTATGCTCGGCCAACAAACCTCTCATGGTTGGCGAGATCTGATTTTTAATGTCAGCGGTGGCGGAGCTAAAGCGGCTCCACACGTGATGCAATACACTGGGGTTAGCTACCCACTCAACCCAAGCATGGCGCCAACGGCAACGCCGAACCAAGTCAGTGGCGTGCGTCTGTTCTCTGATGGGATAAGCCCGGTGCGAGAAGGAGTTCGTCTGTAATGTCACAACCGTGTCCAACCTGCGGTTTTCAATTCAATTGTATGTGCTCGCTAATGCCGAAACTTAACAGTGAGCACAACATCCTGCTGTTAATGCATCCGAATGAACTGAAGCGTGATACTAATACCGGCCAGCTACTAGAGCAGTGCCAACTCAGCATTGAGCGAGTAATCTGGGATCGCAAACAGCCACCAGCAGAATTGCTCACTCTATTAGCTGATCCGTCGCGGTATCCGGTGTTGCTCTTCCCCTGTGAAGAAAGTATCACACTCGAACATGTGGTACTCCAAAGCCAGCAACAAACCAAAACTCCGCTGTTTATTATTTTAGATGCCACCTGGCAAGAGGCGCGCAAGATGATCAATAAGAGCCGTTGGTTAGAAGGTATCCCTACTATGGGATTGTCTGCGTCGGCGGACTCACAATATCAGCTGCGACGCAACCAACAACAAGGTAATTTGTGTACGTTTGAAGTCGCTGCACATTTGCTCGGGCAACTTGGAGAACAAAACAACCAACAACAAATGCAGCGCTTTTTTGCCCATTACCTCGCTCTGTTCCAAGCTGAAAAGAGTGGACACGCTCTTAAGCGTTAACCATTAAGCTCAGTAGAAGAACCAAACAAAAAACGCAGCCTACGCTGCGTTTTTACGACAAGAAGTTTCACGTGAAACATCATTAAAACAGTCGAGTCGGCTCGCCAAGATAGTAACCCTGCAAATAATCCACCCCCATGTCTTGTGCAATGGTGCACACCTCCTGATTGTGGACGAACTCCGCCACCGTCTCCGCGTTAAACACCTGGCACAAACGCACCAACTGGGAAGCGATCTTGCGCTGTTTTAAGTCTTTATCAATATCACGAATCAAGCTGCCATCGAGCTTTATGACTTCTGGCTCCAACTTTAGGATTTCATCGATATTCGAATAGCCGGACCCAAAGTCATCAACAATGATACGCGCCCCTAAGCTTCTAAAATGACTGCACACTTCTATCATTCGGCCGTAGTCTTTGATCTGCTCAGATTCCAGCACTTCTAAACCAATTCGCCTTGGGTCATTTAGCTGGCTAATTTCATGCTCTAAAAGCATTAAAGTTTTATCACTGAGCAAATCTTGCGGCGATAAGTTTATAGAAAAGTCACCTTGCTTATCTCGCATGTAATGCAACGTAGAATGAATCATGTGCCGACTTAATCGAGTGTAAAGATGCGTATCAGAGATAATTGGCAGAAAACGCCCTGGCGCAATCACCGTTCCATCGGCTTCCAGAATACGAACCAAACATTCTTGGCTTGCTAATTTGTGGCTACCCGCATGCACAATAGGTTGGCTATAAGTGATGATATTCTGTTTGAGAATGGCTCTACTGACGCAACTTAGCCATCCAAGTTGCTCTTTACGCACATCCTCACTGACTTCAATATCTTTCGCATTACAGATATGAGTATTACTGCGTACACCGGAGCGCCTCGCTTCGATGCCTTTGAGTAAGAGCTCATCTACTGAAGCGGATGGAAAGTCTCGACGACTCACTAAGCCGCCGCATAGCGAGATAGAAAGATAATCTATTTCACGTAGGCCAATTGGCTCAAAATTAGTTTGTTCTACCGCGTCAGCAAAACGCGTAAAGTGCTGTTTGATGGTTTCGCTGCTTTGGTCAGCTTTAAATATGAATGCCCATTCACCAACCCCAATACTATAAAGCTGTAAAGCCGTTGGCATGCCAAAACGCTTTCGTAGTCGATTCGTAAAGTGCATTGAGAGATCTTTGAGTAATTGATCTCCCACTCGGTAGCCGTATTTTTCGTTGATATGACTAAAGTTAAGTAGCTTTAGAGTCAACAAATGCTCATCCAAATCGATGTTACTCAGCCGCTCTTGCAATGCGACCCGGTTTTGTAATCCCGTGCGACTGTCGCGTCGATAGCTTTCTTGTAACTTGCGCGTTTGGCGATCGAGTTGATACCCCATATGCGCGTTCATATGGTTGAGATCGCCGATCGCATTTCGAATCAAGCTAAACAGCGGTGAAATAGAGGAGCTAACGGGCGACTTAGGCAAGTTCAATGTTTGCACTTCGTCTCCCTCTCGCATCGCTAAATACGTCAGGCTGTGATGAAGAATTTCGGG
Organism: Vibrio sp. 2304; assembly: GCF_033339475.1. Taxonomy (NCBI): domain Bacteria; kingdom Pseudomonadati; phylum Pseudomonadota; class Gammaproteobacteria; order Vibrionales; family Vibrionaceae; genus Vibrio; species Vibrio sp. 2304. The sequence goes on along the minus strand of NZ_JAWOUQ010000019.1, from coordinate 13,954 downwards.
CTGACCAATACCACCATGCAGTTCCCCCATACAGTAACTACCAAACGTCGTCGCAATATCTTTGAAGGCTTGGACTTCGTCGCTGCTGTCAATAAAGTCTAACCGTGACGCGCAGTTAAAAATCATAACGACTTCAGGTTGGTGCATGGCTAACTCAACCACACCATGCCGCACTTGCTCGAGCGTTAACGAGGGATGGTTATAGCAAAATTGCACTTCGTCACCAAGACACCAGGGCCTGTCGAAGCTCATACTGCCATCAGCGTGTAGCTCCGTTACCGTACAAACTTCCTTTCGCCCTAAGCTTTCTCGATACAAAGGAAAGCTGAGCAGTTGACTCAGCGTCACGTCATGGCCATCCGCCAAGTAACGCTTGTATACTTCCAGCGCTTTCTTCTCACCTAAACAATACAAGCGCGTTCCTTTTGCATGAGTGACTTTGTGTGGCATGCCAATCGGGTTCCATTCCGAATACGCATTAGTCCATAGCTTCAAAGTATCACTGTGCAAAGCTACGGCAACCACAGCGTTATCGTAAACTCGGTTTTGATATAGCACCCAGCAGCCATCATCAATACTCTGCGCCAACCCTCCAGAAATCACTACTTCTTCACTGGCGAAGGTTTGAAACAAGGGATAGTCACGTCGTTCAATTTGCACAGCAAAGCTGAGGATCACCTGTGAATTATGCTGCATTAGAAGAGAGCGCTTGAGCTCCCCGCCATCAATGTCAGGGGAGTAAGAGTATGTTTGTACCGCAGAAGTCAGCGTGGTTTGCTCAAATTCAATCACACTCACTAGGCAACCAGAGGTAAATATCTCCCCTTCCAGAATCACATTACGCGTACTATGCCCCATAACATGAGCATTCGGCAGCGACGACAAAACGGCGTCTGCAAGTGTGGTCGTAATTTCGCGCGATTGCGTCGACAATATTTGTACTAAATATTGTTTATCTGAGGAAGTCGGAAAAGTGACTAAAAAGTCATTCAGTTGACTGACATCGTGAACCAGTTTTGAAAAAGCTCGCATGGACCTACCACTGCCGTAACACTATCTTCACCACGACGTGTGGCGTTACTATTTTTATTTAATAGAGAATAATTTACGTGGCTTTGCGCTGCTTTTCTAGACACAAAATGAGATTAGAATGGATTAATGCGAAAGCAATTAAAAAAGTGTGAGTAACGGCTGCAAACTATTGATTTCAATATCAGGTAAAGTACGTGTTTTTGAATGGTTAATGACATTTTTATTCATATCATTAAACCAACAGGCTGCAAAACCAGCCAACTTTGCACCATGCACATCCGTGGTTAGATGATCACCGACATGCAGAATATTCTCCGCAGGAATATCCAAGAATCGCTTCGCTTTAGTAAACATATCGGTTGCGGGTTTCGCCAATCCATCTGGTCCTGCTTTAAGTACCTGTTGGAAATAAGGCGTAAGACCGATGCGGTCTAAATCCACATTACCGTTGGTGATTGCCACCAACGGGATGTGCTGCGCGAGTTCCTCCAATACATCGAGGCTTTGCTGCGGCACTTCAAAACGGTTACGCCAGTCCAACGCAACGTCTACTGCGGCTTTCGCGGCGGCATGTGCTGCGTCTTCGTCGTAGCCTACTTGGGAGAAGGCTTGCTGAAGTTGCACTAAACGCCATAAAGTGACATCGCTCTTCAGCTCGGGTTGTTGCTGCACAACACGCTGCTTGAGAGCAAACCAATCCGCTTTGTTCATATGAGCAACCGCTGGATGATGGTGCTTGAGCCAAGATAGCAACTCACGCTCCATGCGAACGATCACAGGATAGTTGTCATAGAGGGTATCATCTAGGTCAAAGGTCATTGCCTTAATAGGCTCGATACGGCGATAAAATTTCATACTTCGGCTCACTCCCCGTTCTTTTTACGTGCGCGTGGGTGGGCTTGGTCGTAGGCTTGCGCCAAATGTTGGAAATCCAAGTGCGTGTAGATTTGGGTCGTCGAAATGTTCTCGTGCCCTAAAAGCTCCTGCACCGCACGTAAGTTATTGCTTGATTCGAGCATATGTGTCGCAAATGAGTGACGCAATTTATGCGGACTAATATGGCTTGCGACAGACTGTTTCTGCCCCCATTCAGCCATGCGCTTTTGCACGCTACGATGCGAAATACGCGTTCCAAGCTTAGATACAAACAAGGCGGGCTCACCTGGAGCGGCTAAATCACCACGAACGCGTAACCATTTCCCGACCCACTCGGTTGCCATCCCAGAGAACGGCACTTTACGTTCTTTATCGCCTTTACCAATAACACGAAGCTCACCACTACGCAGTTGTACGTCACGTACATCCACACCCACCAGTTCAGCCAAACGTAAGCCGGCGCCATACATCAGCTCCATCATGGCGCGATCGCGCACAGCCAGCGGGTCGTCCTCGTTGACTTCAAGTAATTGGCTCACTTCGTCAACATCGAGGTTTTTGGGCAACGGGCGTTTTTTGCGAGGTGCTGAAACCCCTTTGGCTGGGTTAGCCGACATCTCGCCACGCAGAATAAGGAAATCGAAAAAGCTACGCAGCGATGAGAGGCGCGTTGCCAAACTGCTGGCTTTCATGCCTTCTCGCATGCCCTTACCTGCTAATTGGCGCACCCAACCAGCATCCACTTGAGACCAATCTTTGAGCCCCATTTCAGCTAAGTGCTGCGCCATTGTTTCTAGCTGCTGTTTGTAATTGCGCTGAGTATGTAGGCTAAGCCCCTTTTCGCTTCGTAAGAATTCATAGAAGCGCTCAAGAGGCTTTTGCAGACTATTTGGCAGAGGAATGTTGGGAGTTGTCGTCATCGTAACTTTGCCATACCAGTGTTTGAGCGAGATGTGCCACTACTAATGATAGGTGACGCAAAAACAAGGTATCCATATCTGGCTGAAAATGGCCGCCATCTTCACTAGAAAAAGCAAGCACGCCCAGTGTTTGCTGTTTCACTAGCGGCAGTACCACATAGGACCCCATTTCCGGCACTTCCATGTTGCCAAACAAAGCTTCACGATCCACTTTGCGAAGACGTCCTAAGTACGCATCTTTGCCATTTAAGTGAGTGGTCGCAAAGCGTTGATAACTTTCCTTACTCAATTGAATCGATGCGTCGCATTGACTAAACAATCGAACAAACGCACGTAAGCCCAATGCTTTGGCTTTATCTTCGATAGAATGAATGACTTGTTTAAAGTCACCACACTTTAGAATCTGCCCCTGCAAATCCATAAATTCGTAAAAGGTGCGATCATTGTTCGCCGCAAGCGACATTAGTGTAGTGATCTCTTCCTCTAACTCTTCAATGCGCTGACGTTGGCGATTCATTTGGATGTGTACCAAAGATACCGCGCCTAAGTCTGAGTGTGGGAAAGATAAACGATCCACAAGCTCCGGACGTTGCACAAAAAAGTCTGGATGATCTTTGAGGTACTCGGCCACTACTTCAGCCGTTAAGGCATCTGCTTCTACTTGAGACAAACCGTTTCCTTTTTCTTCAACTAGCAAGATAATTGACCATCAAATACATGCGTTGTAGGACCGGTCATAAACAACGGCTTGCCAGGACCTTGCCATGCAATTCGCAATTCACCACCAGGTAGAGAAACCTTAACGTTTTCATCCAACAAACCCTGCAGAATCCCAACCGCGACTGCCGCGCATGCACCACTACCACAAGCTTGTGTCTCTCCTGCGCCTCGCTCGTAAACTCGAAGACGAATATGGTCACGACTCACCACCTGCATAAAGCCAGCGTTGACGCGCTCTGGGAAACGCTCATGCGACTCAAGCAGCGGACCGAGAGTTTCCACTTCTGCCGTATCCACATCGTCGACCACGGTCACTACGTGCGGGTTACCCATGCTCACAGCACCACAAAACAAGGTATTGTCGCCTGCTCGCATGATGTAAGTTTTCTCTTTTTGCTTCGCTTTGAAAGGAATTTTGTTCGGTTCAAACTCTGGCACGCCCATGTTGACCGTCACTTCCCCATCATCTTCGATGTTGAGAATCATCTTTCCTTTCTTGGTGCTCACGCTGATGCTGTATTTATTGGTCAGCCCCTTCAAGCGAACAAAGCGGGCAAAACAGCGTGCACCGTTACCACACTGTTCAACTTCACTTCCATCGGCATTAAAAATCCGATAATGGAAGTCGGTTTCAGGGTCGTAAGGGGCCTCTACCACAAGCAATTGGTCAAAACCAACGCCAGTATGACGATCCGCCAAGCGGCGGATCAGGTCTTGCGAGAAAAACACGTTCTGGGTAATACAGTCGACGACCATGAAGTCGTTGCCCAAACCGTGCATTTTGGAAAAGTGGAAATGCATTTGTTGTGTGTTACTCCGGTAGAATCTGTTCCAGCTGCCACAAACTGGTCAGCTCCTCACGCTGGCGAACTAAGTGGCTTTGTTTACCGTCCACCATCACTTCTGCTGCTCGGGTACGAGTATTGTAGTTCGAAGACATCACAAAACCATAGGCACCTGCTGAACGAACCGCGAGTAGATCACCTTCTTGCAAAACGAGTGCGCGATCTTTACCCAAGAAGTCGCCGGTTTCACAAATAGGACCAACCAAGTCGTAAGTCTGAGCTTCACCCTTTCGCGGTGAAACTGGCACAATATCTTGCCATGCTTGGTATAGCGCAGGACGCATCAAGTCGTTCATTGCAGCGTCGATAATCGCAAAGTTTTTATGCTCAGTATGTTTTAAAAACTCAACACGCGTTAGCAAGATACCTGCGTTCGCAGCAATTGCACGGCCTGGCTCAAAGATCAGCTCCAAGTCTTGGTGATTTTCAAGACGGCCTAGTAACGCTTTGGCGTAATCAGAAGGCTGAGGTGGTAATTCATCACGATAGACCACACCCAAACCGCCGCCGACATCAAGGTGACGAATGTTAATGCCTTGTGCTTTTAAATCATCAATCAGAGCTAATAAACGGTCTGTCGCGTCGATAAATGGGTCTATATTGGTCAGCTGAGAACCAATGTGGCAGTCGATGCCTTGCACATTCAAGTTCGGCAGGCTTTGCGCGAATTTATAAACATCTGGCGCACGATCAAACGCAATGCCGAATTTATTGTCGCGAAGACCAGTCGAAATGTAAGGGTGTGTTTTCGCGTCGACATCTGGATTGATACGAAGAGAAATTGGTGCAATCACACCAAGCTCACCCGCAACCTTGTTCAAACGTTCTAGCTCTGGCTCAGATTCAACGTTGAAACATTTGATACCTAGCTCAAGAGCGCGCTTCATCTCTGCCGATGTTTTACCAACACCAGAGAAAACGACTTTTTTCGGATCACCGCCTGCGGCAATCACACGCTCAAGTTCACCACCCGACACGATGTCAAAACCCGATCCCAAACGCGCTAGCGTGTTCAATACGCCTAAGTTTGAGTTGGCTTTCACCGCGTAGCAAACTAGGTGAGGATGCTGACCCACAGCACTATCAAACGCCTTCCAATGGCGCTCTAGCGTGGCTCGAGAATATACGTAAAGAGGAGTGCCATATTGCTCTGCAAGAGCTTGAAGTGGGACGTCTTCGGCCCAAAGCTGGCCATCATCCTGATAGTTGAAGTAATCCAAAATTCGCTTCCCTTATTTTATTCGACTGCTGAACCCTAATTTCACCCTAAGGTGCGGTTATTTATTGTGATTGCTCATTCTGTTGAGTGTCATCTGGAATGTATAGTGAGCCAGACTGACCACACCCCGCTAAGGTCGCGGCAACCATCACAAACAACACAGTAACTAATTTTTTCATTTCGCATATCGTGATTATTGAATCAATGCCCCCTATAATCGCACCACACTCAGGAAAAGCAATAGGATAGACGGATGAACGATACTGAATTTCATCAACTGGTGGATGCGCAGATGCAAATCATCGAAGAATCCATCGATGATTCAGGCGCAGACATTGATTACGAAGTCACTGGCAACGTAATGACATTGGAATTTGAAGACCGCAGCCAAATCATCATTAATCGCCAAGAGCCGATGCATGAGATCTGGCTAGCGTCCAAATCTGGTGGTTTCCACTTCAAGCTTATTGAAGGTAAATGGACCTGCTCAAAAACGGGTATGGAGCTATTTGAAATGGTGAAGCAAGAGTGTGAAAAGCACGCAGGCGAAGCCATTGACTGGGCATAATTCTGGTCAATCGTCACCAAAACAAAAAGAGCACCGAAGTGCTCTTTTTGTTTATTGATACGGGTTTAATTACGCATTCACAGTTTTGGTCGGGCGACTCGGTGAACAACCGTCATTACGGTAAGGAATGATATACGCATTCCCCTCTTCAGGGTGAATAATTTGATAGTACTGAGGCAGGTTAAAGTTAATAAACTTAGACGCGACGCGACTATCGTCTTTTACCGACGTGTAGAAGCTGTTTACAGACGAAATCATTTCATCTTTGGAGCCACTAAATTGGTGATACACTTCCACTTGATTTGACTCATCCAAAACATAAATATTGAAGCCATCTTCGTTATCTTCAAAGAAGAACTGCACCAGACCTTCACTGGCAAACCCATCCACCGCTTCCGGCATTTGATATTCTTGCTCACGATCGAGCATTAACAGCGGCGAGCCTTTGAGTTTGTTAGTAGAAATGCTGCGGTAGAAATCGATGGAATTTTCTAGCTTCTGCACCGACACACCACGACGTTCAAAGAACAACCCATAAGTCTGGTTACCAAGACGCATCGCTTTAAAGCGGCGGCGTTTCTCTTGCTCTACTGGTTTCAAGCGTAAGTCGATACATTCAGCTAAAAGCTGGTAAACCATATTGCGCATCACACCACGCATATTCTTCGCATAGCAGAACACATCCACTGATTCTGGTGGCAACGCATCTTGGTGCATTTTGCCCAAAATGGTTTTCAGTGCATCCAGCATCGCCGTTTCCCCTTTGAAATGCAGCGTACGCACTTCATGCCAAGAGTTACGGTAAACAAGGTCAACACTGCCGACTAAATTTTTATGTTCTGGACCAAAGCTAAAAATATCGGTGTTCTTAACATCCACTTTCAACGAACGACCAGAAAGTTCAGACGTCGGATCATTTTCGAAGTTGATGAACATCGCAAGCTGGCTTATTTCACAAGGACTCGCTAGCGCCTGCATAGATGGACGACGCTTACGCAACGCAAAAGTATTTCGTAAGTCACTCACCATTTGGTAAAACTTATCAATATCTAGCTGCGCTTCACGTACCACAGCATGTAAACGAGTCGATTCAGTGATCAAGCCATTGAAGAATGCCCAAGCAACCAACTTACTCAAGTATTCATGATGCTCTAGATATGGTTGCCCCAAAATGCGGTGCGCAATAAGCGGTTGTTTATAGAGGTACCAACCAGACTTGTTCACTCCCCCTTTTTTCACTTCGATAAAGCTCAAGTCAGGCTCGTGCAGATCAGGTGAAATCTGTGGGTTTAGTAACGTTACTTTGCCCGGCAATACTTCAAAAGCAGCGTAGAGTTTACGGGCCAAAATACTGATGTCTTGCGGACTGATAGCAGAAGTGATGTCGTTACGACGCGCAAATTGAATCAAGTTACGGTAGCTTTGCATCAACGCATCCAGCAATGCATGATGTACCACCTTTACTTGTTCAACCTTCCAATTACGGCGGTCATCGAGCTCTGCAACGACATTGGCATCCCAATTCCATTTTGCAATCATATCGCTCAGCGCTTCACGACGCCAAGCTACTGAGCCAACATTCGGCTCACGAGATAATTTTTCATGGGTTTTGAGATAGAAACAGCGACGCACCAAATCCAAACGTGTATCGTCTTGAATTCGCTCTAAGTAACGGGTTACTTTTTCCAACATTAAGTAGTACGCATCCATGCCATAGAGATCAGGCTCATGGGCAAAGAAACGACGTTTAGTGTCGATGCTTAACAATTGAGTATGCGGGTATTCCCACGAGTAAGCTTCTAGCAAGATGGCTTTTAATACCGATTTGTAGGGAGAGTCGATGCTTTTGTATAACTGCCACAAGTTCGATCCGAAGTATTCTTCAGCAGGAATGCAGTTCAATTTACCAAAGTCGATCCATTCACTACAGTCGATGTAACCATCACTGCAAAGTTGAGAAACGTACTCGTCGTAACACTCTTCCATTTCTGGCGGCACGATTTGCCATAACAAACGCTGTCCGGCGATACGCACCGCACTACGATAGAATTCATCTAGCAAAAGTAAGTGCTGAGATGAACCACAGTTATCACCTGTCATCTCCTCAGAATGATTGCTTCTAAAGCGCTCTTTATCCATTAAGAAAAAGTTCGCTTCCACGCCTTTGCTTTGTGCCCAATCCGTGATGAGTAGGCATTTATTGGTCAATAACTCGCGTTCGTCACAATCCATCTCTGGTGAGATACACACCCAAATATCCAAATCACTGGAAGTACTTTGACCAATCGAGGAGGTACTGCCCATGGTGTACAAACCCAATATAGCGGGCTTTTCTACCGTCTTGAGCGGCTGACCAATGGCAAGTTGAATATCATCTATGAATTGTTGCTGAATGCTATTTAGTTCAAGCCCATGTACACCAAACGGGACATCGGCATCATAATAGCCAGGAATTACAGGATGGTTGTAGTTCAACAAGGCAGGAATCAAATGGAAGACTTGCTGGCTTTGAGAATCCATAAGCGCCAGCGCGCGATCAACTCGCTGCTGATTCAAATTATCTAGTCGCTGGATGATTTTTTGGGTGTAAGCCTGCAAGGGGAATTCCTTGGTTGAACAATCACGAAAATCTGCTGACGTTTTAAACCAAAATGGCTTAAAAACGTGATCAATTTAACACTTTTATTGGTGCGGGTAAAGCTTCACGCCCGCGTATCACTCTGGATACAAAACCATACTTTAGTCACAAAATTAATCGCGCGGTAGTGTCGCTCTTATTACCTATTACTAATAATAGTCCTTAGTCTAATTGAGAATCCAGTCACACTATTTTCATAACGTCATGTAATTCCATTCATAGCCTTCAGAGATAACGAACTAACAGTAAGCATTTCTTGATGAGAATGGTAGGATAAACCCAAATCCAAACAGCATTGAGAAGATCATGACACAATCCACACCGATTCGCATTGCAACTCGAAAAAGCCCTCTTGCTTTATGGCAAGCTTACTTTGTTAAAGACGCCCTTCAAGCCGCTCACCCTGGCTTGGAAGTCGAGTTAGTAACCATGGTGACCAAAGGTGACGTGATTTTAGATACACCACTAGCAAAAGTTGGCGGCAAAGGCTTGTTCGTAAAAGAGCTTGAAATCGCGATGCTAGAAGGACGTGCAGACCTCGCCGTTCACTCAATGAAAGACGTACCCGTCGATTTCCCAGAAGGCCTTGGCCTCGTGACCATTTGTGAGCGTGAAGATCCTCGTGATGCCTTCGTCTCTAATACCTATAGCCACATTGATGAGCTCCCTCAAGGTGCCGTGGTTGGTACTTGCAGTTTGCGCCGTCAATGCCAACTGAAAGAATATCGTCCGGACATCATCATCAAAGAGCTTCGCGGTAATGTGGGCACTCGCCTTGGTAAGTTAGATGCGGGTGAGTATGATGCAATCATTCTTGCTGCGGCAGGCCTTAAACGATTGAAGCTTGAAGAGCGCATTCGTAGCTTTATCGAACCAGAGCAATCACTACCAGCGGTAGGGCAAGGTGCTGTCGGTATTGAGTGCCGCCTTGACGATGAAAGACTGCTTAAGCTGCTTGAGCCACTTAACCACCAAGACACCGTAGACCGCGTTTTGTGTGAGCGCGCAATGAACCTTACGCTAGAAGGCGGCTGTCAGGTACCTATCGGCAGCTATGCCCTGCTAGACGGCGACAACATTTGGCTACGCGCATTAGTTGGCGAACCAGATGGCAGCGAAATTGTGCGTGGTGAAATTCGTGGCCATCGTAAAGACGGCGAAGCATTAGGAGTGCAGCTAGCCAATGAGCTGCTAGATAACGGCGCTCGTGAAATCCTAACTAAGCTGTACGCAGATCACGAATAACCATGGCAGTGTTGGTCACTCGGCCGGGAGAGCAAGGCAACGCGCTTTGCTCTCTGCTCGAAAGGCACGGCATTTCCGCATATCACCATCCTCTGATCGACATTGTCGCCGATCTCACGGACACGCACCTCTCTAAACATCTACATCAAGCTCAAATTGTTATCGCTGTTAGTCGACATGCAGTGCAATGTGCACAGCAAATCTTAGCCAGCAACGGGATGTCATGGCCGAAACAAGCTATTTACCTTGCCGTTGGTCAAAAAACAGCACACTATTTAAGCAAATGTACCCAACAGAAAGTACACTATCCCCAAGTCAGTGATAGTGAACACTTATTGCGACTGCCAGAGCTCAACAATGTGGCACAACAACAAGTTCTTATCCTTCGTGGTAACGGCGGAAGAGAGCTGATCAAAGATGCATTGGTGAGGCGTGGCGCAAAAGTTCACTATAGTGAGACTTACAAGAGAGAATTCATCCCATTCGATCCAGTAAGCTGTATCTCACTATGGAAAAACCTACAAATTAACCAGATTATCGTCACCAGTGGTGAACAACTGGATTATTTGTGCAGCCAATTGACGTCGGAGCAATTGACTTGGCTTAATCAACAAGAGTTGTATATCCCCAGTCAGCGTATCGCTGACATCGCAATTCAAAGGGGGTTCACTCGCGTGAGATGCACGGGAAGCGCATCCAACCAAGAATTACTGGCGGCTCTCCAGCCCTAGCTACACAGGATATAGGCATGACAAGTAAAAATAACGACCAAAAAAATAACGATAAAAACCTTTCCGAAGAAACCTCATCGGCACCGCTAGTCGAAAAAACCACATCGCAGCAGGATGCGGACCTTAAAAAAGAGCAACCACAAGCGGCCGAGCCCCCAAAAACAGCAGAGCCAACCAAAGTCGAGTTTGAAGAAAAACAAGGTAAACGTGGTGTCAAACTAGGCACGGTCGCTATCATCTTATCGATTATTTTTGGCGGTGGCCTCGCGTACAAGCTGCATCAACAGCAAGCCGATTACCAAGCGCAGATCGCCCAACTAAAAAGTCAGCTAGAAAGCACTCAAGCTTCCATGAAGCAAGAACTCAGCCGGGTACAAGAAGAAACCATCGAGAAAGCAACAACCGTGACACACAAAGCGGAAGTGGTACTTGGACAGCAACAGAAGAGCATTGAAAGCTTACAGCTCGCCGTTGCCGATGTGAAAGGTCGTCGACCAAACGACTGGCTATTGGCGGAAGCCGATTACCTTGTCAAATTAGCTGGTCGTAAATTGTTCTTAGAGCACGATGTAGAAAGCGCGACTCAACTGATGGAAAGTGCAGACCAACGCATTGCAGCACTGAATGACCCTAGCCTCGTCAAACTACGTAAAGCAATGGCGAACGATATCACCAAACTTCGCACGATCCCGCTAATTGACCGTGATGGATTGGTACTACGCTTAACTGCCCTACAACAGCAAGTAGACAAGCTCCCTCTCGCCAATGCACTGCTACCTGAAGCTGAAGCCGTAGAAAACACTGAAGTGTCTGAAGATATCGCAAACTGGCAAGATAACTTAATGACCTCTTTGAAGGACTTTTCAGAAAACTTCATTACCTTCCGCACGCGCGATGGTAACGTCATTCCACTGCTTTCTCCTGAGCAACACTTTTACCTGAAAGAAAACATCAAAGCCAAATTGGAAACGGCAATAAAAGCGGTGTACCAAGAACAAGGTGAAATTTACACCACATCTCTAAAAACAGCCGACAAATGGGCATTAGCTTTCTTCAACCAAGACGATAATTCCGTTAAAGAGTTCAACAAAACGGTTAACCTGCTAAGTCAGCAAAATATTCAAGTGGAATACCCAACAAAACTGCAAAGTCAGTCTCAACTATCAGATGTCATCCGTGAACGCCTACGTCGTGAAGTCACAACGATGACAGGCATGGAGGATAAGTAATGTTTCGTCTTATTTTCCTATTTGTTGTACTAGGCGCAGGACTATTTGTTGGCACCCAGTTTTCTGGTCAGCAAGGCTATGTACTCATCTCCATTGCCGAGAAAACGATCGAGATGAGCGTAACGACATTAGTGGTTTTCGTTATCGCTGCACTCGCAGGCCTTTTTCTGCTTGAGTACCTGATTAAGAAGTTAGTTTATGCTAGTTCTACAACATGGAACTACTTCAGTGTTCGCAAAATGCGCCATTCCCGCCGATACACCAATGAAGGCATTATTAAACTTCTAGAAGGTGACTGGAAAGGTGCTGAGAAGAAAGTAACTCGCTGGGCAAATCATCACGATATGCCGCTGCTTTGCTACTTGGTTGCGTCTGAAGCCGCACAAGGCCAAGGTGATAAAGCAAAACGAGATCACTATCTAGAGCTAGCGAGCCAACAAGAGAACGCCCATCTCGCAGTAGAACTGACTCGAGCGAAACAATTTATCCGCGACAACGAGTTCGAGTCCGCTTTCGATACCTTGCAATCGTTAAAAAGTCAGTATGCGAGTAACTCTATTGTATTGAACTTGCTGAAAACAACGTACATGCAGCTAAAGTTGTGGCAACCTCTTATTGACCTCTTGCCACAACTAACCAAAGCAAAACTCATCACGGAAGAAGAACATGCAGAGCTGATTCAAAAGGCGCAGTGCGGCTTACTCCATGAAGTAGCGCAACAACAAGGTAGCGAAGGGCTTATCTCTCATTGGAATAGTCTCTCACGTAAAGTGAAACAAGACACAAACCTCGTTGCCTGTTTTGCTCGAGAACTCATCACACGAAAAGCTGATGCAGAAGCCTTTACCGTGCTAAAAGAAGCATTAAAAAAACAACCTGCCCCAGAGCTTTATCAACTTCTGCCAGATCTAAACCTGCCAGATACCCACCCTGTCGTGGTCTTCTTAGAGGGAGTAGTGAAGAAAGAACCGGATAACGCCGCTGCCCATAGCGCATTAGCGCACTTCTATTTCCGTCAAGAGAAGTGGCAAGAAGCCCAGGATCACTTTGAGATCGCCTTAAAGCTTCGCTCTGACGTCTCTGACTATGCATTCCTAGCAGACACACTAGAGAAGCAAAATCTAACCAAAGCTGCTCACGAAGTCTCTCGTAAAGCTCTCACGCTCGTCCAGAATGACTAACTTAAGATGACCTAACTAAGCCGACAGCTTACCTGTCGGCTTTTTTATTGCCTGCTATTAACCCTTTAGTCCTTACATCAATATGTTTATCAAATTCATTGGTTCCCAAGTAATTTCCAACTTCCTAGCAACTCACTATCGCTTCACTTTCACTCTTCTCTTTTGACTACTCTGATCCTGTCATTCCAGCAGAATCCAAAACAATTTTAAAAGATGCAGGAATACGTAACTTTAGCCTGTAGAAGTATGGTTTTAAGACGTAGCTAGATTTAGGCAATAGAGCACACGCATCGCTCGACTGAGCAAAACAAAAAGACACATCAGTGAAACAGTGGCTATTTGAGTATGCTTATTTGTTCGGTCTATCCAGTAAAAGGGGCTAGAGAAGCAATGGTAGTGCTTTAAGAGAACGATAAGGCAATAAATGGTTCAACACCTTAACAAAGCATCTCCAACAACCTTATCGGGACAGCATGCAGTGATGAGGATGAACAGCTTTAGAGGCAACTGCACTTCTTAGCAAAAATCAAAACGTCACAACCAATACCGATACCAATATTACTTTGTCGAAAAGTAGATCGCATATGGAATTGATTTTTGGCAAGCATAGATAGAGTAATAAAGATGTGCGGAAATGAAAAAAGCCTCGCTATTTCTAGCGAGGCTTCTTAATAGTGGCGGAGAGATAGGGATTTGAACCCTAGATACGCTATTAACGTATGCCGGTTTTCAAGACCGGTGCTTTCAACC
>NZ_JAWOUQ010000018.1:0-66497 GCF_033339475.1 Vibrio sp. 2304 | reverse complement strand
GGGGGTCGCGGGTTCGAGTCCCGTCCACTCCGCCACTTATATTAAGCCTCAGTCGAAAGACTGAGGCTTTTTTCGTTTTGGTTACCCGACTTACCTTAAACCCACTTTCATATTGAAACCTTGCATCGAGAGGCCGGCTTCCCTCTGGCGATGCTTTCTAAGCCCTGTTATGAGTGAAGTGGAACGCAGTTTTGTGTGGTTTCTGCAGTCTCGAGCGCTAGTTTTGAGCCCCTGTGCTTAACTTACCAAAGCTTCCTTTATTATTACCTGGAGAATTTATTCACTAGGTTATGTTATTTTCGGGGAGATTTCTCTGCTTTAGATGTTTTGATTTAGCCATAGGCGCTTATTAATATAAACTCAGCGCATTTAAAACTTTCCAAACATGGATTTTGTTTTGTCGATCTATTTAAGCCAGTGTCTTAAAGTGTATTCGCTACTTCTTCCCTCTAACCCTCTCCAACCTACAAAGCCACCACTACATTCGTATAACGTGAGCGGTATAGGTGCTCTCATAGCTGTGTTTGCTGAGTAAGTCGTTCACCTAGCACGTTGACTGAGGAAAAGTCTTCTTTCAGTGGACCTTCGTGTAAGTCACGATAGTTTTAATAATTATCTGGTACTTTTTATTCTAAAGGTGTACGCTTCACATCGAGTGTTTTTTCGACAGTAAATCATGTTATATCTCTTGTTTAAAAGCTTTGTAAGAAGGCTGAACTCCGTGCAAAAAACGCGATGAAGTGTTGCTCGGAGTCTTAAATTAATCTTCATCAGGTGTTTTATGTGTGGGTAGCTTCGCTGAAGTTATACGCAGGAGCTTGTACACCTGATAAAAGAGAAGAGATGGCCGGTGATATTTCATCATCGGCCTTTTTGTATCTGTTAAGCAGCTACAAAGCATTACCCAGTATTGAAAAAAGGGCCGGTATTGATCACCGGCCCTTTTTTATTTGGTTGAAAACATGAGTATTTTACAAGTTAAAAATTTGTCTTATCAGATAGCTGATAAGACGTTATACAACAACGTGACCTTTCGTATTAACGTGGGAGAGAAAATAGGTATCACCGGAGCGAATGGTGTTGGAAAAAGCACCTTATTGAAACTGCTTTTCGGTGAATTATCTGCAGATAAGGGCTGCATTGACTGGTTACCAAACCTTGAGGTGGGGTATTTAGAACAACATTTTAAGATCGATAATGTGCTGACAGTTCATGAGTGTTTAAAGGGCTCTTTTGAGAGTTTATACGCTACAGAGCAAAAGCTTTGGACTTTGTATCATGCGATGACCGAGTCTCACTCTACATCTCTTTTAAGCCAAGTCGCTCGGCTACAGGCATATTTAGAAGATGAAAACTTTTATGCAATTAATACCAAAATTGAACAAGTTGCTGTAGGTCTTGGCATTTATCAATTTGGCTTAGATACACCGCTTGTCTCGCTAAGTGGCGGTCAAAGGCACAAAGTCCTTTTAGGCAGGTTGTTACTTCGCAACCCCGATGTGTTAATTCTTGATGAGCCGACAAACTATCTTGATGCTCCGCACATTGAATGGCTAGTCACGTTTCTCAATGATTACATTGGCACCGTTTTACTGGTTTCTCATGATGTTGATTTCCTTAATCAAGTAGCGACCAGTATTTGTGATATTGATTATCAAACGGTTCGAAAATACAGCGGTACTTATGTCAAAGCAATGCAGCAAAAGCAGCACGACGGTGCTTTATTAGAAAAGCAATATAAGGCTCAGCAAAGTGAAATTCGAAAGTTAGAGAAATTTATTGCCCAAAATGGTGCAGGAGTTAACGCGAGTCTTGCTAAAGGGCGTAAGAAAAAACTGGATAAAATCGAACCTATTCAACTGAATAATGTAGAGAAAGTATCGATGTTTGACTTTGCTTACCAGCCCATTGGGCAACCGAATGTGATTGACGCAAAAGCGTTGATGATCGGTTATCAGCAGCCTCTGCTTCCAGTATTTGATATCACGTTAGCGCGCGGGGAAAAGTTGGTTGTTGCTGGCTTTAACGGCGTGGGTAAGTCGACCTTACTTAAAACCCTGATGGGGGAGATCGAGCCACTCTCTGGTGAGGTGGTATTGGCAAAAGGTGCAATGATTGGTTATTTTTCTCAAGATTTGTCTTGGCGCCATCTTCAGAACACGCCTGAACAGGAGCTGTGCTCTTGTGCGCCAACAATCTCAAGCAAAGAGTCACGCAAGCTATTAGCTCGCTTTGGGATCACGGGGGATAAGACGCAGCGCCACTTAGATACATTGAGCGGTGGTGAGCAAACTCGGGTGAAACTGTGTTGTTTATCGGTTCAGAAATGCAATGTTTTGCTGTTGGACGAACCAGCAACACATTTGGATAGCAGCAGTAAAAATGCGCTTAAAGAGGCTCTCCTGCGCTTTTCCGGTAGCGTGATTGTAGTATCTCATGAGAAGGCATTTTTGCAATCTTGGCCTGATAGAGTTTTAGATATTTCGTTGCTCACTTGTGCTGAATCGGAAACAGAACAGGAGGTGGAGCTATGATGCAGTCCATGATCCTATTTCTCGTTGCTTTTCTTGTTGGTGCAGATGAGTTGATGCTTGGATCTATTCTTGAACCTATCGGAAATGATTTAAGTGTTCAACCGAGTCAGGTGACCTTATTTATTACGGCATATAGTTTAGCCATAGCAATTTTCGCTCCTTACTTGGGCCGTTTATCAGACCGAGCTGGGCGTATTCGTATCATGGTGCCTGCTTGCTTTGTATTTGGGGTTGCGTCTATTACGACGGGCATAGTTCATGATTTTGAACTTGCTATTGCAACTCGTGTGATCACTGGTATTGCAAGTGCAGGCATGTTACCAATTGCATTCGCGTTAGCGGGAGACGCGAAGGGTAATAGAGCGATGCGTCAAATTGTGATGGTTCAGGCGGGATTAACGCTAGGTATGATAACTAGCCCGGCGATCGGAGCATTGTTGACCCAGCTTTTATCATGGCGTGCCGCTTTTATTATTTTGGGCGTGGCGGCTCTTTTTGTCGGTGCCATGAGCGTAGTGTCCATGAACAACAAGCATAATGAGTCCAAGAAGTCAGATACTCTGCCACCTATCACAGACGTCATTCATCTTCCAGGCGCGTTGAGGGCGATTCTAGCGATGTGTTTAGGCCTAGGGGGAGGTATTGGTGTATTTAACCTGATAGGCCTTCATATTCGAGATACCAGCGAGTTGGCGCTCGGTTGGGTGGGCGCTATTTATGCTGCTCTAGGGATCGTGAGTGTGGTTGGAAATATGTGCGTGGGGAGAGCTTGCCGTTGGCTTGGTAGCTCTCGAGCCGTTATGCGAGTGGCTTTAATGGTGTGCATACCTTGCAGTGCATGGGTGTTCTCAAATGAGATGAGTACGGTTACCGCTTATCTTCCAGCTCTAGTGCTCTGGTCTCTTGCTGGAGGGGTAGGCTCTCCGGCGTTACAAGCACATATAGCAAGCTTATCTGATGAACATCGAGGTGTGCTGATGTCTTCTGGAATGAGTATGATGCACTTTGGTGTCGCGATTTGGTCTGCCTTGGCGGGCTTCGCGTATTCTGTAGGCAATGAATGTGTCGCTTTCGTGGCTTTCCTATTGTTTGGCTCAGCAGTAGTTATCTTAAAGCCAGTTGGTAATACTGAACAAAGTGAGCGTTATTCGTAGTGTTTTAGTAGATAAAGAAAAGCCGTTACCTAAAAAGGTAACGGCTTGTTCCAAATACTTTTTGAAAAACGGTCTTAGTTCATGCCGTATTTCTTAAGTTTCTTGCGAAGAGTACCGCGGTTGATACCCATCATAGTTGCTGCGCGAGTTTGGTTACCGCGAGTGTACTGCATGATAGTATCTAGTAGTGGCTGTTCAACTTCAGCTAGAACTAATTCGTATAGTTCTGTTACTTCCTGGCCGTTTAGTTGAGCAAGGTAGTTTTTAAGAGACGCTTTAACAGAGTCACGTAAAGGCTTCTGAGTAATCTGGTCTTGTGACGTTACTGTAGTTACTGTTAATGCTTCTGAAGTCAGATTTTGTTCGAACATATTCGGTCTAGCTCTTCTCTTAATTATGATGCAACGTTATCAAAATAACCTTCTAACGCCTCAATTTGCAGCGGAGCTGCGTCGATAGCGTTGAAGGTACGGCGAAACTCACTTGCCTGTTCATGCTCTTTCAGGTACCACCCAACGTGCTTGCGCGCGATACGTGGACCTAAGGACTCCCCATAAAACTCATGCAGAGCATTTACATGACCAAGCATAATGGTTTTCACTTCCTCAGTTGGAAGTTCCTCCATTGTGGTGCCGTTTTCCAAATAGTGATGGATTTCCTGGAAAATCCAAGGACGACCCTGGGCAGGGCGTCCAATCATTAAAGCGTCCGCACCGGTGTACTCCAGTACAAATTTGGCTTTCTCCGGGCTATCGATATCACCGTTCGCGATAACCGGAATTGAAATCGCCTCTTTTACCGCTTTAATGCTGTCATATTCGGCCTCACCTTTGTACATACATGCTTTCGTTCTGCCATGCAGAGCAAGAGCTTGTATGCCGCAGTTTTCGGCTAATTTAGCGATCTGGACACAGTTCTTGTTGTCTGTATCCCAGCCAGTTCGAGTCTTTAACGTTACAGGAACGTCCACTGCATTCACGACCGCTTTCAAAATCTCTTCGATAATGTTTGGGTATTGAAGCAGAGCAGAGCCCGCTAGCTTCTTATTCACTTTTTTTGCCGGGCAGCCCATGTTGATGTCGATGATTTGTGCACCGTTCTCAACACTGAATTGAGCTGCGTCCGCCATAAGCTGTGGATCGGAACCCGCAATCTGTACAGAGCGAATGCCCGATTCGCCCTCGTGTACCATGCGCTGTTTCGACTTTGACGTTCCCCATAGTTTTGGGTTAGCAGACATCATTTCACTGACGGCCATTCCCGCACCATAGCGAAGACACAACTCGCGAAACGGTCTATCCGTTACACCAGCCATAGGGGCTACGATTAGATTGTTCTTAAGTTGATAGTTTCCGATTTTCAAAACGTCATCACAGTTCTGTACCAGCAAGGGCGCGCATTTTACGCATTTTTTCACTGCGTGAAAAGACTAATATTTGAGCATTTACAAATTGTTTTTGTAAATTGTATAAATTTCAAACAATTAGCTCTGAAAACCTTGTCTAGCCTTGCTTACGACCAGAGATGCGACACCATTCACTTTGCTCAACAATTGGGTCAATGTGAAGCTCGTCACGGTAATAGTTCGCAACATCTTCAGCTTGAGTGTCTAATACGCCGGACATAGCGAGGTCGCCATTTGGCTTAACTAGCCCTTTGATGATAGGTGCAAGTTCACGTAAAGGTCCCGCAAGGATGTTGGCCACAACGACGTCAGCGACGAGACCTTCTGGTTGATTTTGCGGTAAGTAAACTTCTAGTTTGTCTGCAACGCCATTACGCTCAGCATTGTCTTTTGAAGCAAGCAGGGCTTGAGGATCAATGTCGATCCCTATCACTTTTTCAGCGCCCAGTTTGATCGCTGCGATCGCAAGAATACCTGAGCCACAACCGAAGTCGATAACGGTCTTACCGCTTAAGTCCATGCTTTCTAGCCACTCAAGACAAAGTGCTGTTGTAGGGTGAGTACCCGTACCGAATGCAAGGCCTGGATCCAACATAACATTAACAGCGTCAGGATCTGGAATGTCGCGCCAGCTTGGACAAATCCATAGGCGTTCACCAAATTTCATTGGGTGGAAGTTTTCCATCCATTCGCGTTCCCAGTCTTTATCTTCAAGCTGTTCTACTTTGTAAGCAAAATTGTCAGCCAGCATATTGCTCGCTTTAATTTGGTCGATGATGAAGTTAGTGTCTGCTTCTGCATCATACAGTGCCAGAATATCAGTATCGCCCCATAAGCGAGTTTCGCCAGGTAGAGGTTCGAATACAGGTGTATCCTGCGCGTCTAAGAATGTAACAGACAGCGCGCCAGTCTCTTCCATTAGCATATCGCCGATTTGCTCAGCGTTTTCATTGGTCGCGTTGAGTTTGATTTGAATCCAAGGCATTGGTTTTTGCTCTTAAAGTGAATGAAGTGGCGCAGAGTTTACCAGAACTCTACGATTTGTTTGAGTATATACCCAAATAAGCCTATTTATATGTTGAGCCCTTCGCGTACATATAAAACAAAAATGCCCACGGGAGTGGGCATTTTTTAAGACGTTTGCTTAGGTTTATTGTAAGCCAAGCTTCTTCTCTAGGTAGTGGATGTTTGCACCACCGTGTTGGAAGTTTTCGTCATTCATAATGGAGAATTGCAGTGGCACGTTAGTTTTGATGCCTTCGATGATCATCTCACCCAGTGCGTTCTTCATACGTGCAATCGCTACATCACGGTTCTCACCGTAAGTGATCAGTTTACCAATCATTGAATCGTAATGAGGTGGAACTGTGTAGCCTGTGTAGATATGAGATTCCCAACGTACACCCATACCGCCAGGAGCGTGGAAACGCTCGATCTTACCCGGAGATGGTAGGAAGCGCTCAGGGTCTTCTGCGTTGATACGACACTCAATCGCATGGCCACGGATCTTAATATCATCTTGAGTGAATGACAGAGGCTGACCCGCTGCAACACGAAGCTGTTCTTTGATTAGGTCGATGCCAGTAACCATCTCTGTTACTGGGTGCTCTACCTGAATACGAGTGTTCATTTCGATGAAGTAGAACTCACCGTTCTCATATAGGAATTCAAACGTACCTGCGCCGCGGTAACCGATCTCGATACATGCACGAGTACAGCGTTCACCGATGTACTTACGCATTTCTTCAGTGATACCAGGTGCTGGAGCTTCTTCCACTACTTTTTGGTGACGACGTTGCATTGAACAGTCACGCTCACCAAGGTGGATTGCGCCGCCTTGACCGTCAGCAATAACCTGAACTTCAACGTGACGAGGGTTTTCTAGGAATTTCTCCATGTAAACCATGTCATTGTTGAACGCCGCTTTTGCTTCAGCACGTGTCATTGCAATGGCTTGGATAAGGTCTTTCTCTGCTCGAACAACACGCATACCACGACCGCCGCCGCCGCCAGATGCTTTGATTATTACTGGGTAACCAATGCGCTTAGCAAATGCTTTGTTTTTCTCTTCGTCATTGTCTAGAGGGCCGTCAGAACCCGGTACACAAGGAACGCCTGCTTTCTTCATTGCATTGATAGCAGATACTTTATCGCCCATTAGGCGGATAGTGTCTGCCTTTGGACCAACGAAGATGAAACCACTGCGCTCAACTTGCTCTGCGAAGTCTGCGTTCTCAGACAGGAAGCCGTAACCTGGGTGGATAGCCACAGCACCAGTCACTTCTGCTGCAGAAATGATGCGTGGAATGTTTAGGTAGCTGTCGATACCACGAGCAGGGCCGATACATACGGTTTCGTCTGCGAGTAGTACGTGCTTAAGATCGCGGTCAGCTGTTGAGTGAACAGCGACGGTCTTAATACCTAATTCTTTACAAGCGCGAAGAATACGAAGTGCAATTTCACCTCGGTTCGCGATGACTACTTTGTCTAGCATAAGGCAAGCCCCGCTTATTCGATTACAACAAGAGGTTGGTCGAATTCAACTGGTTGGCCGTCTTCAGCTAGGATTGCTGTAACAACGCCAGATTTGTCCGCTTCGATTTGGTTCATCATTTTCATTGCTTCAACAATACATAGAGTATCGCCAGCATTTACTTTCTGACCCACTTCTACGAATGCTTTAGAGTCTGGGCTTGGAGAGCGGTAGAAAGTACCAACCATTGGAGAAAGAACTTGGTGACCTGCAGGTGTTGCTGCTGGAGCTTCTGCTGCTGGCGCTTCCGCTACTGGTGCCGCTGCTACTGGAGCAGGTGCCGCCGCTGGAGCTGCTGCGTAGTGAATTGGTGCTTGAGGGGCTGCAGTGCCATGACGGCTGATGCGCACTGACTCTTCACCTTCAGAGATCTCTAGCTCAGCAATGCCAGACTCTTCAACTAACTCAATTAGCTTCTTGATTTTACGAATATCCATCTTTTCTTTCTCTTTTATCTTGTGATTAAGACAACCCTCGTAGGGTTGCAGAGTGTTAGGGTTACTTTGCCTGTAGCTTATTGATCGCTGCAGACAGAGCAAATTCATAACCTTGTGCGCCTAAACCGCAAATCACACCCTCTGCTTTATCTGACAGATAAGAGTGATGACGGAATGGTTCACGTGCGTGCACATTTGATAAGTGCACCTCAATAAATGGGATGGCGACGCCAAGTAATGCATCTCGCAGCGCCACACTAGTATGAGTGAAAGCCGCTGGATTGATGATGATGAAGTCAATCTTGCCATAGGCAGCGTGAATGGCTTCAATCAGTTCGTACTCACGATTTGATTGTAGGTGTTCCAGTTCTACCCCAGCGTTATGGGCTTGCTCTGTAAGAGTATCCACAACTTGAGCTAAGGTACTGTGACCATAGTGTGTCGGTTCGCGCAGACCCAATAGATTAAGATTTGGTCCGTTTAGAACAAGAATCCGTGACTTTGCAGACATTGTGTTGCTATCTTCCCTTATCGTGAGTGGAACGTTTATATTCCCAAATATACGATAGTTCAGCACGATTTTTTTGTTAAAACCGAGCAAATTTTAAAAAATCGACCAAGATTATAGCTAATTCATAGCAATTAGCAGCAATTTACTGGTCTAATCTCCTAATAGCCACTCTCGTTTCTGTAACCAAGTTAACAAAAACAACATAATTGCCATATTTTTTGTGTGGCCAATTTGTGCACTAAAGCAAAAAACCGCCATGAGTGATGGCGGTTTTTAAAGTGCTTTTAAAACAGTTGGTTGAATTTATGCCAATTCTGCTTTCTCTGCGATAAGTTTATCTACAACGCTCGGATCGGCAAGCGTTGATGTGTCTCCGAGGTTGCTGGTATCACCCGTTGCAATTTTACGCAGGATTCGACGCATGATCTTACCAGAACGAGTCTTCGGTAAGGAATCCGTCCAGTGCAGTACATCTGGTGTTGCAATTGGACCAATCTCTTTACGCACCCAATCTTTCACTTCTTTGTGTAGCTCTGCTGACGGGAATTCACCATCGTTCAAGGTAATGTAAGCGTAGATAGCTTGGCCTTTGATATCATGCGGAATGCCCACAATAGCGGCCTCAGCAATTTTATGATGTGCGACAAGAGCCGATTCTATTTCAGCGGTACCCATGCGGTGACCCGACACGTTTAGTACGTCATCAACACGGCCCGTGATCCAGTAGTAACCGTCTTCGTCACGACGAGCTCCATCACTAGTAAAGTACATTCCCTTGAAGGTTGAGAAGTAGGTCTGTTCAAAGCGCTCGTGGTCGCCATAAACAGTGCGCATCTGACCTGGCCATGAATCAAGGATCACCAAGTTACCTTCTGCTGCGGTTTCTTCAATGATGTTGCCCATGTTATCAACCAGTGCAGGTTGGACTCCGAAGAATGGTCGAGTTGCTGAGCCTGGTTTTAAGTCTGTTGCGCCTGGTAGTGGTGCAATTAAGATACCGCCGGTCTCTGTTTGCCACCAAGTATCAACGATAGGCGAGCTCTCGTTACCAATCGTTTTGTAGTACCACTCCCACGCTTCAGGGTTGATAGGCTCACCTACTGAACCCATCACACGTAAGCTTGAACGAGATGTCCCTGCTACCGCTTCGTTACCTTTTGCCATTAGTGCACGAATAGCGGTTGGCGCAGTGTAGAGAATGTTCACTTGGTGCTTATCAACCACTTCACTCATACGAGCCGTGCTTGGGTAGTTTGGAACACCTTCAAACAGAATGGTTTTGGCCCCGTTCGCTAGTGGACCATAAATTAGGTAAGTATGGCCTGTAATCCAGCCCACATCCGCGGTACACCAGAAGGTTTCACCTGGTTGATAATCGAAGACATATTTAAAGGTCATTGCCGCGTAGACGAGGTAACCGCCTGTAGTATGTAGTACGCCTTTAGGTTTACCTGTCGAGCCAGATGTGTAGAGGATGAACAGCGGGTCTTCGGCTTTCATCTCTTCTGGTGGGCAAACGTCAGAAACATTGGCTGTTGCTTCGTGCCACCAAACATCACGGTGTTCATGCCATTCAACATCACCACCTGTACGTTTAAGCACGACGACTTTATTGATGGTTTTTACGTCTGGGTTGGTTAGTGCTTCATCCACGTTCTTTTTCAGTGGAACAGCGCGTCCGCCACGTACGCCTTCGTCTGCGGTGATCACGACTTTAGCGTCAGAGTCGATGATACGGCCGGATAGCGCTTCTGGTGAGAAACCGCCAAATACTACGGTGTGAACCGCACCAATACGGGTACAAGCGAGCATAGCCACTGCGGCTTCTGGCACCATTGGCATGTATAGACACACCACGTCGCCCTTGCGTACGCCTTGCTCTTTCAATGCGTTGGAGAATTTACACACTTCTTTGTGCAGTTCGTTGAAAGTGAGTGTTTTGTCGTCGGCTGGATCATCGCCTTCCCAAATGATGGCGACGTCATCCCCGTGTTCTGCAAGATGACGGTCAATACAGTTAGCCGAGACGTTCAGTGTGCCATCTTCAAACCAGCGAATATCAACATGGCCAGTGTCGAAAGAAGTGCTTTTTACTTTGGTGAAAGGTTTGATCCAATCAACGATTTTGCCGTGTTCGTTCCAGAAGCCCTCTGGATCGGTTACCGACTGCTGATACATGGCTAAGTAAGTATCATTATCCGCGTGTGTATGAGTTTTAATATTTTCTTTTACCGGATAAACGTGGGCTTCGCTCATGGCTTCTCTCCTTGTGCCTTATTTCTCGGCCTTACACCAATCTAGATAAGATTTTGAATATATTTTTGTAGGGCTGTTTTTTGGTTCTAAATAACTTGGTCGTGGTAATGACGACGTTGTGCTTATAACTGTCAGTCACCGCGCGTATTTCCACAATTAGACTTTAGGATGAGAGTGATAGAAGCGCCGGGAAATCGCTGAAACAAAAGTATTTCTGGGAGCTAGGTCAACTGATTTTTATGTATACGGTGCGGTTAGGTTGGGTAAATCGCCTTTCGTTAAGCGGACAAAGACCAAAGCGGCAGAAATCGCGTCTTGCAAGGCGTCGTGTTTGTCTTGGATAGGAAGTTCGAGGTGTTTACAAATGGCATCCAGACTTAAGTCGAAATAGGCATTCGGCAAATGTCGTTCCAACTTATCGTGATAAATCTGACTGACCTCGATAAGTGGGTTAGGAAGTGGGAAGCCAAGTTGCCGCAGACAAGCAAGGTCTAAGATCTTTTTATCGTAACGAATGTGATAGCCCACAAGTGGTCGGTTGCCGATAAAGTCGAGCAGCTCGAGCAGCGCCTCTTTTTCACTGATGCCATCGACTAAGTCTTGGTGGCGAATTCGATGGATCTTGACCGAGCCTGAGTCGAGCGATTGCGGCGCGCGTAAGCGGACTTCAAATGGTTGACTGGTGATGATGCGGTTGTCGATGATCTTGGTGGCTGCAATAGTCACCAGCTCGGCGCGATTTGGGTCAAGGCTGGTGGTTTCGCAGTCAAGAGAGACGTATTCTGTTTTATCTGGCGTGCAAAACAGCGACTGATAAGGCGAACCTTTCAGTTTGTAGTGCCAGTATTTGCGTTGTAACCAGTTCATTGCCTACGCCTCTGTGATTTATGAAAATCAGGGTTAATCACGAATTTGATAATGGAAGCCTAAAAATTGCTTAAATTTCTTCACCACATGTAAGCTGTGGCGAAGCAAATCACGCTCAGTTCTATCCAGTTGTTTAATATCAATGTTATTCAACGCTTCTTGCTTTTTGAGTTGCTGATTAAGGCGAAGTTTAAAGAACAATTTCAGTGCTTCGTTGAGATTATCTGCCGTTTCAGATTCTAAGATGCGCTTATTTCTCAGAGCTTCAATGCGCTCAAACGTGTTCTTCTCCTCAATGGCATATTCCAAAGACAAGGTGCGAATGCCGTGTACAATTGGGAAAATACCGCCGCGTTTAATGTCCAATCCGTCTTTAGCACTTTTTACGTTGCCAAATAGAGTTAGGGGCACCGAAAACTGCAAGGCAGGGCGAGTAAAGTCAGACAATATCAACATGCGATCTTTCATTGTGTCACGAAGATGCGCCGCAATTGGAGCCAGCAGCTCGCAATTCCCAGCAACAGCATGGGCGTCACTGAAAATGGCTAAGTCCATGATTTGTTGTGGTTCGGCTTTAGCTATCCAGTGGTTTAGGGTGCTTATCCATTCTTGCTGTGTTTTGACCCATTTCGGGTTGTTAACCATCACTTTACCAGGGCAAAGTGGATAACCGAGCTGTTGTAGGGTGTGTGTGAAGGATTGCATCACTTGTTCGCAATGAGGCCATTCCAGGCCATCTTGAATAATCAGGGCATTGTCTTGATCGGTTTTGAGAATTTGCTCTCCTCGGCCTTCAGAGCCGAGTACGATCAAGCAACAATGGTCGTGCAAGGCTGGTGGTATTACTAACTCGAACGCTTTCTCGATAATTTGCTCGTTTACGGCTGAGATCAGCTCCATGATGAAGCGAGTGCGGATGCCGTTTTTCAATAAGCTCTCGACCAATTGACGTTGGCGGTTTGAGGCCAAAGCGAGCTCTTCCACGCTGCTTGCTCGAGCAATACTGAGCGTTAACACGTGAGAGTGGGTTGAGAACGCGCTAAGAATTTGGGTCATATCCAGCATGCCAACGGCTCTGTTGCCTTCACATACCATGAGGCGTTTCATTCTATTTCTGGTCATTGTGATCATGGCGTTGAATAGAAAGTCACCATCATCAACGTGATAAACAGGAAAGCTCGCGATCTCACCCACTGGTGTGTCGAGCGCGCAACCATCTATCATCACAGAATGCAGCATATTAGTACGAGTCACTATTGCGTACGGGTGGGCTGATGGCCATTTTTCCAATCGTGGATCATCGCCATGGAGTTGAACCAATGCAGCGTCAATCCCATTTTCTTTTAAGGAACGTGTTACCTCGTTAATTGGTGTATTTGGTTCGAGGATCATCGGTGGGTGATAAATGCTGCGGTCAACTTTAGTGAGAATAAACTCCGCTAAGTTTTGCTGTTGATGGGCCGCTTCGATGAGCTCTTGCCGTTTCGATAAATTGTTATCGAAATAGGCTGCAAACTGGCCATTTTCGTTGTAAAGGGCAAGGAAAATTTCTTTCGGCAGTAGGTAAGAGAGCGTGTCCTCAAGCGCGATGTAGTGATGACGTACCTTGTCTTCAAGTAACGAGCGTACATCGAACATATCGTCGTTGGCATAATGTGCGAACACTTCCTGTTGATCGTTGGAGCGCTCTTCTACCGCGCCTTTGATCAGAATATGTAAGTGGGGGTTCTTCTGTCCGCAGGATAAAATAACATCTCGAGCTCGATAGTAGGCGACGTCCAGAGACGATCGCAGTCGCGTTTGTTGTGCTTCAGTTAAGCGATCGAACGGTGGAGATTGCATGTTAAATTTGTCAGGCATGAGAACACCCAATAATGATGGAAGGAACACTCTCTAAGTCTGACAAATTTCTTACCGGAAGCCAGACGACTTTGGTCTAAATTACGATGTTTTCGTTTGAAGATGCCAAATGTCGCAAAGTTAGTATTCCATCGAGGAAACGATAAGTTTCTTATTCTTCCCTTTTTATAATACGCATGGCGATCCATAATTCCCGGCTCGAACGTTGGTGTTCCCGTTTTAGGATATTAGTAATGTTGAAACCTTCTCCGTATGGCTGGATTTCCCAGTACTTTCTCGGATTCTTCTTTGCGTATGGCGTGTATCTGCCATTTTGGTCACTTTGGTTTAAGGATCAGGGCGTATCTTCGACAGATATCGGTTTGCTGGTCGGGTTAGGCCTTGCGACACGTTGTGTTGCCAATATCGTGATCACCCCACGAGTACACAAAGTCGAACATCTTATGCCTGCTTTACGTTGGTTGAGTTTCGCTGCCCTCCTTTTTGTTGGATTTCACTTTTTTACGGGTGGTAGCTTTTGGTTAATGGCACTAGCGACAGTGTTGTTCAATCTTTGTTGTGGACCGATTATTCCGTTGTCGGACGCGATGGCAAATTACTACGCTCGCCTGAAAATGCTCGATTATGGCCGTACGCGGCTATGGGGTTCGATTGCCTTTATCGCAGGCTCGACGGCAGTGGGCTACCTAGTGGCTGAATTTGGCTCCGATATGATCTTGTACACTGCGATGTTCGGCGTGTTTATCTCGTTGCTGTTTGCTATGCGACCGACTAACCCAATGCCTGTAACGCACGGTGGGCAAAGCGCAGAACGTCCAAAGCTGACCGCTCTTTTGACCGACAAGCCGATACTAAAATTCTTAGTGTTGGTGTCACTAATTCAGGGCAGTCATGCGGCTTACTACGGCTTTAGTGCGATTCACTGGAAGGCCGCTGGTCACTCGGAAGATGTCATTGGCTACTTGTGGAGCTTAGGAGTAGCCGCAGAAGTGGCAGTGTTTGCATTGAGTAAGCGCTTATTCGTAGGTTGGTCAATACGCGCGCTGTTTATTGCTGCTGCCGTTGGTGTAATGATGCGTTGGGGTATTACGGCGTCGACAACATCAATTATTGCTTTGGTGATTGTTCAACTATTGCATGGTGTGACTTTCGCTACCGCACACATTGCCGCGATCCAATATATCCAAAACTCCGAAGAAAATAAGATCGTAGCGTTGCAAGCGTTGTATAACGCGATTCCGTTGGGCGCATTTATCGCGTTAATGACCGTATTGAGTGGTTGGGGTTATGAGCACTGGGGACCGCTTGTGTTCTGGGGCATGGCCGCGATGGGGTTATTGGCTCTGTTCATCAAGCTTGACTCACAAGACCCACATCAGGTGGTTGATGTATCAGACAAGCCACTTGAAACACAGAATTAGACTTATGTAACAAAGGTTAAAAACTAAGCTTTGTCTCCGTTATCAAAGCGGTGTTAAATGAAACCTCTCCCTCATGGAGAGGTTTTTTTATTCTCTTGCTTTAAAAGTAGCAAGAAAGGCAAGAAAGGATATCGGATGCAAGGATGGCTGGTGGTTCCCGTTTCTTTAGCGTATTTGGGAGCTTTATTTATCATCGCGTGGTACGGCGACATTCAGAAAAGGTGGCTAGCGCGCTGGCGGCCTTGGATTTATAGTCTTTCCATTGCGGTGTACTGTACATCATGGACCTTCTACGGCACGGTCGGGCAGGCCAGCAGTAATCCTTGGTCTTTCTTGCCCATCTATATTGCCCCCATTTTAGTGTTTACCATCGGATGGCGCGTTTTAGCTCGGCTTATTTTGATTGCTAAACGGGAACACATCACGTCGATTGCTGACTTTATCGGAGCACGCTACGGTAAATCCCAAGGTTTGGCCGTGGTTGTTACGCTCATAGCGGTTGCGGGAATTTTGCCGTACATCGCTTTACAGCTGCGTGGTATCACTATGGGGCTTGAAATTATTGCTCCGGAGCTGGCTACTGATTTTGGTTATCAAAACGATAGCGTGTCGTGGTTTGTTGTGGTCGCATTGGCGATTTTTACGATGCTATTCGGTACCCGCCACATTGATAACACGGAACACCATCGTGGGATGATGATGGCAATTGCCTTCGAATCCATTATCAAACTGCTGGCTTTTTTAGTGGTTGGTGTCTTCATTGTTTGGTTGGCGATGAACTCCGAGAATTTGAGCTTAATTGATGTTGCCGCACAGACGTATCAGTCACCAAATATCCCGACTATATTGATTCATACTGTACTGACCATGCTGGCGATAGTTTGCCTTCCGCGACAATTCCATACGATGGTGGTAGAAAATGAACGTGCTCAAGATTTGCATGTGGCTCGTTGGTTGTTCCCCATTTATCTGATCTTAATGGGGATTTTTGTTTTACCTATTGCGTGGGTAGGGCAAGGCCTCTTGAGTGGCGCTTCGCCTGATACTTATGTCATCAGTGTGCCGATGTCGGTCGGGGCGAGTGAAATCGCCTTGCTTGCGTTTCTAGGCGGTACTTCAGCAGCAAGCGGCATGGTTATCGTATCGACGATTGCCTTAGCGATCATGGTCTCGAATGACTTGGTTATGCCATTGCTATTGCGTCGCATGCGACTGACGCAGCGTAACCACCACCATTTTTCTGAATTATTACTGCGGATCCGCCGTGGTTTGATTTTAGTTTTGTTGATTGGCGCGTGGTGTTTCTATCAAGCGTTGGACACCATTCATTCACTTTCTGCTATCGGCTTTCTCTCGTTCGCGGCTATCACGCAATTCGCTCCTGCGCTGGTTGGCGGTATGTATTGGCGTCAAGGGAATAAGAAAGGTGTGTATGTTGGCCTCGCGGTGGGTTTTGCTACCTGGTTGATTACGTTAATGAGCCAAACAGACATGCTTGCCGGAGACGCCAGTAATAACTTCCTGATCTGGTTGATTACGCCACCAGAGGTATTGGCTAGCTTTGATATCGCGATTTCAGATTGGGGGATGATCCTCAGCGTGGTCGCTAATGCAGTGTGTTTTGTTGTGGTTTCTATGGCTACCCGACCAAGCCTAAGTGAGCGCTTACAATCGGCATCATTCGTTGGTACACCGTTGCCTGAAAGCGAAAATATGAGTCTGTACCAGAGCCGCGTTACGGTTGCAGAACTGGAAATGCTAGCGTCCAGATTTGTAGGACGAACGCGAGTTAAAGCGGCGTTTCAAGCCTACTGGAGCCAGCAACGAGAAGAGTTGATGCCGAATCAACAAGCGCCATCTTCTCTGATTCGGCATACGGAGCGTGTGCTAGCAGGGGTATTTGGAGCATCTTCTGCTAAGTTAGTACTTACTTCCGCTCTGCAAGGAAGAAACATGCAGCTTGAAGAGGTGGCGACTATCGTCGATGAAGCCTCTGAACTGTACGATTTTAGTCGGGGTTTACTCCAAGGCGCGATTGAGCATATTGGACAAGGTATTGCGGTCGTCGATAAGCAACTACGCTTGGTAGCGTGGAACCAACGCTATTTAGAACTTTTTGAATTTCCGCCAGGCCTGATTCAAGTAGGTCGACCGATTGCGGATGTGATTCGGCACAATGCAGAGCAGGGGTTGTGTGGCCCTGGTGACCCTGATGACCACGTCCGTCGCCGTGTTTATCACCTTGAGCAAGGGACTCGGCACACCTCTTCTCGGGTTCGTCCCGATGGTCGCGTGATAGAGGTGCAAGGTAACCCAATGCCAGGTGGTGGCTTTGTGATGAGCTTTACCGACATCACCGTATTCCGTGATGCAGAGCAAGCACTGAAAGACGCCAACGAGACATTGGAAGAAAGAGTACGTCTGCGGACTCGAGAATTAGAACAACTTAACAAGCAGCTGGTGGAAGCGACGCAGCGCTCGGATTTGGAATCGAAGTCCAAATCACGGTTCTTGGCGGCAGTAAGCCATGACTTGATGCAACCGCTCAACGCGGCGCGTCTATTCGCATCTTCACTATCGGAAGTCGCCAAAGACAGCGAAGCCAAAAAGCTGTCAGCACACATTGAAAGTGCTTTAGAGGCTGCCGAAGACTTAATTGGAGATTTGCTGGATATCTCGCGTTTGGAATCGGGCAAGTTGGAAGTCAACGTGCATGGCTTTGCGTTAAATGATGTGTTATCGAATTTGAATGCTGAGTTTAGTGCGTTAGCCAAACAGCAAGGTATAGAGTTCACCATGATTCCGTCCTCACTCATGGTTAAGTCGGATCCCAAACTGCTGCGCCGTGTGGTGCAAAACTTCCTGACCAATGCGTTTCGTTATAACCCGAATGGCAAAGTCGCACTCGGTGTTCGCCGCGTGAAAGGGCGAGTGCGTATTGATGTATGGGATAATGGAGTGGGGATTGAAGAAGAGAAGCAGCAAGAGATTTTTGAAGAGTTTAATCGCGGAACTCAAGTTCGTTCCGACCAAGGTCTCGGACTTGGTTTGGCGATTTCGAAAGGAATTGCTCAGGTACTTGGGCATAAAATTTCGATGCGCTCTTGGGTTGGAAAAGGCAGTGTTTTTTCCATCACCCTAGATAAAGCTGATCATGTTCAGCCTCATCCAGTTCACGTGGCAATGAGTAAGCAATCTGAACTTGGTCATCTGAGAATCCTATGTGTCGATAATGAGCCTGACATTCTAGTCGGCATGGAAAACTTACTTTCCCGATGGGGCTGCGATACACGAGTTGCGATTGATTTAGTTGAAAGTCTACAAGCGCTTGAGGATGGTTGGATTCCGGATGTAATTTTCTCCGATTACCGACTTGATGATGGTCGTACTGGTTTAGAAGTGCTACAGCAATGCCGCCTGAGATTAGGCCACAGCTTTGAAGGCGTCATCATCAGTGCAGATCGTACCGATGATATGCTTGATGGCATCAAAGCAAATGGGTTCAGCTTTATTGCTAAGCCAGTTAAGCCGCTTAAGCTGCGTTCGGTGCTCAATCGAGTCGCTTAGGATTGGAGTGTTTGAAAAATCGCTATAAAAAGAGACCTCCGAATGGAGGTCTCGATGTTTGTAATCTTAGTTGATAGGCTGAGTTTGCCGCTTATTCTGCGACGCCGCCTTGAGTCAGTTTGGCTGGATTAAGCAATCGCTCTAGTGTGGCTCTATCCAAATCAGTTTCTTCTTCCGCGACATCAATAATCGCGCGTCCCTGTTTGTAGGCTTTTTTCGCGACTTCTGCCGCTTTTAGGTAACCAATGACCGGGTTGAGAGCCGTGACCAAAATAGGGTTTTTGGCGAGTGCTACATCCAAGTTATCTTGGCGAACTTCAAACGTCGTAATGGCTTTGTCAGCTAAAGCGGTTGCGCTGTTAGAGAGTAACTCGATGCTCTCCAATACGTTATGAGCAATAACTGGCAGCATGACGTTAAGCTGGAAGTTGCCCGCTTGGCCTGCGACGGTAATGGTGGTGTCATTACCAATGACTTGCGCTGATGCCATCGCTGCGGCTTCTGGGATCACAGGATTTACTTTGCCAGGCATGATGGAAGAACCCGGTTGCAAGCCTTGTAATTCAATCTCACCTAAACCAGCCAATGGGCCTGAATTCATCCAACGAAGATCGTTTGCGATCTTCATGATCGCAACTGCTGCTGTTTTGAGCTGTCCCGACAGAGCGACGATCGCATCTTGACTGCTTAAATTGAAAAAGAAGTTATCACTGGCCGTGAACTGAATACGAGTTGACTGGGTTAGGTTGCTAGCGAATAAGTCTGCAAAGCGTGGATCGGCATTGATCCCCGTTCCAACCGCCGTACCACCTTGGGCTAAGGCTTTTACAGCAGGAAGAGCTTGTTCAATCGCTTGTTTTGCATGCTCGATTTGGAACTGCCAACCGCCAAGTTCTTGAGCAAAGGTAATTGGCATCGCGTCCATTAAGTGGGTGCGACCGGTTTTTACAACATCTTTCAATGCTTGCTGTTTAGACTCTAGTGTTTGGCTGAGGTGTGACAGGGCCGGGAAGAGCTGTTTTTCGATGGCTAATGCTGCGCTAACTTGAATGGCCGTTGGTACCACATCGTTGCTGCTTTGCCCCATGTTGACGTGATCATTAGGGCTGACAGTGCCGCCTAGATGCTGGGAGGCCAGTGTTGCAATTACTTCATTCGCATTCATATTTGAGCTAGTGCCTGATCCCGTTTGGAACACGTCAATTGGGAATTGCTCAATATGATTGCCTTCGATAATTGCTTGAGCTGCGTCAGCAATCGCGTTGGCAATATCTCCCTCAAGCAGCCCTAGCTGTGCGTTGGTGAGTGCCGCAGTCTGCTTGATGTGTGCTAACGCTTTGATAAAACCAGATGGCATTTTATGTTGACTGAATGAGAAGTTATCGACGGCGCGTTGAGTCTGGGCTTGGTAGAGAGCATCTGCAGGGACCGTTACTTCGCCCATACTGTCAGTTTCTATGCGGAATTCGGTGCTCATGGTAGGGATCCTTTTGGTTAATCGAGTGAGATTTGAATCAGGCGTAATTGTTGTTGTAGTGCGAGAAATTTCACGTCGCCTTGTTCAAACTGGTAGTAATAGCGTTTGAGGCAAAATAATGGCGTATGGATAGAATCGAGACAGACACGACGGAAGATACGACTGCGAGTTGAGTCTTGAATCGCGTCTAGTAAATGGAAATAAACCTGACGTAAAAACAGCTCACACAACAATAGATTTTCTTCATCGGCATCGTGTTCATAACAGGAAGACAACACCATTCCCCAATGAATATAGTCATGAATCACGTCTGGCTCAAAGCCATGTGGTGCGGCGAGAAGGAATCTATCTTGGGCTTTAAAAAATGCGTTAAAGATGTCCCGTTTGTTGTCCATAACCACCTCTCATTAAATGTAATGATAATTATTATCAATTAACTTGTGAGTTGGCAACCCTTTTTAGAGTAAGAGGTTGTTGAAGAAAGACTTACGGAAACAAAAGCCGACGCAAAGGCGTCGGCTGAGTAGGAATTCATTTATGCTGAGTGAAACTAAGTCACTGTCGTTTGAATACCGGTGAATTAGCTTGTCGCCGTTATTCAGTAAATAAGGTTTCGTACTTCACAAATGCGGTTTGTGTTTCACCATAATATAGTGTGCCGCCTGATTGAATGACGACTCTTAACCAGCTTTCTGCAGATGCAGGCTTTGGTAAGGTGATGTACCAGCTTTGGCCTGCTTGATCGGCGGGCTTCATATCAATCGGTTGAGCGTTTTTCTCTTTGTCACTCACAATAGAAACTTTAACCCCTTCAAGTGGGTAAGCGGCGTTGAGTGACAATTCTAAGTTATTTTTAGTGAGTTTTTCAGAGCGAAATTTCACTTTAAAATCGCCATTTTCCATATCACACAGACCACTGGTGTAACGACAATTAGACTTACTCGCGAGTTTGTAAGTTTCCCCTTCTTGCGCCGCGTGGGGTTTCTCGCTGAGGGCCATATCGGTACCGAAGTAAGCGATCAAAGAGAGAACTGGCGCAATCAGTAGAGCGAGAATAAAGTGCTTGTTTTTGAACATCTTGGCTTCCTTGCAACGACATACTGCGAATATGGTAACTGAAAAGTGAGAATAAAAAAGCCCCGGACGGCTGGTTCCAAACGGGGCTTTTGTGGTTTTGATTAGTTTTTAGTGATCCACTGCACTACCAGCACCTACTGGTACGCGAACGTGTTCGACTAGGTCTTTTACTTCTTGTGGCGTTTCTGCAGTTACTTTGGATACAGCGAATGCAACAATGAAGTTAAATAGTGCGCCGATAGCACCAAACGCGTTTGGCTCAATACCCAGGAACCAGTTTGTTCCCCAGCTTTCTAGATATTTCCAATCAGCGACGAAAAGAATGCCTTTGTGTTGGAATACGTAGAACAGCGTAATACTGATACCTGCAATCATACCGGCGATTGCGCCTTCTTTGTTGATGCTCTTGCTGAAGATGCCCATCATCAATGCAGGGAAGATGGATGAAGCGGCAAGACCAAAGGCGAGTGCTACCGTACCTGCGGCAAATCCAGGCGGATTTAAACCGAGATAGCCTGCGGCTGCTATCGCTACTGCCATTGATATTCGACTAGCAAGTAGCTCTTTTTTCTCGGATATGTTCGGATTGATAACCCCTTTGATTAAGTCATGGGAAATAGCTGAAGAAATGGCGAGTAGTAAACCTGCTGCGGTAGATAGTGCAGCTGCAAGACCACCTGCTGCCACAAGTGCAATCACCCAGTTTGGTAGTTTAGCGATCTCTGGGTTAGCCAATACCATGATGTCGTTATCAACGCGCAGTTCGTTGGTGGACGCATCTGAAGTGTATTGGATATTGCCATCGCCATTTTTATCGTCAAAACCGAGTAGTCCAGTTGTTTCCCAGTTTTTGAACCACGCAGGACGCTCGTCATACGCTAGGTGCTGACCCGGAGCTGGATTTACCGTATTCATTAGGTTGAGACGAGCCATCGCTGATACCGCTGGTGCTGTAGTGTAAAGGATTGCGATGAAGATCAGAGCCCAGCCTGCTGATGTACGTGCGTCGCGAACCTTCGGCACGGTAAAGAAACGGATAATTACGTGTGGTAGACCGGCAGTACCAATCATCAGTGACATGGTGTAGACAAACATATTAAGTGTGTCGCCACGTACTTGGGTCGTGTATTCACTGAATCCGAGTTCGGTCACAACTTGGTCAAGCCGATCGAGTAGATAGACATCGGTACCAGCCATGGTACTCCCCAGACCAATTTGTGGGATTGGGTTACCAGTGAGTTGCAGAGAGATAAAGATTGCAGGGATAGTGTAAGCAAGAATGAGTACGCAATATTGAGCAATCTGCGTGTAAGTGATGCCTTTCATGCCGCCAAGAACCGCGTACATGAAAACGATACACATACCAATTAATAGGCCGGTGGAGTAATCCACTTCTAAGAAGCGACCAAACGCAACGCCCACGCCTTTCATCTGACCGATAACATAAGTCACTGATGCGATGATAAGACAAACAACCGCTACGATACGTGCTGTGTTGGAGTAAAAGCGTTCACCAACAAACTCTGGCACCGTAAACTTACCAAATTTGCGTAGGTAAGGCGCTAGCAACAGCGCAAGCAGAACGTAGCCACCAGTCCAACCCATTAGAAATACTGAGCCGCCATAGCCCATGAAGGCAATTAAGCCTGCCATTGAGATAAACGACGCTGCGGACATCCAATCGGCTGCGGTTGCCATACCGTTTGCAATCGGGTTTACACCGCCACCAGCAACATAAAACTCTTTGGTTGATCCGGCGCGAGCCCAAATAGCAATCCCGATGTACAGGATGAACGTGGCGCCAACGACCAGGTAGGTAATAGTTTTCAAATCCATCTGAGTGACTCCTTATTCGTCCACGCCGAATTCACGGTCAATTTGGCGCATCTTCCATGCGTAATAGAAAATAATTCCTAGGAAGGCATAGATGGAGCCTTGTTGAGCAAACCAGAAACCGAGTTTGTAACCGCCTAGTTGAAATTGATTTAGTACGTCGACAAATAAAATGCCGCAGCCGAAAGACACGACGAACCAGATGACCATTAGGCCGATCATGAGCTTCACGTTTTTGTCCCAATAGGCTTTGGCTCTTTCTTCGCTTTCAAATGCCATTGCCGTCTCCTTACGATTGGTATTGTTGTTAATGAAATGTTTCAATATGTACATTAGCAAGGTGTTGGCAATAACTCTTTTCAACTTTAGTCGGGGTGTTAAAAATGAAGAATCCCCATGCTATGGGCTTTTTCAGCGAACAAAGGGGTAAAATGTTATGTTAATAAACTGTTAAGTTAGCCAAAGGTCTAAAGGTTGATTGGATAAACAAGCATGATTAAGACGGGCCATTAATCTTTTCTTCATTGAACTTGGAGATGCTGTGTAAATATTGGTGGTGATCTTGTGGCTCTTAAAGAGAGAAGGCGTAGATAAGAAAGCTCTCAAGTAATTTATTTACATAAAGTTTTCGCATCAAATCACCGTTTTAACGCACAATAAAGTAATATAACTGAGTCATTCTCGTACAACCTCGCATTTTGAGACGGTGTAAAGGGGAGGCAGATTAGGGCATTACCTCATTAACGAAGTAGCCTTGCTCATCACAATTATTATCGTTTTTCATTAAGGGAGGGTGAGAATGGACGCAGACACCATTAACAGTTTTTTTCTAATAGGTGCGTTGTTAATCGCA
Organism: Vibrio sp. 2304; assembly: GCF_033339475.1. Taxonomy (NCBI): domain Bacteria; kingdom Pseudomonadati; phylum Pseudomonadota; class Gammaproteobacteria; order Vibrionales; family Vibrionaceae; genus Vibrio; species Vibrio sp. 2304. The sequence goes on along the minus strand of NZ_JAWOUQ010000018.1, from coordinate 42,712 downwards.
CTTAGCGTTCTTTTAAGCCCAGTGTCTTCTAAGTTGGGAATCCCAATTCTTTTGGTATTTTTAGCCGTTGGAATGCTGGCGGGGGAAGACGGCTTAGGCGGCATCTTATTCGATAACTTTTCGATCGCTTATTTGGTTAGTAACCTCGCATTAGCCATCATTTTGCTTGATGGTGGGATGAGAACGCGGGTCGCCAGCTTTAGGGTTGCGTTATGGCCCTCGGTCTCTTTGGCGACATTTGGCGTTGCGATCACCACCATTTTGACCGGGCTGATGGCAACGTGGTTATTCGACTTAGATTTATTGCAAGGCATATTGGTTGGTGCGATTGTTGGTTCCACCGATGCTGCCGCGGTCTTCTCTCTACTCAAAGGTCGTAGCCTGAACGAACGTGTTGGTTCAACGCTGGAAATTGAATCCGGCACCAATGACCCAATGGCGGTGTTTCTGACCGTAACTCTGATTGCTATTTTAGCGAACCCTGGCGCTGACTTAAGTGCGGGCTTTTTGGCGTTCAGTTTTCTTAAGCAGTTTGGTATCGGCGCGTTACTTGGCTTCGCTGGTGGCTGGATCTTATGGAAAGTTATCAATCGCAATCAATTACCAGATGGGCTGTATTCTATTTTAACGGTCAGTGGTGGCTTGCTTATTTTTGCTTTATCTAACACTTTGGGTGGCAGTGGTATTTTGTCGATTTACCTCGTTGGTCTTTTATTAGGTAACCGTCCAACACGCAGCCGCCACTCTATTCTTCATGTTTTAGATGGTATGACGTGGCTAGCTCAAATTGGTATGTTCTTGGTGCTTGGCTTGTTGGTTACACCATCTAATTTACTCTCTATTGCGTTGCCAGGTCTTGCGCTTGCCTTCGGGATGATTTTGTTTGCCCGACCAATCTCAGTTTGGATTGGTTTACTGCCATTCAAGAGTTTCACGCCACGTGAAAAGTGGTTTGTCTCTTGGGTAGGATTGCGTGGCGCTGTACCTATCATCCTCGCGGTATTTCCAATGATGGCAGGGTTGCCAGATGCTCAACTGTACTTCAATTTGGCATTCTTTGTAGTAATGGTGTCTTTGATAGTACAAGGGGGCACGTTGACTAAGGCGATGTCTCTTGCAAAGGTCGAGCTACCTTCTAAGCCTGAGCCAATTTCGCGTACGGGTGTAGAGATTTACCCGACCAGTGAGTGGGAGCTGTTTATCTATAGACTTAAAGCAGATAAATGGTGCATTGGTGAGCCATTACGTAGTCTTTCGATGCCGGAAGGAACGCGTATCGCCGCTGTATTTCGCAGTAAAGAGCTATTGCACCCATCCGGCAGTACGCGTCTTGAGGAAGATGATACCTTGTGTGTATTAGCACAAGAAAAGGATTTAGATGCACTGAGCTTACTGTTTAGTGAAGCCCCAGAGAAAGCGTCGCTAGCGCGATTCTTCGGTGACTTCTTCCTCGATATTGAAGTGAAGCTTGCCGATATTGCCGTGATGTATGGTTTGAATCTGGGGGATGAACCGCTGGATAAAAGTTTGAGAAACCTTGTCGAAGAGCAATTAGGTAGCACGCCAGTATTGGGAGACCATTTCGAGTGGCAAGGTTTGCATTGGATCGTCGCTGATGTTGTTGATCAGCAGGTCACTAAAGTCGGTATCCGATTGCCAAACGAAAAAAGTAAGTCTGACGATAAGACGTCAATCTAGTCGCTCATTTCCGTCAGCATAATCACGGCTTGCGTGCGGTTCTTTACACCGAGCTTACGGAAAATCGCTGTCATGTGCGCTTTTATGGTGGCTTCTGAAACATTCAATTCGTAAGCGATTTGCTTGTTCAGCAAGCCATCGGACAACATTCCCAACACTTTATATTGCTGTGGTGTTAGCGCAGCAATCTTTTCCGCTAAGTCATTACATGCCGCGTTATTGGTGATCAGCCCTTCAGGGAAATATGGGTCGCCATTCAGCACTTGATTGAGTGCGTTCACTAATTCGCGCATGTCGCTGGACTTGGGAATAAAACCAAATGCACCATGGCTTTTCACCTGCGTCACGATCGCCGGCTCTTCACTCGCTGAAACGACGACGATAGGCAAATCTGGATGCTCTGCTCGCAAATGAATCAAGCCAGACATACCATTTGCTCCTGGCATTTTGAGGTCCAATAGCACTAAATCTGGCTCTTCCTCTCGCTCCAACAAAGCCAGAAGTGCGTCGAGTGAGTCCGCTTCCAGCAAATTTGCACCACTAATAGCCATGTGGATAGATTGAAACAAGGCATTCCGGAAGAGTGGGTGATCATCTGCAATAATGATGGTGTAGGTCGAATCCATGACGTTAAACACTTTTGACTATTTCGTTAAATTTATTATTGTCCAGCTTTGAGAGAGTGGACAATATTTATTCGCTAAAAGTCTGAACCAAATCGACTTTTATTAGGAAAATTGCATATAAACGCAATGTTCTTATTCAAATCTGAGCAATAAAAAACGCCAGTGGACATCACTGGCGTTTGAATATCTGGTTATCAGAACTGCTTGATATGCTCTAAGAAAGGCTCAGCTTGCATAAAGCCCGTCAAACGAGCGTTTGAAACGTGTTCGCCACTGGCACCCCAAAACTCAATTGTTGGTAAACCAAGTACATTCATGTGCTTCAGTAGTTCGATGTCTTGCACTTGGTTTTTGGTCACGTCCGCTTGCAGAAGAACGAAGTCTTGCAGTTTGGCTTCGACGCTTGGGTCATGGAAGGTGTACTTTTCAAACTCTTTACATGCTACACACCAATCGGCGTAGAAATCGAGCATGACGGGTTTACCTGCCGCTTTCGCAAGTGCCAGTTGTTCTTCAAGCTCCGCCACGTTAGCAATGCGAGTAAAGCTAACAGTGGCTTGCTGAGTTTGTGTTGTGTTGTTGCCAAACCAGTAATTTAAGATAGGTTGTGCTGAGGCTAGCAAACCTAAGACGGCGATTATGCCCACGGCACTTTGTTTCCAGCCACCAAACTCTAGACTGTTTTTGATGTGGTATAGCCAACCAAAAGCAGCAATACCCAGTGCTGACCACAGAATCGTTGACCACATTTCTGGCATGATGCGTTCTAGTAAGAAGATAGGTGCGGCAAGCAGAATAAAGCCGAAGAGTGTTTTCACACGGTCCATCCAACCACCTGCTTTTGGTAGCAGTTTGTTGCCGAAGGCTGCAACAAGAATAAGCGGAATACCCATGCCCATCGCCAGCGCGTATAACGCGATACCACCCGTCAGCAAATCGCCGCTTTGTGCCACGTAAAGTAGCGCACCAGACAGAGGTGCCGTGGTACAAGGAGAACAAACCAGTCCAGAAATCGCCCCCATGGCGAATACGCCTGCACTGCTGCCACCCTGTTGCTTATTACTTAAGTTATTCAACCATGTTTGAACGCTGCTTGGTAGCTGTAATGAGTACAGACCAAACATAGACAAAGCGAGTGCGATGAACAGTACGCTCAAGCCAATCAGCACATAAGGGTGTTGCATTGCCGCTTGGAACTGCATACCTGCAGATGCCACCACAAGGCCGAGTAGGGTGTAAGTCAGCGCCATGCCTTGCACGTAGACGAATGACAAGCCTAGCGCACGGCGTTGGCTTAGTTTGCCACTGCCAAGCACTATGCTGGTCAGAATTGGGTACATCGGCAGCACACAAGGTGTAAACGCCAAGCCCACACCAAGCGCTAAGAACAGAAGTGGTGTCCACCAGTTATCAGCAAGGTTGGCTGCAAGGCTATCTTGCTGTGTTACTGGCGCCGATGATGTGTCACCAGACGTAGATGATTGCGCCGCTGGTGGCGTTGCTGTTGGTGCCTGTTCTGCTTTTGATGCAGTTGTCGCCGTTGTTGAATCTGAGTTCGACGAAGTAAACGCGCTGATAGGAATCACGCGAGTTTCTGGCGGGTAACAGAAGCCTGCTTTCGCACAACCTTGGTATTGCACCACCACGCGCGCACCGTCTTGCCAATCATGCATTGGTACATTAACGAAGAGAGGTTGAGTATAGATATGCACGTCACCAAAGAATTCATCTTTATGCGGTGTGCCGTCTTCCATTTGCAGTTCGCCTAGCGATACTTTCTCACCAGCTACAGACAAGCGCTCTTGATATAGGTAGTACCCGTCACGTACCTGCCAATCGAGCATCAATTTGTCATCTTGCTGGTAGAAGTTAAATGGAAACGCCTGATCAACCGGAACAAAGCTGTCGCTGCTGCTACCAAAACTGTTGTTCTGGCTATTGTTAAACTGGTCTTTGCCAAATAAAGCTAAAGACGGAGTGGAAAAGGTAATGAGCCCTAAGAGTAAAACGGAAAGTAATGCGCGCATAAAAGAGTCAATTCATCTTAGATAATTGCCGTTAGTGTAACTCAATCAGACCCGGAGGCGAGTCAATAAGTTTCATGAAAATGAAGATTTATTGAGCATAAATCAAGACAACAGGCAATAAAAAAGGGAGCCGAAGCTCCCCGAGTAAGACTCTGTTTCTACTAGATCAGTAGACCACCGAATGCGAAGCCAAGTGCTACCGCAGAAGCGATGGTTACCACACCAGGTACAAAGAATGGGTGGTTGAATACGTACTTACCGATACGAGTTGAACCCGTGTCGTCCATCTCAACCGCTGCTAGAAGCGTTGGGTAAGTTGGCAGCACGAATAGCGCACTTACTGCTGCGAAAGATGCAACTGCGGTAAGTGGTGCGACACCGATTGCTAGTGCTGCTGGCATCAGCGCAACAGTGGTTGCACCTTGTGAGTAAAGCAGCATTGAAGCGAAGAATAGAACGAGTGCTAGCATCCATGGGTAGTCTGCTAGTAGCGCACCCGCAACTTCTTTGATGCCGTCAACGTGCGCGTTAACGAACGTAGAACCTAGCCATGCCACACCAAGAACACACACACACGCTGTCATACCAGAGCGGAATGTTGCTGCGGCTGGGATTTTGCCAGCATCGATTTTACAGCTCATTACGATAGCTGCCGCAGCTGCTAGCATTACCGTCATGATAGCTTCGTTACGGCCTAGAGCAGGGTTCTCGATAAGACCCACAGAGCCAGAAATTGCTGCTGCGTAACACACGACAAATGCGATTGCGCCTAGGAAGATGAAGGTTGCTTTCTTCGCTGTTGGTAGGATTTCGCGTTTTGCTTCTGTATTTAGCTTGATTAAGCCTTTTTCTAGACGCTCTTGGTATTCAGCATCGTCTTTTAGCTCACAGCCCATGAAGTTCGCCACGAACGCACCGATCATGCACGCGATGAACGTCGTTGGGATACAGATTGCTAGTAGTGTTAGGTAGTCAACGCCAAATGGGTGCAGCATTGCCGCGAACGCTACAACAGCCGCTGAGATTGGTGATGCGGTGATAGCGATTTGCGATGCTACGACCGCGATAGACAGTGGACGAGAAGGGCGCACGCCTTGGCCTTTCGCTACTTCTGCAATCACTGGCAAAGTAGAGAATGCCGTGTGGCCAGTACCCGCCATTAATGTCATTAGGTAAGTTACGATAGGCGCATAAAAGGTGATGCGCTCAGGATGCTTGCGCAAAAAGTTTTCAGCAACTTGCACCATCCAGTCTAAACCACCAGCTACTTGCATTGCTGCGATAGCGGTGATTACAGACATGATGATCAAAATTACGTCAACGGGAATGTAAGCTTGGCTTGTTGGTACGCCCAAGATCAAAGACAACGCAATGACCCCAGCACCACCGGCAAAACCAATGCCGATACCACCGATTCTTGCCCCCAAATAGATGAAGAGCAGAACCACGAAGAGTTCGACCATGACCATATTGATACCTCTTTAGTTTTTTATTTGATTCTGATTTTTTGAACACTCAGGAACAGGAGTAAATGCTCAGAGAATGAGAACCTAGTGGTTTAGCGGCAATAAAAGCATATAAAAAATGTGGTTAACCGTATGAGAGCCTAAAAAAGGGGCCTGAGTGGCCCCCTTCGGATTCGTTATTACTCGTAACGTTTTGCTTTGTAAGTAGGATGCATGAAGTTTTCTACTGACAAGATTTCATCAAGCTCCTCTGCTGTAAGCAGACCGCGCTCTAGCACGACTTCACGAACACTCTTACCAGTTTCTGCACAAATCTTACCTACGATGTCACCTTCGTGGTGGCCGATGTATGGGTTTAGGTAAGTGACGATACCGATAGAGTTGTAAACGTAGTTTTCGCAAACTTCTTTGTTCACAGTGATGCCGTCGATACATTTATCACGTAGGTTCACACACGCGTTGTGTAGTAGAGAGATAGACTCAAACACACTTTGTGCGATCACAGGTTCCATTACGTTTAGCTGTAACTGACCGCCTTCTGCTGCGAAAGAAACCGTGTTGTCGTTACCGAGAACTTTGAAGCAAACTTGGTTTACTACTTCTGGGATAACTGGGTTTACTTTAGCTGGCATGATTGAAGAGCCTGCTTGCATTTCAGGTAGGTTCAATTCATTTAGACCCGCACGAGGACCAGAAGAAAGTAGACGAAGGTCGTTACAGATCTTCGATAGTTTCACTGCTAGGCGTTTTAGCGCGCCGTGAGTCATTACGTATGCACCACAGTCAGACGTTGCTTCGATAAGGTCTTCTGCTGCAACAACGTCAAGGCCTGTTACTTCCGCTAGGTGTTTTACTGCAAGCGCTTGGTAGCCAGTTGGTGTATTTAGACCAGTACCGATTGCGGTTGCGCCTAGGTTGATTTCTAGGAGGAGTTTAGATGTGTAATCTAGAGCACGAATCTCTTCGTTTAGTGTTACCGCCCACGCATGGAACTCTTGACCTACTGTCATTGGTACTGCGTCTTGAAGCTGAGTACGGCCCATTTTCAGTACATCTTTAAACTCAACGGCTTTAAGTTCGAATGCGCCTTTTAGGTACTCAATTGCTTCCATTAGCTTGTGTACGCTGTTGTATACCGCAATACGGAAACCTGTTGGGTACGCACAGTTGGTTGATTGGCTCTTGTTTACATGGTCATTTGGGTTAACAAATTCGTATTGGCCTTTCTCTTTACCCATCAACTCAAGCGCAACGTTTGCGATCACTTCGTTCGTGTTCATGTTAACTGAAGTGCCTGCACCGCCTTGGAATACGTCTGATGGGAACTGATCCATACACTTGCCAGTTTCTAGGATCAAATCACACGCTTCGATGATGTAGTTTGCAACGTCTTTTGGAATAGCGCCAAGTTCTTTGTTTGCTAACGCTGCGGCTTTTTTGGTCATTACCATGCCGCGTACAAATTCTGGTACGTCAGAGATGGTCATATTAGAGATGTTGAAGTTCTCGATCGCACGTAGCGTATGAATACCGTAGTACGCATCTGCAGGGACATGACGTTGACCTAATAGATCTTCTTCAATACGAGTGGCTGGGTTTGCTGTTTTTGGAGCATCAGATAGGGTAGCCATAGCAGGATCCTTAGATGATAATTCTGATAATAAAGTTATTTATTAGCCATTTCTGCAATCTAGAATCCATTCATCAGAATTTTTGGCTGGAAAATCCGTCCTGACTTATGTGGCACATGATACTGCACCTAGCGCATAAAAATAGTAACTAGATCACCTTTTTCGTTTTTCATGAGTCAATAATTTGCAAAGTATGAACGGGTTATTAATAACCCTTTATAGGTACTCGATTTTCCTCGACAAACATGAGTTTTTAGAGTTCGAAATTAGCACTTTAAAAGCACGAAAAAATCGGTATGCAATTGAATGAAACGTGCTCCTGCTACTTTGTCTAAAAGAGAAGGAGACCAGTATGAACACGCTTTTTTACAACGATTCGTTTGAGCTTAGTCTGCTTTTACCATTACACTGAATTAAACAAAGGAGGGCGTGTGTTTCCTATCTTATTATTAGCGTTTATTTTTGTTCCGATCATTGAAATCGGCTTATTTATTCAGGTGGGCGGCTTTTTAGGTTTATGGCCGACCATTGCACTAGTCTTAATCACGGCATTTGTTGGTGCATCGTTGGTTCGTAGCCAAGGTATACAAACACTGATGTCAGTACAGGGGCGTCTTGAACAAGGTGAAATTCCAGCCCAGCAAATTTTTGAAGGCGTAATGCTAGCGGTGGCTGGCGTGCTACTGTTAACCCCGGGCTTTATGACCGATGCCCTTGGTATGTTGGTGTTGCTTCCTGCGCCACGCGCCGCGATAGCTAAATACTTGATGAGCAAAATGGTGGTGAAAACCATGCATGGCGGTGGCTTCCAAGGTGGTTCCTCTAACCAGGGGCCATTTGAGCAAGACCCGTTCCGTCGTGACCCATTTGATTCCCAGTCAGATAATGGCAAGACCTTCGAAGGGGAATACGAGCGTAAAGACGATGATGATCGCAACAAGCTCAACTGATTGAGTTAGACAGTAAAGAAAACAAAAGGGCGCACCAAGCGCCCTTTTCTGTATTTGGAATTCGTGCCGCTTACAATGCGCCTTCAAAGCCCATTTGACGCCATGCTTCAAAAGCAATGATCGCAACGGCATTCGAAAGGTTTAGGCTACGCGCATCTGGCATCATTGGAATGCGAATACGCTGCTCCATTGGCAAGCTATCGATGATTTCAGCAGGCAAACCACGAGTTTCTGGGCCAAACATCAAAACATCACCCGTTTGGTATTGTGCATCAACGTGGTGACCTGTGGTTTTGGTGGTGCAGGCAAACAATCGGTAGTTACCTTGCTTCTCTTTCTCTAAATATTCTAAGAACGCTTGATAGTTTTTATGACGCGTTACGCGAGCTAAATCATGGTAATCCAAACCAGCGCGGCGGACTTTTTTCTCTTCAAGATCGAAACCCAGAGGTTCAATTAAGTGAAGGTTTGCACCGCAGTTGGCGCATAGTCGAATGATGTTGCCGGTGTTCGGCGCGATTTCTGGTTCGTATAAAGCGATATCAAACATGGTATTGAAATAGAGTTGGTCAAAGAGAGGGGCAGTATATACCCAAGTCACCGAAATATGCGAGATTCAGCAAGATTGACCTGGGTATGAAAGCAGGCATTAGCGCGGATGTTAATACCGTAAGTATCGATGCTCTTTATAAGAGAGCGTGAGCATAGTTTTCTTCAACTGCTCGCCAGTTGACGACGTTCCACCACGCATCAATATATTCTGGGCGACGGTTTTGGTAACTGATGTAATACGCGTGCTCCCACACGTCTAATGCGAGGATTGGTTCACCGCGCACATCCACTACGTCCATCAGAGGGTTGTCTTGATTACTGGTGGACGTAATGTGAATCTCACCATCTTTTACGATCAGCCATGCAAAGCCAGACCCAAAGGTATTGATGGCAGCTTGGGCAAACGCCTCTTTAAATTGCGCAAAGCTACCAAATTTATCGTTAATTGCTTGAGCAAGCGCGCCTTGAGGCTCTCCGCCACCGTTTGGTGACATGCAATTCCAATAAATGATGTGGTTGTAGTAGCCGCCGCCATTATTACGCACTGCAGGGCTGAGCTTAGAGATATTGTCAAAGATCTCGTCTAATGACTGAGTTTCGAGCTCGCTCCCTTCAACGGCACTTACGAACTTATCGAAATAAGTCTTGTGATGTTTGCTGTAGTGCACTTCCATGGTTTTCGCGTCGATGTACGGCTCTAGTGAATCGTACGGGTAAGGCAGAGCGGGAAATGTATGTGACATAGTAAATCCTCCTTAATTGGAAAATTTACTTTAATGCTAACGATAATTATTATCAACTTTGATCTTTGTAAGGGTATTCTAAGAAGCCTCACCAATTTCTAAAGTGAGGGTGGGGCTGTGAATCACTCACTCTAGAAATATGGTGCGAATTATTGTTAGTTCATCAAATTGAGACTAACAATTGATCGGTAAGGTGATACTCATGCGCAATCCGCCTAAAGGACTTCGGCTGGCTGCGATCGTGCCACTGTGCTGGCGAATGGCACTTTCGGTAATGGTTAGGCCGAGACCTGTGCCGCCAGAGTGGCGATCGCGTGCCGTGGAAACGCGATAGAACGGGCGAAAAATCGCGGCCAGTTCCTCTTCTGGTACACCTTCTCCATTATCGTCAACCGTGATACGAAGCGTATCGTCATCGGCTTTGATGTCGATTTGTACCTCATCTTTTCCGTAGTAAATGGCGTTACGAACGATATTTTCCACCGCACTCATCAGCAGTTTAGGGTTACCGGAAATATTGCGCTTAGGTAATTCTGAATAGTGTAGCTGTTTGCCCATTTGCTCTGCTTCAAACTGCGCATCTTTAATGATCTCTTCCCATAAACTTTCTAATGGCTGTGTTTCGCGAGTCATATGACTGTTCGCCTGCATGCGAGAAAGCTCTAGTAGTTCGCTGATCATCTGTTCCAAGCGCTGCGCTTCGGTATCGATACGAGTCAATTCTGGGCTTTCTCCTTGTTTACGCGTCGCTAATGCGCTTGCCATGCGTAGACGAGTTAAAGGTGAGCGCAGCTCGTGAGAGATATCGGATAGCAAACGTTGTTGTCCTGAAATCATTTGATTAACCGCTTCGACCATCTGGTTGAAGCTGCTGCCTGCTTGACGAAATTCCGCCGTGCCTTTTTCTAAATTTGGGTCTGTGACAAATTCACCTTTCGCTACACGTTGAGCAGCGGCTTCAAGACGACGTGCAGGCTGACTCAAAGCCCAAGCAAGCCATAACAGCAATGGTGTACTAACCAACATGACCGCAAGCAAGAGCTGGAATGGGTGATCAAACAGACGCAGGAGTAGAGGTGGTGGCTCATTCCACTTGAAGCCCACGTACATCAAGATATCGGAATCTGCCAAAGTGATAGGAATTGGGCCCGCAATCATGTATCGACCATACAGCTTCTGCTTTGGATTATTGTAATCTTCGATACTGGTGACAAAGTTTTGCATGGCACGCAATTGAAAATTGCTGCGTTTTTCTGTCGTAAGAACATTACCGCTGTAGTCAGAAAAAAACACTCGTGGGCGAGGGTCGTGCTTGCCGTGGCGGTTGCCCTCGATACGAAAAAGTATGCGGCCTAAATCAGTTTGCTGGCTGTATTTTTGTTGGATTGAGTCACGCGTTTCTACCATACGTTTGTAGTGTTCTTCTGGAATATCGCGAGCTTTGCGTGGGTCCAAATGTGGCAGTGATAGCACGGCTATCAATACTAATAACATGGTGAACCAAAAAATGGCAAAGATGCGTCCATACAGGCTATTGATGTTTGGCAGTTTGATGCGTGATAGGCGCATTAATCCTCCTCAAGCAGCATGTAGCCACGACCACGCAGGGTTTTAATTCGCGGCTTGCCATTGCTTTGATCTGGTAATTTTTTACGTAAGTTCGAGACATGCATATCGATAGCGCGATCAAAAGCAGCGAGTCGTTTACCAAGCACATCTAAGCTCAGTGTCTCTTTGGTCAGCACTTGTCCTGGGTTTTGTACGAAGTGGGTGAGTAGCGCAAACTCGGTTGCCGTGAGATCGAGTAGCTGTTGCTCACAGTACGCTTCTTGCTTACCGGGATAGAGGCGGATTTCTTGATACTCAATGCAATCGCTGTTTTTGGTATTTTTTTGTGTGCTGCTAGTGCGGCGTAAAATCGCGCGGATACGCGCTAACAGCTCTCGGTCACTAAAAGGTTTTGGTAAATAATCGTCCGCGCCCAGTTCCAAGCCGATCACGCGATCAATTTCTTCCCCTTTAGCGGTCAGCATCAAGACGGGAGTTTCCCAATTTTCACGTAAGCGTTTCAGCGTTTCCATGCCATTGAGTTTTGGCATCATGACATCCAACAAAATCAAATCAATCTTATCATTGATCGCGGCTAAGCCGGCTTCACCGTCATTTGCTTCGCTGACGTCAAACCCTTCGAAACTGAGTACTTCTTTTAATAAGCTGGTTAGCTCGATATCGTCATCGATTAAAAGAATGTTTGCCATGGGGGCACCTATAGTAAGTTACCGATAGCCTAATATTACATTGGAATGATGCGCAACGAAGAGGAGAAAAATCACTCTTTACGATTCTTTACGCTCCCTATACGTCGCTTTACCTAGCGGGTCGTATTCTATACTCAAGCGCTGTGAGAACAGCTCAGAAGAACCACTCACCTGTGTAAGGAATCGTATTATGAAGTCTGCAAAAAAACTTGTGTTAGCTGCTGTTGTTCTACCTCTTACTCTTGGCGCCGCAAGCGCATTCGCTTACGGTGGTAAAAACCATCATAAAGGTCCTCGTGACGAATGCGGCATGGGTATGGACCGAGGTGTCATGCGTCAACTAGACCTGACTGATGCACAAAAAGATCAGCTAAAAGAAATGCGTGAAGCAAACAAAGCAGAAATGAAAGCAAAATTCGCTGATGGCAAAGAAGCACGTATGGCTGAGCGTCAAGCGCATCACGCAAAAGTACAATCGCTTTTGCTGGCGGATAACTTTGATGAAGCTCAAGCTAGCGAATTAGCAAAAGAGATGGTTGAGCGCCAAACGGAACGTCGCGTGCAAATGCTAGAAAGAAAGCACCAAATGCTTAGCGTATTAACACCTGAGCAGAAAGCGAAATTTGTTGAGCTACAAAATGAACGTATGCAAGAGTGTGGCGACAGAATGCACAAGCGCATGGAAAAGTCGCGCAATAATTAAGTCATGAATTGATGTTATATAAAGAGGCAGCCATTGGTTGCCTCTTTTTGATCTGGTTATTTCATGGTCATTCAATATACTCAACGTATGGTTTTAGTTAACTCTTTGATTATGAAACAGCAATACGCACGTTTAGTTACGACCGCCGCTTGGACTGCAACCATTGTGGCGACGCTTCTTCTGATAGTAAAAGTCATCACGTGGTGGGTAACCGGCTCAGTGAGCTTATTGGCGTCATTGATTGACTCCATGTTAGATATCGCGGCTTCGGTTGTGAATCTTGTGGTGGTTCGTTACGCCTTACAACCGGCAGACCGCGAACATACGTTTGGACATGGTAAAGCTGAGTCCTTAGCGGCCCTAGCCCAAGCAATGTTTATTTCGGGCTCGGCAGTATTTTTGATTCTTAACGGGATTGACCGATTCTTCCGCCCACATGCTTTACACGCACCGGAGTTAGGTGTGTATGTATCGCTGTTTGCGATTGTGGTCACACTTGGCTTGGTGATGTTCCAAAAACATGTGGTTCGCGTGACGGGGAGCCAAGCAATAGCGGCGGATTCTCTGCATTATCAGACTGACTTGTATATGAATGCTGCGATCATGGTGGCTCTGGGGCTCAGTTATTTTGGAGTGACTCAAGCGGATGCTGTGTTTGCGATTGGTATTGGTGTCTTCATTCTTTATAGCGCTTTCAAAATGGTCAGCGAAGCGATTCAAACCTTACTTGATAGAAAGTTGCCCGATGAAGAACTTGAGCAAATTAACCAAGCTTGTTTGAGCGTAAAAGGGGTATTGGGCGTGCATCAGTTACGCACGCGAATGTCCGGACCGACGCGCTTTATACAGTTGCATTTAGAGCTAGACGATAACTTACGATTAATTGAGGCGCATTACATCGCTGATAAAGTGGAAGATAATTTATTGGCTCTGTTTCCTGATGCGGACGTACTGATCCATCAAGATCCATTGTCTGTCGTTTTCGGACCTGAGAAAGAGCAGAAAGCGCAAGATTGGTAGGCTTGAAAAATCCATCAGTGCCCGACGACAAACAGGTACTTATTGACTATCTTTCCATCAATACTTATTAAGATTCGTGATCCTGATATGAATCAACAAAGTTTCATAGAGAAACTGTAATACTCTTACATAAGTAGAAAAGTTACATAAAAAAGTGCGTTTTCATTGGTAATCCTGTAGAGGAAATGTAACATAACGCACAGTTCTGGATTATGCAGGTTGCTTGGTAACAAGGGGCCTAAAAGAAAATTAAATAATTGATTGCCAAAGATCGAGGGTGAGCATGATTAAGAAGATCGGTGTTTTAACAAGTGGCGGTGACGCACCTGGTATGAACGCTGCGATACGCGGCGTAGTACGTACAGCACTATCCGAAGGATTGGAAGTATTCGGTGTGTACGACGGCTACCTAGGCCTATACGAAGGCCGCATCGAGAAGCTAGATCGTTCTAGCGTTTCAGATGTGATCAACAAAGGTGGTACGTTCCTAGGTTCTGCACGTTTCCCTGAATTTAAACAAGTGGAAGTTCGTGAAAAAGCGATTGAGAACCTGAAAAAACATGGTATCGATGCACTAGTGGTAATCGGTGGTGATGGTTCGTACATGGGTGCGAAGAAACTGACTGAAATGGGTTACCCATGTATCGGTCTTCCGGGCACAATCGACAACGATATCGCAGGTACGGATTACACTGTGGGCTACCTAAGTGCACTAAACACCGTTATCGATGCAATCGACCGTCTACGTGATACTTCTTCATCTCACCAACGCATTTCAATTGTAGAAATCATGGGCCGTCACTGTGGTGATTTGACTCTGATGTCTGCAATTGCGGGCGGTTGTGAATACATCATCACTCCGGAAACTGGTCTAGACAAAGACAAGCTGATCAGCAACATCCAAGATGGTATCGCTAAAGGTAAGAAACACGCGATCATCGCGCTTACTGAGCTAATGATGGATGCTAATGAACTAGCACGTGACATCGAAGCCGCGACAGGTCGTGAAACTCGTGCAACAGTACTTGGTCACATCCAACGTGGTGGTCGTCCAACTGCATTTGACCGCGTACTAGCATCTCGTATGGGTAACTACGCTGTTCACCTATTGATCGAAGGTCATGGTGGTCGTTGTGTAGGTATCGTGAAAGAGCAACTTGTTCACCACGATATCATCGATGCAATCGAGAACATGAAGCGTCCAGTACGCAACGATCTATACAAAGTTGCTGAAGAGTTGTTCTAAGCAAGTTTGAAATAGATAAACAAAACCGCGGCTTTCCGCGGTTTTTTTGTATTTGAGAATCAACAAAAAGAAACTAGTGATAGACGAGTGTTAAGACACGCTGCTCTGCTCTATGAGCGTTAATTTTCGCTCGCGCAGCGCAAACAAGTAGCCCAGTAGCCCACCCAACGTATTCCCAACCGCGATACCGATAAACAAGCCTTCAATGCTGTAGATTTGGCTCCCGACCCACGCCGATGGCAAGGTAAAAATGAACAGCCGCATAAAGCTCCACTGGAATGCACGCAATGGCTTGTGCATCGCATTCAAACCACTGACTAACATCATTACGATGCCTTGGAAGCCATAACTAAATGGCACCACCAGTAAATAATGCCAAAGCAGGTTTTTCACCGCATCTTCCTGAGAAAACAGCGCAGCCAGAGGAATGCTCAGCGGTACCATCATCAAGAAGATAAACCCTTGGAATACCACTGCAAAACGCATGCTAATAAATAAACCGGAAAAGGCTCGTTGCGGTTGTTTGGCTCCTAAATTTTGTGCCATAAACGGTGTTAGGGCAGAGGTCAGCGACATCAATACTAAAATCAATATGGACTCAATACGCTGCGCTGCGCCGTAAGCAGCAACCGCCGCTGTACCGTGGTTGGATAACAGCATCATCAGAATGGCACCGGACAACGGATTCATCGCGTTTGATAGCGCTGCAGGGGTACCAATTTTTAGTGTCTGTTGCCAGTCTTGTTTCAGCAAAGCCCATTGGGGTTGCGCAAGCAATTTTTCCCGTTTAATTAGCACATAGAATGAGCCACACAAAGCACCTAACCAGCTAAAGGCACTTGCTATGGCTGCGCCTTGAATGCCAAGTTCCGGAAAAGGGCCATAACCGAAAATCAACAATGGATCGAGCATGCCATTAATCAAACCAGCCAACATCATGACTTTTGCTGGTGTTTTTGTGTCGCCAGTAGCTCGGATAGCACTGTTGCCCGCCATTGGGATCACTAGCAGAGGAATGGTGAGATACCAGACCTGCATATATTGCTCAATAAGAGGGATGAGATCATCAGACGCACCAAGAAAACGAAACAATGGCGCAATGGTGGTAAAGCCAATAGAAGACGCGATAGCCACAAGTAACACGGCTAATAACAAACCGTGGGTGGTGAACCGAGCAGCTTGTGGTGCATGACCTTGCCCAAGCAAGCGACCAATATTGGTCGATAGTCCCATGCCAATCCCCATCGTAATGCAGTTAACCGCAAAGGTGACAGGGAAGGTATAGCTGATAGCTGCTAGCGCTTGAGTGCCAAGCAACGAGATAAAAAACGTGTCCACCAAGTTAAACATCAAAATTGCGATCATGCCCATGGTCATGGGTACGGTCATTTTCCGCAGCGTTTCAGGAATGGGTGCGGTCAACAAACCATGCTTATCGGTCGCTTGGGGTTCCAGCTTGTTATTTTCCTGCATGTGTGACAACTATCTGGTGAGCAAACTGCAAGGATACAAGAAAGCGAGATGCCGAGCGAGTGAGCATTTCTAACGCAAACCGTTGCCTAGTTGTTCGTTATTTTAACTAAGTCACAAAAATTTTGTGCCACCCCCTTGGGATCGCTGCTTCGACCCCTTATATAGGGATCACGTGTCTGGGGCTACAGTCCCTAAGGACAATTATCAAATAAACATGGAAATTTTCAGGAGAGACGACCGATGAACATTCGTCCATTACATGACCGAGTTATCGTTGAACGTAAAGAAGTTGAATCTAAGTCTGCTGGTGGCATCGTTCTGACTGGTTCTGCTGCAGAAAAATCGACTCGCGGTGTTGTTCTAGCTGTGGGTAAAGGCCGCATCCTAGAAAACGGCACCGTACTGCCACTAGACGTTAAAGTCGGTGATACCGTTATCTTCGCTGAAGGTTACGGTACAAAAACTGAAAAAATCGACGGTAAAGAAGTGCTTGTCATGTCTGAAAACGACATCATGGCGATCGTTGAATAATAGCAATCATTGAGTAATTTTTTGCTCAGATTCAATTACGAAATTACACACAAAGAATTTTAGAAAGGAAATCAAAGATGGCTGCTAAAGACGTTAAATTTGGTAATGACGCACGAGTTAAAATGCTGGAAGGTGTAAACGTTCTGGCTGATGCAGTAAAAGTAACACTGGGTCCTAAAGGACGTAATGTCGTTCTAGACAAATCTTTTGGTGCACCGACTATCACTAAAGATGGTGTATCAGTAGCGCGTGAAATCGAGCTGGAAGATAAATTCCAGAACATGGGCGCACAAATGGTTAAAGAAGTTGCGTCTAAAGCAAACGACGCAGCGGGTGACGGTACAACAACAGCAACGGTACTAGCACAATCTATCGTTAACGAAGGTCTAAAAGCAGTCGCAGCGGGCATGAACCCAATGGATCTTAAGCGTGGTATCGACAAAGCTGTTGCTGCGGCAGTTGAGCAACTAAAAGAGCTTTCTGTTGAATGTAACGACACAAAAGCGATCGCGCAGGTTGGTACTATCTCTGCAAACTCAGACGCAAGCGTAGGTAATATCATTGCAGAAGCAATGGAGCGTGTGGGTCGTGATGGCGTTATCACGGTTGAAGAAGGTCAGGCGCTACAAGACGAGTTAGACGTAGTAGAAGGTATGCAGTTCGACCGCGGTTACCTGTCTCCTTACTTCATCAACAACCAAGAATCAGGCAGTGTTGATCTAGAAAACCCATTCATTCTTCTTGTTGATAAGAAGATCTCAAACATTCGTGAGCTTCTTCCAACGCTAGAAGCTGTCGCGAAAGCATCTCGTCCACTGCTTATCATTGCAGAAGATGTAGAAGGCGAAGCGCTAGCAACATTGGTTGTGAACAACATGCGTGGCATCGTAAAAGTTGCAGCTGTGAAAGCACCTGGTTTCGGTGACCGCCGTAAAGCAATGCTACAAGACATCGCTATCCTAACTGGCGGTACTGTGATTTCTGAAGAGATCGGTCTAGAGCTAGAAAAAGTTGCACTAGAAGATCTAGGTCAAGCGAAGCGTGTTTCTATCACGAAAGAAAACACGACTATCATCGATGGTATCGGTGAAGAAGAGATGATCTCTGGCCGTGTTGCTCAGATTCGTCAACAAATCGAAGACGCAACTTCAGACTACGACAAAGAGAAACTACAAGAGCGCGTAGCTAAACTGGCTGGCGGTGTTGCAGTAATCAAAGTTGGTGCTGCGACTGAAGTTGAAATGAAAGAGAAGAAAGACCGTGTAGAAGATGCGCTAGCCGCAACTCGCGCAGCGGTTGAAGAAGGTGTTGTTGCTGGTGGTGGTGTTGCACTTATCCGCGCGGCATCTAAGATTGCTCACCTAACGGGTGACAACGAAGAACAAAACGTTGGTATCCGCGTTGCACTACGTGCAATGGAAGCGCCAATCCGTCAAATCACGAAGAACACAGGTGAGGAAGACTCAGTTGTTGCGAACAACGTGAAAGCGGGTGAAGGTAGCTACGGCTACAACGCGGCAACAGGCGAATACGGCGACATGCTAGAAATGGGTATCCTAGATCCAACTAAAGTTACTCGTTCTGCACTACAATTCGCAGCATCGGTTGCAGGTCTGATGATCACTACTGAAGCGATGGTTACTGACCTACCGCAAAAAGACGCGCCAGCGATGCCTGACATGGGCGGCATGGGTGGCATGGGCGGTATGGGCGGCATGATGTAAGCCAGCTTATCTCATCGCTCTAAGGGAGCCCTTATAGCGGAAAGATAACCGACCAAACCTTTAAAAGTCGAGGCAGATGCCTCGACTTTTTTTATGCGTGTCACCTGAGAAACATGACGTTCTGGAGTGGCTTATCATGAGATTTTTGAGCGTAAAAAGCGCCATTTCAGAAGCAAAAAATCGAAGAGAAATATTTTTTCTTTTGAGTCAGATGGTTAAATCTGACCTATTGCTAACACTTTTTGAACGGGTACAGAGCAAAATCTGAACATTACACTATGTTGTAAATTGTTGCTTCCCATCATGGAGATGAAAATGAAAAAGCTTATGACGTCATTGGCGGTTGCAGCCGCTATCGCATCACCTGTTGCTTTTGCCGACAGTACACCTGTGATGTTCTCTACTATCGATAACACAAACGCACCTTCGAATTCTTCAGTTGGTGGTGTTCGTTTAGCTGTGTTGCATGGACAGGTAAATGAGGTTAAAGGTGTCGACTTTTCACTGCTTGGTATGTCAGAAACGGATCGTACGACAGGTGTGAACTTCGGTCTGTTTTTTGGCGCAGCAAAAGTAAATCAAGAAATGAAAGGCGCGTCTTTAGGCTTAGTTAACTGGAACCAAGGTCAGACGACGGGTGTTAACTTGGGTGCTGTTAACATTACGAACAACGTAAAAGGCTTGAACTGGAGCGCGGTGAACTATTCTGAAGGCTACACCATGGCGGATGTGGGCTTAGCGAGTATCTCTAAGAAGTCTAATTTCCAGTTTGGTTTCTTCAACATGACCGATCAAATCGATGGCGTGCAAATTGGTCTTTTGAACTGTGCGGATAACGGTTTCTTCAAGTGTTTCCCACTCATCAACTTTGCTAAGTAATCCCTGAGAAAGTCAGAATCTTTATATACAGAAAGCCCTCGATGTTTGTCGAGGGCTCTTTAATTACTGATGAGATGAAGCGAGTTTCTCGGAGCGTTAACTATTTAATTAATCGTGATGAAGTTTTGCGTTGTTGAATTCTTTGATGAACACCGCGGCGTAATGCTTTGATGTGGTTTTCTGCTTTATCCACACCTAACAACACGGTTAGTGTCAGGAGAGTAATAACCACCGACTGCGTTAAATAACCCAAACCTATCATCAAACCTAAACCTGCTAGCACCCATATTACAGCCGCGGATGTTACGCCATGGATTTTTCCATCAAGTGTCATCATAACGCCAGCGCCTAAGAAGCCGACGCCAGTAATGATCTGACCAAGCACTCGTGCTTGATCAAGTGTATTTGGCGATAACGACACTGCCATCGACATAAACAGGTAGGTGCCTGAAATAATTAATATTGCTGTGCGAATGCCAACCGGTTTACCACGAGTTTGGCGCTCTATACCGATCATGAGCCCATTAATGGCGCAGCATAGTAGGGCAGGCCAACTGAATGGGCCAAGATCGAAAATTTGTTCGAATGCTGTATGCATCTTGACCTCCAAAAGTGCGGAGTATGCATAGACTTACCGTGCAAAGCGAACAAAAATAATCAATCTAGACGACAAATTTAATTGAGTGTCAGAGCTTATTCTAAATGCAAATCCAACGGCGTTTTACTTGGCCTGCCACCAACTTCTCGTGTGAGTTTTGGTACCAGATAACCCGATACACGCGTGATGAGTCCGCGCATAATAGCTTTCGCTTCTTCGTCCGAAATAAAGTAGTGCGCTGCGCCTTGCACCTTATCAAGAACGTGGAGGTAATAAGGCAAGATACCCGCGTCAAATAAGGCCTCACTTAACGCCACTTGAGCTTCTACCGAATCATTCACGCCTTTCAGCAGAACGCCTTGGTTTAGAAGCGTAACGCCCGCTCTTTTGAGTTTGAACATCTGTTCAGCAAATTCGTCATTGATTTCGTTGGCATGGTTGATGTGAGTGACGAGGATGATTTGTAACCTTGATGCTTGCAGAAGTTGGCATAGTTCATCAGTGACTCGAGCTGGAATCACCACAGGTAAACGGCTATGAATACGCAGACGTTTGATGTGAGGAATATGAGCAATGTGCTCTAAAAGCCAATGAATCTCATCGTCTTTTGCCATTAATGGATCACCACCTGAGAAGATGACTTCGTTCAACTCTGGTTGTTGAGCCATGTACTCTAAGCACTTGGTCCAGGCTTGTTTCCCGCTTTTGTTCTCTTGATAAGGGAAGTGACGACGAAAACAGTAACGGCAATTTACCGCGCAGCCACCTTTGACAATCATCAGGGCGCGGTTGCGATACTTGTGTAGCAGGCCAGGGACTTCATTGTCCTGCTCTTCCAATGGATCATTGGAGTAACCCGGATGCACCTCAAATTCGTCGCTCAGTGGTAAAACCTGACGTAAAAGAGGGTCTTTAGGGTTGCCTTTCTCCATCCTATCGACAAAACTTTGCGGTACACGCTGTGCAAACAGCTTGCGCGCGGCAAACCCGTCTTGCCACGGTGAAGGATCAATTTCCAGTATTTCGAGCAATTTTGCAGGATCAGAGATCCCATTCGCCAACTGTTTGAGCCAGTTTTGCTCAACAGATTCGACTTTTCGGGTTATTATGTGCGGCATTGAATTTAGCTCTAAGAATGTAAGAGGAAAAAATGGCTACAGTTAGCACCAATGAATTTAAAGGCGGTCTTAAGTTAATGCTTGATAACGAGCCTTGTGTAATTCTGGAAAACGAATACGTTAAACCAGGTAAAGGCCAAGCGTTCAACCGTGTTAAAATTCGTAAACTTCTTTCTGGTAAAGTGCTAGAGAAAACATTCAAGTCTGGTGACACTTGTGAAGTGGCAGACGTAATGGATATCGACCTAGATTATCTATATTCAGACGGCGAATTCTACCACTTTATGAACAGTGAAACGTTTGAACAGATCGCAGCGGATGCAAAAGCGGTAGGTGAAAACGCTAAGTGGTTGGTAGAAAACAACACTTGTATGATCACACTTTGGAACGGTAACCCAATTACTGTTACTCCACCAAACTTCGTTGAGCTAGAAGTTGTAGACACAGACCCTGGCCTGAAAGGTGATACTCAAGGTACTGGCGGTAAACCAGCGACGCTATCAACTGGCGCTGTTGTTCGCGTTCCTCTGTTCATCTCAATTGGTGAAGTGATTCGCGTAGATACTCGTACTGCTGAATACGTAGGTCGTGTGAAGTAAGCACTTTATATGATTGTTAGAAAGGTCGCTTCGGCGGCCTTTTTTATTGCCTGTGATTCTTCTCTTTTAATCCCTCTGCGTAAAACATCGATATCCTCCGCAAATTTTTGATGATTTTGTATTATTCGTAAAAATCTTATTTATTCCATGAATCTGTCGATTATTCCTTAATGTAACATTTTGATACATTAGTACTTGTTGCTGAGTTGCATAGCAATCTGATTTTTATCGATTTAGCTCAGTAACAATCCAAAAAGGAGAACAAAATGGAAAGCAGAGGTTTAGGAAGGGGTTTAAAGGTGGAAGAAAGACGTCAGTTACTACATAAAGGATTAAAAGCAGCCGTATTTGGCGTACCGCTGTTGGCAATAGGCTTAACGATTAATAGCTCGGTGCTGATGACCGATGCGGGTTACAGCTACGTGCATCAGAATAATATTACTGGTGAGTTGGATGTGTTTACTGAACCTGGCATTCATTTTCGCATGCCATTTCTGTCCAAAATCACCAAGTATGACCAAGTGATCACCGTGTCATTCGGTAACAGCAAGGGCGAAGATTTTTATCAACGCCTTGATGCGATTCAGGTTCGATTTGCCGACACCTATATTGGTCAGATCCCCGTAACATTCCGCTTTAAGCTCAGTAATGACCCTGAAGCGGTGAAGAAGATGCACAAAGAGTTCCGCAACAACAGTAACTTGATCGATGCGCTGCTTGTAAAGAACGCACGTAACGTAACGGTGATTACCGCAACCCAATACACGGGTGAAGAGTTTTTCCAAGGTGGTTTGAACCAGTTCAAATCGAAACTTGGCGATCAGTTACGAGAGGGGATTTATCTAACAGAGCGACGTCAGGTTGAAGTGGAAGAGTTGGATCTTGCGCCTGTTGGGGCGAATCAAGCTAATCCGAACCAATTACAGCGCACCAATCAACTGGTTTGGAAAACCGTACCTGTCGTAGACAAAACCGGGCAACCGATTCGTCAAGACAATCCGTTACAACAATACGGTATTCAAGTGACGCAGGTGACCATTGGTGACCCGCAGCCAGAAAAGCAATTAGATCAGCTATTGGCAGATAAAAAGCGTTTAGTGGCGGATCGTATTCGCGCGATTCAGGAACAAGAAACGTCGAAAGCACAGGCAGAGACCGAGCAGTTACGCAAAGAGATTCAACGAACACGTGAGGTGCAAGACGCCCAGCGTGGTAAAGAACTCGCAATTATTGCTCAACAAAAAGAAGTGGAAGTGGCGCGTCAGATTGCAGAGCGTGAAATCGTTGAAGTGGAAAAGACCAAACGACTTGCTGAAGTCGAGAAGGAGAAAGAGCTAGCTATCGCAGAGGCTAACTTAGCGATTCAAAAAGCGAACGCACTTTCTGCTGAGTTTGAAGCGAAAGCGATATTAGCGAAAGGTCGCGCAGAATCTGAAGTCCTAAAAGGTAAGTATGCGGCGTTAGGAGCAAACCGTGAAGTTTACTTGGCAGAATTGAATCGAGACGTAGCGAACTCGCTGTACAACAATTTGCAAAACTTCCAAGTTCAGATGCCACAAAATTACATTGGTGGAAGTGACGAAACGGGCTTGAAAACAAACCTAGATGTGATTACTGGCTTTGGTGCTCTGGGTCTTATGGACCAGACAAAGAAGGTCGCACAGCAATAAGATCATGGGTGGTCAAAAGCTTAAAAAGCAAAAAGATCATAGGTAACCCAAAGCAATAAAAAAGCTGGCATTTAGCCAGCTTTTTCTTTTTTGGTCAGTCTCTTAAATCATGAAGATAAAGATAACTGCTAGTGCAGTGATGAGGCCTGCAAATGCATAGCATGCAATTTTACCAATCACACCAGTGTGGAATTTAAGGTCGTGCATGCCGTGGTGTACACGGTGCATTGCGTGCCACATTGGCAATGCTAGCGTGCCAATGATGAATAGCGCACCGATGATGCTGGTTGCGAATGCAGAGACACGCTCGTAGCTCATCGCTTCTGCGTCAATCACGCCTAGTGGTACCAAGATACCTAGCACAAGAACAGTGATTGGCGTGATCATCGCGAACCAAGTACCGCCTGCGCCAAACAGACCCCACCAGATTGGCTCATCAGAACGTTTTGGTGATGTGTTTACACTATAATTCGGTTTCATTGCTCAGCTCCTTACACCACGATGAGAACGATCAGTGAGATGAACGCAACCGCGGCCCACTGAGTCAATACGATGATCTTCTTGTCCACTGGTTTGCCTTTCAAACGAATTGGCATTACTTGTGGCATCATGCTGAAGAAAGTTTGAGCGTGGAATAGGCTACCGAGTAGTGCAACGATGTTGATTGCGACGACGATTGGGTTCGCCATGAACGCTAACCAACCTTGCCATGCTTCAGGACCTTTCACCAAGCAACCTAAACCGAAAGTTAGGAACAGAGTGAATAGAATTAACGGAAGCACCGTCGCTTCACGTAGCATGTAGAAGCGGTAGAAAGGATGGTTCTTCCACCAAGTGCGTTTTACTTCACGAACGTAAGGTTTACGATTGCTCATCCTTATGCCTCCACTTTCTTTGGTGAACCATCAGGTTTCAACATAGCAATCACGAAGTCCATAGAAGACTCCACTTTGCCTTGGTTTACAGCCGCTGCTGGGTCAACGTTCTTCGGACAAACTTCAGAACAGTAACCAACAAACGTACAACCCCAAGCACCGTTTTCACCGTTGATAAGCTTCATGCGCTCATCTTTACCGTTGTCACGGCTGTCTAGGTTGTAGCGGTGGGCTAGCGTTAGTGCAGCAGGACCGATGAACTCTGGGTTAAGACCAAACTGAGGACATGCTGCATAGCATAGACCACAGTTGATACAGCCAGCGAATTGCTTGTATTTCGCCATCTGTTCTGGCGTTTGCAAGTTCGTACCGTCTTCTGGTTTACGATCGTTACCAATGATGTATGGTTTGATTGCTTCTAGGCGCTCGATGAATGGCGTCATATCAACAATCAAGTCTTTCTCGATTGGGAAGTTCGCTAGAGGCTCGATAGTCACGCCGTCTGGGTAGTCACGTAGGAAGCTCTTACAAGCAAGTTTCGGTACGTTGTTCACCATGATGCCGCAAGAACCACAGATCGCCATACGACAAGACCAACGGTAAGACAGATCTTTGTCTAGGTGGTCTTTGATGTAACCAAGTGCGTCAAGTACAGACATGGTTTCATCGAATGGGACTTCGAATGTTTGCTTGTATGGTTCTGCATCTTTTTCTGGGTCGTAACGCAGGATGTCTACTTTTTGAATGCGATTTGCTGACATTATGCTTGCTCCTCTGCGTTCTTCTCTTCAGCCGCTGCTTTTTCTGCTGCTTCACCGTATAGACGAGCTTTTGGTTGTGACTTAGTGATGGTCACATTGCTGTAATCGATACTTGGTGCTGACTCTGGCTTGTAGAAAGCAAGTGAGTGTTTTAGGAAGTTCACGTCATCACGTTCTGTACAACCGTCGTCTAGACGTTGGTGCGCACCGCGAGATTCTTTACGTAGAATCGCAGAGTGAACCATCGCTTCTGCTACTTCTAGGCCGTAACCCACTTCGATTGCATATAGAAGGTCAGTGTTGAACACTTTACCTTTGTCTTTGATGCTGATGCGTTTGTAGCGTTCTTTCAACTCAGTGATCTTGTCGATAGTCGCTTGCATCAAATCTTCTTGGCGGTAGATACCACAACCCGCTTCCATGGTGTGGCCCATTTCTGTGCGTATTTCTGCCCAGTTTTCGTCGCCTTCTTGGTTCATCAGTTTCGCGATGCGCTCTTCAACGGCTTTGACTTGCGCGTCAATTGCCGCGTCGTTCCAACCTTTGAATTCTGCTGCGCGTTTCACTGCGTTTTCACCCGCTACGCGGCCAAATACCACGAACTCAGCCAGTGAGTTAGACCCTAAACGGTTTGCACCGTGAAGACCAACAGACGCACATTCACCCACCGCGAATAGGCCTTTAATGCGAGTTTCACATCCGCCGTCCGTTTCAATACCACCCATGGTGTAGTGAACGGTTGGACGAATTGGAATTGGCTCTTTTGCAGGGTCCACGTTTACGTAAGCTTTTGCTAGCTCACAGATGAACGGTAGACGCTCTTGTAGGTACTCTTCACCAAGATGGCGAAGGTCTAGGTGCACCACGTCACCCAGTGGGTGTTTGATGGTGTTGCCTTTCTGTTGTTCGTGCCAGAAAGCTTGAGAAACTTTGTCACGAGGACCCAGTTCCATGTATTTGTTCTTCGGTTGGCCAACTGGAGTTTCAGGACCCATGCCGTAATCTTGTAGGTAACGGTAGCCATTCTTGTTAACGATGATACCGCCTTCACCACGACAACCTTCCGTCATCAGGATACCTGTACCAGGAAGACCGGTTGGGTGGTATTGAACGAATTCCATATCACGTAGAGGAACGCCGTGACGGTAAGCCATTGCCATACCATCGCCCGTTACGATACCGCCGTTGGTGTTACAGTGGTAAACACGGCCCGCGCCACCTGTTGCTAGAACAACCGATTTTGCTTTGATAGTAACAAGCTCGCCTTCAGACATGTGAATAGCAATCAGACCTTGAACTTCGCCTTCATCAACAAGCAGATCCACCACAAAGTACTCATCAAAACGTTTGATGTTGCTGTACTTCATTGATGTCTGGAATAGCGTATGAAGCATGTGGAAGCCAGTTTTGTCTGCAGCGAACCAAGTACGTTCAACCTTCATACCACCAAAGCGGCGTACGTTGACTTCACCGTTCTCTTTACGACTCCATGGGCAACCCCATTGCTCCATTTGGATCATTTCGCGAGTCGCGTTCTCTACAAAGTATTCAACAACATCCTGTTCACATAGCCAGTCACCACCGCCAACAGTGTCGTTGAAGTGGTTGTCTAAGCTATCTTCATCCTTGATAACTGCTGCTGAGCCACCCTCTGCAGCGACCGTGTGGGAGCGCATTGGATAAACTTTAGAAATCAGAGCGACTTCTAAGTCTGGGTTTGCTTCAGCCGCTGCAATAGCAGTACGAAGACCAGCGCCGCCTGCGCCGATGACTGCGATATCTGTGGTGATAATTTGCACAGTTATCCTCCAGTGTGTGATTGCGGAAATCCGCTTGTTATTGTCATTACGAGGCGCTCTTTAAAAAGAACTCCCCAAAAGTAGTAGGGTTAGTGTAGATGAGCCACATGGCAGAAAAATTGATGTAATTGGGTTTTTGCTTCGGTAATGCACTTAAGGGCATAGAATTTATAGGTTATGTGACTGCTATCACGGCATCGAGGTTTTGGCCCTCAAGCATTAACATTAGGGATGTTAAGCCTGTGTTGCGTGACATTAACCGCATGGATAATAGGATTTTAACTGAGTGTTTTTTGTTCTGCGGCACGAGTAATGCTTGCCTCAAATTGGCGAGCTCATTAGTAAAAAGAAGAAGGGATATTCCTCTCTTCTTGAAGAGTAAAAAGCATGTAGAATGAGACTTTCCTCGCTGAATTAAAGTTTGAGAGATTTGTTATGCAAACCAACTGGCAACCTACTGCTTCCATTGACCAACTTCGTCAACGTGCGACGTTAGTCGCGTCGATTCGACAATTCTTCGCTGACCGACAGGTGATGGAAGTCGATACGCCAGCCATGAGTCACGCAACCGTGACTGACATCCATTTGCATACTTTCCAAACCGAGTTTGTTGGCCCAGGCTATGCCGATGGCAGTAAGCTGTTTTTTATGACCAGCCCAGAATTCCATATGAAGCGCCTTTTGGCTGCGGGTAGCGGTTGTATTTATCAAATCAACAAAGCATTTCGTAATGAAGAGAATGGTCGCTACCACAACCCTGAATTCACGATGTTGGAGTGGTATCGCGTTGGCTTTGACCATCATAAATTGATGGATGAAATGGATGACCTGTTGCAGCTGGTATTGAAGTGTGGCGCAGCGCAGCGCATGACGTATAAGCAAGCCTTCATTGATGTGTTGGGTGTGTGTCCACTGGAAGGCTCGATGACTGAGCTGAAAGCGGCGGCAAGCAAGCTGGGTTTGAGTGACATTGCTGAGCCAGAAGAAGATCGCGATACGCTGCTGCAACTACTATTTAGCGTGGGAGTAGAAAACAAAATTGGTCAGGACGTGCCGGCTTTTGTGTACGACTTCCCTGCATCACAGGCGGCGCTTGCGAAAATCAATCCTCAAGATCATCGCGTCGCGGATCGTTTTGAAGTGTACTTTAAGGGGATAGAGCTGGCGAACGGATTTCATGAACTGGATAACCCGAAAGAGCAATTAGCGCGCTTTGAACAAGATAACGCAAAGCGTATCGAAATGGGTTTAAAACCACAGCCGATCGATTATCATCTGATCTCTGCACTGGAAGCAGGGTTGCCAGATTGTGCAGGGGTCGCGTTGGGTATCGATCGTTTGATC
Organism: Vibrio sp. 2304; assembly: GCF_033339475.1. Lineage (NCBI taxonomy): Bacteria > Pseudomonadati > Pseudomonadota > Gammaproteobacteria > Vibrionales > Vibrionaceae > Vibrio > Vibrio sp. 2304. The sequence continues at coordinate 14,421 of NZ_JAWOUQ010000018.1, read as the reverse complement.
ATGCTGGCGCTAGGCTGTGACCACATTGATCAAGTGACGGCCTTTCCATTTCCAATTGCATAAGGACGTCCAATGAACCTGACGGCTGCACGTTTCGTCATCTTTAGCTACGCCATATTGATCGCTTTTTTATCTCTGAGTTCAGGTGAACTGCAAGACTGGGGCAATATCGCGTATCTCGACAAAATGCAGCACGCTATGGCGTATAGCGGCTTTGCGTTTTTAGGTTGTTTCTGTGTGTGGCGTTGGCGTCAACGTTGGGCGGTGGCGATTAGTATTTTGCTATTCAGCGCCGTTATTGAGTGGTTGCAAGGGTATGTAGGGCGACAAACTTCTTGGTTAGACCTTGTCGCCAACTCAACTGGCATCTTAACTGGTCTGTTATGTTACCGTATTTGGAGCCTCTATCGACCTAGGTTGGTGAAGTCGCTATACTCGATTCGTTAATGAAGAGGGAACACGATAACAATGAAAACGCGCGACAAAATCGTCTACGCGGCACTGGAGTTGTTCAACCAACATGGTGAGCGCAACATCACCACCAATCACATTGCCGATCACATCGAAATTAGCCCTGGTAATCTGTATTACCACTTCCGCAATAAGCAAGAAATCGTTCGTGAGATCTTTGCGCTTTATTCAGCAGAACTTTTAGAAAGATTTACCCCTATTCAAGGTTCGCAAGAGAGCCTGACTATGCTGAAGAGCTACCTAGACTCTATTTTTACCTTGATGTGGAAATACCGCTTTTTCTACGCAAACTTACCAGAAATCTTGTCACGAGATGAACAGCTACACGAACAGTACATCGATGTGCAAGAGAAGCTGCAAGCGAACCTCATTGCTATTATGCAAGAGTTCGTAACGATGAAGCTGTTGAATGTCGATCAACAACAGTTGAAGTCATTGGTATGTACATTGCACTTGATTGCGTGTAGTTGGTTGGCGTATCAATCCGCGATGGCTTCAAAAACCAACATTACCGAACAAATGGTGAAGCAAGGGATGTTGCAGATGCTTAATGTCGTTAAGCCATTAGCAACTGAGCAGGGCTTAGAGCAGCTACTGTTATTAGAAGATGCGGTTAGCAATCTACACAGTTAAACGTCAAACTGCTTAATATTTCGAGAGTCACTCTCATTTTCGAGTCGTGGCTCGAGTTGACTTGTCAAATATGCCACGCACAATAGTCCCATACGCTAAAAACCCTTGCAGGGATAAGATTCTCGATAAAGGAACTATCGCCCCATGAATTACGACATTTTTAATGGTGATGCTGATGGCATCATTGCTCTTCTGCAATTACGTTTGGCTGATCCTGTCGATGCCCAGTTAATAACCGGTGTAAAGCGCGACATCAAACTGGTGGAAAAAGTAGACGTGCAAGCGGGTGATGAGCTGACTGTGTTAGACATTTCGATGGAAAAGAACATGGCAGGTCTAGAGCAAGCTTTGGCTCAAGGCGCGCACGTCTTTTACGCCGACCATCACAAAGCTGGTGACATTCCTCAGCATGATAATTTGGATGCGCACATCGATCTCGATGCCAACATGTGCACGGCGTTGATTGTCGATAAGTTGCTTGATGGGCGTTTTCATGACTGGGCGATTACGGCGGCTTATGGCGATAACATGATTGCTAAAGCCAATGAGTTAGCGAATAACGCGGGCTTGTCGCAGCAACAGAAAGAGCAGCTAAAAGAGCTGGGTACTTTAATTAACTACAACGGCTACGGCTCGAAAGTCGAAGATTTACACTTTCATCCTGCGGAGCTGTACCGAGCTTTGCTGAAGTACATGTCACCATTTGAAGCTATTGAAGATACGGCCTCGCCATACTACCAATTGCAATCGGCTTACCAACAAGACATGGAGGCGGCTCTCGCAGTGCCTGCCATGCATGAGGGCGGTAAGCTAAAGTTGTTTGAGTTACCAAACACGGCGGCATCACGCCGAATCAGTGGTGTTTATGGCAACTGGCTGGCAAACCAAAACCCTGACTCTGCGCATGCGGTACTTACTGAAAATGCAGATGGGACTTATACGGTTTCACTTCGTGCCCCGTTAAACAATAAACAAGGTGCCGTGGCCGTGTGTGGTCAGTTCCCGACAGGTGGGGGCCGAGAGGCGGCGGCAGGAATCAACGCGTTAAGCAAAGATGATGTGCATGCTTTTATTGATGCGGTAGAAACCTACTACGCATAGCATTTTCCAAAATATGAATGCAAAAAAGGAGCCGAGTGGCTCCTTTTTTATTATAAGTCGATGAGTCAGATAATCAGCGTTTTAACCAAGATTTCGGATTCTGCGCTTCACTATTACGACGAATTTCAAAGTACAGCGATGGCCTGTCTTGACCACCCGTATCACCCGCGAGAGCAATCACTTCGCCGGCGGTGACTCGATCGCCTTCTTTTTTAGTTAACGCTTGGTTGTAACCATAGAGGGTCATGTCACCTTTTCCGTGGTCGAGCAGTACCACTAAACCGTATCCGCGCAGATACTCAGCAAATACGACAGTACCAGGATAAACGGCTTTCACTTGTTGACCATAGTTGGCAGACAACACCATACCCTTCCAGTTTACCTGCCCAGTTTGTCGCGTACCAAAGTTGTGTAACACACTGCCTTTGAGTGGCCAAGGCAACTTACCGCGCTGTTTGCCGAGTCCGTCCATTGGCACCGCATTACGCTTCGCTGCTTTGGCGATCTCTGCTTTTAAACGGGTTTCGTTGCGTTGCAGCTCGGCTAAGTAGCGTTTGTCATTCTTGATACTGCTCTGAATTTTATTCAGGGTTTGCTTACGCTTGGATTGTGTACTCGCTAGCGCTGTACGTTTTTCGGATTGCTGCTTGAGCAGAGTCTCGATTTGCTCTTTTTCTAGCTCGAGCTGGTTTTTGTTGTGCGCTAATTCTTGGGTTATTTTGGTGATCGCATCAATCACTTCAGCACGTGCTTTAGCTAAATGCTGGAAGTATTGGCTCATGCGGTCTTCTTCCACACCTTGATTTAACAAGTGACCATTGGCCTTCGCTCGCTCGGTCACGTAATACGTTTGCAGCAGCTGTTTGAGTTCTTCTTCTTGCTCTTGACGCTGTGCTTCTTGCAAGGCAATTTTCTCTTCCAGGTTTTCTATGTTTTTGTCTGCTTGTGCGAGGTTAGACTTGGTTTGTCGTATTTCACGCTCAAGCTTAGAAATACCAAGCTCTTGATCTTTTAGTGATTTCTGTAACTCATTGAGCTGCTTTTCTTGGGAAGAGAGCGATTTGCGCTGACGGCTTATCTCACTGGATACGCCTTTGAGCTCTTGCTGACTCACAGCAGAGGAGGTAATGGGATAAGTGGCAGATAAAGCACAAGTTAATAAAATAGCCGAGCGTAGAACAGGGTGATTTTGTTTTCGCACTTGAGAGTTACCTACCACGTTGTTGTCAAAAAGGTTTGTTGACGATTAAATACCATCCCCATGGATAAAGCTTTGCGATTTACCGTTAAAGCCTTGATCCATATCGAGAGAAGGTTTGTCCGTTTTTGGACGTCCGACGATTTTTGCAGGCACGCCAGCCACCGTTGTGTGAGGAGGCACGGCTTGCAATACCACAGAGCAAGATCCGATTTTCGCGCCTTCACCAACTTCGATATTGCCAAGAATCTTTGCACCAGCGCCGATCATTACGCCTTCGCGAATTTTCGGGTGACGATCACCGCATTCTTTACCAGTACCACCAAGGGTGACATCTTGCAGTATAGACACGTCGTTTTCGACCACGGCAGTTTCACCAATCACGATGCCTGTTGCATGGTCGAGCATGATGCCACTACCAATGCGCGCTGCAGGGTGGATATCGACCTGACATGCTACAGAAATCTGATTTTGTAGGTAAGTCGCAAGAGCGTGACGACCTTGCTTCCATAGCCAGTTTGCTACTCGGTAGCCTTGCAGTGCATGATAGCCTTTTAGGTACAGCAATGGCATTGAGTACATTGAAACAGCAGGGTCGCGATTGACCGTGGCACAAATATCACAAGCCGCACCGTCAGTGATGGTTGGATCAGCTGCAAAGGCTTCTTCAACCACTTCACGTACAGCCATCGCTGGCATGGAAGCGGTGTTCAATTTGTTAGCCAGAATATAACTCAGAGCGGCACACAAACTTTCATGCTTGATAATGGTGGCATGATAGAAGCTCGCCAGCATAGGCTCTTGTTCTGACATTTCACGGGCTTCTGAGACAATTTTGTTCCAGACTTTTTGTTTTTCGCAGTGTTTCATTCTCAATATCCAGAGTGGTTCTTCCGTGACCCGACAACTTCAATTTTTCTCAGATGAGCTGCAAAGGGCGGTAGATTGCTACTTTCCTTCGGCTTTTTTGTCACGAGCAAGTAAATCTTGCGCTGCTAAGCGCGCATCTTTTCCTTGATACAATACTTGATAAATTTGATCAACTATCGGCATCTCAACACCCATACGTTGAGAAAGTAGCCATACTTCTTTTGTATTGCGGTAACCTTCAACCACTTGACCAATTTCTTCTTGAGCCGTATCAACGTCTTTACCTTGGCCTAATGCCAAGCCAAAGCGTCGGTTACGTGATTGGTTATCGGTACATGTCAGGACAAGATCGCCTAAACCTGCCATGCCCATAAAGGTTTCTGGCTGTGCACCCAGCGCAGCACCAAGGCGACTCATTTCAGCCAAGCCACGAGTAATTAATGCAGTACGGGCGTTGGCGCCAAAACCAATACCATCAGACATACCCGCACCAATCGCAATAACGTTTTTCACAGCACCGCCCAGTTGCATACCAATAAAGTCACTATTGGCATATACGCGGAAGGTTTTGCTACAGTGGATTTTTTCTTGTAGATCCGCAACAAATTCAGAATCTGGAGACGCAACAGAGATTGCAGTCGGCATACCCATTGCGAGCTCTTTCGCAAACGTTGGGCCAGACAATACTGCTAGTGAGTAGTTTTCACCGATAATGTCATAAGCGACGTCTTTCAGCAGGCGCCCCGTTTCAGGTTCAAGCCCTTTGGTTGCCCAACAGATGCGAGAGTCTTCGCGCAAGAATGGTTTACAGCTGTTTAGCACGATGCCGAAGACATGGCTTGGAACCACAACCAACAAATCTCGGCTTGCTTGAACGGCTTTTTCTAAATCCGATTCAATGATCAAGCTTTCAGGGAAATCAACACCTGGTAAGAAGGCATGGTTAGCTCGGTCTGCTTCTAGGCGAGCCATGTGCTCTGGCTCGTGTCCCCAAAGGACAACGTTCGCGCCGTTACGAGCGAGTGAGATTGCCAAAGAGGTGCCGTATGAGCCTGCGCCAATCACAGTCATTGCGATGTCTTTACCGTAAGCATTGTTTGTATTTGCTTGTGTCATGCTACCGCCTAATTGTCTTGCTACTAGTAGAATCTAGTTCCTAATCGTCAAATTTTACGCCTTCTGGCGATTAGGAACTAGGAACTTTTGTCAGAAATAAAAAATGCACATTGCATCGGATGGTAGACGCTCTGTGCATTTTATTTGATTCGGTGACGTCAGCACTGTGGCTATTCGTCACTTATAAAACGTGAATTACGCTTCAGCTTCGCCTTGTTGAGCTTGCTGTTGTAGGTAGTTCATGAATAGCGCGTCAAAGTTTACTGGCGCTAGGTTCAGTTGAGGGAACGTACCTTTAACGACTAGGCTTGAGATAGTTTCACGAGCGTATGGGAATAGGATGTTCGGGCAGAATGCGCCTAGGCAATGTGCAAGTTGACCAGCTTCCATTTGTTCAGCAGTGAAGATACCACCTTGTTGAACTTCACATAGGAACGCAGTCTCTTCTTCGTTCTTCACAGTAACGGTTAGACGTAGAACAACTTCGTACACGCCTTCACCAAGCTCACGGCTTTGAGTGTCTAGGTCTAGTTTAACGTCTGGGTTCCACTCTTTCTGGAAAATTACTGGAGAGTTCGGCGCTTCAAAAGAAACGTCTTTTAGGAAGATGCGTTGAATTGCGAAGTTTTGTTGTGCGTCTTGAGGTGCTGCTTCAGCCATTTTTTAATCCTTAAATCAATATTTGTTGAGCCTAGAAACGTCTAAGCTCAGAAAACTGGTATGTCCTGAGACTAACTGAGCCAATCTACCTTGACTAGATGAAGCGTGTATTACGTGCAAAGCGTCACAACTTAGTGCTCCAACTGCTTTCAATTTGCTCAGTTTTTTGTCCGCGAGGCTTGTAAAAGCGCGTTTAAACGCGAACTTTCGTTCTTGCCACGTTCCTACTTCTTACCGCGAACTAACGGCAGGTTCGCTTCGTTCCACGCAATCAAACCATTTTTTAGTAGGCTCACGTTTTCGAAGCCTGCTTTTACTAGTAGGTTTGCGCTTTCTTGAGCGGTCTGTCCTGTCTTACATACCACAATGATTGGGTCTGATTTGTGGTTTTCAAGGCTACCCAAGTTACCCGCTTTGATGTCTGACGGTAAAATGTGAAGTGAGTCGGTGATATGACCTTTTTTGAACTCGTCTTTGGTACGGATATCCACTACAACGCCGTTTTCACGGTTCATAAGATGAGTCAGTTGGTTTACGTTGATTTCTTTGTATGCGGCTGTCGCTGATTTCACGATGTTCATGATAAAGGCGACAAGAAGACCTACCCAAACCAAAGATAGAATCATGTTCTGTTGGAAAAATTCAATGTACTCTTGCATGTCTTGAGCTCTTACGCTGTTGGCGGAAAAATAAAGCAGGAGTATAGCGAGGTTACGGCTCTTAGGCGAGAGGGTTAAAATTTTCTAACGAATAATTGAGATCTCTATAAACCCGTTATGCCCTTACTATCCGTACATTTTGCTCTGGTAGCTTGATTGTTTTTGCCTATTGGACTTATCGGTTTAAGTGACTTCTGTTTTACTGAGAAAAGAGAACAATAGGTATTAACCCATCTTGTTTGATGTTGCTTTAAATTAGCGCTGTTTCAAGTGCAAAAATAAGAATGAGAAGCGTAAGAAAACCGAACTTAGACTGGGGTGTACAAAGCGTATTAGAAATGACTATGCTTGTGGAACACGATTGTCGGCACTGACTCGTTGTTCGCTTAACTTGTAAGATAGCAACAATAAATCGCAAACATTATTTGATCTTAACCTACAGTTTTGGTTAAAAAGTGTAGTAAAATTACGCTAGTTTTGTTTCAAGGTTAGATAGGGCAGCGAGGCCCTACGCCAAAAGTTACTTAAATTTGATGAGGTCATCACTATGTCAGCTAAGAAGCCATTGGCTCTAGTTATCCTTGACGGTTACGGTTACCGTGAAGACACAGCAAGTAACGCAATTGCGAATGCGAAAACACCAGTAATGGATGCTCTGATTGCGAATAACCCACACACATTAATCTCTGCTTCAGGCATGGATGTTGGCCTTCCTGATGGTCAAATGGGTAACTCTGAAGTTGGTCACACTAACATTGGTGCAGGCCGCGTTGTATACCAAGACCTGACTCGTATCACTAAATCAATTGCTGATGGTGAGTTCGAACAAACGCCTGCGCTAGTTGAAGCAATCGACTCTGCTGTGAAAGCTGAAAAAGCAGTACACATCATGGGCCTGATGTCTCCAGGCGGTGTTCACTCTCACGAAGACCACATTTACGCAGCAGTTGAAATGGCAGCGGCGCGTGGCGCAGAGAAAATCTACCTACACTGCTTCCTAGACGGCCGTGACACACCACCACGTAGTGCTGAAAACTCACTACAACGTTTCCAAGACCTATTTGCGAAACTAGGTAAAGGCCGCGTTGCTTCTCTAATAGGTCGTTACTACGCAATGGACCGTGACAACAACTGGGATCGCGTCCAAGTTGCTTACGATCTTCTAACTCAAGCTAAAGCTGAGTTCACAGCAGAAACGGCAGTTGAAGGTCTAGAAGCGGCTTACGCTCGTGAAGAAAACGACGAATTCGTTAAAGCAACAGCTATCAAAGCGGAAGGTCAAGAAGACGCAATCATGCAAGATGGCGATGCGGTTATCTTCATGAACTACCGTGCTGACCGTGCACGTCAAATCACTCGTGCATTCGTTCCTGCATTTGACGGCTTTGAGCGTGCAGCATTCCCTGCAATTAACTTTGTGATGCTGACTCAATACGCGGCTGATATCCCTCTAGCTATCGCATTCCCACCTGCGTCTCTAGAAAACACTTACGGTGAGTGGCTATCTAAACAAGGTCAAACTCAGCTACGTATCTCTGAAACAGAGAAATACGCACACGTGACTTTCTTCTTCAACGGTGGTGTTGAGAACGAATTCGAAGGCGAAGAGCGTCAGTTGGTTGCTTCTCCAAAAGTTGCAACGTACGACATGCAGCCTGAAATGAGCTCTCCAGAACTAACAGAGAAGATGGTTGCGGCTATCAAGTCTGGTAAGTTCGATACCATCATCTGTAACTACCCGAATGCAGATATGGTTGGTCACACTGGCGTTTATGAAGCGGCTGAGAAAGCAATCGAAGCTCTAGATGAAAGCGTGGGTAAAGTGGTTGAAGCAATCAAAGAAGTTGGCGGTCAACTATTGATCACTGCGGACCACGGTAACGCAGAAATGATGATCGACCCTGAAACTGGCGGCATCCACACTGCTCACACTAACCTACCAGTGCCTCTAATCTATGTAGGTGACAAAGCGGTTGAATTCAAAGAAGGCGGTAAACTGTCTGACCTTGCACCAACCATGCTTTCTCTAGCTGGTCTAGAAATCCCAGCAGAAATGACGGGTGAAGTATTAGTTAAATAAATAATTAACTAACGGCTCCGAATGATAAAAGCCCGAGTTTAAACTCGGGCTTTTTTGTATCTGGCAATAAGGGCTGGTCTGTAAGGTTACTGAACCAAAATGCCCGCACCAATCACAGCTAGGGCTGCGCCCAACCATGCAAATCGGTTTGGTCGGCGTTTAGTGTAAATCCAGAGCAGTGGTAGCAACATAATTGGCGTGGTTGAAGATAGAAGTGCAACCATACCTACATTTCCTTCTTGCAGTGCGTATAAGATTAGCGTCATGCCGACGGCCATCGCCAAGAAACCATTAAGCGCAGTAATACCAAATATGCGCCAAGTAATGTGTTGCGTCGAGCGAGCGACTTTGACCCCTAGAACTAACAACATGCTGTGGGCGAAAAAGGCACTGATCATTCGAATAGCAGAAGCCGCAACTGGGTCAATACTGGTTTGCATTACTGGCTTGGCGATAATGCCTCCCAATGCTTGGCACATTGCTGCGGTTAAGCCAAGTCCAATACCTACCCAGATGTTACCTTTAATGTCTTCCAAGACGTTATTCACTTGACCTCTTCGGCCAAAGAATATCGCCATCACCACGCCGCTAAATACCAATGATGCGCCCAGTAGTTCTATTGTGGTCATGACTTCGCTAAATAAGAAGTAGCCCAAGATGGCAGAGAACACGGCGTGGCAAGAGAAGAGTAACCCGGCTTGTCTTGGCCCCATACGATTCAAACACGCGAATAGAGCGGTATCGCCAATAAAAATACCAATCAGTCCTGAGGCCATCATTGGCGTTACATGTTCCCAAGAAACCGTTAACCAGCCGCCAGTTATCCAGGCCATTGTTGATAAGATCACGGCTGTGCAGCCCATACGCCAGCGGCTGTAAGAAAATGCGCCTAGGTGTTGTGCAGGAATGACCGAAATTAGGCTAGAAACTGCCCACAGAAAAGCGGCGCATAAAGCAAGCCATTCGTAACCCATGATGTGTCGACGTCCTTGTAGAGTAGAGGAGTCTTAATATGCACGAAATTTATGGGATGTAAAAGCCGCTCTGTAAGGGCAGTAGCTGGAGAGCAGCTCCATGACAACACGCTTTTTCATGGAGCTCTTCGATTAAAACAGTACCAAAACTGCGCCATACACGATAATTAGACCAATCAAACCGAGAATCAGGCCTACTTTCGCCATGTCTTTGCTCTCGATGAGGCCTGTTGAATAAGCCAAAGAGTTTGGTGGTGTGGAAACCGGTAAGATCATGCCAAGTGATGCGGAGAAGGCGACGACAACCAGTAAACCTTGTAGGCCACCAACCGCAATAAGGCTTGGCATGGATGTACCAATAGCGGCAGCAATAGGCATCAATAAGTTTGCCGTTGCGGTATTAGACATAAAGTTCGCCATTAACCAGCACACTACCGATAGGGCTAAAACAACGGCAAATGGTGATAGCAGGCTGTAATCAATGGCGTGCGCTAATGTTTCGGCTAAGCCCGTTTTGTCTAAGGCAATACCAATTGCTATACCACCGGCAACCAGCCATAAAACATCCCAGTTAATCAGCTTGAGTTCTTCTTTGCCCATAATGCCCGTTAAGGTGAAGACCGCAAGCGGGATAATCGCAACAACATACGTGTTCATGCCGTGCACTTTTGTCGTCATCCAAAGCACAATGGTTAGTGCAAAAGTGATGTAGACGACGATCGCGCGCCAGCTCCTTTTGAATGTACCATCTAGCTTTAGTTTCATTTCTGGTTCGCTAGACGGAAACAGCTTTTGCAACAAGAACCAAGCTACAGTGAGTTGTACCAACACAAAGGGTAGACCCATTGTCATCCACGATAGGAAGTCTATCGCGTTTTCTCCAGTGAGATATTGAAGCGCTATCGCATTAGGTGGCGTGCCTATCGGAGTCGCAATGCCGCCTGTATTCGCGGCAATTGGAATGCACAGCACCAGCGCTTTAATCCCTAAATCCCCTTTAGGTGCTGAAGCGACGATGGGGCCAAGCAGGGCTAGCATCATCACGGTCGTGGCAGTATTGGACATAAACATTGAAAAAACGGCGGTAATTAACATCAAGCCCAGCATGATGAACTTAGGTTGGGTGCCGAATGGTTTTAATAGTACTCGGGCGAGGTTGTTGTCGAGCTCGTATTTGGAAGCCGCAATCGCGAGAGCAAAACCACCCATAAAAAGAATAATGATCGGTGAAGAGAAGGCCGAGAAAATATCGGTGTAAGCAATTAACTCTCCTAAATCATGCCCCGCTGGTGGATTGCGAAATAGATGCAAACCTTTATCCGATATCATGATCAGTTCAAGAGCGATAATAAGAATGGACGTAGCAAAAACGGGAACCGGCTCGAGAACCCAAAGTAGGGCAGCAAGAAGAAAAATAGCTAACAGGCGATGCTGAATTAAAGTGAGATCGTCAATAGGAATAGCATCGATCGGCATCATCAAAACACCGAGCGGAATTAAAAAGCACACCAGCAATTTCGCCAACGTGTTTACACTCATCTTTGGCATTGGCTGCCCCTCTAAATATTCATTCTAAGCGCAGGATAATTGATTGTGGAATGAGGGTCTTAGAGGCAGGTATGAGTTTGAGAAATAGAGGCTAAATTTCGAACGGAGTTTTGCTTTTTATCAATAAAAAGAGCCCTTAATAAAGGGCTCTTTAACGGTGTTTTACTTATTTTTTCAAGGCGTAAGGTGTGCCCATAACGGTTGGCTTACCGTTTTCCATGCTTGCGTCAAACTCAATCGCGTCTTTGGCAAACAGGTTAATAACAGTAGAACCCAGTTTGAAGCGGCCCATCTCTTCGCCTTTTTTCAAGATCACGGCCTTGTCACCCTCTGCTGGGTAATCCCATTTGTAGACAGTGTTTCCACGAGGCGGAGTGATAGTGCCAGCCCATACTTGCTCAATGCTACCAACAATTGTCGCACCAACAAGCACCTGTGCCATTGGACCAAACTCAGTATCGAAGATACACACCACACGCTCGTTACGTGCAAATAGGTTCGGTACGTTTTCTGCTGTCAGAGGGTTTACTGAGAACAGGTCACCTGGTACGTAAATCATTTGGCGCAGAGTGCCGTCACATGGCATGTGTACACGGTGGTAATCGCGCGGAGATAGATACAATGTGGCAAAAGAACCATCTTTAAATTCGTCCGCTAAATTCGCGTCACCGCCCAGCAATTCTTGTGCTGAGAAGTGATGACCTTTTGCTTGGATAAGTTGACCATCTTCAATAGGGCCAAACTGGCTAACACAAGCGTCGGCTGGATGAGTGATGACGTTTTCGCCTTCAGAAATTGGGCGTGCGCCTTCTTTTAGCTCACGAACGAAAAACTCGTTGAACGTTTTAAAATGCTTAGGATCTGAGTGCTTTGCCTCATCCATATTCACATTGTATTGTTTGATAAACCAACGAATAACTGCTGTTGTTAGACCGCCAGCTTTTGCTGAAGCCAGTTTACCCATTAGGCGAGTGAGGCCGTGTTGTGGGATCCAGTACTGCAGTCCAACTTTAAACTTGTCCATCTTTAATTCCGATACTTCTGTTAGATTCGCGCTTTAGGGCGCGTGATGTTACTGAAATTTAATTTGCTTGTCAGTATTAGGTGAAGACTTTTTACACAGTTACAGCCTTAACTCAATTACAGATCGGCTTTTTTATTACGTGAATACTGACGATTTGCTTTGTTTTCAACCATGCTTTCCAAAATGCGATGATAGTTTTCAAAGCGAGTTTCGTTAATTTCCCCGTTCTCGACAGCTTCGCGTAGAAGGCAGCCTGGGTCATCATTGTGTTTACAATCTCGGAACTTGCAACCGCCTAAATATGGTCGAAATTCAACGAATGCTTTTGTTACTTCTTCTGCTTCCAAATGCCAAAGACCAAATTCACGTACTCCAGGTGAGTCGATCAAATCGCCACCCGTTGGAATGTGGTATAAACGTGCAGCCGTCGTGGTGTGTTGGCCCAAGCCAGAGTTCTCAGAGACTTCGCCTTCTTCCACTTCGCTCTCTAGTTCCGGCATTAACGCATTGACTAAGCTGGATTTCCCTACGCCTGATTGACCAACAAAGATATTAATTCGATCACGCAGTAGGGTTTCTAGTTCAGCAATGCCTTCTCCAGACTTCTTGCTGACCAGAAGCACTTTATAGCCAATACGTTCATATTCTTTGAGCCATTCTTCATACATTGCACGGTCATCGGCTTCTAGAAGGTCGACCTTATTTAAGACCAACAATGGCGCAATATTCAGTGTTTCTGATGCAACGAGATAGCGGTCAATAATATTTAGCGATAGCTCTGGTAATACCGAAGAGACAATGACCATTTGATCAATATTGGCTGCAACGGGTTTTAGACCATCGTAATAATCTGGACGAGTGAGCACTGAAGAGCGAGGTTCTACCGCTTCAACAACACCAGAGATGCCCGCCATAGACTCCAATCCTTCGCGCCATAAAACACGATCGCCAGATACTAGAGACTCAATACCACGGCGGAGGTTACAGCGTTGAATTTCGCCTGTTTCAAGGTCTTCAATGTCCGCGTGCTGACCAAAACGAGTGATCACGAGACCTTGCTTGCTGGCGCCTAGCATGTTTTCATCCCACTGGATGGAATCTTCTTGCTTCTTCAAACGCTTTTGTTGGTTGCTACGTACGCGTCGCACCTGACCTTTGGTTAACTTTTTCTTCTTTGCCACAATTCTGTACTTTATGTGAATTTACTCAAATGGTTGAGCCGTACTCTTGGCTCCGTGTATGAGTATCGTGTTTCTCGTATTTTGAGGTATAGTACCTCTTTTATCGATAAACAAATAGGCGGCGTAACCATGTCCTTTAGCGATCAAAACCTAATTTGGGTTGATTTAGAGATGACAGGGCTTGATCCTGAAACGCACAAAATCATCGAAATTGCTTCTATTGTCACGGATAGCGAACTAAATATTTTGGCTGAAGGTCCAGTGTTAGCGATTCATCAGCCGGAAGAAGAACTGGCGAAAATGGACGACTGGTGTACTAATACGCATACGGCAAGCGGTTTGGTGGAGCGCGTTCGAAACAGTCAAATCTCAGAACAAGACGCAGTCGCACAAACCATTGAATTTTTAGAAAAATGGGTGCCAAAAGGGGCGTCGCCAATATGTGGTAACAGCATTGGGCAGGATCGCCGCTTTTTATACAAGCATATGCCTGAGTTGGAAGAGTTCTTCCATTACCGATATGTTGACGTTAGTACTCTTAAAGAACTAGCACGTCGCTGGCAACCTGAGGTGCTAAATGGGTTCACAAAACAGGGAACACATTTGGCCTTGGACGACATTCGTGAGTCCATCGCAGAACTTAAGTACTATCGAGGTACTATTTTCAAGATTTAACTGTTAAGGTTGCGATCCAAATTGTTGTAATTTATATCGCTTTTGATTGCTTTTTCGTCGTTCAGTAAAAAAATAAAGTTTTTTTGAAGGAAGGACTTGCATCACAAAAAAATGCTCTTATAATTCGCAGCCCTAAACAGCGGAAACGTTGTTGATGCGACACTAGCTCAGTTGGTAGAGCGCAACCTTGCCAAGGTTGAGGTCACGAGTTCGAACCTCGTGTGTCGCTCC
>NZ_JAWOUQ010000017.1:0-69148 GCF_033339475.1 Vibrio sp. 2304 | reverse complement strand
ATCACTTTTGGCAAAGAGGCTATTTTGTCGATAGTGTTGGAATCAATGAAGAAATAATACGCCGATATGTAAGACATTAAGAGAAGCAAGAGCGAGTAGAGCAGCAGCAATTGGCGCTGGACTAAACAAAGGCCCCCTTTTAGGGGGCTCACACAAAGCCACTTTCTTTAGAAGGTGGTAATTTACACAAATTACTATTTAATCACTGATTCAGCGGCCAAACCGTTTGACCATCAATAGTTATCGGTGTTTGAGCAAATTCGTTCAGACAGTAGCCTGTATTACTACTTGCAAAGTAAGTGAGCGGCATCGGCGGTAGATTCAGCGCCACAACCTGCTGTTTCGCTTTTTCTGTGAACGAGACCCCCCACATATCGAGATAGCTAGTCATATCTCGCTGAGAGATGTAGCTCAGAGCAATAAGCAACCAGTCGTTGTTCGAGATGCTATTTGCTTCTTCCCGAGAGTAGTTGGCAAAACCAATGCTCAATCGTCTCTCATCCCAAAGCGCGTCGTCCGATTTTAAGCGGTTAAACTCACGTTCAATCAGGTGCAAGCGCGCCAATAAATGCCAACCATTTTTAAGCACACCTTCATGCTGCGCCGCCATCATCATTTGAATGTAAACACGAGCGCCCCAACTCCAACTGGTTTGATTTTGCGCAGCCATGTATGCGTTTGGATCCGCTTGAGTTCGGCTAGCTTGCAATAATTCAAACTGGCCTTTGAAATCCAAGCTTTGGCAAGTTGAAACTTTTCCCGTATTCTGGAAGAAACGAGACTTACTGTAATACGAGTAGTAATTGGTCGTTGAATGCCCTTCCCAGCCTGAAAATCGGAATCGACCTTTTTCTAAACCATGACCAAGCTCATGTAAATCACCGTGACCGAGTGGGCTGAATGACCAGTAAGCATCGTAAGGGTTACCCGAACAACCATAACCACACGTCGCTTGGTCAGCGTTCATGTGCTTCACTATATCAATATTGGCGATTTCCCAACCTTGGTTTTGGGCGTATTGAATAATTTCAGGCACTTCATCTATGCCCGGCCCTTGGAAACCTGCCAGCACATGCGGGTAGTTGTGAACATATTCTTCTGTTGCAAGCGCCATTTCCGAAGGGGTAGACCACATTTCATCGTTGACCGACTCCAACATTTTGTCGCGCTTTGAGTGTACTTCAAACCCAGGAGTGATCAGCTCAGCCCAATCGAATAAATTGGCTTCTAACTGTTGAATAAAAGCGTCGTTGTCCTTCTCACTTCTCCAAACTGGATGCTGTGCCACATGATTAAATTTCAGTTCAACCGGAACATCATTTTTGTCAAAGTGAACCTGTACTGGACCACCATAAGGAGAAGTCAGCGTGATGGTTTCACCCGGCTTCACTTCATAGCCGAATGAAGTCAGCAGTTTTGGTCGCGTGTATCCATCTTTGCTGAACTCATGAGTTGCACCACTTCTTAAAGTGTTGATGACAATCTTAGTCGCCACATCATTGCTGTCATTACGCTTAACCGTAAAGGTTTCCCCAGGAAGCGCATACACACCAGCCGAACGGAAGTTATGCTTTGATTCCATATTAATCGTTGCACTGATTCTCTTTATTTCAGGGCTAAACTCACTACGGCTGAAGTTCCCCATATTTGGTTGTTTTGGGTTTACGCTTCGGCTGTTGTATTGCACATAATCGGCAAAGTACGACTTTAGGAATTCGGTCGTTTGGGTTGACTGTTTGTCCATTGGGAAGACCACCGTTTGACGATAATGATCAGCCAGCAATACCATGAGTTTTTCGTATTGGTAGCCGTCTTGATTAAACAAGTCTACTTTTTGTTCATCAAGCTTTTTCAACCGATGGCGAATACTGTTTGCCCCTGCATAAAATTGACTTTCCATATTCGCAGTGTCAGGACAAGATTTGTCCTCACACTGTGACAAGTCAACATTGAAGTTTTGAGATTCAAAACGAGACAACAGCGCTTGTTGCGTAGCAACAGAGTCTGGCACGAAGTTCATGAGTGATGAAGGCGCCCAATCAACCAAGCCTAACTTACGCCAATAGTTATCTCCCACATAATCAACATGGAATTTTTCCAAAATGTCTCGGCCAAGTTCAGTTAGTCCTCCATCCCAATGCAGGTATAGAACAGGAATTTGGGCTTGCTCAGCGTATGCCAGAGCATCGAGTACTTGTTGGTTGGTGTCGCCAGATTGCAGATGCTGTGACAAGATCAATAAGTTTGGAGTATTGGTTTGCAAGCAGCTAAGTAGCTTCGAACCATCGCATAGGTTGGCCTCGTTAAACGCCAACTCTTGTGAAACATTGTCTTTCAGCCAATTCCGAGTCGCTTGCTCATCCGGAAAGTAATAAGACTGGTCCATTTGCGCGATGACGACGTTTGAAGTAACTCCGCCCGACAACCAAGTGACCAGATTACTTAACCATTTCGTCATCGCTGCGTTGGAAGAGTCGGGAAAACGTTGTGCCGTTCTAAATGGGTTACTCCCTAATAGTGCGTAACGTTGACCATTAGACTTTTCCCCGGCAACGCCAATTGACATAGCTTGATCTTTGTAACCGCTTACCATGGCCTTATTGGTCATCAAGATGGTGTCGTTGAAGCCATACTTAGGTGCCAAGATCGCGGCATCATGGGTTGGATCCCAATAAAGACCTGAAAGGTTTTTCGCAATTGCAGATTTGATCGTGTTCGACTGCATCTTGTGAGCTTCCACAACCTGATGACTTTTACGAATGAAATCGCTCGGGTCAGAAACGAGCAGTGCATTACCAGTTTCCAGAGCTTGTTGAACTGGAGCTGGCGTTGGTTTTACTTGAGCATTAGGTTGTGATTCTCCCTCTCCACATCCTGTGGCTAAGGCGGCAATGCCCAACGATAGAATTGTTTTTTTCATTTTTACTTACTAAACAATGAGTTTACCGAATGTTAATGTAAGTTAATGAATAATAAGAAAGAGTCTTTTATATCGGCTGGAAAAATAGGAATGAAGATAACAAAATTATCAAAAGCAATAGCACCCATTCCGGTGCTATTGCCTCTATTGATAATTAGCTTAAAGGACGTAGATAAGCTAAGAAACGCCTCTCTGCCACTTTGAAACACCACAAGATCATAAACGTCAGTGCCATGTAGAACAGCCCCGCCGTCAGGAAAGACTCAAATGGTGCATAGTAGCGCGAGTTAACTAGACGCGCAGCACCAGTTAAATCCATGATGGTAACGATGCCCGCGACTGCACTTCCGTGCAGCATAAATATGACCTCGTTTGAATAAGCTGGTAATGCTCGACGCAATGCACTCGGCAAGATAATACGTCTGTATGTCATAAACTTACTCATGCCATACGCTTTCGCAGCTTCCACCTCACCTTTCGGCAAACCATTAATCGCACCACGAATAATTTCTGCGGTGTAAGCCGATGTATTAAGAATAAAAGCGACCAAAGCACAGAACCAAGCGTTCTCCCATAAGGTATCTTTCACAGGGAAAAACTGATCCATGCCGTAGTAAATCAAATACAGCTGAACCAATAGCGGCGTTCCACGGAAAAAGTAAATGAATCCCCAAGAAGGTAAGCTTAGAGCGTAATTGGTACTATTGCGTGCCACGGCTAATGGGATAGAGACACACAAGCCAATAACCAACGCTAATCCCACTAACCAAACTGTTGTCCAAAGTCCCTGAAGATAAGTTGGAAAGCTTTCAATAATCAAAGAAAAGTCCATAACTTACCTCGCATGAATACTGAACTTACGCTCAACAAGCTTGAGTAGCCCGGTCGAAACGCTGGTAAAAAATAGAAAGATGAGCGCGACAGCCATGTAAAAGGTGAACGGCATTTTGGTCGTACCTGCTGCCAATGAGCTCATTCTCACCATGTCATCCAGACCAATAATGGAAACTAACGCAGTGGTCTTAAGTAACACTAACCAGTTATTACCAAATCCAGGTAATGCATGACGAATCATCTGAGGAAGCAAGATTCTTCTAAACGATAAAGCAGAGCTCATCCCATAAGCTTTCGCCGCTTCTAATTCACCCTTGTCCACCGCCATGATCGCTCCACGAAAAGTCTCCGCCATGTAGGCGCCAAAGATAAAACCAATCGTGAGTACACCAGCAATAAATGGGCTGACATCAATATAATCAGGTAAGTAAGACGTCCATTCATGGTTTGGATCACTCGAGGCAAACCACTCGTTGAGCGTTTCGTTGATGGAGTAAAGGCTGTTATTTAAAAGTATTTGTCCACCAAAGAAAATTAGCATCATCAGAACCAAATCTGGAATGCCGCGAATGACGGTGGTGTAAAGAGTGGCAATCGCCCTTGCCCATTTGTAAGGCGCTAACTTAGCTAATGCGCCAAGCATGCCTAAGACCATGGCGAGAATGAGTGAAAGCACTGCAACTTCTATTGTTACTAAAGCTCCTTTCAAAATCGAAGCTTCGTATCCTTGTAAATCTAGCATAGGTGAGTTCCTAATCCCTAAACTCAAAAAATCGACCGTTGACTACTTCTAGGAACAAGCCAACGGTCGCTTAATTACGGTTTATTCACCGTACACATCGTAGTTAAAGTATTTACCAGCAATTTCTTGGTAAACACCTTTCTCACGTAGTGAAATAATTGCTGCGTCGAGTTTCTTCGTTAGATCTTTGTCTTGTTTACGAACAGCGATACCCATACCTTCGCCAAACCATTTTGGATCGGTTAACGATGGTCCAACAAACTCATAAGCTTCGCCACCTGCTTTGTTGATCACACCCTCTTCTAGAGCAGAAGCATCACCTAAAACGGCAGCAATTCGACCATTTTCTAGATCAAGATACGCTTCATCAAAAGAGCCATAACGCACAATTTCAACATCATCGCCGTAGTTGTCAGTTAAGTACTTGTCATGTGTCGTCGCACGTTGCACGCCAATTTTGACATCTTTAAGATTATCAAAATCTAGACCCGCACCTTTCTTAGCGATAAATTTATTTGGAATTTGTGCGTACTTGCCAGTGAAATCGACTTTTTTCTTGCGCTCTTCAGTGATAGACATTGCTGCGATGATGGCATCGTACTTACGTGCAAGCAGAGAAGGAATAATACCATCCCAATCTTGAGCGACGATTTTGCACTTCACTTGCATCTCTTCACAGAGTGCATTTGCCATGTCTACGTCAAAGCCTTTTATTGAGCCATCAGTTTCTGTCCAGCTAAACGGAGGGTAAGCACCTTCGATACCAAAGCGAACTGTTTTCCATTCTTTCGCTTGGGCAACACCTGATACTGCCGTTGCAGCAATCGTTGCTGCTAATAACCACTTTTTCATTTCCATACTCCTGTGATTGCTATTTTATTTCGTTTTGTTTGTTGTGTTGGCTTAGGAGGCAATAGTCTGCCGCCTAACAAATATTAGTAAATGGATGAGATAAACTGCTGTAATCGTTCTGAATCCGGGTTTGTAAATAGCTTAGCTGGATTTCCCTGTTCTTCCACTAAGCCTTGATGTAAAAACATCACATGGTTTGATACGTCACGCGCAAACGCCATTTCGTGCGTGACCACCAGCATAGTTCGCCCTTCATCTGCCAAATCTCTCATTACCCCCAGAACTTCTCCTACAAGTTCTGGGTCAAGCGCAGAAGTTGGCTCGTCAAACAACATCACCTCTGGGTCAACTGCTAGCGCACGGGCAATAGCTGCACGTTGCTGCTGGCCGCCAGATAAGTGCCCAGGGTAATAATCTTTACGCTCATACAAGCCTACTTTCTTAAGCAAGACTTCTGCATTTTCAATCGCTTGAGCTTTTGGCACGCCTAAGACATGAACAGGCGCCTCAATCACGTTTTCTAGTACGGTTAGGTGAGACCAGAGGTTGAAACCTTGGAAAACCATTGCCAGGCGTGAACGAATACGTTGGACTTGCTTTTCATTAGCAGGAACAGATTCACCTGCTCTGTTGTTCTTCATTTGGATTAATTCACCATTTACCCAAATTTCGCCCGCGGTGGGCGTTTCTAGCAAGTTGATACATCTGAGAAAGGTACTCTTACCTGAGCCGGAAGAGCCAATGATGGAGATAACATCTCCTTTGTGCGCGGCAAGTGAAATGCCTTTTAAAACTTCATTTTGTCCAAATGTTTTGTGCAGGTCTTTTATATCTAGCGCTGGTACATCATTCATGCGCCCTACTCCCTGTGTTTTTGTCACTGCAATTAAGGGACTCCGCCCTCTCTAATTCGGAACAAATTAGCACCGCCCTCTGAAACTTGCAACAAATTATTAACCTAAATAATTCGAATAGAAAGATACGATAGACAAATTAATATGCAATATATAGCAACATATTCTTCAAAAGTTGAATATTAAATATAAAAAAGCCCCTTTCAAAGGGGCTTAATAAATTTACAAAAGTGTTAATTGAAACCTATTCGAGGTCGCAATGAATTAATTAAAACGACTGACTACCAACGAGTTTGAAGTACGTAATGTCACTTCATTTTCTAAGCCTTCTTTTTCAGAAGTAATGATGCCATCTAGGTCTTCATCTAGTTCAGGCTCTGACGCTTCACCATTGGAGAAGAAGCTCATGAAAACTTTAGAATCAATATTACTATCTTCATTCACTACTAAAGCAGTGCGATTAAAATCGTCCGAAGCTGAAACCTTCAAACCGTTAACGGCCGATGTTGGGAAGTTGTAGTAATGCAATTCAGGAACAACAACAGAATCACTATCACTTGTTGTGAAAATGCGATGTGTGACTCTGTAGTCGCCTGAAGTTGCAAAGTAAGCGACACGAGTAAAGCCTTCAGTAGACGATGTTAAGCCCATGTCCAGATCAATCACGGACTCTGCACTTCCTTGCGTTGATACACTTGGTTTTGTGTTCGGCAGGTTATCAATATTTAAGTAAGCACTCGGATCAACGTCAATATCCCATCCGTCAGAGATCGTTTCGTTAAGTAGAGACTCCCAACCATTAACTTGATTCTCTGAGAACGCCATGTATACCCAAGTTTCTTTATTCGTTGCACTAGGGCGATTATATTCAACGGCCGTTTTATCCAGCTTCAACGCGTCATATGCAAAGCCGTTAGTAACAAAGCCAATGTTGAGCGAGTCGTAAGTATAGTCAGAAGACGAATAAATGTTTGACGTATTATCCGCTCTAACTAAGGCTATCTCACCAGTTCCCCACGAACCAATACCATACTGGTAAAGCGCTTTGTCGCTTGAACCTGATTCATACTGAAACAATGCCGTTGGTTCACCTTTAAGCCCCATCAGTTCATCAGTAGGCAACATATCAGGGTTCGGAGACGTGAAAATATCGGTTTGCGAGACAAAGTTGTAATCTCCGCCACCTGATTCAGCGTTTCGGTAATCTAAGTTAGTAAACTTATTGCTTGCTAAGTTACCGCCAGTAAAGCATTTGTTCAAAGAGTCTCGGTTTAGTGCAAAAGTAGCATTACGTAGTTTCTTATCTTGCAAGAACTCTTTTGAAAACGTGTTTACGCGAGCTTCTTTGCCGTTAAATTCTATTGCTTGAAACGTTACAAAGCCGCCGTCAGGGATATCTTCAAGATAAAACTTAAAGTTATCAGTGGTAGGTTTGATAATGTCTCCGGATCTTTTGCCATCGGCATCAGAGTAGTAACCGATAACATAGTTGGTCACTTGCTCTTTTGACGCTGCACTATAGGTTAAAACCGTTTTATCGCCGTTCAGCTCAGTTTTGTGGTCATATACAGTACAACCTTTCGTAGTTGCTTCACTTTCAGTCATTGTTGCTGGTATAGCAAAATCAAAAGTAAAGGCAGTTTTCGGCGCTGCACCACCGCCACCGCCGCCACCGCCGCCGCAACCGACCATTAACCCTGAGATGATTGCCACTAGTGGCAGTACTTTAAGCTGTTTCATGTCTTTTTCCTAAACTGAGCGGCAATGATTAGCCAAAAAATTGTCTTTGCTCTGTCCAAAGCAAGAATAAAGCCAGCTTTATATAATCACCGTGAATATTGACATTTAATCTGCATCTCGTGCAAAAGGACAAAAAGTTCTAATTTTATGCAACTTGTGTAATGAAATTACACAAGATCTCCGCATCTCATTCGCATGCCAGAAACTTTCTGTAGTTTTATTTCACAACCATTCTTAAAGTGATCTAAATCAATCACCCTAAATGGCTATCTTGCTAGACTCCTGCCAAAAGATGAGGCTTTTTTTGCGCCTCAACACAATAAGTTATTAGCTATGCTTAGGCACAGTGTCGACGTGTAACAAATCTAACAATAGCTAGCATAAGCGTGCCGCAGGATGCGGATTAACACAATTGAATGAAGAATTCATAACTTTTAAATATATGAGGAATCTATGTCAGACGCAGTTAACAAAACGCACTCTGATTCAGATATCGAGACCAAGAGCTACCGTGAGCTTCATCGTCCAGCATCTGAGTTCGCAAGCCGTTCAGACTACCTAGACCACGAACTACAAATCATGAAGCCACGTCGTTTTGGCTTGAACTTGCCAGGTCGTGACTTCCGCTTTGAGCTTGAAGACCTTGTTCCAGCACTTGCTGGTACTATCGGTATTATCGCAATGTACTCTGCGGTAATGATGTCTTGGGCTGAAGGTCTTACTGCAGCATGGGACCACGTAAACTTAGGCAAGGACTTTGCTATCGAAGTTGCGCGTGTAGAAATGCTCATCCCTGCACTTCTTTTCTGTGTACTTGCCTCTGGTTTTATTAACCCTAAAGCCAACCTAGCAGGCAACCACGGCCCAATGATCCCTCTTATTGGTACCATCGCTCTTGCTGGTGCTCATCCTCTTGCATTAGCAATTCTCATTGGTGTGTTTGGTTTGATTTTGAGCCTCTTAAAAGGTGGGTCAAAACTGGTTAACCTCACCTCTGAAGGTACGGCTGGTGGCCTTCTTATTTTCCTAGGTTTAACCGGAACCATGAGCCAAATTAACTCTATTCAAGCTTGGGCTGTTGGTTTGCAATCCGATACGGTTGCCGCTGGTAGCATGGGTTACATCGGTCTAATTGTTCTTGCGGTTACCATTGGCTTATACGCGTTCCTTGCTAAAGTGAACAAACGCTGGCTAGCGATCCCTGTTTGTGCCTTCACTGGGCTTGCAATCGCACTTGCTCTTGGCGCAGGCTTCGATATTAAATTCGTAACCGAGACAGGCCTTCCAAACCTAAATCCAATCTACTGGTGGGGTTCAACAGAAGAAGGTTGGATGCTTGGTCTTCCTAATATGGAACACTTCATCGCTTCACTACCATTCGCCATTCTTGCGGTAGCAATGTGGTCACCTGACTTCTTGGGTCACCGTATCTTCCAAGAGATGAACTACCCACGTAAGAGTGAGAAAGTGCTGATGGACGTTGATGACACAATGACAATGTGTTCCGTTCGCCAAATGGTCGGTACTGCAGTGGGTGGTGGTAACATCACATCATCTTGGGGGACTTACATGATCCCTGCTGCAATCGCGAAACGCCCTATTCCTGCTGGTGCCATCTTACTAGGCTCTCTATGTATTATTGTTGCAATCCTTGGTTTTCCTATGGACGTTGCAGTATGGCCTCCAGTTATGCGCGTTGCTCTTCTCGTTGGTGTATCTCTACCACTGCTTGAAGCTGGCATGCAGATGGTGAAGGACTCGAAAGACTCACAAGCAGCAGGTATCTGTATCTTTGGTTCTGCCGTTGTTAACCCAGTTCTAGCTTGGGCACTAACTATGCTTTTAGATAACAACGGTTTAATTGGAGATAAAGAGCGCGCGTCTCGCCTATCATTTGTAGACAAGATTGTGATCCCAGTAAGCGTACTTGTTATCTGTTTAGTTGCTATGCTTGCAGTTGGTATGCTTGAAGGCCAGTATGGCATCCAAGCTTGGCTATAAGCTAGCAGTCCAGAAATTTGTGGGTAGCGCTCGTCGCTACCCCATTTTTATCGAGATTTTTGAGGATTTATTGATTTAGTTTAAGGTTTGCAAAAAAATTTTAGTTTAACCTCTAACTGTTGCTTAAAAAGAGAAACGTTAAAACTAGTGACAATATTTATAGTTTTGTAAATCGAATACGTAAATTTAAGACTATAAATATTGTTATTCATAAGAGTGTACTGTTCCCCTCTTTTATCTGGGGATAGCTGGCTCAACGGCGAAGCAGTACGTATTTTTTTCTACTAAAAAGGTAGGTATGTCATGGCAGAGCAATTTGCTAAAGCTTGGGAAGGTTTTGCTGCAGGCGACTGGCAAAACGAAGTAAACGTTCGTGATTTCATTCAGAAGAACTACACTCCGTACGAAGGCGACGAATCTTTCCTAGTTTCTGAAGGTACTGAAGCGACTAACAAGCTTTGGGCTAAGGTAATGGAAGGCATCAAACAAGAGAACGCGACTCACGCTCCTGTTGATTTTGATACTTCAGTTATCTCTACCATCACTGCTCACGATGCAGGCTACATCGAAAAAGACCTAGAAACTATCGTAGGTCTTCAAACTGACGCTCCTCTAAAACGTGCGATCATCCCTAACGGTGGTATCCGCATGGTTGAAGGTTCATGCAAAGCCTACGACCGCGAGCTAGACCCACAAGTTAAAAAAATCTACACAGAATACCGTAAAACTCACAACCAAGGCGTTTTCGATATCTACACTCCTCAAATCATGGCGTGTCGTAAATCTGGCGTACTGACTGGTCTTCCAGATGCATACGGTCGTGGTCGTATCATCGGTGACTACCGTCGTGTTGCTCTATACGGTATTGACTTCCTAATGAAGGATAAATTCGCGCAGTTCTCTTCTCTACAAGAGCGTTTTGAGAACGGCGAAGACCTACAAATGACAATGCAGCTTCGTGAAGAGATCGCAGAGCAACACCGTGCTCTAGGTCAAATCAAAGAAATGGCTGCAAAATACGGTTGTGATATTTCTCGTCCTGCTGAAACTGCGCAAGAAGCTATTCAGTGGACTTACTTCGGTTACCTAGCTGCTGTTAAATCTCAAAACGGTGCGGCGATGTCTCTAGGTCGTACTTCTACATTCCTAGACATCTTCATCGAACGTGATATCGCGGCTGGTAAGCTAACTGAAGAACAAGCTCAGGAAATGATCGACCACTTCGTAATGAAACTACGTATGGTTCGTTTCCTACGTACTCCTGAGTACGATGATCTATTCTCTGGCGACCCTATCTGGGCAACTGAGTCTATGGGTGGTATGGGTCTTGACGGTCGTACGCTAGTTACTCGTACAAACTTCCGTTTCCTAAACTCACTATACACTATGGGTCCTTCTCCAGAGCCAAACATCACTGTTCTTTGGTCTGAGCAACTACCTGAAGGCTTCAAGAAGTTCTGTGCGAAAGTATCTATCGATACTTCTTCTATTCAGTACGAAAATGACGACTTAATGCGTCCAGACATGAACTCCGACGACTACGCGATCGCATGTTGTGTATCTCCAATGGTTGTTGGTAAGCAAATGCAGTTCTTCGGTGCTCGTGCGAACCTTGCGAAAACAATGCTTTACACCATCAACGGTGGTGTGGATGAGAAGCTAAAAATCCAAGTTGGCCCGCAAATGCCTAAGATCGAAGGCGATGTTCTTAACTACGATGAACTGTGGGAGAAAATGGACCACTTCATGGATTGGCTAGCGAAACAATATGTGACTGCACTAAACGCTATCCACTTCATGCACGATAAGTACAGCTACGAAGCGGCACTAATGGCTCTACACGACCGTGACGTTAAACGTACTATGGCTTGTGGTATTGCTGGTCTATCTGTTGCGGCTGACTCACTATCTGCAATTAAATACGCAAAAGTTAAGCCAATTCGTGACGAAGACGGTCTAGCAATCGACTTCGAAATCGAAGGCGATTACCCTAAATTCGGTAACAACGACCCACGCGTTGATGACATTGCATGTGAACTTGTTTCTGTATTTATGGGCAAAATCCGTAAGCTTAAGACTTACCGTGATGCAATCCCTACTCAGTCAATTCTTACTATCACTTCAAACGTGGTTTACGGTAAGAAAACTGGTAACACGCCTGACGGTCGTCGTGCTGGTGCTCCATTTGCTCCAGGTGCAAACCCAATGCACGGTCGTGACGAGAAAGGTGCTGTAGCATCACTAACTTCAGTTGCTAAACTGCCGTTTGCTGACGCACAAGATGGTATCTCTTACACATTCTCTATCGTACCTAACGCACTAGGTAAAGATGAGGGCTCACAACGCGCTAACCTTGCTGGTCTGATGGATGGTTACTTCCACCACGAAGCGGGTATCGAAGGTGGTCAACACCTAAACGTGAACGTTCTTAACCGTGAAACTCTAGAAGACGCAGTTAAGCACCCAGAGAAATACCCTCAGCTAACAATCCGTGTATCTGGTTACGCTGTTCGCTTCAACTCTCTAACTGCAGAGCAACAAGCTGACGTAATCGCGCGTACATTCACTGAGTCTCTATAAGACTATAGCGAAATAACGTTCTAGTAATACAACAAAGGCTGATGCTAAGTAGCATCAGCCTTTTTTTATTTCTTGAATGAAAGTTGTGATATCGCGAAAGACTTTTGCCCGCATTCTTACGTATGATGCGAAAAAAGTTAGCAAATAAAGTCTATGAGATTTAGTAAATTAATTATTCTTACCCTTCTTTCTCCAGTTGCAATCGCATCCACTAAGTCTACGGTTTCTTTTACCATCGACAACGATGGTATTTTTGGCGTCGATCAAGACTATACGAATGGTGTTTTCCTTTCTTACGCGACAGGCCAACTGATACAAGAAAGCCAATGGAAATGGCTGAGTCTAGCTAACTCAGAGCACGCCAATATCGATAAAATAGAGTTGGTTCTTGGCCACAAAATGTGGACTCCAAGCGACATTGAAGCCGATTATCCACTAATCAATGATCGCCCATATGCCGGTTACCTACACACCGAAATCAACTACCTTTCCCTAACGAGTGACAAAGCTGTACGGTACAATTTCACCATAGGAGCTACGGGTGAAAGTTCGCTATCAGAAAAGGCGCAAGAAATCGTTCACGGCATAACAGGATCGACGGACCCTCAAGGTTGGGATTACCAGATTGAAGATAAAGTTGCGTTCAGCCTTGGTTACCGCGTATTTAACAAATTGATGCGCAGCGAAGAACAAAAAACACAATGGGAGATCACCAACATTAACGACATCAATGCGGGTAACTTCCGTAGTGATGTCTCTCAAGGCGTCATGTTTCGTTGGGGTACAAACCTAGCGAATAGCATCGGAGCCGCCAATATCAGTGTCGAAAGCCCTTTCTCAGCAAGTATGATCGCTCAGAACACGTCGAGTTGGTTCTTGTTCACCGGGTTTGAAGGTCGTTACCGCTTTAATGACATGACTATCGAAGGAGATCGTCCTGGCATTCCTGAACCGTCAGCGCCATACGATGTCACACTGCAAAATTGGCAAGCAAGTGCCGTCGCGGGGGTATCTTGGTACAACCAAAATTACGGTGCAAGCATCACCTTTACGATTAAAACACCGGATTATGAAGAAGCCCAAACCGATGTTTATGGGACAGGCTCGTTCTCCGTGTTCGCCTTTTTCTAAAAACTGGATTATCCCAGCATCGAAGTCAATCTAGATACACGGCAAGTTCTCGGGGTAGGTATTAACCACCTCGTGTTCAAGCGTTTATGTAGATTGGCTCCATCTATTTTCTTTCTTCAAATAACCTTGCCTTTAGTACCGACAAAGCTGTTTTAACCCTGCTTTTTGTAATAAAATAACAGCTAGAATTTACTAGTAATGAGAGCAAAAGATGTCAACAGCTGGTCGTATTCACTCATTTGAGTCATGTGGTACCGTAGACGGACCTGGTATTCGATTTATCGTCTTCTTGCAAGGTTGTTTAATGCGCTGTAAGTATTGCCATAACCGCGATACTTGGGACACGCATGATGGCAAAGAAGTCACGGTTGAAGAAATCATTTCCGAAGCGAAAAGTTACCGCCACTTCATGAATGCATCAGGCGGTGGCGTTACTTGTTCTGGCGGCGAAGCGATGCTTCAACCGGAATTCGTACGTGATTTTTTCCGCGCTGCTAAAGCCGAAGGCATTCATACATGTCTAGATACTAACGGTTATGTTCGTAAGCACACTGATGTTATCGATGAAGTACTGGATGCAACAGACTTAGTCATGCTTGACATCAAACACATGAAAGACGAAGTGCACCAAGATCTCATTGGTGTATCCAACCGACGCACATTGGACTTTGCTCGTTACTTGCAAAAAATCGGAAAGAAAACATGGATTCGCTATGTCGTCGTGCCTGGTTACACAGATGACCCAGAAGCAGCACACATGCTTGGTGAATTTATTAAAGACATGGATAACATCGAAAAGGTCGAGTTACTTCCTTACCACAAATTAGGGGCTCATAAGTGGGAAGCGTTAGGCTTAGAATACCCACTCGAAGGCGTAAACCCGCCACCGAAAGAAACCATGGATGAAATTCAATCCATTCTTGCTCAATACAACGATAACGTAAAATACTAAGTGAACCGCAAGACTAACCTCTTTAAAATACCAGCTTATTGCTGGTATTTTTTTGATTATATCTAAGCCTTATCAGTGAGTTTCTCTGCGGTCATTTAGGTATAAAAAGAACGATAGAAATGATTGCGTCATGTTCGCATAGGAAGGAAGTAACATGGATTTGTTTAACTTAGGCTCTCTTGTTGTCTCAATTTGGATAGTAGTAGTCTACTGCCTACCAGATTGGAAAAAAGTCGTTTGGCCCAAACTGGAAAAAGAAAAAGGATTTCAGCACCTCGTTTTTGCAACGCTCTTCTTTTTCAGTATTTTATGGACAGCTCAAGCAGGTGTAAAAGAAGGATTACAGATTCATTTTCTTGCACTAACAACGCTGACGATGATGTATGGTTGGCGCATGGCATTTCTACTCAGCATTCCCGCTATGTTGGTCAACCACCTACTACATGATGTGTCCTTGCTACTCTTACCCACGTCGTTAGTTCTATCTGCCCTAATTCCGATTTTCATTAGTTACTTAGTGTTTCTTCTGAGTTACCACTACTTGCCACGAAACATTTTTGTTTTCATCTTCGTTGCTGGATTTTTCAATGGCGCGATAACAGGAAGTCTGCACCTCATCATTAACTCTTTTTATCACCTATCAGTTGGTCACTACGATTGGGAAACCATTCAACATAACTACTTTGTTTTTGTGCCGTTGCTCGCCTTTCCAGAAGGTCTATTAAATGGTATGGCACTGGCGGTTTTAACCGTATTCAAGCCAGAGTGGCTGAGAGTATTTTCAGACCGAGACTACATATACAATCATTACCATAAATAAGTGTTTTCAAACTGGTCAAAAGTGACAGTTCTTGCCATTTTTTAGTATTAAATATGTGTTGAGATCATGTTTCACTCATGTCTTAAGCGTTAACCTAAGCACATTAAAAATGTATTAGATATCTAGTGAGGTCACCATGGAAATGTCAAACGCTCAACGTTTGATTCTATCAAACCAATACAACCTTATGTCTCAACTTGATCCAAGTAATGCGGCCAAATACAAATGCTTACAAACGATCGTTGAACGTGGTTATGAACTACAAATGCGAGAGTTGAACAAAGATTTCGGCTGCCTCTCAGAAGCAGAGTGTCGTGAGATCATCGACGTTATGGAGATGTATCATGCGATGCAAGAATCTTACAACATGCTAGACGATGAAGATCGCAGCAACGTAGATCAGCGCCGCTTGAAGTTCTTGGGATTTGATATTGCTTCAGAAGCGCAACAAGTACATTACGTACGTTTTCTCATCGATTCTGAAGGTTTGTACCCTCAGTTTGACAAGGCAGATCATCACTTTAACAGCCAAATGCCGATGCTAGATAAATACCGCCGTATGCTGCAAACTTGGCGTAACTGCCCTCGTCAGTATCATTTATGTGAAAACGAACTAGCGCAAATCTTCAGCGCATAAAATGGTCGTCTAAGAATGAGGAGAGCGCCCGCTCTCCTTGTTATTTACCCTGTCACAAACTTATCTAAGACTTTGCTCTCTTCCTACCTCTTTCACTTACCTTGCTCAATGTAGAACAACGAATCACTGAGACTCTTCTGTCTTTGCCAAATATTTGATTTCTATTGCACCTATTCACGACATAAATTCGTCCTTAATAAAAGAGTGATTCAAATGTCACTTTTACAATAAATTCATAATTGTTAAGCAAAATTGCAAATCCCCGACTAGGCTTAAGTAGAGAAAGGCTGTGATTGAAAAATTCATATCCACCGCTCACCGTTGTAACGAAAAAACCGTCCATAAAGCAAAGTCTTTGGTGTCGCCAATCTTACATTCTGTACGAACCAAATGTGATAACAGGACGTATATTCAAACAACAACGAGCATAACTGTTGGTGGAAAGCCTGAATCAACGTTCGTCGGTAGACTGACTATTAAAGGGGAAAGCGACATGAGTATTTTCGACCACTATCAATCAAGATATGAAGCTGCAAAAGATGAAGAGATGTCGTTACAGGAGTTTTTAGCCCTGTGTAAAGATGACAAAAGCGCTTATGCTAATGCAGCAGAACGCCTACTGATGGCGATTGGTGAACCAGAGATAATCGATACGGCAAAGGATCCGAGACTAAGCCGAATCTTCTCGAATCGTGTTATCTCTCGTTATGAAACCTTTAAAGACTTTTATGGCATGGAAGATGCCATAGAACAAATTGTGTCTTACCTAAAACATGCGGCGCAAGGCTTAGAAGAGCGTAAGCAGATTCTTTACTTACTCGGCCCTGTAGGTGGCGGTAAGTCTTCGCTTGCAGAAAAGCTTAAGGCTCTGATGGAACAGATGCCTATTTATGTTCTTACTGCTAACGGCGAACGCAGCCCAGTGAATGACCATCCGTTCTGCCTATTCAAAGCCACAGAAGATGGCGATATTTTGAAAAAAGAATATGGCATCGAGCACCGTTATCTTCGCTCGATAATGTCTCCTTGGGCCGCTAAACGTCTTCACGAGTTTGGTGGTGATATCACCAAATTTAAAGTAGTGAAAGTACGCCCTTCTATCCTTGACCAAATCGGTATTGCCAAAACTGAACCAGGCGATGAAAACAACCAAGATATCTCATCATTGGTTGGTAAAGTCGATATTCGTAAGCTTGAACACTATTCGCAAGACGATCCAGACGCTTACAGCTACTCCGGTGCGCTGTGTAAAGCAAACCAAGGTTTAATGGAATTCGTTGAGATGTTCAAAGCACCAATCAAAGTGCTTCACCCGCTGTTAACAGCAACGCAAGAAGGCAACTTCAACGGCACAGAAGGCCTTTCTGCGATTCCATTCGACGGTATGATTCTGGCTCACTCAAACGAATCTGAGTGGCAGACCTTCCGTAACAACAAGAACAATGAAGCGTTCTTGGACCGTGTTTATATTGTGAAAGTACCTTACTGTCTACGTGTTTCAGAAGAAGTCAAAATCTACCAAAAACTTCTTGAAAACAGTGAGTTGTCTCAAGCCCCTTGTTCACCAAGCACGCTCGAGACTCTGGCACAATTCAGTATTCTTTCTCGACTTAAAGAGCCTGAGAACTCGTCCATCTTCTCTAAGATGCGCGTATACGACGGTGAAACGCTGAAAGATACGGATCCAAAGGCAAAAAGCTATCAAGAGTATCGTGATTATGCTGGTGTCGATGAAGGCATGAACGGTCTCTCAACACGTTTTGCCTTTAAGATTTTGTCACGCGTATTTAACTTCGACCAAACCGAAGTGGCAGCCAACCCTGTACATCTATTCTATGTGATTGAACAACAGGTTGAGCGCGAACAGTTCCCTGCTGAAACAGCAGAGAAATATCTCGAGTTCTTGAAAGGCTACCTAGTACCTCGATACGTTGAATTTATCGGTAAAGAGATTCAGACCGCTTATCTTGAGTCTTACTCTGAATACGGCCAAAACATCTTCGATCGATATGTCACCTATGCAGACTTCTGGATTCAAGATCAAGAGTACCGAGATCCAGAAACTGGTCAGCTATTTGATCGCTCTTCACTGAATGCTGAGCTAGAGAAGATCGAAAAAACAGCTGGTATTTCTAACCCGAAAGATTTCCGAAACGAAATCGTTAACTTTGTGCTTCGTGCGAAAGCGAATAACAATGGTCAAAACCCGGTTTGGACCAGCTACGAAAAACTGCGCACAGTAATCGAGAAGAAAATGTTCTCCAATACCGAAGAGCTACTTCCGGTTATCTCATTTAATGCGAAAACCTCTTCTGAAGATCAGAAGAAGCACGACGACTTTGTCGCTCGCATGATGGAAAAAGGCTATACCGAGAAACAGGTTCGCCTACTTTCTGAGTGGTACCTACGAGTACGTAAGTCATCCTAACCCAGTATTGAGTTAGGTCGCTTGTGAAACATGAAGAGGGCTATTTCATGGCGCAATTTATAGACCGAAGGCTCAATGGCAAGAACAAGAGCGCTGTTAATCGACAGCGCTTCTTGAAGCGCCACAAAGAGCAAATAAAAGAGTCGGTAGCAGACGCAGTGAATCGACGCTCGATTACGAATACGGAAACGGGCGAAGACGTCTCTATCCCTCACAAAGACATCAATGAGCCTATATTTCATCAAGGCAAAGGTGGTGTTCGCGAACGAGTTCATCCCGGTAACGACCAATTCATTACTGGTGATAAGATTGAGCGTCCCAAAGGTGGCGGTCAAGGTAGCGGCTCTGGAGAAGGGAACGCCAGTCCAGATGGAGAAGGCCAAGACGAATTTGTATTCCAAATATCAAAAGATGAGTACCTCGATATTTTGTTCGAAGATCTCGAGCTGCCTAATCTAGAAAAAAACCAAATTGCCAAAATCACAGAATGGAAAACGCACCGTGCAGGCTTTCAAACTGCCGGTATCCCTTCCAATATCGCCGTAGTACGTTCTCTGCAACAATCTCTTGCGCGCCGTACTGCAATGACTGCTGGTAAGAAACGACTTCTTAAAGAGTTAGAAGACGAACTTGCTCGCATCAAAAATATTGAACCTGCTCAGCAGTTTGAAGAGAACCGCTTGAAGGCTGAAATTGAAGAACTGCGCAAGAAAATCGAAAGCGTGCCGTTCATCGATACCTTCGACTTACGCTTCAAGAACTATGAGAAACGCCCGGTACCATCAAGCCAAGCGGTCATGTTCTGTCTAATGGACGTATCCGGTTCGATGGACCAGGCAACGAAAGACATCGCAAAACGCTTCTATGTTCTTTTGTACTTGTTCTTAACTCGTACCTACGAGAATGTCGAAGTCGTCTTTATCCGCCACCATACCCAAGCGAAGGAAGTGGACGAGCACGAATTTTTCTATTCACAAGAAACCGGGGGTACCATTGTATCTAGCGCGCTCAAGTTAATGGATGAAATAGTAAAAGAGCGATACCCGATTGGTCAGTGGAACATATATGCAGCTCAAGCATCCGACGGTGACAACTGGGCAGATGATTCGCCAAGATGCCGGGATCTGTTAGTGAACAAATTACTTCCAAACTGTCAGTACTACTCTTACATAGAGATCACGCGGCGCTCGCACCAAACTCTATGGCATGAGTACGAAAAACTCACTGAAGAGTTTCCTAATTTCGCAATGAAAAACATTCGCTCTGTGGAGGATATTTTCCCAGTCTTTCGTGAACTATTCCAAAAAGAAACGGCGTAAGGAGGCTAGCGATGAATACCGCAACGAGAAACCTCTCAGGAGAGGCGCCTAAGAAGCGTAACAGTAAAGTGTTGCCAGATGGACCAGATTGGACATTTGAGCTGTTAGAGCGATACCACAAAGAAATTAAGCGTGTCGCGGAGCATTATCGCCTAGACACTTACCCTAACCAAATAGAAGTGATTACTTCAGAGCAGATGATGGATGCCTATTCAAGTATCGGCATGCCAATCAATTACAACCACTGGTCATTTGGTAAAAAATTCATTCAAACAGAGCAGAACTATAAACATGGTCAAATGGGGCTAGCCTACGAGATTGTGATTAACTCCGACCCTTGTATTGCTTATTTGATGGAAGAAAATACGGTAACAATGCAAGCACTCGTCATAGCGCACGCGTGTTACGGCCATAACTCTTTTTTCAAAGGTAATTACCTATTCCAAACGTGGACTGACGCCAGCTCTATTATCGACTATCTGCTGTTTGCCAAAAAGTACTTAGCCGAATGTGAAGAACGATATGGCGTAAAAGAAGTGGAAAAACTGCTCGACTCTTGTCACGCATTAATGAACTTTGGTGTAGACCGCTACAAGCGTCCAGAGAAAATCTCAATTACAGAGGAAAAAGCAAGACAAGAAGAACGCGAAGCATACCTACAGTCTCAAGTTAATGAGCTTTGGCGCACGGTACCAACAGCCAAGACGAAAGAGGAAGACATTAAAGAGCGATTCCCAAGCGAGCCTCAGGAAAATTTGCTCTACTTCTTCGAAAAACATGCGCCGTTGTTAGAGCCATGGCAGCGTGAAGTTGTTCGGATCGTCCGTAAGATCAGTCAGTATTTTTATCCGCAAAAACAAACGCAAGTCATGAATGAAGGCTGGGCAACGTTCTGGCACTACACCATACTCAACCATCTTTATGATGAGGGCTTGGTGTCTGAAAAATTCATTCTAGAGTTCTTACATAGCCACACCAGTGTCGTGGCTCAGCCACCTTATAACAGCCCTTACTTTAATGGCATTAACCCCTACGCGTTAGGCTTTGCCATGTTCCGAGATATTAAGCGTATCTGCGAAGAACCAACTGATGAGGACAAAGAGTGGTTTCCAGACTTGGCAGGAACCGACTGGTTAGATGCAGTGCATTTCGCGATGCATAATTTCAAAGATGAAAGCTTTATTAGCCAATACCTTTCTCCGAAATTAATGCGTGATTTCAAGCTGTTTGCGATAAACGATGATGATCATAAGAACTTTATTGAAGTCGCTGCGATACACGATGAGATGGGTTATAAACGCATTAGAGAAACCTTAGCTGCTCAGTATAACTTATCTAATCTTGAGCCAAACATTCAGGTGTTTAATGTCGATGTCCGTGGTGATCGCTCACTTACGTTGCAGTACGTTCCTCACAACCGCATCCCACTTGATGATAGTTACGAAGAAGTTCTAAAGCACGTGTACCGATTATGGGGCTTTGATGTCATTCTCCAAGAAGTGAAAGACACCGGTCACCGAGAGGTGTTAGCAACCTGCCCTAAACGGAACCAATACGACACTAACATTTAACTAATACCTCGATACAAGTAAAACAAAAAGGCTCCTAATTCAGGAGCCTTGTTTATTCTTAAATCTATCTGAGCATTTGTTACGCTTGCTTTGCAACAATCGCGCGCACGGCTTCTAGATCTTCGGGCGTATCAACGCCTGCTGCTGGTGCTTCTTTCGCTACCGCCACATGAATTTTTTCACCGTACCAAAGCACTCGCAGTTGCTCAAGACACTCAATCTGCTCTAATGCACTTGGTGCCCAGTTGACATACGTATTAATGAAACCAGCTCGATAAGCATAAATACCAATATGACGCATTAATGGGTTGGCAATGGTTTTGTCTTGTTTAGCAAAGTTATCGCGATCCCAAGGGATGGTTGCTCGACTAAAGTACATCGCATAGCCTTGCTCATCTGCGACAACTTTAACAGCGTTCGGGTTGAACACTTCCTCTTCCGAGTCTATTTCTACAGCTAACGTCGCCATCGGGGCTTCACACCCAGATAAGTTATCAGCAACCTGACGAATGATGGACGGCGGAATCAAAGGCTCATCCCCTTGCACATTAACAATAATGTGGTCTGACGGAATAGCCATTTTTTCAACAACTTCGGCAAGACGCTCCGTACCTGATTCGTGGTGGGGAGAGGTCATACAAACTTTACCACCAAATGACGAAACCGCTTTCGCAACACGCTCGTCATCAGTTGCAACGATGACATCTTCCGCACCCGCTTGTAGCGCTTGTTCATAAACCCACTGAACCATAGGCTTACCACCAATATCCGCTAGCGGTTTACCAGGCAAACGGCTCGATGCGTAGCGCGAAGGGATGACAACCGTAAAAGACATTAGCGTCCCTCATCCATGCTCATAGTGCGAGCTTCAGGCTCTAGCAGAACTGGAATACCCTCTTTGATCGGGTAAGCAAGGCGATCCAATTTGCAGATCAACTCTTGATTATCTTTATCGTACGTCAGCTTACCTTTGCAAACAGGGCAAGCTACAATCTCAAGTAGACGGTGATCCATAAGCCGCTTTAACCTCTTTTATTCTATTTAAAATTTGCTCTGCATCGTTTGATTCAAACTGGGCAGATACAGGCAGATACCACCAATTATCTTGCGCATAATGGCTGCACTTGACGGCATCTTTCTCGGTCATAATCACATTGGTCCCTTGTTGAGCCAATGCTTCTAATTCTTGTTGATCAAAGTCTTGATGGTCAGCAAAACCTTTTGTGACTTTAACATCTGCGTTCATCGAGTTTAGTGTATGAAAAAAACGCGGAGGATGCCCAATGCCCGCAAATGCGACGAGATCTTTCAACTCCGAAACATCCACATGTTGCTTAGTCTTAAGATTAATAGCTTTAGAGGGTGCTAAAGCCATTGCGATTTCGCCCGTATGCGCTTGACCGCCATTGGTGATGATAAAGTCGACTTCTTTAAGTCGCTCAATACCTTCACGTAAAGGACCTAATGGAATCAGGCTTTCATTCCCAAACCGGCGATTCCCATCCACAATCACTAACTCAATATCACGGCCTAACGCATAATGTTGTAATCCATCATCCGTAATTATGATATCCACATCCAAATCTAGCAGTGCTTTCACTGCATTTGAACGCACAGGATCTACCGCAACAGGTGCTCCTGTACGGCGATGAATCAATTTAGGTTCATCGCCACAATGCTTCGCTGGCGTATCTTCTTTTAGCACTAACGGATAGGCAGGAGCCTTTGCCCCATAACCACGAGAAACAACCCCCGGCTTAAAGCCCATTTTCTGTAGTTGCTCAACAAGCCACACAACAACTGGTGTTTTACCATTGCCACCAGCAGTGATATTGCCAACCACAACAACAGGTATTGGCGCATTATAGGCTTGCTTGCGGCCAGTTTGGTATTGCTTTCGCTTTGACTTGCTTATCGTTCCAAATAATAAACTCAGTGGCCACAAAAGCGGCCACAAGAGGTATTTTATTGGATGGTTTTCAAACCAGATTTTTTCAATCACCGCGCTTATTCACCAAACTGAATACGGTGCAATTGTGCATACGCACCATTTTTCTTAATAAGCTCAGCGTGGTTGCCACGTTCAATGATGGCACCATCATCAACCACAAGAATTTCATCGGCTTTCTCGATTGTGGATAAGCGGTGCGCTATTACAAGTACCGTTTTATCTTTTTGCAGCTCATCAAGTGCAGCTTGAATAGCTCGCTCGGATTCGGTATCCAAAGCCGAAGTTGCCTCATCAAGAATCAGCACTGGAGCATCACGCAATAGAGCTCGCGCAATCGCAACACGTTGGCGTTGACCACCAGACAAGCTAGCACCATTTTCACCAATCATAGTATCAAGTCCATCATCCATTTTGCCGATGAACTCCATCGCATGCGCGAGTGTTGCCGCTTTCTCGATATCACTGCGCTCGTATTGGCCATCCGTTGCGTACGCAATATTGTTTGCTATCGTGTCATTAAACAAATGAACATTTTGCGATACTAGTGCAAATTGCTGACGTAAATTCTTTAGCTCGTAATCACGAATATCATGCCCATCTAATGTGATAGATCCACTGTCAACATCATAGAAGCGGTTGAACAAGTTCGCGATGGTACTTTTACCTGAGCCAGAACGGCCAACTAGCGCCACCGTTTTTCCTCTTGGAATATCGAAGCTGACATTTTCCAATGCTGGTTTTTCTGCACCAGTGTAAGTAAAGCTTACGTTTTTAACTGAAACATCGCCATTTGCGCGTTTAACTGTCAACTTACCTTCGTTTTTCTCAGGCTCGAGGTCAATTAACGCGAAGAGCGTTTGGCTCGCGGCCATACCACGTTGGAACTGAGAAGTAACGTTAGTCAGCGCTTTAAGTGGGCGCATCAGACCAAACATTGCAGAGAAGACAACAGTAAATGTACCAGGAGTCAGTTGCTCTTTAATCGAATCAATACTTGCTAAATAAAGAACGGCAACAATTGCAAGTGATGCAATCATTTGGATGATAGGGTTAGCCGCCGCTTGAGCCGTCACCAACTTCATGCTTTGTTGACGCATTTGGTTGCTGACTTTTTCAAATCGTTGACGTTCGATGTCTTGGCCGCCATAGCTCAACACAACTTTATGGCCTTTCAGCATCTGCTCTGCTGATGCAGTTACGTTACCCATCATGGTCTGCATATTTTTGGATATTTTTCTAAAACGTTTAGAAACAACACCAATACCCCATGCCACAACGGGAGCAACAGCAAACAGCACTAGCGACAATTGCCAGCTGTTGTAAAACATCAAGACTAACAGACCAATGATACTTGCGCCTTCACGCACAATGCTCACCAACGCTTGGCTAGTTGCCGCTGATACTTGCTCTGAGTCGTAGGTTATACGCGACAATAAGTTGCCCGTCTTTTCCTTATCAAAGTATGACACTGGCATATGCATAAAGTGATTGAACACCATGCGACGGACTTGCATAACTACGTTGCCAGATACCCAGCTCAAACAGTAGGTGGAGACAAATCCACTTATGCCACGGATGAACATCATGGCAAAAATAATCAATGGAAGCGTGCGTAAAAAATCAGATTCAGCGTTCCCAAAACCTTCATCGAGTAGTGGTTTTAGCAGGGAAATCATATAGGTATCTGATATTGCATTAATAACTAATGCAATGACTGCAACGACAAGACCTGACTTATAAAGGCGAATAAATTGCCATAGACGCTTAAACGTCTGCCAAGTCGTTTCATCAGTATTTATCGACATAGAAGTGCTTTATTTTCTTACATTAAGACTCTCATTCTACTCCCTTACGCAGCATCTGCCTATACCAAGGCTCAAATGTATCGCTACGTTTGGTTTCTGAGCGCCAATTATCACGGTGAATAAAGAAGCTTACCTGACCACCCTCACCAGTATCAAGCCAAGTAATGCCAAGCTTTCGGTATGAAGCAACGACATTTTCCGCTGGCATTCCCCATCGATTGTTTTTTGCTAAAGAAGCAACTGCCACACTCGGGCTCACCGCCTCGATAAATCGAGGATTCGATGAACTTTTACTCCCGTGGTGAGGGACTAGCATCACATCGCTTTGTAACTTTCCGGGCTCTCTAAGCAATATCCACTCGCTAATGGCCTCAATATCACCAGTAAAAAGCATACTAAAGTTAGAAATAGGGTCAGTAAGTCGTAATACACAGGAGTGCGGATTATACGCACGTTGAACAAGTGCAGGAGGCCAGAGCACTTCCATGTTTAATCCTTGCCATTTCCATTGGTCGCCTCTAGTGCAAGGTTCATATCCGATAAAGAATTGACTACTAAATTTACGCTGTGGAGAAAAGGCATCTTCAATGAAAAAGCGGCCGCCTGCGTGATCATTATCGAAATGGCTTAGAATCAGTGTATCTATGCTTTCATAACCTCGTTGATGCAAAACCGGAGTGACGACCTGCTCTGCGATACTGCCGCTTTGCCATGCTTTACCAGTGTCATACAGCAACACCTTGTCGTCTTTTTCTACAACCACTGCAAGGCCATGACCTACATCTAATACATCGATAC
Source organism: Vibrio sp. 2304 (assembly GCF_033339475.1). Taxonomy (NCBI): domain Bacteria; kingdom Pseudomonadati; phylum Pseudomonadota; class Gammaproteobacteria; order Vibrionales; family Vibrionaceae; genus Vibrio; species Vibrio sp. 2304. The sequence goes on along the minus strand of NZ_JAWOUQ010000017.1, from coordinate 43,213 downwards.
GCCAACGCGGTTCATACTTCGATGCAAGCTTGATACTAATAACGATGCCGAGTAACAAATACCACGCGTAATGAGACATGAACCGTTGAAATATTAAGCAAACCACTATCGCCATAACCAGCATTGTCATTTCCATGCTAATGGATTGCCAAGAACCTACTGCGTACTGTATTGACGTGCTCAATGGCTGTAATGACCAGTCCACCAAATGCCACAGAGGCTTCGCTATCATTTCAAGAAACAAAGATGAGAACAGGGCTAGAAACATCAAAGGTACAACGATAAATCCGAACCAAGGAATAAATACCAAGTTGTAGGCTATTGAGGACAAACTAAAACCGGAGAAGAAATGGCCACTAACAGGTACGATTAAAGCGCTCAACATCAATTGAGTAAGCAATAACGCTTTTAATCTCGCTTTCCAACCTCCCCTTTGATGTCGAATCAAATTAATTGCGAACAATACCGCACAAACGGATAGGTATGATAACCAAAAGCTCATACTGTAGGATGCAAAAGGTTGAACAAGCAGTTGTAGAGATACTGCAAGCAAAAGAACTCGCCAAGAAGTCCAGTGCACCAGAGTATACTTCAGGAGAACGTAAACAACGCATACCGACACTGCTCGCGTAGTAGGCAGAGAGAAATCCGCTAACCAAGCGTAGGCAACAGCGAAGATCAGCCCATATAAGCTAGGCAACAACTGGTATTGGGGTAATAGATAACGAACGGTACCGCCCACGACTAGCCCAAAAGTAAACGCCATACCAATATGTAAACCAGAAATGGAGACCAAATGCAGTAAACCACTGTCCCTGAGCGCTTGCCAATCTTCCTTAGACAACCAAGAACGGTCAGCAAAAACTAACGCACTTATTAACGAGAAATGATGAAGGGAAGACACATCATCAGCGACATCGGCAATAATGGATTGACGCAGAGATACATTAGAACGAACAATCCACTTAGCGTCTTTGTTGACAACCGCTCGGGCGATAATATTTTTACCCATCGCGTGCTTTTCAGCATCAAAGCCAGCTTCGTTGTGTAGACCTGTAATCGGCTTTAACGAGATGGATGTCGTAAACTCACTGTTAACATCGAGTGGAAAAGGCGTAATAAGACGGATTTTAGGTTTAAGAAAAGGTAACAGAGTTTGAGAATTTACCGCTTCTATAGCGACAATACCTTCATAACCGTGACTTATTTGCGTAAAAGGGCTGTCAACTTTACCAATTATGGTAATATTCTCCCCTGCTTGAAAAAGGGCTTGTCTCTGAGACTCCAATACATTGCCGTGGACGATGACAACCATAAAGCCCGCAATTGCGCCTATGCTAATTAAGCCACGACGTAATTTGATTATTGAGCCAGTGGTTATTATTCCCAGCAGCAACCAACGCCAATCTGGTATTGTCGGCCACCAAGCTGACGAGATTACGCTCGCTAAAAATAACGCCAAGGTCCAACTTTTTTCTGAGAGAGTCATGCTGTCCTATGCCTAGAAAGCTGATAAAACGCTTCATGCCAGATCATGAATTGATCAAACGCCAAAAAGCATTGAAGGTCTTCGGCAATGTGTTGTACAACCCGAACTTGTGGTGCTTAAACCGCCGCTCGGCATCAGGGGCTTTTGCTGTCGGGTTATTTATGGCTTTTGTTCCGCTGCCGAGCCAAATGATCATGGCCGCTGGCTTGGCCATTATGTTGGGTGTCAATCTGCCCCTCTCCGTCGCTTTGGTATGGATCAGCAACCCTATCACTATGCCTGTGCTATTTTACTTTGCGTACAAGCTAGGTGCTCTAGTGATGCGTCTTCCCCCGCAACCTTTTCACTTTGAACTATCGTGGGAATTCATCATGCAGCAAATGAGCACCATTGGACCTCCATTTCTATTGGGCTGCGCAATTTGTGGGGTTGTATCCGCGATTATTGGCTACTTCGGAATTCGAGGGCTTTGGCGCTACTCGGTGGTACGGAGCTGGCAAAAACGCAAAATAAGATAAGACCTTACTGCGTAAAAATCAGCATTTGAGCTATCAGTTGAGGGGCATCTAACAGTTAGAATGAAACGCGATGTTACTCAAGTCGGATAAATACAAAAAAGGACCGAATTCGGTCCTTTTTTTGTTTTTCGCATATTGTAAAACAATCCGCTATTTAGAACTCAGTACAGCCGCCGGATTCAACCTTGCGGCACGAGAAGCAGGATACCACGTCGCAAGTAAACTAAGCACTATCGCCGTCACTGACACCAATGCCACATCTGGCCAGTGTAGTTGTGATGGTAAGAAGTCGACGAAGTAAATATCGCCCGATAAAAACTGATGACCAATTAAGCTCTCTAACCCTTTAATTAACGGAGTCAGGTTTAACGCCACTAAGACACCGATAACACTGCCGACGAGACTGCCAAATACACCAGAGAATACACCTTGCCAAACAAAGATCCGTTTGATTAGGCTATCTTTTGCTCCCATTGTTCGCAAAATTGCGATTTCCGCCGCTCGGTCTTTCACTGCCATCATCAACGTAGACACAATATTAAAACATGCCACGCCAATCACCAGTACCATCACCAAGTACATAATGGTGCGCACGAGCTGAATATCGCGATACAAAAAACCAAACTTTTGCTGCCAGCTTTTCAAATACACATAAACATCAATCATGCTACCAACCTCGCGAACAATAGAAGGCGCATTGAGAACATCGTCAGTTTTTAGTGAAATGCCAGTGACCCCTTCCCCTAATCTCGCGTATTGCTGAGCATCCGCTAATGGTACTAACGCTAGAGAGTGGTCGATTTGGCCATTCAATGTTAAGAACCCTGACACCTTCACGCGCACTCGCTTAGGAGCCTGCACTTTATTTGCGCCGCCTGTTTGCGGAATCATCAACGTAACGTAATCCCCCACGGCGACATTTAGCTCGTTTGCTACACCTCGTCCTAAGATCACTTGCTGCTGACCGGCATAAAAGTTTTGCCAAGCTGCTTGGTCAATAAAATTCGATAAGCTCGACACCGCTTGCTCGAAAGTAGGCTCTACACCACGAACTTCTATCGCTTTTAGCTTACTGCCTTTTTCTGCCAAGCCCGTAAAACGAACGTACGGTGCTGCCGCAACAACATGTTCATGTTTTAGAGCTTGATTCATCGTTTTGGTGTAGTCATGAAGTGGTCCATTAACACCTTCTAACTCGCCGTGTGGGATCACAGACAACACACGCGATTGCAGCTCGCGCTCAAAGCCATTCATTGCAGACAAACCGATAATGATCACAGCAACGCCAACCGCAATACCAATAGTCGAAGAAAGCGATATGAAAGACACCATCTTGTTGCGCTTTTTCGCTCGACTGAAGCGACCACCAATCATCAAAGCTAAAGAGGTAAACAAAACTAGCCCTCCGCAGATGCTGTATCAGTCACAAAACGATCTACGAGCAAACCATCTTGCATGTGCATTTGACGATCCATTTTTGCTGCCAGCTCTTTGTCATGCGTGACAACCAAAAATGCAATGTTTGACTCTTTATTGAGCTCGCGCATCAAATCATAGATAGACAGTGCCGTATTGTGATCTAAGTTCCCCGTAGGTTCATCAGCCAAGACCAGATCAGGTTTATTCACCAATGCACGCGCAATCGCAACACGCTGACGCTCACCGCCCGATAACTCGGAGGGTCTATGTTGCATCCGATGACTCAAACCAACTTTATCTAACAGCGCTTTAGCCGCCTGTTTTGCATCCGCTACTTTAGCACCGCCAATCATCAGTGGCATCGCCACATTTTCAAGCGCAGTAAAGTCAGCCAATAAGTGATGAAACTGGTATACAAAACCAAGGTGCTTGTTGCGTAATGCCGCCTGTTTGTTCAAGCTCAAAGCTGATAAGTTTTGCCCTAGAAAATCAACTTCACCATGAGTTGCGTCATCTAACGCACCTAAAATATGCAATAAGGTACTTTTTCCCGAACCAGAAGAGCCAACAATAGAAACCAACTCCCCTTTGTCGATATCGAAACTTACGCCTTTCAACACTTCCGTATCTAACGAACCCTCTCGGTAGACTTTACGAATATCACGACATTCTAATAGCTTATTCATAGCGAAGTGCCTCAGCAGGTTTAACAGAAGATGCTCGATAAGAAGGATAAAGCGTAGCAGCAAGGCTAAGAGCAATCGCCAACACCACCACTAAAAGAATTTGCATTGAATCAATCAAGATGGGTAGATGACCACCAAAGCTGAATAGCGCCACACCAGCAGATTCAAGAATCGCATTTAGATTAAGTGACAAGATCACGCCCGCAGCGCCACCAACAATCGCGCCAATTACACCACTGCTTGCACCTTGCACCATGAAAATGGTCATCACTTGAGATTGAGTCATGCCTTGAGTTTTCAATATTGCGACTTCTGATTGCTTCTCCATTACTACCATGATTAAAGCGGAGATAATATTGAATGCAGCGACACCCACAATTAGACCTAGCATAAGTCCCATCATGTTCTTTTCCATTTTCACCGCTTGGAAAAGCTCACCACGCTGTTCGCGCCAATCACTCCATTGCCACCCATCAGGCATGGGTTGGTCAGCAAAATCCGTCACCATAAATGGGTCAGAGAAAAAGACACGCCAACCAGAAACCGTGTCTTTAGGGAAACGCATCAGCTTAGATGCATCCGTCATGTTCACAATCATTAATTGACCATCAACGTCCGATCCCGTATTGAAAATGCCTGAGACAGTAAAGTTTCGCTGGCTAGGAATACGACCAAGTGGGGTAAACTGCGTCGCGTTGGTCACCATCAAGCGTACTTTATCCCCGATTGAGACCTTTAGTGAACGTGCCAAACTGTGACCCAAAAATACATTGTAGTCACCTGCTTGAAGTGACGATAATCGTCCGGCAATCAAATGGTTGCTAATCGGATCGCCTTTCTTAGGTTCAATACCGATGAGGTAACCAGCCGTCAGCTGTGCAGAACTCTGAATAACAGCCTCTCCTCTAACGATAGGCTCCGGCTGAGATTCACTCGACATCGCTTGAACAAATGGAGGGGCAGACTCGGTCATAGGCGTTTTTCCATCGTGTTGCGAAACAACGGCATGAGGTAGCACACCTAAAATGCGTTCTTTTAACTGCGATTCAAACCCGTTCATCACAGAAAGAACCGTCACCAACGCCATTACACCGATCGTAATACCCGCCGTCGACATATAAGAAACAAATCGGCTGAACCTATCTCCAGAGCGTCCCCGAAGATACCTTAAGCCAATAAACAATGAGATAGGATGATACATATAAGACAAACCAACTGGTTGTTTTGATATAAAGCTTTAGCGGATTATCTTACCTTACTCTTCTCATTAAGAAGACAAGAGAATCGCTAAATTTGTCAACGACATGCAATAAGTCTGTATTTAAGGCAAAAAGTTCAAGGACAAATCGGCTAAACTTGATAACTTCATTCAGTTAGCGATAATCAGTGCCCTATTTCTCTTTGTTTGTTGAGTGAACAGGGAGCGCTCACTGGCAAAAGGATCGACTATATGACAGAGCAAGAATACTTTACCGTCCATCATAACCTCACCATCAACGTCGAAACGTTGAGTGCGGACTTTGCTTTGCCAGATGAAGAAACATTTGCCTCCGAAATTCCAGCACCATTTATTGTCGCCAGTGAATTTAGTCACTTAGATATGTTGGCAGACAACGCGCGTCTAGAGCTGAAAAACAAAGAGTTAAAGCATGTGATCAACTTGCTTGATACGCAAAACGCGAAACTTAACCTCTTGTTGAGCTTTATGCTTTCACAACAAGATGACGCCTCCATTCGATATCAAACGACGCAGTTTGGTGCTAGTCAACTCAGTTTCCGCTCAGATACAGCGTTAACTACTCAACAACTCGTTCGTGTTAAACTGTTCCTCGATCACCCTGCTGCGGCGATTTACTGTTACGCTCAAGTAGAAGAATGTGATGCTTCAGAGCAAGATTTCATTATCACGCTTAGATACAAGATGCTCCGAGAATCTGATCAAGATTTACTGATAAAGGCGGCACTGTATCAACAACAAAAACTTTTACGTCAGCGCTCGATGGAGCGAGATAAAAAATAATTCCTATGACAAAAGCAACGATTCTTTCCGTCACCAACCCTTCAGAGCGTGGCGACAAAAAACAGCTAGGTAATTTGCCGGGCGCAGCTCTACCTCTAGCCATTGCAGAGCTAGCCAAGCAGCATTCGAGTCACTCGCTACTCGTTGTGCCTGACCCGCAAATCGCTTTAAAGCTTCAGGCAGAGATTGAGCAATTCACCGACCAAACGGTAAGCCTGTTCCCCGACTGGGAAACGCTGCCTTACGATAACTTTTCTCCGCATCAAGAAATCATCTCTGAACGTATCGCACGCCTATACCAACTGCCAAGTCAACGTGATGGCATAACCATCGTTCCGGTCAGTACAGTATTGCAACGCCAATCGCCACGTGATTTTCTGTTGCAACACACTTTAATGGTGAAAACTGGTGATCGGCTCTCGCTAGAGAAGTTACGTGTACAACTTGAAAATTCAGGCTACCGCCATGTAGATCAAGTATTTGGACCAGGTGAATATGCAAGTCGTGGGTCTATTCTGGATCTCTTTCCTATGGGCAGCAATGACCCGTACCGCATCGACTTCTTTGATGATGAAATAGATACCATTCGCACGTTTGATCCAGAGAACCAACGCTCTATCGACGATATTCAGCAAATCCAACTGCTGCCTGCACATGAGTTCCCAACCACTAGAGAAGCGATTGAAGATTTCCGTACACGTTGGCGCACCCAGTTCGACGCACGCCGCGAGCCTGAATCAATCTACATGCAAGTGACCAAAGGCACGTGGCCCGCTGGTATTGAGTATTGGCAGCCGCTGTTTTTTGACCATACCGAGACTTTATTTGAATATTTGCCAGAAGACTCTCAAGTCATCACATATGGTGATATCGAATCTGCGGTCGATACTTTCTTAGCCGATGTCGAATATCGATTCGACCAGAAAAAAGTTGATCCGCTACGTCCTCTTTTGACTCCTGAACAGCTTTGGTTGAAAAAAGACGAACTTTTCAGTCAACTAAAACAGCTCCCTATCGCTCAATTGAGCCTAGATAAAGTGGTTAAGCGTGCCGGTCGTCAAAACCTACCCGTACAATCGTTAGCCGAGCTTGGCGTTCAGCAACAAAATAAAGAGCCGCTCTCGCGCCTTCGTCAGTTTAGTGAGCAATTCAGCGGAAAAATCGTTTTCTCGGTAGAGTCAGAAGGTCGTCGTGAAGCACTAACGGAGCTGTTGCAAGGCATCAAAGTTCGGCCAGTCGTACATGGCTCACTTTACCAAGCTCTAGACTCGGGTGATCGATTCAGCTTGATCTTAGGCGCAGCAGAGCATGGTTTCATTCACGAAGAGCTGAACTTCGCTCTGATCTGTGAAAGTGATCTACTCGGTGACCGTGTTATCCAGCGACGCCGCAAAGATAAAAAAGCCGTCAACAGTGACACCGTTATTCGCCATCTTGCGGAACTAAAACCCGGTCAACCTGTGGTTCATATTGATCACGGTATTGGCCGCTACATCGGTTTACAAACACTTGAAGCCGGTGGCATGAAAACGGAATACGTCACCCTTGAGTATCAAAACGATGCCAAGCTCTACGTGCCAGTTTCATCACTGAATCTTATCAGCCGTTATTCTGGCGGCGCTGAAGAGAGTGCGCCACTGCATAAATTAGGTGGTGAAGCGTGGGCAAAAGCACGTCGTAAAGCGGCAGAAAAAGTGCGTGATGTCGCAGCAGAATTGCTGGATGTGTATGCTAAACGAGAATTAAAACCTGGCTTCAAATTTGAGCTAGATCGTGGGCAATACGCAACATTTAAAGCAACATTCCCGTTTGAAGAAACAGATGACCAAGCGATGGCCATCAATGCCGTATTGTCAGACATGTGCCAGGCAAAAGCGATGGATCGCTTAGTGTGTGGTGACGTGGGCTTTGGTAAAACGGAAGTCGCTATGCGCGCAGCATTTGTCGCAACGGATAATAGTAAACAGGTCGCCGTACTCGTACCAACAACCTTGCTTGCTCAGCAGCATTTCGAAAACTTCCGTGACCGTTTTGCCAACTTACCAATCCGAGTTGAAGTACTGTCTCGTTTTAAATCTGCCAAAGAACAAAAAGTCATTTTGCAAGACGTTGCCGATGGTAAAGTCGATATTGTCGTTGGTACGCATAAGCTGCTTTCGAGCGACATTAAATTCAAAGATTTAGGTTTGTTGATCGTTGATGAGGAACACCGCTTTGGGGTTCGTCAAAAAGAAAAGGTCAAAGCAATGCGTGCGGATGTGGACATTCTTACCCTCACCGCAACACCAATTCCACGCACACTGAATATGGCAATGAGTGGCATGCGAGACCTGTCGATCATCGCGACACCTCCTGCACGCCGTTTAGCCATTAAAACCTTTGTTCGACAAAAAGAAGAGCCAGTGGTCCGTGAAGCGGTACTGCGTGAAATTATGCGTGGTGGTCAGGTTTACTTCCTGCACAATCAGGTTGAAACCATTGAAAAAACGGCAGAAGACTTACAGAAACTCATCCCAGAGGCACGTATTACCGTGGCTCATGGTCAAATGCGCGAGCGCGAACTTGAGCGAATCATGAATGACTTCTACCATCAGCGCTTTAATGTGTTGGTGTGTACAACCATCATCGAAACCGGTATCGACGTACCAACGGCGAATACCATAATCATGGATCGTGCGGACAATCTTGGCTTGGCGCAGTTGCATCAATTACGTGGCCGTGTTGGACGTTCGCACCATCAAGCCTATGCTTACTTATTAACGCCACATCCAAAAGCCATGACCAAAGATGCCATCAAGCGTCTTGATGCGATTGCTTCACTGGAAGACTTAGGTGCTGGCTTTACGTTAGCAACCCACGATTTAGAAATCCGTGGTGCTGGTGAGCTGCTTGGTGATGAGCAAAGTGGGCAAATTCAATCCGTTGGTTTTACACTTTATATGGAAATGCTGGAACAAGCAGTGCAAGCATTAAAAGAAGGCAAGGAGCCATCTTTGGATGAGCTGCTTCGTGAGCAAACTGAAGTGGAAATGCGAATCCCAGCGCTCTTACCAGATGATTACATTCCGGATGTAAACACACGACTGTCGATGTACAAACGCATTGCGAGTGTCACAAGCAGTGATGAACTATCAGAGCTAAAAGTGGAACTGATTGATCGCTTTGGTTTGCTTCCAGACGCAACAAAGAACTTACTTGCCGTCTCAGAATTGAAAATTTCGGCTGGTAGTTTAAAAGCGAAAAAGATAGAAGCCCATGATAAAGGTGGATTTATCGAGTTTTACCCTGATGCTGACATAAATCCAGCGTATTTAGTTAAACTGCTGCAATCACAGCCGCAAAAATTTGCAATGGAAGGTCCAACTAAGTTCAAGTTTAGCGTACCATTGGTGGACCGACGTAAACGCATTCAGTTTGTTCAAGACTTACTGAATGATTTTAAACAGAATTTATTACCAACGAGCTAATAGTCGAATGAGAATACTGATCCCGTTATTGCTTCTATGTGTCTCAATGCCCTCTTGGGCACAGCGCCAATTTGATATTGAAGTGATCATTTTCAAGCGAGCAGTCGACGCTGAAAGCACAACAGAATCTTGGCCGAATCAACTGCCAAAAATCGATATGGAAAATGTCGGTAGCCTAGAGAGTGAATCCTACCGCCGCTCTAAAGGCGTGACACTTTTGCCAAGTTCTTCTTTCCGTCTCAACGCGCAAGAAGCGGCACTAAATAATCATGCCGGCTTTAAAGTGCTTAAACACGTAGCCTGGCGTCAAGGTGACCGAGGTAAATCTAGCGCCCCAATTTTCCGCATCGTTGGCGGGCGAGATTTCTCTGATTCTTATCAAGCAGATGGCCGCCCAATCAATGGCAATCAAACATTTTCCAGCGACGGTTACAGTGAAGAGACGGTCAATGGCCCTTTATATGAACTAGATGGTCGATTCCAAATATACGTACAGCATTACCTCTTCGCCGAAACAACACTAGATCTGCGCGAACCAAGTGTTAGAGAGGTGCGTTTTGAACCAACCTCAACAGAGCAATTGGCGGATGACTTAGGTGAAGTAGATGGTAACGTCCAAGTCGGTAACTTGGCAGAAATATCGCCGACAGTAACCGAAGAGAAATTCCTGAAGAGTTATCGAATGGATCAAAAACGTCGTATGCGTAGCAGCGAGACTCATTACCTAGATAACCCGTTGATGGGTATGATCATTCAAGTTCGTCGGGTTCGATAAGCACGAGCAGTTCGACAAAGCGCAGCAAAGCTGCGCTTTGTTTTTATCTGCTATACCTCAGTTATTCCTAACCAACGCAGAGCAAGGAAAATAGCTGCGTTCAAGTATAAATAGACAGCTTTCAATTTACTTACACTCAACATGGAAGTAGTATTAGTTCATGAGTCCAGACTTTGAAATCATTGCGCCCCGCTTAGCGCTCAAGCTCATCCCTGCTGAAGAAGCACATTCACTACAACGATTACTTGCAGAATCCCCTTCGCTGCACCAATGGCTTGACTGGTGTGATAAAAACGTCACATTGAAAACCGCGCAGGACTTTCTGTTGGCAACCCGTCTTAACTGGGTCAAAACTGAGGCTTTTGGTTTCGGTATCTATGAGCGGCAAAGTAACACTTTGGTTGGAATGGCAGCGGTTAATGAGTTATATCATACGTTTAATATGGCGAGTATTGGTTACTGGGTTGCCGACCGCTATCAACGGCAAGGCTATGCCCAAGAAGCCGTTAAAGCCTTAGCAGAATTCTGCTTCGCAAAGCTAAGTTTAACTCGACTAGAGATTGTTTGTGACCCCGACAACGAAGCTAGCCAAGCCTTAATTGAGTCCGTCGGTGCACAAAAAGAAGCCATCGCCAGAAACCGGTTTATTTTTCAGGGTAAGCCTAAAGATGGCGTTGTGTTCTCACTTTTACCGACAGATCTAACATAAACAAAAAGCCACCGACTTGCGGTGGCTTCTGCATTTTTTAAGATACAACACATCCACACAGAGTGGATTTAAAACCTTAGTGCAGCTTAAGGTTTGGACGCAGCACGCGATTAATGCGGCCGACGAGCATCATCAGACCGGTTTTGAATACACCGTGCAACGCCATTAGGTGCATGCGATACAACGAGATGTAAACGACACGAGCAATACGGCCTTCTACCATCATCGACCCTTTAGTTAGGTTCCCCATCAGACTACCAACGGTTGAGAAGCGACTTAGAGACACTAATGAACCGTGATCTTTATATACGTAGTCTTTCAACTCGCGCCCGTTGATCTTCGCGACGATGTTACTAAATGCCTGGCTTGCCATTTGGTGTGCAGCTTGAGCGCGTGGCGGCACGAACGAACCGTCAGACTGGGTACATTGTGCTAAGTCACCAATAACAAAGATGTCATCATCTCGTGTTGTCTGTAGTGTGTTTTTCACTACAAGCTGATTGATACGGTTCGTTTCTAAGCCAGCGATATCTTTAATAAAGTCTGGAGCTTTGATACCTGCAGCCCAAACCATGATTTGAGCTGGGATCTTCTCACCATCTTTTGTAGTAAGGCCATCTTTTTCAGCTTTAGTCACCATAGTGGCGGTGCGCACGTTTACGCCCAACTTCACCAACTCTTGATGAGCAGCAGAAGAAATACGTGGAGGTAACGCTGGTAAAATACGCTCACCTGCTTCAATCAGATTGACGTTCAACTTGCTAGAGTCAAGATCACCGAAGCCATAAGTGCGCAGCTCTTTAACAGCATTATGTAACTCCGCTGATAGTTCAACGCCAGTTGCACCAGCACCAACAATCGCAATATCGACCGTACCGTTACCGTTTTTCGCGTGCAGCTTTAGGAACTCGTTGTTCATTTCTGTACGGAAACGGTGTGCTTGCTCAGGGCTGTCTAGGAAAATACAGTTTTCACGAACGCCAGGCGTGTTGAAGTCGTTTGATGTCGAGCCAATCGCCATCACTAGAATGTCGTATTCTAGCTCACGGCTTGGCATAAGAAGTTCACCGTGTTCGTCTTTAAGCTCACTTAAGATGATCACTTTACGTTCACGGTCGATGTCTTGAAGACTACCCATTTGGAAGTCGAAGCTGTGGTTTTTTGCATGAGCTCGATAGCTCAGTGCATCTACTCCTTCGTCCAAAGAACCTGTAGCAACCTCATGCAATAATGGCTTCCACAAGTGGCTCGCTTTTCGATCGACTAGCGTAATTTGCGCACGGTTTTTGCGACCTAGAGTTCGACCAAGCTTAGTTGCCAACTCAAGACCACCTGCACCGCCGCCTACAACGATAATGCGTGTCACAATGATTTTCCTCTACAAAAATGAATATATGGGGTTCAGCTCGATGCATGACTCACAAACATTTGTGGCATCCATCCAACCGATGAATTCTTGGTTCTTAGAGGTGTCTCAATTACTTGGATTAAAAAACTGCCACTCACCTTGAATCTTTATCTATCAATGACTTGTCAGGGTTTGGCATGTTTATCTGGTACGCATACGACGCCAGAATTTTTTGGGCAAGTTTATTACTCGCTCTCAATTTTTTTTGATATTTATCAAATTATTTTAGTCCGGTTCATTATATAGAGACCAACTTTGAAGGCAACCAAAATCCGTGTAACGAGTACGGATTGACTACTTTTCGACTACTCTACAACAAGGTGTTCGTGCTACATAGGAGGGAAGTAAGAAAACGGTAAGGAGAACACAATATTCAAAGCGTTAAACCAAGAAAATGTGCCTTTCAAAGAGACAGTGGCTCGGCATACTCAAGAGAAGGAATCGCAGCAAAGCAGCCGATAAAAACGCCGCTTTACTGTCTACACTCAACATTAATAAGTATTTTTAAATGCCTTTATCGCTTGTAAATGATGAGAGATTTTTTTGAACTTATGAGACTGAGTTTGATCCCAAATGATTTGATAGTGTTTTTCTAGCTCAGCTGCCGTTTTCGAATTGTCATGCACTTCATCATCTTTAGAGAGAATCACTAAGCAGTGAGCTTGATTTTTCGCTCGGAACTGATCAACACATTTTGTTGCGATATCTTCGTACTCTTCTGGGCGATCGATTCGACCAGCCATCGTTTTTTCTGGATGCAAGTTCGGGTTGAACATCACTTGCTTGATACCGCATAGAAAACCAATTCGCTCAGACCAGTAACCACCTAAACCAACCCCACAGATTAACGGGTTTGGGTCATCAGATTGATCGATAACTTTAGACACTTCTTTTAACAAGTGTTGCATGTCGTGCTTTGGGTGAAGGGTGCTGTAATTGATAAAACGAACGTCGTCGTCGATAAATTGCAGTTGAAGAACTTTTTCGTGGTTACCCGGGCTTGTACTGTCAAAGCCGTGTAAGTAAATAATCATGTGTACCTCTCCCTGTGTGTATCTGGTACTTTTATTAAAACTACCACTATTTCCTTACTGTTAAAGGGGAAAATATCACGAGTTCTCAAAACAGTGATCTTCCATACACAATGAGCCTTTCAACTCATACGCACTGTTTAAGTATTGTTCATCTCCCCACAATTTATAGGCAAGTAGATACCAGAGCATCGCCATCACCAAGGTTCTTGGTTGCCAAGCGTGTACACCTCTCAGCCAAAGAGACACATCTTCGATACCTCGAATTTGGCAATACTGCTTTACCGCTTCTTCCACAGGCGCATTCGCGACCTGAATAGTTAAGGTCAAATCAAGCCTAGGGTCAGCAATCCCGGCATACTCCCAATCAATGACTTTCACCCCATTCTCTCCTCGCACTAGGTTATAACACCCCAGATCGAAGTGACATAGGGCAAGCGGAACAGGTGCAACGTTCGGTTCCGTGCGCCACTTCATGTACAAAGCCTCAAACTCCGTACCCACATACTGACCATCAAGCTCAAGCCAATAATGATCGATGCGAGAAATATATGAAAATGGAACCAAAGGAATTGCGCTTATCGGATATTGATGAATCTTCGCCGCAATGGATAATAAATTGCTTAGTGCTAAGCCTGACTCCGTCAGAGCCTCTCCTTCTATCCATTCCACCAGCAACCCTTGCTCATGAATAAAAACTGGCTTGGGGCCAATTTCCAATGAAGAGACTGCATTCAGCACTTGATATTCACTGTGACGAGAAATTGAAAAAGCCTTGCAGACATGACTGGTCGGTCGCCAGATGTATGCAAGGCCTTGAGAAGATTCCAACCGCCAACAACGGTTGGTGAGCCCCCCGGTAACAGTTTGTACTTTTACCGGAGGCTCCGTAAAGAAGCCATCGAGAGCGTTAAGACTCGGATCTAACTGTTTTGCTTGTTGCCAAGAAAACCATGCCATTGATGACTTCTCCACCCTGTTCGATTAAAGACCGAATAGGCTCTTAGATTGCGCTTTACGAATTTCAGTTTCATCCGCCCACTCAATCAAACCTGTTTCTAGGTCCATTAGGCGCATGGTCATCTTGTAGTATACATCTTTATCGCTACCTGCATTTTTCACAATGCTAGATAGGTTGCCGTAAAGCATGTATTGAGCACCAACCATTTTACCAAATTGGATCGCTGTGCTTTGGTTAACAAGCTCATCCGTGTTTTGGAAGTTAAGTTGTTCACGCACAGACTCAACACGATCCATATCAACAAAGCGGAACTTACCTGAGTTCAACATCTTAGTAGAGATCGTGTCGGTAATGGATTCAGTGTCAATATGTTCACTGGTTTTGTTCTTAATTCGCTCAACAAAAACGATAGGACGTTGGTCACGAGTAATTGCTGCTACAGAGCCCGACATCATCATGCTATCCACCATTTCAGCCGCAATTTTTTGTAAATCTGTTGAGCCAAAATCGATAGTCGTGGTTTCTGTTGCTTGCGCATCGCCGTAAGAGACTTTGTTAGAACAGCCACCTAAAATGACGGCAAGACCTAAAAGAGCAATAATACTTTTTTTCA
Organism: Vibrio sp. 2304; assembly: GCF_033339475.1. NCBI lineage: Bacteria > Pseudomonadati > Pseudomonadota > Gammaproteobacteria > Vibrionales > Vibrionaceae > Vibrio > Vibrio sp. 2304. Next base: position 28,117 of record NZ_JAWOUQ010000017.1, on the reverse strand, counting down.
TGAGAGTTCCTTAGTTTTTCAATACCAGCGCATCGTTAGCGCGGCAGCTTCGGCAGAGCCGTTAAGATTAATCGTCTTGTGCTTCTCTAATTTGCACACGGAATTTTGTGCCATTTGGATTCACAGTAACTTCAGATAACGTGACTTGCTCAAATCCTCGCACAATCATTTTTCGCCACGGACCAGGTTTGGTATTCACTTCTAAACCATTGTTGTCATACCAATAAAATCGGTAAAGAATGTGCTGATCACCTTTGTAATTGCTACTCAACTGCACGACTCCTCGTGGGCGATCATCAACGTAAGTGGTGGTGATGTTGTCAACTAATAAGCGACTACCTAAAACGTTATCATTAAAGAATACTTTTTGCGTTTGGCCATCAATTCGAATACCAGCCGTGTTTTCGGCGCATCCAACTAAACCAATAGCCATTGCTAAACAAACAAGCCATGCTTTCATTACAGTCTCCCTAGCTGTTTATGCCACACGGTTGAGTGTGCTCCCTGACGAGATACCCATACCAATGTAGTCTGCTGTGCAGGCACTTCAAACTGGTAGGTTTGATCACCCAAGTTTAAACTTTGTGTTCCCGGTTTCACGATTTTTGAAGCCGTTTTCACTTGCGCTGGCAATGTTTGCCAACTTCTTGTATCTGGCTGTTCGGTCAATGTGTTCCATACATTGAAAAGTATGTTTCCCACATCATCGCCCTTTTTCGCCGCCTCTTTTCGGATTCGATCTTTTGCCCAAACACGAAGAGCTTGACGGATCACTATTGTAGTAAGACGTTCATTAAGATCGTTTTGCGCCATCGCATTAACATCAACCAGCGTACTGGAAGATAATACCTGACCATTTAAAACAACATCGCTAAAACGTTGAGCACCTCGGTTCTGATAATAAGGAAGCGCCAACGAATAAATCGCGCCATTATCGCGACTGTCGTAAATTGGTAAATCAATACGCCACCCTTTCATCGCCTCAACAACACCCTGCTCATCGATAACGATGACTCTCCCTTGTGACTGAGTTAATCCAGAAGGTGCTTTACCATACCGCTTCTCTAGCATGCGCAAGTCTTCACGCATGCCCAGCTTCTTAGCAGCGTATAAGGTGCTTTCCACAACTTGCTTGTTGTCTGGCATTACAGCGAGTGCTCGTCGGTAATCAACATAAGCACTGTTTAAGTCTCGCGACGCTTCATATAACAAGCCAGAAAGATAGAACAGATAACCATTTTGTACCGCGCTTAGTTTTTTACCAGCATCAGGGTAGTTCGCTAACACACTGCCTAAATTGGCAGACATGCCTTGCTTGTTAAGGTCTTTCTCTGCTGCTTTTAGCTCTTTTTCACGCGCCTTTCTTGCCGCTTCCTGAACTTGATTAGCTCGACGCACTTCAACTAGTGCTCCTTCTAAATCGTTTTTCTGTAAGTAATTTAGTCCTAGATACAGGTGCAAAAAGCCAAGTTCGTAATCGGCGGGATGATAGTCTTGGAGATTGTCGTTCACTGCGAGAGAGCCGACGCTCGTTGCCGTGTCTGACACAGATATCGTCGCACGATCTTGTTGAACACGTACAGCACGATCGCTGCTTTCTAGCGCATTTAAACTTGTTGGGTAATCTTCAGCAAGAAAAGAGATACGACCTTTTTCAAAATTGCCAAGTATCTCGCCACCCACTTCACTTGATTGAAGTTGTTTTGCTTTGGCATATTCCCCTGCAACAACGGCTTGATAAACTTCTTGATTCTGGTTGCTGTAATGGCTAAACAGATTGCCCGCAGATAAATTCGCGCAGCCAGAGGCCATTAAAGCCCAGCTCATCAGCCCTAACAGCTTTACACCTAGTTTCACATTTATCTCCACAAATGTGTCATTCGACAGGAAAAAGAAGTGGGTGAATCGCCACCCACTTTTAAAAGCTTAGCTCAATACCATTGGACCTAGAGGGCGGCCGCCTAGTAGGTGCATGTGAATATGGTAAACCTCTTGGCCACCATGTGGATTACAATTAACGATTAGGCGATAGCCGTCTTCAGCAATACCTTCTTCTTTCGCTAACTTTCTAGCAACAGTGAACAAACGCCCCATCATTGCTTCATCTTCAGCTTCTACATCATTCGTTGTTGGGATCAGTTTATTCGGAATAATGAGAATATGGCTTGGTGTGCGAGGGTTAATGTCGCGAAACGCAGTCACCAAATCATCTTGATAAAGGATATCGGCAGGGATTTCCTTGCGAATAATTTTACTAAAGATCGTTTCTTCCGCCATGAGGACTCCATTTTATAAACGTAATTAGACCCCAATTAGTATGCGCCAACCAAAAGCGGAGCTCAATAAAAACAGTGTTCACTTAACATTATTAATCAAATGCTAATTAACGAGGCTTTTTTTGTCGTGTGCGTCATAAAATGCGCGTCACAAACTGAATACAATCCAATGAATTTTGTTACTTTTTTAAGACAATTATTATTTTTATACCCAAGTAAATTCAAAAAATACTTGGGTAGCTTGTCTATTTTTGGGAGAGGAAACTCACTTATGCGAGGTTCAGTTATTAAAAGGATGTATGCCGGCTTTGCACTGATCATCATCCTATTTGCCGTCACAATTGCCATTATGATGGGAGGAATGAGTGATATTCACGGAAAATTTGGCACGGTATCTAAATCATCCCTACCGTTGGTATCGTTATCTAATCAAACCAGTGTTGAGCTGCTTTCTGCCGACAAATCATTTAAAGACTTCCTGACGACAGAGAATAAACAACGCATGGATGAAATGCGTCAGGAATTTGCTAGATCTCAACAGCGCTTCGAATCCACATTGGCTCAACTGAAAACCGCAAGCCAAATCTACCCTTCTCTTGCCGAACCGTTTTCAGAGTTAAAAACGTTAGAGCAGAGCTATTTTACAGAAGCTCTAGAGGCCATGGACAACTACGAAGCAATGTTCGCGGCTCAAGAAGAAGTGCAAAAATCCTCACGCCGCTTCCAAAAACTGAATACCGAACTTTCGGTTGGTCTTAAAGAATATGTGGCAGATCAAACCAGCATTTCTGTCAAAGTCATGGCAAAGAGCTACTTTATCAAGTTAAAAGATGCCGAAGTAATTACCTCTGATGCCCTCGCCAGTTCCAACCCTGAGTTTGTTACGCAAGCCGTAGCTAAAAACCGCAAAGCAGTAACGCACTTGAATTACGCATTCCGCGGGTTGGTGACTCAGCTTCCTGAGCTAGAAAAAGCATTTGGCGAATCTGTAGAGCAATTTACTCGTGACGTCGGTATGCGTGGCGGTGTGCTAGACCAACATAATAATTACCTCAATGCTCGCGCCGCTTTGTATAACAATATCGCCAACCTAGCAAATAAAGTGGATTCAACCATGGCGATTCTTGAGCAATTTACGACAACCGCAACAGATAAGCTCAATGAATCATTGGCAGATGCAGGTGACATATATTCGGCCGGTGTAACGAAAGCCATCATCATTGGCGTTATTGTCGTTTTACTCGCGACAGCGATTGGCTACCACATCGCACAAAGCGTTCGCGAGCCGTTGACTCGTATTCTAAAAGTGTTAGAAGGCCTGACTGAAGGTGATATGACACAGCGTATCGATATTCGCTATAACAACGAATTCAGCCGTGTGAGTGGACACATTAACTCACTCGCCGACAACCTTCACGAGATCTTGGTGAAACTCAACGAAGCGTCAGAAAACCTATCGTCAACCGCGACAACCAACGAACGCACCTCTTCGCAAGCACAAATTAAATTGAGCTCTCAACGCGAACAAACGGCAAACGTCGCTACCGCGATGACAGAAATGTCTCATTCAGTGCAGGAAGTCGCGCAAAGTGCGCAAGGCTCGCTAGAAATGGTGCAACGCGTCGAATCTGCCTCTGAAGAAGGCAGAAATGTTATGAGCAGTAACATCTCAACCATTAATCAACTAGAAACACGTTTGAACGAATCGGTCTCCGCAGTTTCTGAGCTACAAAAGATGAGTGGCCAAATTGGGTCTATCCTTGATGTGATCCGCAACATTGCGGAGCAAACCAACCTACTGGCATTGAACGCGGCAATTGAAGCGGCTCGCGCTGGTGAACAAGGTCGCGGCTTCGCGGTAGTGGCAGATGAAGTACGAGTACTCGCATCAAGAACGACTCAATCAACCACTGAAATTGAATCCATGATCAGTAATCTGCAATCTAGCTCACAATCAGCAAACCAAGTCATACAAAGCTGTATGAGCGATATGGAGATGTCGGTTGAGCAAGCGTCAAAAGCGAACAGCTCAATGGAAGAGATCCAGGCGCTAATCATTGAGATCAGCCAAATGAGTACGCACATTTCACAAGCAGCAGCAGAGCAAAGTGAAACATCAACAGACATTGCTCGCAGTATTGAAGATATCAACAGCATCGCCGATGAAAGTTTCCAAGCCATGTCGAGTATCGCACAAACCAGTGAGTCACTGACCCACTTGGCTCATCAGCAAAATGAATTGGTCCACCGCTTTAAGTTATAAATACTTTATAATTAAGAGCATTAATTAGTGCAATCAACTGTATAAGGGCGACTTTTTGTTAAGTCGCCCTTGTTTTTTGTCGGCCATGTCTACATATGATTAATAAGGCCAGCTCATCCCCTTGCACAACTCTTTTCGAGCGGCCTCATAAAAAGGAAAATCTATGGCTGTTCATGTTGGTATTATCGACCAAGACCCAGTGAGATTGGTCACTCCTCTATTAGATAATCGTACGCTAAGCACACATATCGTCTTCATCGGAGACAAGAGCCAGTTAGATATATTTGACCGACTGAGTGCCGTTTTAGATCAACGAGAAATTACTTCTGAATTTTTTGAAATTCCATCCGCTGTTAATACATCTCTGATCAAACAAGCAATTCAAAAACTGGCAAAAGACCTCCATGAACGCGGCGAAGATGTAAAATTGAACGCGAGCTGTGGTCTTCGTCATCGCTTGTTGTCGGTGTACGAAGTTTTCCGTACCTATCGCTGGCCAATTTTTGTGGTAGAGCCTAGTAGCGATAAGCTTTGTTGGTTATACCCTGATGGCAAAGAAGATACCCAAGTCGAAGATCACATTACGATTGCAGATTACCTCACTATCTTTGGTGCACGCGGCGAGTTTCACCACGTTGATTTACCACCTCTTCTTGATAAAAAATTGTATGAACTTGGTGAACGATGGGCCTCAAATGCGCTTGAGCTTGGGCCAGGTCTAGCAACACTTAACTACCTTGCAACCACATGCCGCAAAGAACAAAAGCTTGATGTCGAGCTCTCCGAAAAACAGCAGGGCTACCGTGAGCTCAACATGTTGCTTTCAGATTTAGTAGAAGCAGAAATCGCCACCTACGAGAATGGCGTTTTAACGTTTGCAGATGAAGATGCTCGACGCTTTTCAAACGGTGAGTGGTTAGAGACTTTGGTTCACAGCACCGTGAAGCAAATCCAAGACACCATGCCGACGATCCAAGATCGATCGTTAAATGTTCAGGTTTATCGCAAACTTGGTGAAAGTGAAGTACGCAATGAGTTAGATGTCGCAACAGTTGTAAACAACAAGCTGCACATCATCGAGTGCAAAACCAAAGGCATGAGAGATGACGGCGACGATACTTTATATAAGTTAGAATCGCTTCGCGATCTATTAGGTGGCTTACAAGCGCGCGCAATGTTGGTGAGCTTCCGTCCTCTTCGTCACAATGACATTACTCGTGCTGAAGACTTAGGGCTAGCCCTGATTGGCCCTGATGAGCTTAAAGATTTAAGAACGCACTTAACGGCTTGGTTTAAAGACGCGGGCGGTTCAGACGAGATCTAGTGCCATTAAGAAAGCTAAAATTCACAACGATAAAAAGCAGCATTAATGCTGCTTTTTCATACCTAAATTTTAGCAGTACGCATTTCTATAAGTAGAAAAAAACCAGAGGTTAGCCTCTGGTTTTTTCTGTTTGTTTAAATGCCAACTATAGCGGCTTAAAGCATTTTACGCGCTGCTTCTACAACCACTTTAATTGAACGCGCTTCCGTTTCTTTCAGAGTTGAATGATCTGGAATCTCTTTTTGTGTACGGTTGATGATAACACCAGCCACACAACCCGCTTTTAAACCAGAGCTCGCACACATTGTTAGCAGTGTTGCAGACTCCATCTCGAAGTTAAGTACGCCCATGTCTTGCCATTCTTGCATAGAGCCTTGGAAACGCTTAACAACACGACCAGAGAACGTGTCGTAACGTTCTTGACCAGGGTAGAACGTGTCGCTTGATGCAGTCACACCCATGTGAACTGTAGCGCCAGACTCTTCTACCGCTGCTTTCATTGCGGTTGCTACTTCAAAGTCAGCAACTGCTGGGAATTCCATAGGAGCAAAGTGTAGGCTCGCACCGTCAAGACGAACTGACCCCGTCGTTACGATCATGTCACCCACGTTTACATGCGGTTGAATTGCACCCGTTGTACCAACACGTAGGAAAGTGCGAACACCAAGCTGTGCCAATTCCTCAACTGCGATAGAGGTAGAAGGACCACCAATACCTGTAGAACAAACCACAACAGGTTTACCGTCTAGCTCTGCACGGTATAGCGTGTATTCACGATGGCTTGCTAGAAATACTGGATTTTCCATTTGTTCTGCGATTTTTTGAACACGCGCTGGGTCACCAGGAATGATCGCTAGAGTCGCACCATTAAGATCAGCTTCAGTAACACCTAAATGGAATACAGCTTGAGACATAAGTCGCTCCTTATTGTGGCTTATTTTATGAACAATAAGCTCATTAATCAGTTATTGGGTACAGATGCACTGTAGCGAACCTTTCACCAACATAGAGTGATCACAATCACAATGACAAAATGTAATGAAAATGAAATTTCAAACAAAACTGGTATTGATCACACTTTAAGGGGCGTTAGATCATTTTGTTGCATAGCAATGCGTGATTTCAAGGACGAGAAAAACGTCCGATCGCATCAGGTTAATACGGTTAAAAAAAGCCCGATACACGAATGCCTCGGGCTATTAATGAGTGGGATCAATGGTTAGGTCAGTTATTTGATCTGCTTGGACTCAAAACGAAGTAATCTCAACGCATTCAATGTCACCAGTGCTGTTGCACCACTGTCAGCTAATACTGCAACCCACAACCCAGTAACCCCAAGTAAACTTGTCACTAAGAATACACCTTTCAAACCTAGCGCTAACGCGACATTCTGACGAATGTTACTTAGCGTCGCACGCGACAGTTCTATCATGGCAGGTAGCTCAATCAACCGGTTGTGTGTTAACGCCGCATCAGCAGTCTCGAGCGCAACATCCGTACCGCCTCCCATCGCAATACCAATGCTCGAAGCTTTCATGGCTGGAGCATCATTGATACCGTCTCCCACCATCGCAACGGTATGTTGTTGTGATAGTTTCTCGACGTAATGCACCTTGTCTGCAGGTAACAAACTCGCTTTATAATCCAAGCCTATTCTATTTGCCATTGCTTCTGCACTTCTCGGGTTGTCACCCGTTAGCATCACCGACGTGACCCCAAGTTCCTTCAACATTGCGATGGCTTGCTGGGCATCTGAGCGCAATGTATCTTGCCATGCGATCACGCCAATGACCTCGTCATCGAAACGCACAATGACAACCGTTTTACCTTGTTGTTCCAACGTAACCACTTGCTCTTTGGCTTGTTGAGAAAGTGGAAAGTCTGCCTTTGAAGGCGTGACCACTTGGACCATTTTTCCATCGACGTAACCTGTGACACCAGAGCCTACTTGCGCGGTTTTATCCAACGCTTCAGGAATAGTAAGCCCCTGCTCTTGCACTTTGGTAACTAAAGAAACCGCTAGAGGATGACTTGAACCAACCTCGATTGACGCAGTTAGGCTAAGTAACTTGTCTTCATCCATATCAAAAGCAAAGACGTCGGTCACTTCTGGTTTACCTTGCGTCAGTGTCCCAGTTTTATCAAATGCGACAGACTCAACCTTGCCAAGCAACTCAAGCGCCGCTCCACCTTTGATCAATGCGCCCCGCTTAGCCGCTGCCGCCAAGCCAGAAGTGATCGCCGCAGGCGTTGAAATGACTAATGCACATGGACAAGCAATCAACAGCAGGGCGAGTCCTCGATAGATCCACGTTTCCCACGGTTGGGCAAATAGTAATGGCGGCGTAACGATAACCATCAGAGACACCAACATCATTAGTGGCGTATACCAACGGCTAAATTTATCAAGAAAGCGTTCTAATGGTGCCTTACGAGATTCGGCTTCTTCAATCAAATGAAGAATTCGGTCTATCGCATTCTCGCCCTGACGGGAAGTCACCTGTAAGCGAACCACTTTATCGACAACCACAGCCCCGGCCATCACTTTGCCACCGGTTTGATGTTCAACGGGAACAGATTCTCCCGTTAACGCACTTTCGTCAAAACTCGCAAGCGCATCTTGCAAAACACCGTCGGCAGGCAAACGACCTCCGGGTGCGACTTCTATGGTATCACCTGGTTTAAGCTGAGCAGCTGGTACTTCTTTACGCTCTCCATCAATAATTAAAATTGAATTTTCTGGGACTAAGTCCATTAACGCCTGGACACCGCTTCGCGCGCGAGATGATGCATATGCTTCTAACTTTTCACCAATAAGGAAAAGCAATAACACCATTGCGGCTTCGGCGGTTTCACCTAAATATAAAGCGCCGAGCGCCGCTACACTCATTAACGTTTCAATCGCAAAAGGCGTACCGCTACGCGCCAACTTAAATGCTTTGAGCGCGATTGGGTATAAACCAAGTAAACACGTCAAAGTGAATAACCAAGCGCTTATTTGAGGGTCGATCTTAGAAATTACTGCCGCAGTAGCCATTGCACCAGCAATCGAGAGAATTTGGATGTTGTCTCTTATGACGCCAAGCCAGCCTTTCTTTGTAGTGCTTGGTTTTGGAGCATCCAGTGAAGAGAGCGGGAAACCCGTTTTTTGGGCTGTCTGCTCTATCGTAGCTATCAGCTCTCGACCATCAAAATCGACGACCAGTTTTTCTGTTGCAAACAAAACCTTGGCTTGGCTGACGCCTTGTAAAGACGTAATGGCTTTCTCAAGCTTTTGCGCACAAGATGGGCAATCCATACCTGACACAAGCCAAGCGTTCCGAACGGAGGAATTACTCTCCCTTGTGGGATCGTCTTCCTCGCCTGTGTCAACGCTGCAGCCTCCTCCACTACAGCAAGAGCTTTCAGAAACATCAACACTGGCCTGAGAGATATTGAGCGAAGATTTTACTGGCGCACAGCATGACTCGCTTGCACCAAGCGGCACCGCAGTTTTGATTTTGCTAGATTGGCAACCTTGATGTTTTGTACACATAATTTTTTCCTTATTGGTATCGGTGATTTACCTATTGCTAAGGGTAAACCTTAGAGTAAGCTCCAAGGTCAAGATAAATTTGTACAGTTCGGCGATAGAAAATAAAAAAGACGCCGAAGCGTCTTTCCAAACCAGTTTAAAAGCAATATTCCGTAAAATTTAAACAGAGAGGTTAAACGGGATGCTTAAAACACTCATTTAATGTCATTCCGATGGCACGCAGCACGTCTCTTCTTGTGATAACACCAACCAACTTACCTTTGCCATCCACCACTGGATACATTTTCGGCTTTCCAACTTTCATCATGTCAGCCAGTTCAATTACTGACATTTCTGGAGAAACAGATAAGACATCATCATGCATACACTCTTGTACCGTATGTGTATCTTGGCAGTGATAACTTGCTTTCACCAACTTATCTAATAAGTCTTGCTCCGATAAAAACCCAACCACTTTTTCATTTTCATCAATGACAGGGCCACCTAGTGTGACACTTTGCATTACTTTGTTTAAAGCTGCCGAAAGTGACATATCTTTCGTGAAAGTCACCGCTTGCAACGTCATGTAATCTTTTACTTTTAATGAATGCATTCTTATCTCCTTAAGGGCATTTTATTGCGGCCTTTAGATAAGTGTCGCCTAATTTCCTGATTTTACTAAATGGAAAGGAGTAATTTTATTTATAGGCACAGCCTATTGAACTAAAACAAAATTAACTCACCGAACAACATTCACTGTATTTCGTTAAACGCAAGATTCAGCCAGGCTGATTTTTCTAGGCAAAATACAACAAAGCCAGTCAATTGACTGGCTTTGTTATTATGTAATTGTTGCGTTAGCTATGTTGGCGGCGCATGTTGTCTAGAATAATGCCAGTCGCCATCGCGACATTCAGTGATTCGGCACCGCCAAACGCTGGAATCGTGATCTTATCTGTCACGAATTTTGCTGCGGCTTCGCGCACACCATGAGATTCGCTGCCCATCAACAAAATACCTTCAGCAGCGAAATCCGTTTTATGAACGCTCTTTCCTTCCAAAAACGCGCCATATACTGGCAATTTGGCGTGTTCCAAGTAACTTGGCAAATCCACCAAACTCACTTGTACGCGGCCAAAGCTGCCCATGGTCGCACTGATCGTTTTAGGATTATAAGGATCAGCACAATCTGTACTCGCAATAATGTGCTTGATGCCATACCAGTCTGCTACACGAATAATCGTACCTAGATTACCAGGGTCGGATACACCATCTAGCGCAATCATCAAGCCTTTCGCTTGAGGCTCTTTTACACTCGGAATTTCAACCACAGCAATGGCCGCATTATTGCTCACAAGCGTGCTCGCTTTGGTCAATTCATCAAGCGATGCTTCAACACAATCAAAACGATTTAGCGTACCAGCATTTTGTTCGAGAAATGCTGCTGTTGCAAAAACCTGCTTCACCTTCAATGAACTACTTGCTAGCTCTAGTACGTTCTTTTCACCCTGAACTAGGAATAAGCCATGCGCTTTACGCTGTTTCTTTTGACCTAAAGCACGAAGCAGTTTTAATTGGTTTTTTGAAATCATTAAAGTATCCCAGGTGAAAATGGTTATTCGACGAGCGTACCCTAAACAATCTTCACGAAAGTTCGGTATCGAGCGGATGAGATTATAAATTATACCTAAATAACCTCAAGAAGCTTGATCATCAGAAGACGTTGAACACCAAGCGTAGCCAAAATAAAAGAAGGCTCAAAAACGAAAAAAGCCCTGCGATAACGCAGGGCTTTCAAAGGGTGGGACCCCAGCCACATCCCGGCACACAAGTCACACGCTGCGGCTGCTTCCTTCCGGACCTGACCGAGTTCACGAGCTATTGTTGCGAGAGGACCAGAGCCCCATAATTCTTTTCGAGAGGTCTTGCCTCAATCGATGGGGCGATTATTCAGTATCAGCTCTCACAATGCAAGAGCAAAAACCTTGAATTTCATCATTTCATTACCGTTTGAACAAAACTCGATCAATTCATTCCTTTATGATGAAACCGTACAGTCACGATAAGAGGAGTCGTGCCGTGAGGACTGCTTACTCATGTACATGTCTTCATCAGCCAAATGCATCGCTTGCTCTAAGCTCATGTGCCGTTCCCTTTTTGCAGAGAAACCAATAGAGATACTTATAGACTCCAAATCACTACATAATTTGCCTTTCACGTCGATTCTACTGAGCTCTCTCATTGCTCTAGTTAACTCGGCTTGCGTTGGATAACCCAGCAATATGAACTCATCCCCTCCAATTCGATAACATCTTCCCGACCAGACATAATGAATTTTTAGTGCCAGTAGTTGTAAAACTTCGTCCCCAGCGCGATGCCCATAAGTGTCATTGATTCGTTTGAAATGATTAATGTCTAAGTAAAGTATGGATAGATCTTTGTTTACTCCTTTTCGATACTTTACTTGCAACGCACGACGGTTCCTTAACCCTGTTAAGTTGTCAGTGTTCGATTGACGGTAAAGATAAAGCGAAACACAAATAGCAAACAATAACACAAAGATAAACACAGCTTGTGTTTGCGTCGCTAATCGAATCTCATATTCAAGTGCGGTACGCCAATCTGGGCGTACATCGTACTGAGCAATGATCTTATCAACTTCTAACATCGCTATCGCTCGACTGAAGAAAGGCGCAAGCATGGCTCCTTTTTCATTCGCGACCAATCCAACAGAGAGTTGTGACTCATAAAACTCGCCAATAGCGGTATCCTGCTCTATCGGAACCAATTCACTGAGACGTAAAAAATGATTGAGCATCGCCGTATCCATCGGAATGTAATCGACTTCTTCATTTAGTAGCCCCTGAATGAGCTCTTGTTGGGTACGATAACGTTTGAGTTCTTTTAGCGGTAACAGTTGCGTCATCATTTGATCGAAAAAGTCATCCTTAACTACGCCAATCCGCTCAGATATCAACTGTGAAACATGAGAGTATGTGCTCGGTTTGTAACCTAAACGCTTGACCATCACCGATGCTGGCGCGTAATGGGACTTTGGAAAGTAGCTAAATGCGCGCCGCTCACGGCTGACCGTTAATGGCGCCAAAATTTCGAAATTACCTTGGATAAACTCATGGTACATAGAACCCCAGCTTTCACCAGGCTCACTAATGATCAAGCAGTTTAAAGCCAAGATCTCACAGCTTCTCAGGACTACATCAGCCGTCATCCCTTCGACACTACCATCTGCGTTGTATACAACATATGGAAAGATAGATTCGAGCTTAATCCGTATTGGTTCATTAAAATCAAGGGGCAATAAACGAATAGAATCACGCAACGCTGCTCGCCTTAATTCAAATTGATACTGGGAAATTTCTTCGCGAAGCTGCTTTTGCACCGCTTCCCCGTGAATAAACGTAGCGAACGTGTCCAACTCTTCAAGATGATGATCTTTTTTACTGATGATGGATACGGGCTTTATCGAAATCTGATCATTGAGCATCTTGGCGTCAAACCCCTCCATCAGCATCGGCTTGAGCTGGTTAATGGCATCGACAACGCCGTCCACAGCACCTGAACGTAGCAGTGTTACTGCTTGTTCGTGACCTTGATAAGAGATCTGTTCTAGCTCAGGGTAGTGTTGTTTAAGTAATTGGGCATAAACTGTATCTTTGGGGACGCCAACACGCGAAATATCACTCAACGTCGAATCTTTTAAGCCAAAGAGGTAGGTATATTCGATATTTGTTGGGCGGGAATAACTAAAACGTTGAGCACGTTCTTGTGTGTAAGTGATATTCGCAGCAAAGTCCGCTTCCCCATTCGCTACTGAATTTAGAATGGCATCAAAGCTGGAGTAGTTCACGTATTGAACGGTAAAGCCAAACTCCTCTGAAGCAGCATTGAAAAGAACACGAGTGACGACATCATCCGCTTCAGTCGCGACTTTATAATGAGCAATTAAAGGGGCTTCGGCTTTTACATTCAAACTCAAGTGGCAACATGCAAAAAGCAACAGTGTTCGAGCAAAAGTTGTCATGACAAACTTATCTTAAATCAACCACTTATATTGTGGTTATTATTATTGGAAGTGTAGTAAATATGAAATGAAGAACATATACTAATCTCCATTTTGTTCCACAACCAATTCGATACTCTGCCGCACATGTCACTTTTTACCTGACTAAAAATTCATAATTCAGCCTGTTCATCGCTACTACGTAAAATATAGTCAGTCATCCAAGCCGTCCCTAACAAACAGATCCAAACCACGAAAACAGGGTTTGGCACATCCGTGGTCGGGCTGACGACTAAAGCGGCAAAACCCACAGTCGGCAATGTCCAACATAATAATTTGCTCCAACGAATGGTATGTTGAAGTTTCGCAAGTGCTTCCATTGACGCTAACATTCCCGTCAAACTTAACGCCATAAGAACGGCGTACGGTAGGCCTGCAATCCACAATGGGAGCAACAAAAACAACGGCCACCAGCTGTGTTTATTGGATGGCGTCCAATGCGCAGCCGACCACCACATCGCCATAACCGCAATGGTTTGAACCACTGTAACCCAAGCAGACCCATCCAGCTTACCTCCTTGCTGTGTGACCATAAGACCAACTTGCAGTGTAAGTACAATAAGACCAGCGGTGAGCAACACGCCTAAAGAGCTTCTACGAGAAAACACCACCATTAAAAGTGGGAAAAGGATCAAAACACCAACCGACAAAGCAATTGGCTGCATTGAGAGTGTCGCACCAAAAGCCATCATCGCGCCCAGCAATACTAAGCCAGCGAACCCACCTTGTGGCAGAACCCACAGCGCGGGGATCATAAGTGCAAGAACGGGAATGTCACCCTCGCTCAAACTCATCGCCCGAACGCAGACAACAGCGAGTAAGGTCGTAACGAAAAATTGAAGTGTCGATAAAATCATAGCGCCTCCTGGCTTCCCCACCTACTTGGTAACTCAACGGCAAAAACTGGGATTGAAAGTCGTTGAGAGGGTCTAGATTCAAGCTTAGCTTGCGTTTGCTTCATGCTGTTTAAGGCTCATCAACCAACGACACTAAAGAACAGAAAATGTAATTCTTCAAAGTGAGTCGCTGGCAACACAAGGGTTAAGAACCGTTAGCAATATACAAGTCCAATGGTTTACCATTCCTTAGTAATCCAAAATAGACACTTTTGAGTATGGACCAATTTTTAGCGCAAATCTTTGCTGTAATTCACCAAATTCCAAAAGGAAAAGTCTCCACCTATGGGGAAATTGCAAAAATGGCCGGTTATCCGGGCTATGCGAGACATGTTGGTAAAGCACTGGGTAACCTACCAGAAGGCAGCAAACTCCCTTGGTTTAGAGTGGTAAATAGCCAAGGAAAAATATCTTTAAAAGGCAGAGACTTAGAGCGACAAAAAAAGAAATTAGAAGCAGAAGGGATTGAAGTATCGGAAGTTGGCAAAACTTCACTTAAAAAATACAAATGGCAGCCTTAAGCTGCCATTTTTTGTTCTCAGTACGTCGTATTAACGTGTTCCAACTAGACGAATATCTAATTGGTGAGTTTGTGCTTCATCTGTAATAACACCGTTATGTGTGTCGCTGATAAAACGCAGCTTTCCATCTACCTCAATGCGAGCACGAACGCTGTAACGATGGTTTGGTTTGATTTCATTGCTGTCGTAACTCAACTCAAAAGAAAGAGGAACTTGCTTACCTTCTGTTTCGAATGTCTGTTTCGCCAACACTTTTGCTGGCGCATCCGCCAAGGACACATCTTCTAACGCAATAGTAACCACTGCGTTTGGTGGCAAGGCAATCCGCTCGCGATAAGCCACTGTACCTGTAATCGTCTTCATTGACGCCTCTGTAGATTCCATTTCTGTATTTTGAGAAGTTTGGCAACCCACTAACGCAGCCCCAAAGAGTAGAGAAGTAACAAGTAGTAGTGTTTTTTTCATATATTCCTCGAAAAGAGCATTAAACCGAAGCAATTATAGGTGTGGAATATAAAACTGTCTGCTTCCTGTCACTTTATTTGACAATAGTTTGACTGAGTTAGAATTTATCAAACAATTGATTTTGTTTCATAATTGGAACAATACTATTTCTAAGTTACTCAATAGTTCTTAACTATGCCACTTCACAAGAGTGAGGCTGTTGAGGTAACTTGGAATGAAAGACAACGGTGAGGAGACACAATGAGTAAACCACTACGAGAATTGCTCAGCCTACTACAACTCGAAAAATTAGAAGAAGGCTTGTTTCGTGGCCAAAGTGAAAACCTAGGTTTGCCTCAAGTTTATGGCGGTCAAGTAATTGGGCAAGCACTTTCTGCTGCGCGCTACACCGTTGAAGAAACACGCACGGTACACTCCTTCCATAGCTATTTTTTGTACCCTGGCGATCCAGAAAAACCTATTATTTATGATGTAGAAAATCTGAGAGATGGCCGTAGCTTTAGCACTAGACGCGTAAAGGCAATTCAAAATGGACGCCCTATTTTTTACCTAACCGCATCCTACCATGGCGATCAACCTGGGTTTGATCATCAAAAAGAAATGCCAGATATCCCTGGTCCAGAAAACTTTGCCTCAGAGAGTGAGCTCGCAAGCCATATTGCAGAATTTCTACCCAAACGCTTACGCAAAACATTTTGCGGGGAAAAGCCAATCGAAACTCGCCCCGTTACGGTTATCAACCCTTTGAAGCCCAAAAAAGCAGAACCCAAACAGTACCTTTGGATTCGTGCTAATGGTGAAATGCCAGAGAATCAGCTAATTCACCAGTACCTTCTGGCCTACGCATCCGATTGGGGATTCCTTGTAACAGCAATGCATCCACATGAAGTCTCATTAATGACGCCTAACTTTCAAGTGGCCACCATTGACCACTCTATCTGGTTCCATCGCCCGTTTAAGATGGATGAATGGCTTCTATATGCGATAGAGAGCCCAACGGCGAGCAATACTCGTGGGTTGGTCCGTGGCGAAATATACAACCAGCAAGGTCACTTAGTGGCGACAGCCGTGCAAGAAGGGGTGATGCGCTACACGAAATAGCTCGTGTTCGCCAGACGAAAAAAGGAGTGCTGTTCCGCACTCCTTTTTTAATGGGTATCAAACGATGATTAATTTGGTTGATACTTCATGTTAACAACCGACCATTCGTAAAGTGATTTCGGGTAACCATATTCACCTTTCCCGTAAATGACATTTGGGTCGGCATAGAATCCACCTTTATTCGTTGCTAAAAATTCACGAACCCCACGACGGTAAGTAATCACAGGTGCAACTAACTCATACTCTACCTTTTCCATCTTCGAGTCATCAATTATTAAGAACCGAGTCATACGAATCGTGCTGCCGCTGGTGCAGTACCCTGGGTCATCATAGTCAATTGCTTCAAAAGGCTTGAGATCATCTTCGAACAGCTCTGATGTACATCCATCAAATCGAGCTAAGTGTACCCACGCTCCTTTTATTAGAGTTTGGTCATCGTTACCCACCGGCTTGAATGCAAGTAGTGCAATCTTACCTTTGCCGTATAATTTCAATTCTTCGTCCGTTGGCTCACGCACTGAACGAACGTTCATCAAACCAAACTCACTTTCTTCTAAGTTAGAAAACTCACGTGCATTTAGCGTGCTAAACAATACTGTTTGTTCAGTTTCAAGCAATGTATATTGATCCGCAACACCTTCATCTGCAAAGCTTAGATACAGCTGGACTTTCTTACTTTCCAACGCTTTGTAATCTCGAGATTCTCCTTCCGAAACGTCGAGAGAAATCCAACGTCTTTTTACTGGTGGGAGGTCAAGTAACGTCAGCTCTTCCTTATCAACATCTAATGAAGCGACTCCTTTAATTGTTGAGCTGGATATTTGATAGCTGCGGTTTCCTATTGGTGTACCAAAGTCTAGCTTAACCTTTTTAAATGGTTCAAATTCCACCTTCATTGTAGAAGTACTTAAACCAGGGTGATTCGCTTTGTTAATAGTGCCATTTACGACGATTGTTTTAGCTTTGTAGTTGCGCCCAGTAAGGGTAACCTCTAATTGGTACGTGCCTGCATGCAGGATTTTCAAACGCCCTGTATCAGGAGAAACTAGCTCGACCACAGGGTCTTTTTGGTTAATAAGACGGTAACTTGCCTTCGCAGTCCCACCACTCATCACTGGTGAGATAACACTACCAGCGGAGAATTCTACCGTTGGGTAAGTAACCGATACAGGGTTTGTGCCTTGTTTAATCGTGACCGAGAAACTACTTTCACCCGGATCCACTTTGTCGTCCCCCGCATCCGAAACAATAATTTTTGTGCTACCCGCGTTAAGAATTTGCATGGCACCCGTTTGGCTGTTTAAGGAAACCACATCTGTTGCTGCGTTGTCTGCAAATCGGTACGTAACTTCCCCAACCGTACCAGAGATTTTCGGCGCAACAAATGTTTGGCCAACCTTCCAAATCTCTTCCACATCGGATTGAACTTCAATTCGGCTCGGCGCACTCAAAATTGTCACGTAGACTTTTTGATCAGGACCAACGGTATAATTCGCGCTCTCTTTTCTGCGCACAGTTAGCGTCGCTTTACCCGCTTTATACACATGGAGACGTCCTTCACTAAAACCACCGACAACATCTGGTGCGGTGTTATCTACAATCTCAATTTGCTCGTCAGCACTCAAACCAAAATCACGGTGAAGATCAAAACTGTATTTGTTGCTGTATACAACGTCATAATCGTGTGTTGCCATCGGTTGGCCTTCAGCCTTTGCAACTTTGATGACGACATTAAATTGAATAGGTTGGTAGAACTCCCCACCATCGTCTTCAAACTTAAGGTCGTACTCACCCGCAGTCACTACCTCCAACTTGCCGTCAGTCATTCGTAAGCCATTAGGTAAGCTGCTAACTAGATTTACGTTACCTTTTTGCCCTTTAAACGCCAGAGGGATTGAAAGATTTGGTTGATAGGTAAGCGGCATTTCAATGTCTTTTATAACGGGATGAGGCGCGCGATTAACTTCAAGATCAAAACGAGTTTTGCTTGCAGGATAATTACGCATGTCATGCTCGTAAATTTCCACTTCAGCAGCACCAACACCTTTGATCAGTAATGCTTCACCATTTTCAGTTTTAGCGACAACGTCTTCACCACGAATGATTCTCAGCTCATAGTCACCGTAGGCGTTCGTCACCTTAGGGAAAATTCGTCCACCTTCCTCATAAGTTGTGACGATATCCGCTGCGCTGATTTCTTGACGCTTGCCTTGTTTTATATCCACAAAAAATTGCGCTGTTTGCTGTTTATCCAGAAACGCGTCGCTGTAAGTTGCAGTCGCTTCAACCGTTAATCGACCAACATTATGAACAAGAAGCAAACCCGTTTCAGGATCTAGCAACTCGGCCACCTTGCTGTCTGGTACGCTATTTATAATTTTGTAAGAAATACGTTGCGTTTGAGCTTTATCTAGACGCACTGGTTCTAACGTCAACCCTTCTCGATACTCGTCTTCAAGCAAAGCGAACTGTAATTGCCCCGGAGCTACTGCATGCAGTTTAACCGTAGCGCGAACTTGTTTCGGCAAGTAAAAGTCGTTACCTGAATCAGTAATCAGCACCGATGCCTGACCAACTGAACCTAATGAATATACCGAACCGTTCTCATCAACACGAATCAAGTTATGACCACTTTCTACCTCATAACTCAGTTCGCCTTTTTGGCCACGGACGATCAACGCTTTTCCTTCTGACTCAATCGCATTGAAATTCAGATCACTCACTGAAAGTTCAGTATTGATGCCTCGCTCTACAGTGACAGAAAATCTTGCTTCAGAAGATTCATAAGCAGAGCTACTATCTGTAGCAAGAATAGTCGCCGTTCCTGGGCGCAGAATTTGTAGTATTCCTGAGTCATTAATTTTCACGACATTTGGCGGATTAGAGTCAATGACTTGGTAAGATACCGACCCATGTACATTGCTCAGTTTTGCTTCAGTAACCGTTCCCACTCCTTCAAACTTCAATACCGTGTCTTCAACTTTTAATTGCGGACGGTTCTGCTTTGTTATCGTAGTTGGTGTCTTCGTATTGTTCGGCTTAGAGTCTCCCCCACCGCCACAGCCAGCGAGTAAAGCTGCGAGAAAAAGCAAATAGTAATTTCTGTTCATTTTTAGTAATACTTTGTTACATACAAGATGGGGCGATAATAATACGATGTTTTATTAATCACTATCCCCATTTTTGAGTACTTTATTACTTAAGTAATTGCTACTGTATTAATCCTAAAAATAAATACTCAAAAATAGCGACCAAATTACATGAAAACACAAAAAGCAAACGTTTAAATCAAACTCTTCCATTAATTTAGTAAAAATTAATATTCAATAAAATAAAACATGAAAAATAAAGAGAAAAAATTGCGTTATTTTTTCTTTCATTATGATGTATAGGATTAATGGACTGCAAAAACAAATGGTTAATGAAAAATAGAAGAGAGAATAAATATCGTTTATATTTATAAAAATCTGGTAGGAAATAGTTTTAAAAGCATAATCAAACTACCTTTTAACATTTAAAATACTAAAAGGTAGAATTAACATTAGATAGAATTCTTATAGGGCGAGTTATTTTAGGATTGGTAACTCTGTTGTGTATTTAATGGACTCCATAGCAAATGTTGAAGTCACATTAGATAGCCCTTTTACGCTATTAACTAACCGCTTATAGAATTCGTCAAAACACTTCATATCTTTGACTAGTACTTTCATCATGTAGTCATACTCGCCAGCCATACGATAAAACTCCATTACCTCAGGAAAGTCACTCACAGTTGTAACAAAATGGTGATACCAACCTTCGGAATGATCAATCGTTTTTAACTGAACAAATGCAATGAAAGATAGCTCGAGCTTTTCTGCACTTAACAACGCCACGCGTTTTTCGATGTAGCCCTCTTCTTCCAACCTTTTCAAACGCTTCCAACATGGCGTCGTTGTCAGATTTACCTGCTCTGCTAACTCATTTAATGACAAGGTGCTGTCGGTTTGTAACAACGCAAGCAGCTGTTTATCGACCCGATCCAAACTCATCCTATAAAACCCACGAAGTGTAGAAAACTTTTCTATCAAAATAGTCATTACCGGCAACTATAGCAAAGTTTTTCTCTCGTATTATAGGTAAATTATTCCCATCTAATGCTTATCTATCGATTTCCAAGGAGAGACGCCATGTGTACTGACCACAACTGGATCAACAATGCAGTGCGTAAAATTGAAGCAGACTTTCAACGTTCTGCTGATACTCATTTATTTAAACTTGAACTGCCTTCTCTTGATGGTATCGATATCTACCTAAAAGATGAGAGCACGCATCCAACAGGCTCTCTGAAACACCGATTGGCACGCTCGTTGTTTCTTTATGCGATTTGTAACGGATGGATTGGTCCTGAAACCACAGTGATTGAAGCGTCCTCAGGCAGCACTGCCGTTTCAGAAGCGTATTTTGCTCGCTTGCTTGGCTTACCGTTCATTGCTGTTATGCCGAAAACCACCGCACGTAAAAAGATTGAACAAATTGAGTTTTACGGTGGTAAAGCGCATCTTGTAGAGCGCTCAGATCAGATTTATGACGAGTCTCGACGCTTGGCTCAAGAGTTAAATGGTCACTACATGGATCAGTTTACTTATGCTGAACGTGCGACTGACTGGCGCGGTAACAACAACATCGCGAACTCTATCTTTAGCCAAATGGAGTTAGAGGATCACCCGATTCCTAGCTGGGTAGTGATGAGTCCTGGAACAGGCGGCACATCAGCAACCATTGGCCGTTTTATTCGTTACCAAAAATACGACACCAAGCTTTGCGTGGTAGACCCTGAAAACTCAGTGTTTTACGATGCTTTCCAGTCAGGAAATCACTCATTGAAAGGCGATACTGGCAGCAAAATTGAAGGTATCGGGCGACCACGTGTCGAACCAAGCTTTATTGCTGGTGTCATTGATGAAATGCGCAAAATTCCAGACGCAGCCAGTGTGGCAACCGCCCATTGGGTATCTCAGCTGATTGGGCGTAAAGTCGGCGCATCAACAGGCACCAATCTTTACGGTGTGCTGCAATTGGCTTGTGAGATGAAACAACGCGGTGAGAAGGGTTCTATCGTGACGCTTCTATGTGATTCTGGAGAGCGTTACCTAGATACGTATTATGACTTAACATGGGTAAAAGAGAACATCGGCGATATTCAACCTTACTTAGCTCAACTCGAAGTCATTCAAGCAAAAGGTTGCGTTGAGCCAGCTTGTTGCGGCTCAACTAACGCTTAACGTGCAAACTGGACTTTAAAAAAACAGCCCAACTTCATGCGGGCTGTTTTTATCGCTGGGTTTTACTTTTTCTGGCGCGCTTCAAACGCAGCCAATTGTTCTGGCGTTGCCGCTGGTTGATGATTTTGTTTCCATTCATCGTAAGTCATGCCGTAAACACGTTCGCGAGCGTCATCAATATCTAAATCCAAACCGAGATTTTCAGCCTCAGATTTATACCATTTGCTAAAGCAGTTGCGACAGAAGCCCGCAAGGATCATCAGGTCGATGTTTTGTACGTCTTTGTTGGCATCTAAATGCGCCAATAAACGGCGAAATGTCGCCGCGTCTAACTTATCTTGTTCTTCTTGAGTCAAGTTTTTGTATTTGAATTCAGCCACTTTCCTTTCCTTCTCTCTTATTTAACTAGCTTTCGTCACCATATCTAGTTAGTCGGTAGTCATGAGTAAGAAGTATGCTTTAGCGCAACAATTCCCATTCTAAAATCACTACCTTTGATAAAAGCTGATATGATAATTACCATCCATCCTATTGATTAAATTAACATTTAAACAAATCATTACAACGGTCTTTTACCAAGGTTATCGTCTAGTTATGAAAAACGCCATTCTATTATTGTCTGCCTTGACCATTAGCGTGCCAACTTTAGCTGCTCAAGAACAAGCTCATCAATCTTATTTTTATCTGGGTACTGGTAACGTTGGTTTTGATACACCGTACTTCGGCTCGGATAGAGACAATGAGTGGTCAACACCACATATCACAGTTGGCTGGGGTTACCATGTAAACCAATACCTCGCGTTTGAAGGGGTTCTGCGCTATTCACAAAATGAACTTAAGAACGATGCTCTAAAAACTGACTTAGATCTTCACTATTACCAAGCAGGTATGTCTGCTGTTGTAACAAGTGATAACTTAGGCGATACGCCGCTGTCACTGTTTGGTCGCGTAACTGCGCTTGGCACTCAAGCTGAAATGTACGTACCAAACGAACAAAAAGTCACAGATGACTCAGGCGCACTATTCAACATCGGTGCTGGCGTCCATTGGGATATGAGTACAGATATCTGGTTACGCGCAGAGTACATTTATAATGTCGCAGATATGGGTTTTGAAGATTTTTACGACAGCTACGAAGGTGTACAAATCAGCCTAGGGAAACGCTTCTAACATTAGATAGCACCAAGTTTCCATAATTGAAAAACAAAGAAGCCGAGAGTTTTGCCTCGGCTTCTTTTAGATTCTATAGTATGTCGTCACTTACTGAACAGAGAACGTTTCTGTTGCCTCTTTGTTCACATGGTTGCTTGGTTGACCAGCATCGAGAGAATGTAAAATACCATCTTGACGATCTTTTAATGCATTCGTCAACGTTGGAAGTGCGGTAGTTGCTAGCAACGCCATAACACCTGCAACTAAAACCATTTCGACCATGTAACTACCACGTACTTTTTTCAAGGAAACACCTCAATAATAATAGGCATAGGCTGCTTTCCTAGCATTAAACCTAACAAGACCCAACATTCAGTCAAAACGATGAGCGAGTCCTGTGCCCCTCGAAGAAGTGACGAAATAATAAACAAAAATAATCATTAAATCTATAAGTAATCACTATCTATATAAAAAAACACCGAACAAAAATTGCCCGGCGTTTTCAATCAAAGCTTTACGTGCTACTGCTAGGGGTGGGCAACACGGCCCTTCGTATCATGGCTAATTGCTTTGTTTAACTCTGCTTCTACATGACCTGGTGCTTGTGTTTTCGCCGAAATCAATCGGTACATTGCCGGGATAACAAACAAGGTCACCAATGTCGCAAACCCCATCCCGAAAAAGATAACCGTACCCACGGCAATACGGCTCTCATAACCCGCCCCTGTCGATACGATCAACGGAATTGCGCCAGCAAGTGTGGTAAACGCAGTCATCAAGATTGGACGTAGACGTCGCGCAGCTGCATCAATGATCGCTTTTTCAAACCCAACGCCACGATCACGTAGCTGATTGGCAAATTCTACGATCAAAATACCGTTTTTCGTCACCATACCAATCAACATGATCATGCCAATCTGGCTATAAATGTTCATACCTTGGCCCATAATAACCAAACCAAGGAAGCCACCAAATACACCCATCGGCACCGTAAACATGACCACTAACGGGTTTACGAAGCTTTCAAACTGAGCCGCCAACACGAGATACGCCACTAGTAGTGCCAATGCAAACACAACAGCAACACTCGCTTGGTTCTCTTTAAAGTCTTTCGACTCCCCCGAATAACTCACCGAAATGTCACCCGGTAAGTTGTCGATGGCTTCCTGGTCTAGGTAATTCAGCGCATCTCCTAATGTATAACCTTCCGACAGGTTGGCAGTAATAGTGATGGACTTCTGTTTGTTGTAGTGAGAAAGACGAATAGAGGCCGCCACTTCTTCAATTTTTGTGACCGCATCTAACGTCACTAGCTGACCGCTATTCGTGCGCAGATAAATCTGACTTAAATCTGCAGCATTATTAAAGCTATTTTCATCACCGCGAAGATACACATCGTACTCTTCGCCACGCTCAACATAAGTCGTTTCGCTTTTACCACCGAGCATGATTTCTAGGGTGTCAGAAATGTCTTGAACACTGACTCCTAGCTCTGCGGCACGCTGTCGGTCAACTGTAACCAATAACTCAGGCGTTTTTTCCGAGTAATCTATCTCTGCTCCTTCCATCATTGGTGATTCTTCTGCTTTGTTCTTTAGCATTTCAGCCCAAACAACGAGCTCATCGTAATCAGAGCCGCCTAATACGAACTGAACTGGCTCACTCGAACCACCTTGGAAACCTGGCATAAATGGGAACACTCGAACATCTGGGATACCTGCCAATTCTTTACGTACTTTGTTAAGGGCTTGCTGAGCCGTGATATCACGTTCGTTCCAATCTTCTAGAATCATGATCACAAAGCCTGTCTGGTCTCCTGCCTGGCCACCAAACGCTGGCGTTTGGATGCTGAATGACTTCAGATAACCTTGCCCTAGTAATGGCATCAATCGGTCTTCGACAATATCCATATTGGCTGACATACGATTGTATGACGTAGCATCTGCACCGCGCACAAACGCGAATATCACACCGCGGTCTTCTTGTGGGGTCAGTTGGGCCGGTACCTGATTCATCAAGAAATAGCTACCGCCCAAACAAGCTAGAATCACCAGCGGAGCAGCCCAACGTACTTTCAATGCGCCTTTCAATAATGCGCGATAGCCACTCTCAAGCTTGCTAAACAAGCGATCAACCGCTTCATTGAATCGATTTGGTTTTACATTCGCTTTCAAAATCTGACTCCCTAATACAGGCGTCAGCGTCAGGGCAATCAAAGAGGAGAATATGACCGACATAGCCAGCAATACAGAAAACTCTGTAAATAGTAGACCTACCATGCCATCCATAAAGGAGATCGGTAAGAACACCATCACCAGCACTAATGTTGTTGCTACAACAGCAAAACCAACCTCTCTGGTGCCTTTATATGCGGCGAGTAATGGCGATTCACCGCGTTCAATATGGTGGAAGATATTCTCTACAACCACAATTGCGTCATCCACCACCAAACCAATCGATAATATCAACGCCATCAAGGTGATCAAGTTGATAGAAAACCCAAAGTAGTACGCGGCAATGAACGAAGAAATCAGAGAAACAGGTACCGTAACCGCAGGAATTAAGGTTGCACGAGCTTGGCCGATGAAAATGTACAATACCAAAATCACCAAGCCGCCCGTGATAAATAGCGTGCTGTACACCTCTTCGATTGAACGCTCGATAAACACTGTCGCGTCGTAATCTATCGCAAGACGTGTACCTTCTGGTAAGAACTTCTGGATGTTATCGACTTCAGACCTAACCAGCTTCGCTACTTCTAACGGGTTTGCGTCTGACTGCGGTACCACACCAAGACTGATGTTTACTACACCATCACTTTTGAAGGTTGAGTTTTCGTTTTCTGCACCAATGAAGACATCTGCTACATCTTTTAAATAGATAGGTGTATTGTCGCTTGCGCGTTTAATGACAAGATATTGAAAATCTTCAGGCGTGTTATAAGTACGAGCCGTACGCACGGACATTACTGTTGAGTCGTTGCGAACTTCACCACCTGGGCTTTCTAGGTTCTCACTTCGCAAAGCTGATGTAATATCCGAAGCTGTAACTGAACGTCCAGCCATTAGTTCTGGCTTAAGCTTCACGTACATGACCTTGTACAAACCACCGGATAGATCAATGGAGCTAACCCCAGAGATCAGGCTAAAGCGGTCCATCAATACACGTTCGGCATAATCGGTTAATTGAGTACGGTCCATCTCTGCAGAACTGAGATTGATGTAGAGCGACGCCTCTCCCGAGCCATTGTTCTTATAAACAATAGGGTCATCCGCTTCATCAGGTAGCGAGCGCTGAGCACGAGCTACGGCATCACGCACGTCGCTCACACCTGTGTTGAGATCGTAACCTAACTCAAACGTGATCGTGATACGCGACATGCTGTTACGAGTAGTGGAGCTAATTTCATCAACTCCACTGATCCCAGAAAGCTGGTCTTCCAAAACGGAGGTAATTTGGCTTTCAATAATAGTCGCCGATGCACCCTCATAACGCGTACTGATAGAAACGACTGGGCTTTCTATATCAGGCATTTCACGAACGGCTAATTTGGTGAATGACACAAAGCCAAACACACACAACAGCATGCTCAGAACCAACGCCGCGACAGGGCGTTTAACTGAAACGTCGGACAGTAACATTAGTTTTCTTCCTCATCCGATTCACTGTCATTGCGTGTCACATCCGTGGTGTTCGCTTTTAGTGGCGCGACAATTTCTTTCACTTCGACACCATCACGCATGTTAACAATGCCTTGAACCACAATCTTGTCACCAATCTCAACACCAGATTCGATCACCACCTCGTTACCAACACGAGCACCTAGCGACACTTCTTGACGAGTAGCTTTGTTGTTTTCATCAATTACATATACAAAACGTTTAGTTCCGGAGTATTCAAGCGCTTGAACAGGAATGATTGGCGCCTTAATAGCAGGAAATGCTAGTGAAGCGTTCATCAACATGCCCGGCTTCAATTGATTTTCTGGGTTATCAAACTCAATACGCACGCGAAGATTCAGTGTTTCGGCGCTGATACGCGTATCAATACCTGTGACTTGACCAGTAAAGATCTGGCTACCCCATGCACTGGTTTTAGCGATGACTTCCATACCAATAGAAAGCATCGATAAATAGCGCTCCGGTACTTGTAAATCCAGTTCCATGACGGAAAGATCATCCAACGTCAAAAGTTCAGTACCCGCACTGACCATTTTGCCGCGGCTAAAATCGATAAAACCAACAGTGCCAGAAAATGGGGCAGTAATATGGAGATCAGCTAAATTGGCTTGAGCAGCATCAAGCCTCGCTTGTGCTATTTCAACACTGGCTTTTTGTGCATCGATTTCAGTTTGAGTAATCGCATTCCGCTTAACCAAACGTTGGAACTCTTTTAACTTACGCTGTTCATCTTTTAGATACGCCTTTGCCTCAATCAAAGCGGCTTGAGCCTTATCGTCATCTAACTTAATTAATAGCTGGTCTTGCTGGACATTTTGATTCGCTTTAACAGCGATTTGATTCACTTTGCCGGCGACTTCCGATGCGACAACCACAGACTCCGCTGCCTTTAATTTGCCGATAAGAGTTAAGGATTGATTGATCTCGTGCGTTTCTACTTGTTCAGTCACAACGGTAACCGCTGAGCCTCCTCGCATCGCAGCGGAAACCGATGGAGAACTCAGTAATATAGAAAGCGTTAAAACAGATAACGATAACGTGGCTTTCATGCTCATGATA
This sequence comes from Vibrio sp. 2304, assembly GCF_033339475.1. Classification (NCBI taxonomy): domain Bacteria; kingdom Pseudomonadati; phylum Pseudomonadota; class Gammaproteobacteria; order Vibrionales; family Vibrionaceae; genus Vibrio; species Vibrio sp. 2304. The sequence continues at coordinate 521 of NZ_JAWOUQ010000017.1, read as the reverse complement.
TTGACTTCTAAACGAATAAACTTATGTCATTAAACTGCTTACAGTTTATCAGTAGATACGGTGTTTAACGTCAAGTAGTGTAAATTCAAGTAAAAAGCGCGCCTCTCTTCTGTTCAAAGGACAAACAAAACGCTGACTTTCTACCATCTTTGCCCAAAAAGACAGCATTCAACGTAAAAACGTAAGAAAAACGCTTTACAGCCTGAGCGAGTTTGCTATGATTCGCTCCGCACTTGGGAGATGAGTTGGGAAAACATCTTACTAAGTATAAAAATCCTCTGGAGGGGTTCCCGAGTGGCCAAAGGGAGCAGACTGTAAATCTGCCGGCACTGCCTTCGATGGTTCGAATCCGTCCCCCTCCACCATATTCTTTCTTATGTTTTTCCTTTAAACGTGAGAACAACTTGAAAGCTAGGTTGGGAAACTAGCTTTTAAGTATAAAACACCCTGGAGGGGTTCCCGAGTGGCCAAAGGGAGCAGACTGTAAATCTGCCGGCACTGCCTTCGATGGTTCGAATCCG